>JBEKOE010000023.1:0-38260 GCA_049522075.1 Candidatus Acidiferrum sp.
CTGAGCCTGCACGCCATCCGCGCCCTGAAACGTATGCGTCGCCGCCCCACTCTGATCATGGCCTTCTGGCAGCAGGCCGACCTTTTTCCAATGTAACTATATTATGCAATGCTCAGTAGCTACATGAAGAAGAAGGCTGAGAACCTGGCTACTCACGAGGACATCAAATTGCTCACTGACCAGGTGGCGGCTGTCACTAAGACGGCCAAAGAGATCGAGGCGAAGATATCAACTGAAGTCTGGGACCGACAAAAGCAATGGGAATTGAAAAGAGACGTGCTGTTTGAAGTAGTGAAGACAATCGGTGACCTGTCAGATAAGCTGACGGCCCTCCATGCGTTCTATCAGGTACATGGGGAAGCCATCAGCAAGGGTGATCCGTCTCATGCCGAGGAGCGCCTGGAGAGGACTCGGTCCTGGGCTCAGGCTGCGACCGAGTTGGACACTTCGACTTTGCTCGTGATTATGCTTTGCAGCAAGAAACTAAAAGTGGTCACGCTCGAATTTGGAGTGTTTTGCAGGCGGATTGTGGTGGCCTTCAGGGATGGCAATCCAGACGCATTCATGAAATCGATGAAGGAGTTCACGACTAAAAGGGAAGAGGTTCTTACCGCAATTCGGGAGGAACTCGGGTTTAATAAAGATAGTTAGTGCCCGCGCTACTCGTCTCCCTGGTCGCCCTCGTTCCCATGCCGGGGCAGGAGTCCGCCGCACCTGGTAGGACGGGCACATCTAGGTCACACGGGAAAATTGACCTTCAAATAGCCGCATAAACATTGGGGTTTGGGTGGTCCCGGAGGAGGGAGTCGAACCCACACGGGGAGTGATCCCCGGCAGATTTTGAGTCTGCTGCGTCTGCCAGTTCCGCCACTCCGGGAGAACTGTACTGAAAATAGCATGAGCGGGGTGTGGGGTAAAGGAGCGGAGTGGGACAATGAGACGGCGAAAAAGGTGAAAGAGTACGAGAGTGGAAGAGTTCAAGAGCGGAAGAGAAGAGAGTTTGTGGCGCTAGATCGTCAGAGCCCACGACTAGGAGAGTCATCAGTTTTCAGTTATCAGTTATCAGTTATCAGTTTTCGGAAAAGACAAACCCAAGAACGAAGAGAAGAAGTTGCGTGGCGATCGAGCGTCAGAGCCCACCCTTACAAACCAAGGGTGGGGCACCCTCAAGTACATTTCGGGTTGGCGTGAGGGGAATAAGCCCAAGAGAGATCGCTCCACCCCGGCGAAGCGCGCGGGGCGCACAAATCGCGCTGCGAAAGCGGGATGACAGAACCTGAAAAGGCAAACCCAGGAGCCAGGTAGAAAATCGAACCTGGGGCACCCAAACCCAAGACCCAGGCACAGACTGCGTGCCTGGGGCACCTTTCGCGCAAATGAAAACAGTCTGGCGATGAAGCAGCAAACAGAAAAGCGGCGGCGAGCCGCCGCACTCCAAAGGAGGCCGGAGACTTGCCGCTGGCTGTTTGACAAGATAGACTGCGAAAATTCATGGATGCGGCAGAGAGCGCGACGGACAGGCTGGTGGCGGTGGAAGATCCCCGCGCGGGGCTGCTTGGATTTTGGGCGCTGATTGCCACCCAATTCCAAGGGGCGTTCAGCGACAACGCCTTGAAGTGGCTGGTTAGTTTTCTGGTATTGGAGTCCAGCATCTCCCGCGAGCAGCGCGATTTCCTCTTTGTGCTGGTGGTGCCGCTGCTGTTCGCGGTTCCCTTCCTCGTCTTTTCCATTCCCGGCGGCTACTTCGCGGACCGCTTCAGCAAGCGCCGCGTCACCATCTGGACGAAGCTGCTGGAACTGCTCACCATGGGCGCCGCAACCTATGCTCTCTGGCAGAACCGCCTGGGGCTCGCCGCCGTGGCGTTGTTTTTCGTTTGCCTGCAAGGATCCATCTTCGGCCCCTCGAAATACGGGCTCCTGCCGGAATTGCTGCCGACCAGCAAGCTGAGCTGGGGCAACGGCGTAATCGAACTCACCACGCTGCTGGCGGCGATTGGCGGGACGTTGGCGGGCGGTTTCCTGGCACACAATTTTAAGGGTCGGCAGGAGTGGTCGGGCTTCCTGCTGATGGGACTGTCGCTTGTCGGGCTGCTTACCAGCCTGGGCATCACGCGCCTGCGGGCCGCGGACCCGCAACGCTCATTCCGTTGGAATTGGGCCAAGGAACTTTTCGACGAAATTGCGCGCATGCGGAAAGACGCGGTGTTGTGGGTCGCGGTCATCGCCAACACGTTCTTCTGGTTTCTCGGCGCGCTGCTGCTGCTGAATATCGTGCTCTATGCCACGGACATCCTGCATGTGGACGAGGTGCACAGCAGCTACCTGCTGGCGGCCTTGAGCCTGGGCATCGGCGTGGGCAGCTTCCTGGCGGGCTACGCCTCGGGCCGGAAAATCGAGATGGGCATGATTCTTCCTGGCCTGACGGGAATCGTATTGATGACGGCAGCGCTTTCCACCCCGGGATTGACCTACCAGATGGTGATGGGGCTGCTGGCCGCACTGGGGGTGTGCGCGGGATTCTTTGTAGTGCCGGTAAACGCGCTAATCCAGAACCGCCCGCGGCCAGAGGTGAAGGGCCGCGTCATCGGCGCAGCCAACCTGCTCTCCTTCGGGGGCATTGCCCTGCAACCGCTGGCGCAGTACGCGATGTTACGCCTGGGGCATCCCGATCCGGGGCGCGTTTTCCTGATTTCGGCCGCCGCGTGCGTCGCGATGTTCTTTGTGCTGGCCCGGATGTTGCCGGAGCTTTGGCCCAGTACCCTCCACTGGACGCGGCTGCGGCAGAGAGCTAGTCTATAGGACCTGACCCCAGGGGCCGCGGGCCACCGCGGTTTGGGCCAGGTTGGGAAAATATGGGCACCGCAAACACGATCGCGGGCTCGAGTTCCGAGCACCGGGGCTTGAGCTATTGGATGGAACGCGCCCTGAAGGAACTGGAAAACGTGCGCACGTCGCCTGATCCGGACGCGGTGCATGACTTGCGCGTGGCGCTGCGGCGGTGCCGCTCGGTGGCGGCCGTGATGGAAGAGGTGGACCCCGACCGGTCGTGGCGAGAGATGCGTAAGTTGGGGCGGAAGCTGTTCGGCCAACTGGGCGATTTGCGGGATGTCCAGGTCCTAGAAGACTGGACGAAGAAACTGGGCCCGGAAAGCGATCCCGTGCGTCTGCAACTGCTGGCGATCTTTGAGAAGCAGGAAAGCGAGCTGCGGGAATCGGCCATGTGGGTGGCCGGGAAATTCGACGCGAAGGCTTGGAAGAAACTGGAGACCGGGCTGCAACGGCGGGCGCGCGTTGTTCCTCCGGACGGCCTGGCGGCGCAATGCCTGGCGCTGGAGCGGCTGGAGGCGGCAAAGGAACTGCACACCCGAGCGCTGCGAGCAGAAAAGGCGCGGCCCTGGCACGAACTGCGCATTGGCGTGAAGCGCTTCCGCTACACCGTGGAGAGCTTGCTGCCGGAAAAATACGAGCTGTGGGGCGATCAGCTCAAACGCGTGCAGGATTTGCTCGGGGAAGTGCACGACCTGGACGTGCTGGCGGACACGATTGTGCATGCCGCCGCGGAAGAATCAGAGGAAACGCGCACCCGCTGGGCCGAACGCATTGCCAGCGAACGCCACGAACGCATCGAAACTTACCGCCAACTGACCCTGGGTAAAACTAGCCTGTGGCACGAGTGGCGCGCGGGCTTGCCGCATGGCGAGACGCTGGAAGCGGCGGCGTTGGCCCGGCTGCGCGCGACGGCGCGGGCGCTGGACGTCAATATCCGGCGAACGGGCAAGGTTTCGCGGCTGGCGATGCGGCTCTATGACGGTTTGAAGCGGGCGGAAGCCGCGCCCATTTTCGCCGAAAGCTCTCTGCGCAAGGTGCTGCGCGCAGCGGCGCGCCTGCACGGCATCGGCGCAGGTCTGGACTCCGACGCACCGCAAAAAGCGGCGCGCGATTTTCTGCGCGATCTGCCGGTGCCGGCGGGCTGGAGCGGCGAGGAATGGGCCCTGCTGATCAACGTGGTGCGCTACCATCGCGGCGAGCAACCAGACACGCAGCATAAAGCCTTTGCGCGGCTCGCCGAGGCGGAGCAGCAGGCGATCTGCGCAATGGCGGGCGTGTTGCGCCTGGCGCGGGCTTTGCGCAAGTGCGGTTGCGAAACGCCGGTTGGCTTGCGCGTGGAAAAATCGGTGGATGCGCTGATCGTGCGCGCACCGGGATTGCAGGAATCAGAGGAGGCAGCGGCGCGGCTGGCGGCGGGAAAGTATCTGCTGGAGCGAGTTTTAGAGCGGCCGCTGATCGTGCAAAGCGCCACCGTTCACGCGCGTGTTGTGGAAATTCCCCGAAACGAAGAGCCCCCGGCGTCCGCCGCCGCCGCATCTGACTAAACCTGAAATCCGGACTGGATCAACCACGATCCATGCCTAAAATCTGTCATTTCGCCTGCCCTGAGCGAAGTCGAAGGGACCGGAGGGACGGCGCTTTTGGCCGTCCCGGAGCAGAGGAATCCCTCCTCCACCTTCAAAATCTGGGTTGAAAGAAATGGATCCAGCGCTACTTCCCTGCTTTGCGCAGCAACTTTGGCGTGGCCAGCCAGACGAGTTCCCCGCTCGGCGGAACCATCCGCCGCAATTCCACCAGCGCCACACCCGCCTTCTTCAGCGCGGTGACGTGATGCTTCGAGCCGATCGCCGTGGCGATCAGGTCGTCGAGATGCGGCGCGTGGCCAAAGATAAACACGGCGGAAGCCTGCTTTTCCCTGGCCAGTTCTCGAAAGAGCTGCATGGGGTCCGCTCCAGGGAGCAGCAGATCGGTTTTGCGTATTTTTTGTTTGTTATGTTCCAGGGCGCTGGCAAAAATCTCCGCGGTCTGCACCGCGCGCAGATAGGGGCTGGAAAGCATTAGGTCCGGGAGCGCACCAATCTCCGCGACGCCTTTGGCCACCTGCTTTGTTTTCTCGATGCCCTCGTCAGTCAGAAAACGCTCCGGGTCGGGCGGGCACTGAGGGTCCTCGCGGTCGATGGCGATGCCGTGGCGAACGATATACAACTGCATGCGGGGATCACCTCCCGACGTTCATCTTACAAAAGGCATTATATATGGGATGTAACAATGGGCCGGATGGTGTCTATGAGTAAGGGGGAAGGGGCTGTAAGTTATCAGTTGTCAGTTATCAGTTTTCAGTTTTGAGTAAAGCAAGATCACTTCGCGTCGTGGTTGGTGGAATGGCCAAAGCCAGCACCCTTCACTGAAAACGTGAAGAGTGCTGCACCCACGTCTCGCTAGGCGTCAAAGGTCGCTCCACCCCCAGTTGATCTGCCAGCGGGAAAGAAAGATACTCAGCGCGAGGTTTTGAAATGAGTGCTATTTCAAAAATTTGCTGGGCCATGCTTGGGACTGTATTGTTCTTTATCGCTCCACCGTGGATGACTCTGGTGCCAGCTCAAACCATGCCTGAGCCGCCCGTATTTGAGCTACAGGCTGACTATTTGCAGCGAGCCGGGTTGCACTTTCCCTCCTATATGCCGAGTGTCCTCGACGTAATGAAGTACCAAGCAAGTTCGTCTACCCATCAGGAGTTGAAGATTGAGTGGAACCTGATTCCGGGCGCTGAGACGCCAGTGCCGAAAAAGCGGGTAGCAGAAGGGTCTCTCGCCCCCAATTTCTCCATTTTGGAGCGAAAGCAGAACGCCCCCGGCAACGCACGAGTCAGTACGCTTACACTGAGCGAAATGACTCTTGTCACCGCTGCGGTAACCAGTAATGGCGAGATCCGGGGATTGACTGTGGGCCCAGGCTCCCCTGTCCTGTTTGCCGAACGTTTGGTCAGGGGGAAACAGAGCCCCGGAGAAGATGTCGTTTTTCCCAGATCGACATTCATTATCTTTTTGCCAGATGATCCAAAAATTGAGAGGCTTGTGTTTTTGCTTTCCCATCCAGAGGGAGAGAAGTACCGCCTCGAACGGGTCGGAACCCTTGAATTGCCTCAGAGGCGTTCAACTCAATAGCGGAAGCGAATGCGCAAGGCGGACGCAGATGGCGGTCAGACGGATTGTGGCCGGCGGAAATAGACTTGGACGTGGAATTCTTTTTCAAAGAGGTCGGCGCTGCGTTGCGCGTCGCGCAGGTCTTCGGTGGCGTCGCCGCGGGCGTGGACTTGCAAAGTGACGCCGCCGCGTTGGAACGAGGTGCGAATATTTTCAACGCGCTGGCGATGCGAGTGGTCCAGCCCTTCGGCGATGCGCAGAATGGCGGCGAGGCGCCGCGCGATGCGCTTGTCGTTGTTGTTGAGCGCGGAATAGGAGGGATGGTGGCTGGCCGGCTCCGACTTGCGGTTGTGATAGCGCACGAGCGCGCCCACCATGCTGCGGTCGCGGCCCTCCAAGCCCGGAATGTCGCCATTCAACGCCAGGTATTCACCGTGCTTGTGGTGGCCGCGATGGCTGACGCGATGCCCCACATCATGCAAGAGCGCGCCGGATTCGAGTTGCACGCGCGCTTGCTGCGGAAGGTGGTGTACTGCCTGAAGCTGATCGAACAGCATGAGGCTGAGTTCACGCACGTGTTCGGCGTGCTGCTGGTCGTACTCCAGGCGGCGGCCGAAATTCCGCGTGGAGAGCAGCATACGGCGGGCTTCCGCGTTGTAACGATGCGGCTCCTTGCGCGAGAACGCTTCCTGGGCGGTTTCCTGCAGCAGGCCTTCGCGAATGCCGACGCTGGGGATCATGAAGCGTCGGACATTGAGGTAGCGCGCAACGGTCAGAAAAATGATGGCGGCAATGGCCATGACGTCGGCGCGGTCGCGGCGCACGCCATAGGCTTTCATGCGGTCGCGGAGGTCGCGCTGCAGAATGTCCGGCAGGCGTTCGCGTAGGAGCGCAACTTCGATTGAGGGGAGTCCATCCTGGCGCGGGCCCGGCGCCACATTCGCCAGCGTCTCGGCGTTTCCGCCGAGCGCGACTGCGATTTCGTCGGCCAGATTCAAGCGGTTCGGCAAATGCGATTCCAGCAGCGCGCGCACATAACGGCGGACCTGTTCGGCTTGCACCGGATGAATTACGCCGGGAATGTCGAGCGTGCTCATCAGCCGCACGGTGCCAATGGGAAGCTGTACGCCCTGGACGACGCTGTGATCGCGAAGGATGCTGAGTTCCAGGCTGCCGCCGCCAAGATCCACGATGCAGCGCGGCTGCGCGCCGGGCCCCATGGCCGCCAGGGCGGCGACGCGGCCGAGGCGCGATTCTTCCTTGGCGCTGACCACTTCCAGGCGAATGCCGGTGGTTCGCTTGACGCGATGAACGAAGGTGTGCTGGTTTTGCGCTTCACGGGTGGCGCTGGTGGCAACGGCGCGATACTTGGTCACGCCAAAGTCGTCCATGATTTCGCGAAGGTGGCGGAAGGCCTTAATGCCCTTATTCAATAGCTCTTCACTAAAGCGGTGGCGCACGAACACGCCTTCGCCCAGCCGCAGGGGATAGCGCTCCGTGGTCAGGGGCTCGATGTCCAGGGCGGAATGGGCGCGCGCCACGGAGAGGCGGACCGCGTTGGAGCCGGCGTCGATGGCGGCGATGTGGACCGGCTCAGCCATGATCGTCTTTAACGCCAGAGATGCGCGAGGGCCGAAGAGGGAGTGTATTTGGTGGAACGGATGCCGAGATGCTCGCCGATGTGCTGGCGCAGTTGCTTGTTGACGGCGGATACACTGGATTCGCCATCAAGCTCGATGAACGAGTTTTTCTTGGCCATAACCTCGAATTCACGCTTGATCATGGCCTGGTAACGCACAAAGGACCAGTAGAGGTCATGCGAAAGTGACATGTCGCGCCCGGCTTCCCAATAGCTGATGGCCTGGGCTTTCTTGAACTCGCGCGCAAAAGCGGTTTCCGGGTGCACGTTGAGCCAGAAGGTAAGGTGCGGGCGCAAAGCCATGGCGTAAAGACCCGTGAGGTAATCGCGATTGATGCCGCGCACCACGCTGCGCGCGATCAGCGTGAAGATGAAGCGGTCAGCCAGTACCACCGTGCCGGAGCGCAGTGCGGGCACGATGCGGTGCTCCAACTGGTCGAAGAAATCCGTGGCGTACATCAGCGCGAGGGTGAGGCGCGTAACGGCGTTCTTCGCCAGCAATTGGTCAATGTCGCGTCCCACCAGATTGGAGCGACGCAGCCCGCTGGTTTGCACCGCGAAACCTTCCGATTCCAGCCATTCCTGCAGCAGGGCGATCTGCGTGGAACGCCCGGAGCCGTCCATGCCTTCCATGACGATGAGCGTGCCGTTCAATTCGCCGGGGTCGAGACCCACCAGCGGCTCGCCGAAGAAGTTCTGCGCGTCTTCCTGGTCAGATGCCGGCGCTTTCGCGGCAGGGGCTACCGGGTCGGCGGCGGGCGCCGGCGGATTCGGTTTGTCCTTTTCCTGGTCGGCCATGCCTATTCCTGCTCCTGCGAACGCGGCGCAAATCGCTTGAGATCGATCTTGGAGGCAACGATGTCGCGCATCTGTTTTTGCAGTTTGTTCACGGGCAACGTGCCGTCGAGGACCACGAAATCATCCGTGTCCACCATCTTGTCGTATTCCTCGAGGATGCGCGCCTGAAACAGGCGGAAGCTCTCGGCACGCTCGTAGGAGAGACCCAGGTCCATCCCGGCCTCGTAATATTTGAGTTTGGGCCGGCCGCTAAGGATGCGCTGGACGGCAACGTCGAGCGGCGCGCGAAAATAAAATGTAATGTCGGGAACCGGCGCGAAGCGGTACAGATTGCGCAGCCAGCGTTGCGCGCAGCCGCGGGCCGCATCGCGTGCGAACGCGGTATAGATGTAGCGGTCGGCGAGCACCAGGTAATCGCCCTGGAGCAGCGGCATGATCTGGCGCTCGCAGCGGTCGGCGAAATCGGAAGCATGCAGCAGGGAGAAGGTCGTTGGCGTCAGCAGGCGCTTCTGTTTGCCGCGGCGCGTGGCCGATTTCACCAGCGGCGAGGAATTCCACTCCGTGAAGTGCAGGCGATAGCCGCCGATTTCCAGCCAACGCTTCAGCAGATAGAGCTGCGTACTTTTGCCGGAACCGTCCGTGCCCTCGACTACGATGAGCGCGCCGGGATAGGCGCGGCTGGGCACAGGGCGGCCGGGCTGCGGCAGCGTGGTCTTGGAAGCGTCTGCGCGAACCGGCTTGGGAGTAGTGTCCTGTATTTCCATGGGCTGACTAAGTTGCAGCGATGCGGTGTTTTGAGCGTAGTCGGTCATTGTTACAGGAGCATTACAACACAGACAGAGGCGCTGAGGCAAAATCACCGGGAAGGCGGTTGACCGGGCATAGAACCCATCGCGCCCACCCAGATAACCGTGGACGCTGGAACTTACAAACCAAAGTTCGTTAGCATTGTCACTTCACCGGCCGCCGCGGGAGAAAAAATGTAACTTACTGCCACGGCCGTCAGTACTACCTATCAGAAGCCCCGCACGGAACTCAACGGCGACTGTGCCATGGGCACATACTTCAGTGCGGACGGAGGCGTTTATGAGGAACGGACAAACGGAAACCGGAGAAGGTTCACATCGTGGCGCGCATTGGCCGACAGCACTCGCCTCGCTGGCTGTGGGCTCGGCATTCTTTGCGCTGTGGTTCTGGTTGCTGCCGTCCTGGCTGGGCTTTCATGTTGACACGTTTGGCGTGTCGCGCTGGCGCTGGATTGCGGCCGTGCCGTCAGTGCTGGGTTTTGCGGTGGCGTTAAGGTGCGTATGGGATTTCGGATGGACGGGACACGGAACGCCGGCGCCGATTGCTCCCCCGCAAAAGCTGGTGGTGGTGGGATTCTACCGCTATGTGCGGAACCCGATGTATGTTGGGTTCTTTGTGGGATGGGCGGGTCTGTGGGTGGTCTTTGGACATGCGAACTGGCCGGCGCTGGCGGTGGCCCTGCTGGTTGTGGTGGGAGTAGCCTTGTTTGTGCAACTCTACGAAGAACCGACGCTGCGAAAGATGTTCGGTGCGCAGTATGAAGAATACTGCAGGAACGTCCGCCGATGGCTGCCGCGGCTGCGCTCATGGAGCAAGTGAGACGCTTTTGAGCGCACACGGTCTGTCAGGTGTGTTCGCGTCAAACGCGTTTCGCTCGCTTGGGCGCCTGACCCACTAATTGGATAGGTGAAGCTCTGCTTCGCCAAATTCCCCGAAATCCGGCCACTCAGGAGTTAGCCTTACGTGCTACCGCCCTCTTGATGAGGCCAAAAGAGTGAGGTAGCATCACGACACCCCTCCCCCAGATAGGTATATTCCGATGCGACTCGAAAGACGCCGAGCGCCCCGGCATCCGTTCGTTGCTACGGCCGACATCGTTGACGAAAAGGAAAGTGTGCGCACGACTACACGCGTCAGCGATCTCAGCCTGCACGGATGCTACGTGGAAATGATGAATCCATTTCCTCAAGGGACAAACGTGCTGATGGAAATTTATACCGAGACGGAATTTCTGGAAACCCATGCGACCGTGGTCTATTTCGAGCCAAAGCAAGGGATGGGCCTGACCTTCAGGGAAATGCCGGCGTGCTTCGCAAGTGTCCTGAACAAATGGCTGGAACAAGCCGGCGGATGAAAAGCCATGTGAAGTCCTTGCCGGCAGAGGTCCGGTAAGGCGGCTTACCGGGCAGTGGTAGCAGGTTGCAGCGTCGTTGACACTCTCACTTCACTGTGTGAAGAGTCCCTTGCCCGCACCAACCGAAGCTAGCCAGTTAGACTTGATCTTTGTATACTTCATCGGTTAGCCATGTCGTCCTTTCAGAATGGGTGGCGTTGTGCCCTCCGGGTGGTTCAGTGAATAATCGCAAGCCCATTTTCGGCGTTTCGGTCCTCTTGCTCTCCGGTATTTTCTCTGTGGGTGCACTGTCGCAGTCGGTGGGTTCTCCCCTGCTCCTGGCTATGCGGCAGGAGCTTCTTCGTTCCATGGAAAATCTGAAGTCGCAGCCCATGCCGCCGTACTTCCTGAGCTATGAGATCAGCGAATCGCGATCCGTCTCCGTCCGTGGCGCCTTCGGGACAATTCTTTCCAGCACGGAAAGCCGCAGTCGCCTGTTAGACATCGATTTGCGTGTCGGCAACCCCACGTTCGACAACACTCACCCGATTCGCGGCGGCGCCCAGTTTTCTGACTTTTCCGACCGATTCTCGTTCGCGCCGGTGGTGCTCGAAGACAATCCCTCCGCCATTCGGCGGATCCTATGGTATCAAACCGATAAGAGGTACAAGCAGGCCCTCGAGCGCTACACCCGCGCGAAAGCCAACTCCCAGGTAAAGGTCGCGCCCGAAGATGCTTCCGGCGACTTTTCTAAAGAGCCACCCGAGAAATTTTCCCAAGCACCTGTCGAGGTAAAAGTGGATCGCTCCGCTTGGGAGCAGAAGATTAGAAAATACACCGCTCCATTTGCCGCTACACAAGGCATCTATGATGGTGAGGCCACTCTGAGCGTCTCGGACGAAACGCGCTGGTACGTGAATAGTGACGGTTCGGAATTGCAGACCTCTTCAGCTTACTATCGTTTAATCCTCTCTGCCTACACCAAGGCCGACGACGGGATGGAGCTCCCGCGCTACGAATCTTTCATCGCCTTCACGCCCGATGGCTTGCCGGACGATTCAACGGTGCTGAAATCCGTCGAAAAAATGATCACGGACCTGGGCGCCTTGAAAAAGGCGCCCGTGGCCGACCCCTACACGGGACCCGCGATACTCTCCGGCCGCTCCAGCGGCGTGTTCTTCCACGAAGTTTTCGGCCACCGGATCGAGGGGCACAGGCAGAAGAACGAGGAGGAGGCGCAAACCTTCAAGAAGAAGATCGGCGAGAAGATTCTCCCCGATTCCTTCTCTGTCTATTTTGATCCCACGCAGCGCCAGTTGGGTAAAACGCAGCTCGCCGGCTACTACCTCTACGACAATCAGGGAGTGAAGGCCCGGCGCGTGGACGTTGTGAAGAACGGGGTGTTCGAAAACTTTCTCATGTCGCGCTCGCCGATCACCGGCTTTGAGCACTCCAACGGCCACGGCCGCGGCCAGCCGGGGCTCGCCGTCGTAGCCCGCCAATCCAATCTGGTGGTTACGACCTCACAGCCAGTTCCCCGCGACGCGCTAAAAGAAATGCTGCTTCAGCAGATAAAGCAACAGAATAAGCCTTTCGGCCTGCTGTTCGAGGACATCGAAGGCGGCTTCACCATGACGCAGCGGTTTATCCCCAACGCCTTCAACGTCCTTCCGGTGATGGTCTACCGCATCTACCCTGATGGCCGGGAGGAATTGGTGCGCGGCGTTGACTTGATTGGCACCCCGCTTACCGTCTTCAGTAAGATCCTAGCGGCAGACGATAACGTGCAGGTGTTCAACGGGGTCTGCGGAGCGGAGTCCGGTTGGGTGCCGGTCTCGGCATCTTCGCCGGGCATTCTCATTTCTCAGATCGAAGCGCAGAAAAAGGAAAAGTCGCAGGAGCGGCCGCCGATTTTGCCGCCGCCCGGGACTGACAAGCCATGAAGCATGCGCCAAGAAGACGGTGGCTTCGACGGGGACTCGTTTTGTGTGCGTTGCTTACCTTCCAGAACCATGCCGGGCTGCGCGCCCAATCCGCCGGAGATTCCTCGGCAGAAGCAAACCAGCAGCCCGCTACTCAGGAAACCGCGCTTTCGCGCGCCATGCGTGACGAGCTCTTGCGCTCCAAGAAAGATTTGCGTCTGGCCCAGCTGGAGCCGCCCTACTTCATCTCTTACCAAGTCCGTGAAGTCCAAGACGTCAGAATTTCCGCCAGCAGCGGCAGCCTGCTGGCCAGCGGCGAAAACCGCTCTCGCATGCTGACCGTTGAACTGCGCGTGGGCGACTATGCCTTCGACAATACGAATTTTTTCGCGGGTCCGGAATTTGCCTTTACCCGCAACCGCAGTTTCCTCGGGTTCAACGAGTTGCCGCTCGACGACAACTATCTCGAATTCCGTCGTCTGATCTGGCTTGCCACGGACTCCGCTTACAAGCAAGCCCTCGAGAACCTGGCGGGCAAGCGCGCCGCACTCCAGAACCGCACTCGCACCGAGAACCTGCCAGACTTCAGCAAGGAAGAGCCCACGCGGACGAGCGACATCTTGCCGGCAGAGAAATTCGAACGCTCTGGCGCGGAATCGCTAGTGCGTGACCTGTCGAAAATCTTGAGCAACGTCCCGGACCTATACAATTCTTCGGTGGCTCTGAGCGCCAGCTTTTCGAGAACTCTTTACCTGAATAGCGAAGGTACTTCTTACGAGGAAATGGAGCCTCTGGTCACGCTTGCGGCCAGCGCCTCGACCCAGGCTGTGGATGGTATGCTGCTCGATGAATCCGTGGATTTCTACGCGCGATCCCTGGCATCCCTGCCGGCACGCGACGAACTCGCCGCGCGAATTCAGGACATGACCGTTCGCCTCGAAAACCTTCGCAATGCGCCTCTCCTCGACCGTTACATTGGCCCCGTGCTTTTTGAAGGGCGTGCTGCAGCAGAGATTTTCAGTAGCGAATTCGCCCCCGCGCTGGCTGGACGGCGCAAGACCCTCTCCGGCAGCCCAGAGATGGATGCTATGTTCGGGCGCTTTTCGGAGCGCGGTTCCGCTTCTTTTGCCGATAAGCTCGGGGGGCGCGTCCTGCCGGAATTTCTGACTGTGGTGGATAATCCCACGATTTCCAATTATGCCAACGAACCGCTCCTCGGCGGCTACAAAGTGGATCGGGAGGGCGTGCGCGCGCACGAGACTCACGTAGTCGAAAACGGCGTCCTAAAAACTTTCCTCACTACCCGCACGCCCGTGGAGGGTGTGGCCCGCAGCACCGGCAATCGCCGCGGGCCTGGACCGGCGCCGAGCAACTTGATTCTCGTTGCGGAAAACGGCCAAACCGAGGCCGGACTCAAGCAGCAATTTCTTGAGCTCGTGAAGAAGCGCGGACTAGCATACGGAGTGGTCATTCGCGAAATCGGTAGTTCTGGCGGGAGCATGGAAGAACAAGCCATGGACATGCTCTCCGCGATGACCGGCCGGGGTGAGAAGGGCAGAAACGTGCTGCTCGCTTACAAGGTTTACCTCGATGGACGCGAAGAGCTGGTGCGCGGCGCTCGTTTATCCGGCATGAGCGCCGATTCCTTCAAGGAAATTGTGGCCGCGTCTAAATCAGCTGTCCTATACACCGCCGCCCAAATGCCGCGTTTCGACTTCAGCATGATATCGAGTTTTGCCGGAGGGGGGATGTCCACACCTCTTGTGTCCTACGTCGTTCCCTCTCTGCTTTTTGATGACCTGACGTTGACCAAGCCCACTGCGGAACTGCCGAACCCCCCTTTCAGCAGCCCGCCTACTTCTGCGCAACTTTCACATCATAATGACGCAAGAAGATGAGTCTCTTGTGTTTGGTGGAAGTGGTCAACTCCTGGCTAACGCTTTAAATCGGACGTGTAAAGTCCTGCCACGCCAGACGCCCGGCAATCCGAGTAACCAGAAGTCAGCGGAATTCGGGGGCTGCGCACGCCCGGAGTGACTCCTACTGAGCCTTATCCAGCAGGCAACTCAATGGTCAGGGCGGCTCCGTTGGGCTCGAGGTTTTGCGCGTAGATGTTGCCATTGTGCTCTTTGACAGTGCCGTAACAGATGCTCAGGCCTAGACCTGTTCCTTGGCCCACGGGCCGCGTGGTGTAGAAAGGATCGAACGCGCGGCTCACGTCGGTGAATCCCCTTCCCGAATCGCTGAACCGCACGACGATCTTCTTGTCCAGCAGGTAGCCTTCCACCAGAATTTTCTTTTCCTGGGCGTCCTCCAGGGCATTCGCGGAGTTACTGAACAGGTTCACGAATACCCGCTTGAATTGTCCTTCATTCAATGCCACCCGAGGCAGGTTCTGCGCAAAGTTCATTTCCACATGGATTCCACTGCTCTGCAATTGATGCTCGCAAAGCATCAGAGACTCCCTGGCAACGACGGCAATGTCCAACAGGCGGCGGCCTTCGGTCTGGGGCCGCGCGAAGCTCAGGAGATTGTCCACGATCCGCTTGATCCGCCGGGCCTCCGCCCCGAGTCTTTCCAGCTTCGGCCGAGACGTTCCGTCCGCCGCCTGCTCCAGCAGCAGATCGGAGTAGCCGATCACCGCGGTCAGCGGGTTGTTCAGCTCGTGGGCCACCCCGCTGACCAATTGCCCAACTCCCGCCAGCCTCTCCTTTTGCACCAGTTGACTTTGCGCGCTTTGCAGTCGCTGCAGATTCTCCCTGGATTCAAGCAGCAGCCTGGCCAGTTCCCGATTCAGAAGCATTTGTCGCAAAAACACGAACACACCCATAAGCAGGATCCCTGCCAGGGTGACCGCCAGGCGATACAGCAGCAATTGACTCCCGTGGGGGTCCAGGAACAGCTCGTACAGACCCATAATCGGCAGGGACAGCACCGCCAGCGCCGCCAAAATTCCCGGCAGGTCGGCCGCGTGCTCGCGTCCACCCTCGGTCAACGGCTCGGACGGCACATTGCGCGCGCGCACCGCAATCAGAATGAACCAGCAGATCGCGGCGTAGTTTGGCACGTCGTAAAAGCTCCCGCTGTAGTACTCCTCGCGCTCCAGCGCGGCATTCAGCCACTGGTAGCCAAGCAGGTAAAGTGAGCCCGCCAGGAAAAGATGCCAGTAAATCTTGCGCCAGGCGCCTTGCGCCACCAGCGCCATGCCCCCCAGAACCGCGAGCAGGACCGAGAACTCCAAAATGAACAATGAATAGTAGTAGCTTATGAATGTGACTTTATTGGGCAGGATGTATTCGTTGGGATATACGAGAAACATGTACACGCACACCCACCACAGTAGAAGAATCAGGAAATTCAAGGTGGTCAGGTGGAATTTTTGCTCCCGCTGCCGCGAACCAGGCCGCATCGCCGCCGCGGCCATCATCGGCACCGGTTGCAAAAACAGCGGGATGTCCGCCCAGAACGGGTCCGGCGGGGCCTTGCCCGCGATGACCTCGTAGTACAGCCACGTGGCAAGGTTGCAACCCACCATCGCGGCGCTGGCGGCCAGCAGAATCCAGAACCACCGCGTGCGTCCCTGGTTACTGAACGCGGCCCACAGCATCATCGCGATGGCCACGAGCCACAAAGCTGTGCCGGTGATATCAGAGAAGGCGGTCAGGGCAAAACTGGGCCGGCCCACTACGGACACAATGGTGTACAAGAGCAAAAAGCCGGCCACCGCCGCCAGTTGCCAACGTGAGAGTCGCTTCATGGGAATACCTTATAGCTCGATTTAGTGTGCCAGTAAACAATGAGCAGATTTATCGAGGGTATAAGGTGCGTCACTTCTCGATCCCCCGCTCGGAGCCACTCGCAAACGTCACGGCCCGCGGCAATCTCCGGTTTTGGGAGTCCGGTGGACTCCCCCGGAGTCCTGATACCGGACTTCATTGGAACGTCTTAGAACGACTATCTTTTTCTGAACTTGCACGAAGGTTAAACTGCAGTTCGTGACCAAGCCCGTCTAAAACAGTGAGAGCTTGATGTGCAGGAATTTCTTGGGGTTCGTGCGGAAATCGCCGATAAGCTTGCGCATGTCCCCGGTGGCGCCGGTGAGATTGTCGTAAAGCTGGGGATCGGAAAACAACTTTCCAGCCGTGTTGGTGTTCTGATTCAGCTTGGCAGTAGCTTCTGAGACGTTACTGCTGGCGTCGCGAAGTCTGTTGAAAAGAGTCTCGTCGGTAGCGAGTTTGCCAAGCGTGCCCTTGCCGGCGCGAACGTCGCCGAGCACGGCATTGCCGTTGCTGAGCGCTTCCTTGGCCTGATCGTAGAGTGTGGGATCGTACAGCAGCTTGCCCATGGTGCCCTTTTGTGCGCGCAGGTCGGCGAGAATAGTGTTGATCTGGTCGAGCGCCTTGTCTGCCTTCACTGAGGTGTCATCGGTCATCACAAGTTTGCCGAGCGTGCCCTGTCCGGATTGCACATTGCTGACAATCTGATCACCCTTCGTAAGAATGCTGCTGAGGTGGTTGTAAGCCTGCTCGTCGGTCAACAGTTTGCCGAGCGTGCCCTTGCCGCGTTGCACGCCGTTGATGAGATCCTGGATATCGTCACTCAGCGCTTTGAGATTCGACAAGACATCGGCGCTGCGCTCGACAACTTCCTTGATGGCTTTCTCTTCCGTTCCAGGAACCGCCTGGCCTTCCTTGAGGGGCACGCCCGTGTAGCCACGCGTGATGGTGACATAGCGGTTGCCCAGGAGCCCTTCCGTGACAAGGCTGGCCGCCGAATCCGTCAGCACGTTGTCCTGATACTTTTTGTCGATGCGCATCCCGACTTCGATGTTGTGCATGCGCTCGGGGGTTTTGCCCGGCTCACGCGGCACCAGGCGAATCTGGTCCACATTGCCAATCTCGACGCCATCAAGGCGCACCGGCGCACCCGTGCTCAGACCGGAAACTTCAGGGAGATACGTCTTGATGTGGTATTTGGGGCCGAAGAAGCCGGCCCCGGTCACGTAGAAGATGCCGACCGCCAGGATCAAAAGGCCGACAAGGACAAACAGACCCACGCGCAATTCCGACCACGTCAATTGTTTGCGCTGCGCCATGCGGAAGCTCCTCCGTACCTGTGTGCCAGCTTACTCCACAGAACCTCAGCGGCGATTGCCAATTTTTTTCTTGCTGCCCCGGCGGCGCGAATTCCGCCAGACCCTGACGCTGAAGAGGGAGCCCACTTGCACACTATACAGGAATTGCCGAACATTTCTGAGCGATGCAAATCACAATTCTACGAATGGCCCAAAACTAAATCAGAAACCGCTGCAGGTAACGATCGTTCGCAGCCAGGAGTTCCTCGGGACTCCCTTCAAAATAAATTTTGCCATCCCGCAGGACAAGGAAGCGCGTCACGACGGCGCTGGATTTTTCCCGCGTGCTATCCCGGCGGACACACCGCGTAGCGGAATCGAAATGAAAATTGGCGAGCGCGAAACCATCCTGCAGGCGCTGCGTGGCGAGCAAGGCGGTGACGCCGTAAACGTCGCGCAAGCGCAAAATGAGCGTGATGATGGTTTGCGAGGTGATCGGGTCGAGGCCCGCAGTGGGCGAATCGTAAAACACGATGGCCGGACGGTTGACGACCGCGCGGGCAATGGCAACCCGGCGGCGCATCCCTCCGGAAAGTTCCGAGGGCAACTGACCCATGGTGTTGCCGAGCTCCACGAATTGCAGCACTTCGCGGACGCGCGGTTCGATCTCTTCCTCGTTCACATGATCCTCGTGCAGCCGGTAAGCGACATTCTCGCCGACCGTGAGCGAATCGAACAGCGCCCCTTCCTGAAACACAAATCCGACCTTGCGGCGCAGTAGAAGCAATTCGTGTTCGGACATCCGGGACACGCACTCCCCGAGAACGTCCACCGTGCCGCTATCGGGACGCAAGAGGCCTGCGGCAATTTTGAGTGTGAGCGTCTTGCCGGAACCCGTTTCACCGAGGAGCACGAGCGTTTCTTTTGGCTGCGCGGAGAACGAAACGCCGCGGAGGATTTCGCCTTCCGCAAAACCAATGCGCACGTCGCTGAACTGAATGACCGCTTCGCTGGAAGTCTGCGGCGGGTAAGCAAGGCTGCTGGGAGATTCCGCCATGGCTGAGATCAAAAGACCTTGTCGGCAAGGAAGAGCGCGATCTTCGTCAGGAACGTGTCCGCGACAATAATGAGCACGGAGGAGACCACCACGGCCTGCGTGGTGGCGCGCCCCACTCCTTGCGTGCCGCCGCGAACGTTGAGCCCTTGATAGCAGCCGACGGTGGCAAGAATAAAGCCGAATACGACGGACTTGGAAAAGCCCTGCATTATATCCGAGAACTGCAGAACAGCGATGGCGCGTTCCCAGAAAGTGGTGGCGTCAAGACGGAGTGAGAACACGCTGGCCACCATGCCGCCGACGAGCCCGATGAACACAGAAATCGTTGTGAGCAGCGGAAGAGTGATCAGCGTGGCCAGCACGCGCGGGGAAACCAATTTGCGGCTGGGGTCCGTGCCCATGGCGCGCATCGCGTCCACCTGTTCGGTGACCAGCATCGAGCCGAGTTCTGAAGCAATGCCGGAAGCACAACGCCCCGCGACCAACAGGCCCGTGATCGAGGGGCCCAATTCGCGCACCAGCGCAATGGCCACGACGTCGCCCGTGAGCGAACTCTGGCCAAAACGCTCGAACTGCGTGCCCGTTTGCAGCACCATCACCGCGCCGATGAAAAAGCCTGAGAGCAGCACGATCGGCAACGAACCCACGCCGATATCGTCCATCTGCGAGAGGGCGTCCTGCATGTAACGCGGGGAAGTGGCCAAGTTGGTCAGCGAGCGGAAAGAAAGCTTCGAGTATTCCTGAACTTTCAGGACGTTGGTCTTGGCGGCGTCCAGCAGCACCTCGAGGACGGAGGGCGTCTCCGGCGAGTCAGCCTGGTGTTGCGTGATGTGAAGCGGCGTTTCGGCCACGTGTTTCCTGCTGAGGGCTGCGAGGAAAGCGTAACCGTCTAAATGACAAGCGTCAAGAATTTATAGACGCTGGGCTGCGAAGGGGATGGAGCGAGGCTCCGAGTCAGGCTCTCGTCCGCGTCTGCGCAGGGGCCAAGGCAGGGCCAGGATTTCGAGTTCGCCAAGCACTCAGCGCCGTAAATGTCCTGGCACAAATGTCTTCGGGAGACCCGCTGGCGGTTACCGTCAGCAGCAGACCAAGGTTCTTATAAAACGCGATAAGCGGCGCCGTGCTTCGGTAATAGGCCTCGAGCCGGATGTTGATCGATTCTGGCCGGTCATCCTCGCGCTGAACAAGCTTGCCGCCACAGCGGTCGCACGTACCTGCCACTTTGGGGGGCCGTTCAGTCGCATGGAACACCGCCTTGCACGTTTCGCAGGTGCGCCGGCCGCTGAGCCGCGCCACGATGGCACTCACGGGCAATTCGTAGTTGACAACCGCCGTAAGCGAGAGGCCCTCATCTCCCATCAGCTGTTTCAGTGCCTCGGCTTGCGCCAGGGTGCGCGGAAACCCGTCGAGGATGAAACCCCCGCTGCAACGCAGGCAGCCGCTGCGCTCGCGCACCATGTCCCACACGGTGGCGTCCGGCACGAGATCCCCACGACGCATGTACTCCAGAGCGGCTTTCATGGCCGGGCTCAACTCACAATCGTCTCGGCCCTTCGCGGCGCGGAAAACGTCTCCGGTCGAAAGGTGGCACGCGCCCAGGCGAAGATTCAGTAGTTCGGCCTGCGTGCCTTTGCCTACGCCCGGTGCTCCCAACAGGACAATCCTCCATGGCGTTTGAGCAGCCTGTGGCACAACCGAGCATTGGGCGGAGGGCCCTTGCAGCCATGCGGCGCGATCGTTGCTGGTTTGCGCGGCCATATCCACCTGGTCTATAGAACGTTATGGGATTTGGCCACACTGCGCGGTGACGGAAATCACAGCGGCGATGGAAGCTGGATTAACGGACCGCGAGTGGACTATAGAGGAGTTGCCGAAATTCCAGGACTGTCTGGCGGCTTGCGCTTCACTTGGCAGCCTTTCTCCGCCAGTTGCGGCAATCCCCCCAGAGCGGGAGTTCCGGACCACCTTGCAGAACCGCCAGCTAGGTGCCGCCGAGGGCCGCGCACAACTGCCACGATAGCTTGCGAGTGCGCCGTGATTCGCCCAGCATCAGAGCCGTTGGCAATTGTTTGGCGCCGCAGGGCATAAATTCACGCCATGGCTGAAGGTTTAATCCGATCACCTGAAATCAAAACCGTTCTGTTCTGAGCCCAGGTTACTTCCTCGCCGGTCGGCACCATTCCCATCTATGGGTTACGAAGTCATTTCCCCATCGCATCGGGCAGACCCTTATAGTACCGAAACCCTTCAGCTGGTTTCGCTTCTTTGGTCCTGATTCGGCTGCGCACGCCGTCTTTCATGTGCTTCAACTCAGATTCGGAGAGGTCTAGCTTGTAGTTTTTCCAGCCCGGCCCAAACTGGCTGATGTATTTTGCCCCGGCATTGACTTTCTTCTCGACAAAATCGCTGATGTCGACCCAGACGTTCTCGTCCTCATGATCGTAGTCGTTATAGAAGAGATATTCAGGAATCATGTATTCCTTCAGGCCCTCCTGGGTGATCTGACCTTCGAAAAGCAGCCGCCACATTGCGGCTCGGGCCGCGTCCGCGGTCAAATAAGAAGCAGCCCGGTGATCAGACTTGTGCCATCGTTGATAATTCTTGCCAGGGTCCCATGCGAGGAGGACATCCGGGCGAAGCTTCCTGATCCAGCGCACCAGATTTTCGACGACCGCTTTGCGGTCTTCAAATTCGAGAAGTCCATCATCGTAGCCGAGATTGATGTATTGCTCTCCCGGAATCCCTAGTTCCGCCAGAGCCGCCAGTTCCTCCTGGCGGCGAATCCTAGCGAGCTGAGTTCGTGACAAGTTCGGGTCTTGCGTTCCGACATTGCCGGTGGTCAGGGTCAACACGTAGACCTGATTCCCGTGCGCCTGGAGCATTGCGAGTGTCCCATGCGAAAGCATGTCATCATCGGCATGGGCACCGATCAACAGGACAGTTTTCCCGGTCCACTTCTCGACCGGCGTCTCTGGCTTTTGTTCCCCCTGTTGCGCGCCGGTCGGCGCAGTTGAGAGGCACAGCCCGAGCAACACAAAGACGCAACAAAGAATCGATCTCATAAGACCTCCAGTAGCGATCCGAAGCTCCGCCCGCACTTCTAATGCAGGCAGGCTTCTGTCGCTATTGCTGATACGCCTTCTTAAAACGTAGAAAGCATTTTTCTTTTTCCGCGCTCAGAGGGAAAGCAAGCGCCGCCATTAGATAGCTGCTGTTGCGCTGGTGTCAAGTGGAGGAGAACCGGGTTGAAGCTGTTCGGTCCCGGTTGGATCGTCGGCAATGCGGAAGTTGTGATCTGTATAGCCCTAGGTTTCGAGTACGCCGTAACTCAGACGGGTCCCAGCAAGGGCTTCTCGATGTCTGCCGATTTCGGCCCAGATTGATTGCTCAGTGAAGCTGGTTGATTACCTGCACAGAAAAAAATTGAGGGCGACCCGGTTTGATCCGCGTCGCCCTCTTTTGATTGAGTCGCGAAGGTTCTCGCTTCCCGATTCAACTTATTCGAAGGCGGTTCGGTTTTACCCTGGCCGCCTCCTGTAAATTGAGTCGTGAAGCTCTACTTCCAGGTCCAGCCCACGATAACGTCTCGGTGTTACCCTTGGCGCATCTTTGAGTGCACCGTGAAGCTTTTTGCTTCCGCTTGTGTCCCGCAGCAACCCGGTTTCACCCGAGTTGTATTGAACGCAGCTGCGAAGCTCACTCCACAATTCGCCCACTGGAAAGTGGTTCGGTTTGACCCTCACCACCCTTTGCATCGAATCGCGGAGCTTTCCTTCTCAATTCAATTCAGTTGGGGCTGACTCGGTTTGACCCTCGCCGCCTCAGTGAATTGAACTGCGAAGTTTGCACTTCTAATTCAACTCGAGATGGACTGGCTCGGTTTGACCCTTGCCGCCATCTCTGAATTGAGTCGTGAAGTTCTTCTTCCCGATCAATCTGAGGCGGATACTAGGAGCATGGAGAAACGTTGGCAAGAGCTATTTCAGGAAAGAACTGTGGATATTTGTGCATGACTGTGCAAGAAATTTCCGATGAAAATGAGCGGACAAATTGCTCCTGACTCACACGCGAGACGGTCGCGGCTCACCGGGCGGGCTTGACCGGCGCGAAGGCGAGCTTGCTGGAGAAAAACGGAATGAGCTTGGTTTCAATGCGGTCGGCGATGTGATTCAGGTGGTCGCCTTCGTAAACCTCAAATTGATGGGGAATGTGGTAGGTGTTCAGAGCCCGGTCGAGATCGCGGGCACGTTCGGTGATGCCGTCATCATGGTCGCCGACATCGATACCGATGCCGCGCAACTGGCGAAGATTCGCAACGTATTGGTCAAGCGTGGAAAGCGGGTCGTTGGCATGCCACTTGGCGGCCACGGCGGGCTGCAGTTCGCCATCTTTAGTGGGCAGCGCGAGGTACATCGGAGGATTCTGCGGGTCAGGTGACCACGCGGCCGCCAAGGCCAGCGCAGCCTTGGTCAAGAAATCGGCCTGGTCCACCTGCGCAGGATCCTTCACCGCCTCGGCTTTCTTGGATCCCGCCGTCATCCCAGCATCAGGAAGCCCCATGCAACAGGCGCTGAGCGCATAGAAACTGGAGAAAACTTCGGGATGGCGCATGCCGATGCGCAGTGCGCCGTAGCCGCCCATCGAATGGCCAGCCAGGCCGCGGCTTGCCGCTCGGCGAAACGTGCGGTAATGCGCGTCGATGTAAGGAACTAAATCGCGGACGATGAAATCCTCCCAATTGCCGGTGGTCACTGAATTCGAGTACATGCTGCCCTGATAGCGCGTGAAGGCGTTGGGCATGACCACGATCATCTCTCGCGTGCCGGGCTCGCCAAAAGTTTTGTCGAGAATGTCGGGAAGATTGATCCAGTGCTTGGTGAGACCGAACCACTTGTCGTCGCTATCGGTGAAGCCATGCAACATATAGATGACCGGATAGCGGCGCGTTTTTTTGCTGGCATAGCTCGCCGGCAGGTAAATGGAAACGTCGCGGTCCGGCGAATCGCTTTCCAGATTGCCCTCCAGGGATTTGCCATGCACCTTGATGCGCTCGACGGTGCCCTTGCCGCCCGCGAAGCACGAGGATGGCGCGCAAATCAGGGCAGCGGTGAGGAAGAGGCCTGCAAATGCAGTTTTCATGAAATGTTCTCCGGAGCGAAGGGTCATTCTTTCACGAAATTTTTGTTTTTCGCAAAACATTTCCGCGCTGCCAAAAGACCGCTTTTGGTGCTGGGCAACGCGAATCTAGCGGCAGCATGCCCGGAAAGATCGTGTCGGTCACGCCGGCGCAATCGGAGGGGGCGTGTAAACATGCCGGAGAGACGTGCTGGACGCGCGGGGCGGTGGCCGATACACTGGATAGTTTATGCTGCGATTTTATTCAGCAGGGGAGTCGCGCGGGCAGGCGCTGCTGACTTTTCTGTCAGGCTTGCCGGCGGGCTTGCGCGTGGATCTGGCCTTCGTCAATCGCAGGTTGCTCCGACGCCCTTGTGGATTGGCCCATGTCTGCTCAGGGATGCGTTGGCCTGCTCGGTTCCACTCACAATGATGATAACCGACCTCTACTTACACTTGTCTGCTGCTCGCGGGTTCACCTGCCGGCCAACACGGACGCCAACTGCGGCTGGTCAAGCGGGCCGTCACAGGATACTACTCACAGCTTACCTGACAAGCGTTGCTGGGTTGATGATCTGCGGGTCGAATATCATCACATCTTTTCTACATGGCGCTGAGACGCCTCATGCGACTGCAATTGTTGGTGGGACGCTCATCGACGGCACCGGACGCGCTCCCATTTCCGGCGCGGTTATCCTCATCGAAGGTGACCGGATTAGTGCTGTCGGTAGTCACGATGCAGTCCGTATTCCCAAGGATATGCAGATCATCGATGCCCGCGGCAAGTTCATTCTCCCGGGTTTAATTGATTGCCATTGTCACCTCGAAGCTGTTGGGGTCGGCGATTCGGGAGAACTCCCGGAGGCCTGGGCAACCCCTGACAAACTGCGGGAGCTAACACTCGACGACGCTCGCCTGGATTTGGCTGCGGGCGTCACCACGGTTCGCGACCTGGGCTCCACTCCGATGCTTTTCAAGGTGAGAGAGGAGATAGATAGCGGCAAGTTTCCGGGCCCTAGAATCGTCGCTGCGGGACAGCAGTTGGTGAAAAAGTCGCCCGACGCGTATATGGATGAGAGTTTTCTGGAGTATGACGGGGCTGACGACGCGCGCCAACAGGTCCGGCACCTGGTCGCGCTGGGCGCGGATCTAATTAAGCTGCGCCTGACGAGCCAGCGGCCGCTGCCGAGTCTGGAAGAGGTGCGGGCAATCGTGGCCGAGGCACATCATCTCGGTCGCCGCGTCACGGTACATACCGACGTTCCCGCTAACGCGGCTGTGCAGTTGGCTATCGATGCGGGCGTAGACGGAATCGAGCACAACGCGCCGCTGCGCGCGGGTGAAGCCCTGCTCCGTCAGATGGCAGCCAAGCACATATTCCTGGGTACAGCCGGTGCAGGGGGATTCTACGTGCAGCGTTACTCATCGGTGGACCCGGCAGCCATGGTGGATTCTCCGGCGCGGCGAGCGTTGCCACCTTCTGTGGTATTCGCACTGGAGAAGGCCGCGACGGCCCTGCAACAGCAGACCGGAGAAATGAAAACGCAGGGCTGGAATCCCGAAGAAGTTCAGGCCCGCTTCATTCGCGGCATGCAACAAGCGCGCCAGGCTGGCGTGTTGATTGGTTTTGGGACGGATTGTGGCAGTGCCCTAATGATCCACGGACAGCAGTACAAAGCTTTGTACGGCGAGACCCAGATGGGCTCGTCTCCGATGGAAACAATTCTGATGGCCACGCGCGACGCAGCCAGAATCCTCGGCCGAGAGAATGACTTGGGTACAGTTGAGCGCGGCAAAGTCGCCGACCTTATCATCGTGGATGCCAATCCACTGGATGATCTCCGAAACGTTGGAAAGTTGCATGCCGTGATGAAGGGTGGAAAGTTGTACCGAGACGAGAAAACATCACCTTCTCAGCGGTAGTGTAGTTTCACCTTCGGTGACGACGGTTCCCGAACATTCGAGCAAGTCAATGCGATCTGGCGGTATAACGCGTCACACTCAGACATGCCGTTCGCGCCCGGCACCTTCCATGGGTATCTCCGCCCACTCGGCAACGATGTGACCTATGCCGCAAGCGGGGATTTCGGAAACAGTGGCTTTGCTGGACCATTTCAAAGAGGCCCTCTGGCAGAATTGAGACGGAATTGAGTCGTGCTGGACGCGCGGCAGCATGGCCGATACACTGGAGTCTATGCTGCGATTTTATACGGCGGGGGAGTCGCACGGGCAGGCGCTCCTGACGTTCTTGTCAGGATTGCCGGCGGGACTGCGTGTGGATTTGGAGTTTGTCAATCACGAACTGCACCGGCGGCAATTGGGATACGGCCGCGGCGGGCGCCAGAAAATTGAAAAGGACCGCGCGGACGTGTTCGCGGGCGTGCGCCACGGGCAGACGATTGGCGCGCCCATTGCTCTGCGCATCGAGAATCGCGACTGGGCCAATTGGGAAAAGATTCTGCCCGTGGAAGCCACGGACGCGCCGGAAGCGGCATCGCGGAAGCTAGTAGCGCCGCGGCCGGGTCATGCGGACCTAGCCGGCTCCCAAAAATTCAATTTTCACGATGCGCGATACGTGCTGGAGAGGGCTTCGGCTCGCGAAACGGCAGCGCGTGTCGCGGCGGGCGCTTTTGCAAAGATGCTGCTGCGGGAATTCGGCACGGAAATTGCCAGCCACACGATTCAGGTGCGTAACGTGCGCCTGGAGCGCGCCGCGATGTGGGACGAAATCCGCGCGGTGAATGCGGACATCGAATCGCCGTTGCGCTGCGTGGATGCCGCCGTGCAGGCCAAAATGATGGCTGAGGTGGACGCGGCGCTGAAAGCGGGAGATACCCTTGGCGGTGTGTTTGAGATCGTGGCGCATGATGTGCCGATTGGCCTCGGGTCGCACGCGCAGTGGGACGAAAAGCTGGACGGCAGGCTGGCGCAGGCGCTAATGAGCGTGCAAGCGGTGAAGGCGGTGGAGATTGGCTCCGGGATTCTGGCCGCGGGCTCCTTCGGCAGCAAAGTGCAGGACGAAATCTCTTACGACAAGAGCGCGCGAAAATTCCGCCGCGCCTCGAACCGCGCGGGCGGGTTGGAAGGCGGCATAACCAACGGAGAGGATCTGATCATTCGCGGCTTCCTGAAGCCAATTTCCACGCTGCGCCAGCCGCTGGGCACCGCGGACATGGTAACCAAGGAGCCGGTGCAGGCAGCCTACGAGCGTTCGGACTGGTGCGTGGTGCCGGCCGGGGGCGTGGCCGGAGAAGCCATGGTGGCACTTGTGTTAGCGGACGCTTTTCTGCAAAAATTTGGAGGAGATTCGCTCGCCGAGATGCGGCGGAATTTCGACAGCTATGCCCAACAAATCGACGAGTTCTGAAATTATTGTGACGGCGAGCACGGTGCAAGCGGCTGAGCCGCAAATCGCCCAGGCGCCGGTGCGCACGATCTACAAGATCGTCAAGTATGGCGATCCGGTGCTGGAAAAGCCGACCCCCGTCGTGAAGAAGTTCGACGAGCAGCTCGCGCAACTCGCCGAGGATATGTTCGCGACGATGTACGCGTCACAAGGCGTGGGCCTGGCCGCCCCGCAGATCGGGAAGAGCATCCGCCTGGCCGTTGTGGATGTCACGACCGGCAAGAACCCCGAAGCGAAAATCATTATGGTAAATCCGGAGATCATTCACGCCGAAGGCGAAGTCCGCGAGGAAGAAGGCTGCCTTTCCATTCCGGGTTTTCGCGGCTACGTGATCCGGCCACAGTTTGTCA
The DNA here is from genome assembly GCA_049522075.1 of Candidatus Acidiferrum sp. GTDB lineage: Bacteria > Acidobacteriota > Terriglobia > Acidiferrales > UBA7541 > Acidiferrum. The sequence goes on from JBEKOE010000023.1 coordinate 27,474, forward strand.
CCGTCCGGGCCCAGAACGCCAAGGGCGAAACGTTTGAGATTCGCGGCGAAAATCTGCTGGCGCGCGCTTTTTGCCATGAGCTTGACCACCTGAACGGGGTGCTCTTTCTGCAGCATCTGAGCATCCTGAAGCGCGACCTGATCCGGCGCAAGATCAAGAAATTACGGAAACAAGGCGAGTGGTAATTTCAACGCGTGCGCAAATAACGAGGACACCGTGAGCCGGTTGCGGATGGTGTTCTGTGGCACGCCGCAGTTTGCAGTTCCCTCCTTGCAGCATCTTCTCCAGCAGCCGGATTTCGAGGTTGTGGGCGTGTTCACGCAGCCGGACCGGCCGAAAGGTCGCGGCCAGGAGATTTCGTTTTCACCGGTAAAGACAGTGGCGCTGGCGGCGAAGTTGCCCGTGCACCAGCCGGCGAAAGTGCGCATGCCTGGGATAGAAGAGCAACTGCGCGCGCTGGCCCCGGACGTCATTGTCATCATCGCCTATGGCCAGATCATTCCCGCGCGCTTGCTGGTGATACCCAAGTTGGGCTGGATCAACCTGCACGCTTCCCTGCTCCCAAAATACCGCGGCGCCGCTCCTATCAACTGGGCCATCGTGAAGGGAGAAACGCGCACGGGGAATACGACCATGCGCATTGATGCGGGCATGGACACCGGCGAAATCCTATTGCAAGAGGAACTGGCCATCGGCCCGGAAGAAACGGCGCCGGAGCTGACCGTACGCCTGGCAGAAACTGGCGCGCCACTCATGGCGCAGACGCTGCGCGGGCTGGCAGCGGGCACGCTTCGAGTGCGGCCGCAAAACGATGCTGCCGCAACCCTCGCGCCGATCCTAAGACGAGAAGACGGGCAAATTGACTGGGCGCGTTCGGCCAGCGAGATTTACAACCGCATGCGCGGCTTTGCGCCGTGGCCCGGCGCCTACACCGGCTTTCGCGGGCAGATCTGCCACTTGTGGGGCAAGCCGGTGTCTAAAGAAAAGGAGCCGGCCGCGCCGGGCACGCTGCTGGCACCCAGCGGCGGTTTGCGGGTGGTTTGCGGGCAAGGCAGCGTATTGGAGCTGACGGCCGTCAAACTAGAAGGACGCAGGCAGGTGTCGGCGGTCGAGTTTGCGCGTGGCGCGCGGCTGCAAGCGGGTGAACATTTGGGCAAAGTGTAATTTGCGCAACCCCGCCCGCTGAGGCATACTCGCCCATTACACCCACGATGAAATTGTTCACGGGGTACCGGGAGTCAAACCTTCATGAATAGCGTGTGCCCACAAGGGCGGAAGCCGCGAGACACAAATCCTTTTTTTGCGATCCCTTGTGGTGATCCGCCATGGTCGCGCTTGCGCCGGGCGGCTTCGTGGCTCCTGGCCGCGCAACTGGCCTGCTTTGCGCCGGGCGCCGTTGCCACTGCCACGGACAAGGCTCCCGCGGACGCGACTTCCGCGGCGGCGGCTGATCCCCTGCTGGCGGCTATGCAAGCGGAACTCAACCGCGCCAAGACCGATCTGGCCAAGAGCGATACGCCTCCTTACTACCTGAGCTACACAGTCTACGATCAGGACCAAATCGTGATTGCCGGCGCTTACGGCGGCCTGCTGACCAACACCGCCGTGAAGCGGCGTTCGGCGGACGTCACCATGCGCGTGGGCGGTCCAGCACTCGACAACACGCACGGCCAAAGCCGCCAGAGCGGCATGACCAGCGGCACGCTGCCCCTTGACAATGATGCAGATGCCACGGCGCGCATCCTGTGGGAGCTGACCGACCGCGCTTACAAGCGCGCCGCGCCGGCTTTCCTCAATGTGAAGACGAACACCGCGGTGCGCGCGGAAGAAGAGGACAAGTCGCCGGACTTCTCGAAGGAAGACGCCAAAGTACACCTCGGCGAAAAGCTGACCCCGCCCCCGCTTGATCGCACTGCGTGGGAAGGCGAAATCCGCCGACTTTCCGGTGCTTTCCGGAAATACCCCGACGTTTACTTCGCCAGCGTGATTTTGCAGGTGTCCGCGGCGAGTTCGCGAATCGTCTCCAGCGAAGGCGCCATGATCACCGTTCCCAGCGCCTCCACCCGGCTGATAATCGAAGCGCAGACGCGCGCCGATGACGGAATGGACCTGCTGCGCGTGGAGACGTTTCAGGCCCCATCCGCAAAAGGTTTGCCCAGCGAGACGGAGTTGAACTCCAAGATCGAGAAGATGGCCGCAGACCTCAAGGCCTTGCGCATTGCTCCCGTGGCGGAGCCCTACGCTGGCCCCGCGCTCCTCAGCGGGCGCGCCGCGGCCGTGTTCTTCCACGAAGTTCTGGGGCATCGCCTGGAAGGTCACCGGCAGCGCGACGAAGAGGAAGGGCAAACGTTCACAAAGAAGATCGGGCAGGAAGTGCTGCCGAAGTTTCTCAGCGTGGCCGATGATCCAACGATCCGCGAACTGGACGGCAAGGAACTCTCTGGCACCTATGAATACGACAATGAAGGAGTGCCGGCGCAACGCGTGGAAGTGATCCAGAACGGTGTGCTGAGGAATTTTCTGATGTCGCGCATGCCCATCAAGAATTTCGATAAGTCCAACGGCCACGGCCGCAATCAGCCTGGCCTGATGCCCACGGGCCGCCAGGGGAACTTGATTGTGTCCTCCAGCCAGAGCTTCCCGGAAGCGCAGATGCGCGAAAAGCTGATTGAAGAGGTCAAGAAAGAGGGGAAACCCTACGGGCTGTATTTTGACGACATCCAGGGCGGCTTCACGCTAACGCGCAGGTCGTTGCCGCAGGCCTTTCAGGTGCTCCCCGTGATTGTTTACAAAGTGTACGCCGACGGGCGCCCGGACGAACTGGTGCGCGGCGTGGACATTGTAGGGACACCGCTGGCGGCGCTCACGCGCATCATTGCGACCGGCGACAAGCAACATGTCTTCAACGGCGTGTGCGGCGCGGAAAGCGGCAGCGTCCCCGTTTCGGCCATAGCGCCGGCGATGCTCTTCAGCGAAATGGAAGTGCAGAAGCGCGCCCACGAGCGGGAACGTCCGCCGATTCTGCCCGCACCGGGATTGGAAAATACGGCTGCGAGCAAGGATGCCGACAGCAAGGCGGAGGTGAAGCCGTGAAGCGCACACCTGGAATGATGCGACCGGCATTGGCGGTGGTTTTCCTGATGGCATGCGCGTTGGCACAGCCGCTTTTAGCGCGCGCCGGAGAGGCGCCCCACGTCGCTGAGGGGCCGACCGCGGCCGCGCACGACGCTGCGAAGGGCGATGCCTTGTTTGAGGCGCTACTGACCGAACTGGACCGCTCCAAAGCGCAGCTCAAGATGGACCAGGTCCAGGCGCCCTACTACATCGAATATCGCGTGAACGACGTGGATGAATTCAACGCGGAGGCGGCGTTTGGCGCGTTGCGGGAGAGCCAGAGATCGCACCTGCGCGTGATTCGCGTGGTAGTGCGCATCGGCGACTATAAGCAGGACAGTTTCTATGGCCGGGGCATGGGCTCGGCTTCAATCCTGCCGCTCGATGACGATCCCATCGCGCTGCGCCGCCAGATATGGCTGCTGACAGACGAGGCCTACAAAGCCGCGGCGAACGCTTACGCAGAGAAGCTTTCGGCACTGAAGCAGTTCACGGCGGACCCGAATCCCATGGACGATTTTGCGCGCGCGCCCGTGGTCTCTTCCGTGGGCGCTACGGTCAAGCTGAAAGTGGACGAAGCCGCCTGGAACAGCACGCTGCAGGACGCCAGCAATCTCTACCGCCAGTATCCCGAAGTGCAATCGGTGAGTGCCTCGGCGCGCTTCTCCTCCGTCAACGAGTATTTTGTGAATTCGGAAGGCACGATTGTGCGCAATGGCCGCACCACCGCCACGGTGACGCTAAGCGGCGCGACGCAAGCCGCGGATGGCATGCGGCTCAACCGCAATCCCTTCTGGACCGAAGAGCGCCCGGAGGAGCTCCCTTCGCACGACGCGCTGTTGAAAGAATCGAAGCAAATGTTGGACACGCTGAAGGCGCTTCGCGATGCGCCCATCGTCGAGGAGTCCTACCGCGGGCCGGTGCTCTTCGCGCCGGATGCCGCGGACGATATTTTTGCCGGGCTGATCGGCAGCAATATCCCGGGACACAAGCCGCAGCTTGGCAGGCCTAACCGCACCACGGGAACGTTCGCGACCAGCTATAAGACGCATGTGTTGCCGAAATTTGTCAGCGTGGTGGACGATCCCACGATTCACCAATTTCAGGGAAAGAATCTGCTGGGCAGCTACGACGTGGATGACGAGGGCGTAAAGTCGCAAGCGGTAACGCTGATCGCTGACGGTACGTTGCAGAACTATCTGGTGGGACGCCAGCCCATCCAGGATTTCCCTGCTTCCAATGGTCACGGGCGGGCCGCGCCGGGAACCTCGCCGCAGCCCGCGGTCGGCACGCTGATCCTGAAGAGTTCGGAGCCGGAATCGCCCGCGGATTTGAAGAAGAAGATCATGCAGATCGTTTTGGAGGAGAGCAAGCCGTATGCGTATCGCGTGGACACGCTGGGGCCGGGCAATTCGCCCCGGCTGCTTTATCGCCTGTACGCCAATGACGGGCACGAAGAACTCGTGCGCGGCGCGGTGTTCAATGAATTGGATGTGCGGGCGCTTCGCAACGACCTGATCGCCGTGGGCAACGATCCACTGGTGAGCAACCGCATGGGCGGCGTGCCGGAGACGATCATCTGCCCCTCGCTGCTCTTCGATGAGCTGGAAGTGAAACGCGCGGACACCAGCAAGGAGAAGCTACCGGAATATCCGGCGCCGCCGCTGCGGTGAGGCTATAGTTAGTTGTCAGTTGTAAGTTTTCAGTGATGAGTTAAGAAAGAGCGGAAATGTTGCCACGATCCCTCCACTCCAGCCCGCAAACGGCGCGGGCCTCCGGTCGGGATGACAAGTTAGGGTGGCGCAAAAGGCGCGGGCCTCCGGTCGGGATGACAAGTTAGGGTGGCGCGAATGGCGCGGGCCTCCGGTCCCCTCGAGGCTCGGGGCAAGCGGGATGACAGAGTGAGTGGATTCGCAAAGGGCGCGGGCCTCCGGAATCCGCGGTTGTTTTCAAGGTTCAAGCGAAAAGCAGGTTCCTCGCTACGCTCGGAATGACAATTTCAGGTATTCGGGGCTGCATGACTCAGGACACTGGTGCGCCGGGAGATTGGCGGCCGTTGGCTCCTGAGTGCGTTGCGCACTTCCCCGCCAGAAAAGAATTGACGCCGCTGGAGTGACGTCCGAAACTTCTGGATATGAGCATTCTCGAACGAGTGGAATGGCTGAGCCGCATGGGTTTCCTCGTGTTCATCCTGGCCTCCGCGGCTTTTCTCAGCGCCATCACGGCGATGCGCATCGCCATTCACGGGCGTGAAACGACCATGCCCAATCTTGTCGGAAAAAACGTTGCCGAGGCCAGCCAGGCCCTGCGGGCGAAGGGACTGATCCTGCGCGTCGCGGACCGTGTCTACAGCGATGTGCCCATCAATCAGGTGGTGCGCCAGACACCGCCGCCGGGAATGTTGATGAAAGTTTCGCAGCAGGCGCACGTGGTGTTAAGCCTGGGGCAACGCGAATTGCAGATTCCGAACTTGGAGGGCAACACCCTGCGCGTCTCGCGGATTGAATTGCTGCGCGCGGGGCTGCAGGTCGGCGAAGTTTCCTCGCTGGCCCTGCCGGACCAGCCGATGGACACTGTCGTGCAGCAGAATCCCAAGCCCGGAAATGGTGCGGCCACGCCTCGCGTGGATGTGCTGGTCTCCGCGGGACAACGTGAAACGTCCTATGTAATGCCCTATTTCATTGGCGCAAATGAGATCGAGGTGCAGCATCGCCTGGACCAGACCAACCTGCGCCACAAAACAAACTACGTCGCCGCGTCGCAGTGGCCCCACGGCACCGTGATTGACCAGTCCCCCGCAGGCGGATCGCGCATCCCCGCAAACACTGAAGTGGAACTGACGATTGCCAACTGAAGCCTGCTTTATCAGGCATCATTTCGTTGGCGGTGCTAGCATCGTTGGTCACAGCTCAACCTGAAAAGTTGTTATGGGCGTTACGGTTCACGTGTGAAAGGCGCGAAGAATATATGACCTCCAGACTATCTCTCGTCCTGGTTCTCTCTTGCATCGGCGCGGCGCTGCTGAACGCTGCAGAGGCGCCGCAAACTTTCCTGCTCGTACTCGCCAAAAGCGATCAGGCCTTGTTCATCGTTAATCCTGCAACCCTGACCGTTGTGGGCCAGGTTCCTTCGGGAGCTGATCCGCACGAAGTGATCGCCTCCGCGGATGGAAAATTCGCCTACATTTCCAACTATGGCGGCGGATCCTACAACACGATTACTGTCGTCGATCTGGTGAATCAAAAGGCATTGCCCGCAATCGATCTCGGCGCGCTGCGTGGCCCTCATGGCCTTGCATTTGTTGGAGGGAAACTCTGGTTCACTGCTGAGGGCGCCAAGGTGATCGGCAGCTACGATCCCGCAACAAAAAAGATCGACTGGGTTGTCGGCACCGGCCAAGACCGAACACACATGATTTACGTGTTCCCCGACCTGAATCGGATTGTGACCTCGAATGTGAGCTCCGCGACCATGACGGTCATTGAAAAAACGAAGGGCCCCGCACGTGGTTTCGGCCCCGGTCCCGGCGGACCACCTCCGCCCTCGGGCCCGGGAATGCCAAATGGTCCGGGAGGCCCGGTTGCGGGAGGCCCGATGGGAACTCCCCAGATCAATTGGACCGAGACCGTGATCCCTGTGGGCCGCGGCGCGGAGGGCTTTGATGTGTCTCCGGACGGTAAGGAGATTTGGGTGGCCAACGCGCAGGATGGCACGATATCCATCATTGGCGTGGCCAGCAAAAAAGTGCTGCAGACGCTCTCTGCCAATGTCAGGGGCGCGAATCGCTTGAAATTCACGCCGGATGGAAAACTGGTGTTCGTGTCTAGCTTAGGCGGCCCGGACCTGGTTGTGATCGACGCCAGCACGCGCAAAGAGGTGAAGCGGGTGAAGATCGGACGCGGTGCCGCAGGCATTTTGATGCAGCCTGACGGATTGCGCGCTTACGTTGCCTGCACACCCGATGATTACGTGGCCGTGATTGATGTGAAGTCCCTGGAAATGACCGCGAAAATCGCGGCGGGCAAGCAACCGGACGGACTCGCCTGGGCGGTCCGGAAATAGCGCGGCGCTCGTACACGTCAGCGCAGGTAGCCCCAGTTGTGCAATTTGTCGGAATCTTCCACCCAGCGGTCGCCGATGTCCGTGCGGTAGTACATGTTGGGAATCAGAATGTTCTTGATGCGCGAATAGACCTGCACTTGCGCCTGCTTCATGGTCTGCCCGGTGCCGCAAACGATCAGGACCACGCCCGAAGTTCCGGCTACCACCCACTGCCCGTTGACTTCCTTCACGTCTTCGATGTGGATGCCTTCGCTCATCGGCCGCTTGAAAACGATGGCGGCATTTTTGGAGAAGGAGTTGAACGTTTCTTCGTCGTCGAAGGGGAACGGCGGCACCACGATGCGCACGCCAATCTGAAAACCGCTGCGGGTGCGCCACTTGGGCTCCTGTCCATTAGCCAGGTCCCAGAAAAACTCACTGATGGGCGTGAGCATGCCTTCCTGCTGGATGCTGATCGTGGGATAGCCGAAGCGCGAGGTAAACTCGAGTGGATAAATGCCGTTGTTGTTCACGATGCAGTTCACGTCGATGTAGCCCACGTAGCCTTCCTCGGCGAGCTTTGGCTCCATTTTCAGCAGCGTGCGATTGAACAACGCGTTGGGCTCGCTCCAGAACATCGAGGTGCCCATTTCGCCGGTGGGCGGGCCGACTTCGCCGGGGAAAAGCTTTTTGTGCTCGAAATTGATATTGATGGGCGTGATGAATTTCTTGCCGTTGAAGAAACCGCCGACGGCCACTTCGACGCCGTTGACGCGGCGCTGCAATTGGAAGACCTTGATCTCTTCAGAGAAAGCCCGTTTGTAGGCTTCCAGCATGCCGATGACATCGATGCCGTCTTCTTCCTCGCCGACGAACAGGCGGCGCTTGACGTTTTGCGCTTCGCCGCTGGGCTTGATGACGTAGCGATCGGGATTTTTCTTGACGAACTCGATGGCGGGATCGAACGAATCGAATTCCTGATAAGGAATGATGGTGACGCCGGCCTTCTTCAACTCTTCCTGGCCAAAGGTGCGATCGTCTTCTAGGTTATCGGTGTACGGCGTGCCGCCGATGACGGGCTTGCCGCCGGCGCGCAAAGTCTGCGCCCGTGTGCCCTGGCCAAGGGTGTCGTCAAAAACGACGATGTCGGCCCAGTTGGCGTCTTTCTCCCAGTCCTTGGACTTGGGGACGAGCCCATCGGCGATGTCGCGCTCTTTTTCCGCTTCGATGTAGTAGCGAACATCGTGGCCTTCTTTCAGCACCTGCCAGGCAATATCTCCGATCAAGCCGGAGAGTGAAGCAAATAGAAATTTTCGTTTATCCATGAGAAGGCCCTGCCGCCCCTGCTGCGAAGGGCATGGAAGCATTGTAATTAGACAGGGCCGGAGTTTCTATTACAAATCGTTAAAAAGTTGGGGGGGGGAGGAGTTGTCAGTTTTCAGTTGTAAGTAAAGAAAGTGAGGGTGATGCGGCGGGGGTGCTGGGGGCACGGGGATTCGGGAGAGGAGGTCGAAGACGTAAAGAAGGAAAGAGGTAAAGAGTGGAAGAGTGAGGACTCGGAACGGTTGGTGAGAGGGTCGGCAACAATGTTGCCGCGATCCCTCCTCGCTTCTCTGCTAATCTCTCGATCCGTCATTCACTCCGGCCAGGCCAGGGGCGCGTCCACGAGACGCCCATCGCTGATCTTAACTTACAACTGAGAACTGAAAACTGATAACCCCCAGCCAGAGGCCGGCGCCGCTTACGGGCCGGGGTGTAGCAGGACCGCCCCGGGCGGGGCTGGATAACCTGGGAAGAGGCTGGGGGCATCCTAGGGGAGAAAGAACGGAGACCTGGACATGTGGGCAAAGTTCTTGGACCACCTGGCCGTTCGTTCAGGGTATACTCAAGTGGTCCGCGCGGGTGGTTCCGGGAACCCCCGAACCAAGCGGGACATTGCGGCAGACGACCTGCTGGAAACCCAACTCGCGAGGTGAGGATTGCGGCGAATTCCCCTTCTTCTGGCGTGTGCAGTGTTGCTGGCAAGCGCCAGCCCGTGCTCCGCTCAGATTTTTCACAAGAAGAAAAAGCCCAACAAGTCTACCGAAGCCAGCAACACGGCAGAGCCCGACAAGCAGCTCTACAACAAGGCCATGGATGACATCAAGCATGGCAAGCAAGAGGTGGGCCGACTGAGTTTGCAGACCCTCATCAATACCTATCCGGACAGCGAGTTCCTGGCGAAAGCGAAACTCGCCATTGCGGATTCCTACTACAAGGAAGGCGGAACCTCCAACACCACGCAAGCCGTCGCTGGCTACAAGGATTTCATCGTCTTTTTCCCCTTCATGCCGGAAGCAGCTTATGCCCAGATGCAGGTCGCCATGGCGCACTATAACCAAATGCCCAAGCCCGACCGCGACAATGATCAGGCCCGCTTGGCTGAAGAAGAGTTCCAGACTTTCCTCCAGAAATATCCCAATGATCCGCTCGTTCCCCAGGCCCAGCAACACCTTCGCGAGGTACAAGAAGTCCTCGCCGAAGGGCAATTTCGGGTTGCCTACTACTATTACGTTAAGGGCGATAGGCGCGCCTCCGCGGGACGCCTTGCTTCGCTGACGCGCCGCTACCCGCTTTACAGCAAGTCCGACGCGGCATTGTGGATGCTGGGAGACATCTTTGAGAAGAGCGAGCGAAAAGACATCGCAGGCCTGTACTACGCCCAGATCGTCAGGAACTACCCCCTCTCGAAGCGCACCGCTGATGCCAAGGGTAAGCTGAAATCCTCCGGCATGCCGATTCCCCAGCCAGACCCCAAGGCAGTGGCGTGGATGACCGCGGAACAGAATGCGCCGCGCCCGCGTGAGACCTTGATGCACAAGTCGTTTGGGATTTTCCATTCCGGGCCGGACGTGCACATGGCCGCAGTGAGCGGAACACCGCAAATGGAACCGGAAAGCAGTACCCTGCCGGGTACGGACATTTTGACCGGCGGCGGCATGACGGGGCCAGGAGCGGGAAAGAGCGGGATCGTGGCCACCGTGGTGCCGGGTGAAGCTGCGCCCAGTGGGACTCCTCCAGCAGGCGCCACAACAGAAGATGTGAACACGGCGCCGGCAAGTGATTCGACGAATGGCGCTACGCCCGCCACGGAGCCGCCGGCAACCACGACGCCCGATGCAGCCGCACCCGCAGCAGGGAATGGGACGCCCGCCAATCCTCCAGCTACGGACGCGGCGACGAGCGACCCCGCCAAGACGGACGGCACGGATCCGTCTACCAATAATCCGGCCGCAACGGACTCCGCAAAGCCAGCTAGCACCCCGCCGGCCGCTGATTCGCAGAACCAGAAAGAATCCAGCAGCAAAAAGAAGGGGCTCAGGAAACTCATTCCCTGGTAGCGGGGGGCGGCCCCTCCTGCCACAGCGAAAAATCGCTCTAGGTACTTCAAGGGGTGCGACTTGGGTCGTACCCCTTGCCCTTTGGGACAGGTTGCAGATAAGCAACGCACCATGTCTACTTCCGACACACCCTGCTTCGTGGCGATTGACGCCCTCTCGCCTGAATGCTCCAATACAGTTTGAATCTCCATCTGTGGTTGGTGTGGGTTGTTGGGAGGACGTTCGGTGGCCAAGATCCTGGTTGCGGACGAT
>JBEKOE010000024.1:0-37740 GCA_049522075.1 Candidatus Acidiferrum sp.
GCTCTCGATGGAAGGGTATCGCTTTACTACGGCAATACCCGCCTGGAACACACCAATGCCCCAGGGGGGTGACACTTTCATGTTGCCATTAGGGTGACAAAATCACGTTGCCACAACAGGAGGAGGATTTACTGCCAATGAATCAGTTTGCGATGACCTGAATTGGCAGGACTTGGCCCCGGCCTCCAAGAAGACAATTCTTTGCTAACATACTCACTCAACGCCCCGTCCATTCAGGGGGGTGATCTGTGTGAACGGGAGGAATGCCTTGAGAAAAACGACATTGCTGTGCCTCGCGAGTGTCCTCGTCATCGTAATGGTAGCCGCCTTAGGTTTCGTTCCGGTATACGCCCAGTCCGATTCTGCTCCGAAGGCGAAGGCGCCCGTGCCCGTGGCCGCCTCTTCAAACACGAAGATTCCCATCCCGGATGTCCCCTACACCAAGTTTGTACTCGACAATGGCCTGACCGTCCTTGTTCATGAGGACCACAAGGCCCCCATCGTGGCTGTGAACACCTGGTACCACGTGGGATCGAAGAACGAGAAGCCGGGGAAAACCGGCTTTGCCCACCTGTTCGAGCACCTGATGTTCAGCGGCAGTGACAATTTTAATTACACCTACATCAACGCGATGGAGCGCATCGGTGCCACCGACCTGAACGGCACTACCAGCAACGACCGCACCAATTATTTTGAAAACGTGCCTACCTCCATGCTTGACTATGTGCTGTTCGCCGAAAGCGACCGTATGGGCCATTTGCTGGGCGTTCTCGACCAGAAAAAGCTCGATCTGCAACGCGGTGTGGTGGAGAACGAAAAACGCCAGGGCGAAAACCAGCCTTACGGCGTCACCGAACAGCTCATCACAGAGAACACGTATCCGGCGGGCCATCCTTATTCCTGGACGGTCATCGGCTCCATGAAGGATCTGGACGCCGCTTCTCTCGCCGATGTCCAGGAGTGGTTCAAAACCTATTACGGCCCGAACAATGTCACCCTCGTCATCGCGGGTGACATCACTCCAGAAGTGGCGCGAGAAAAAGTGGAAAAGTATTACGGCGGAATCCCCCCGGGCCCGCCCATCGACCATCAGAAGGTTTGGGTGGCCAAACGGACTGGCACGCATCGGGACTGGGTGCAGGATCGCGTGCCGCAGGCGCGTCTCTATCGCGTCTGGAACGTGCCCCAGACGGCTTCACCGGAAGAGGCCTTGCTGGATCTGGCAGCGCAGATGCTCGGCGGGGGTAAGACGTCGCGGCTCTACAAGCGCCTGGTTTACAAAGATCAGACGGCCACCAGCGCCACCGCAAACGATGGCAACAACGAGATCGCCGGTCAGTTTGATTTCACCCTGACCGCGAAGCCGGGCGCGGACCTGAAAAAAGTGGAAGCAGCCGCGGATGAGGAGCTGCAGAATTTCCTGAAGAACGGACCTACGGAAGCCGAACTGCAACTCGCCAAAACGCAAATCTTCGGCCAGTACGTGCGGACCATGGAGCGCATCGGCGGCTTCAACGGCAAGAGTGACATCCTCGCCCGTTACCAGACTTTCACCGGGAATCCTGATGGTTACAAGGAGTATCTTAAGCGCATCCAAGCAGCTACACCCGCCACGGTGAAAAAGGCCGCAAACGACTGGCTGTCCGACGGTGATTATGTTTTGGAAGTGCAGCCGTATCCCACTAATCTGAAAACAACTGCCCCCATCGATCGTTCGAAGGAGCCCGCACTTGGCTCCGCGATGTCGCTGAATCTTCCTCCAATGCAGAAGGCTACGCTCTCCAACGGCCTGAAAATCGTTCTCGCGGAGCGCCACACCGCGCCAGTGGTGAACTTCTCGCTGCTGCTGGAAAGCGGTTACGCCGCGGATCCCAGCGATGCTCGGGGAACTTGCAGCTTCGCGCAGCGCATGCTCGAAGAGGGCACGCCCACACGCGACTCGCTGAAAATCGGCGAAGAACTGGAATCGCTGAGCGCCGAATTCTCGGCCGGCGCCAACCTGGACTACGCGTCCGTCGATCTCAACGCCCTCAAGATCAATTTGGACAAGGCTCTCGAAATCTATGCCGATCTAATCCTGCATCCTGCCTTCCCGCAAAAGGAGTTCGCCCGTTTGCAGAAGGATCGCCTGGCCGCCATTCAGCGGGAGAAGGTCACGCCCAGCTCCATGGCTCTGCGCGTTGTGCCCACTCTGCTTTACGGCAAAGGACATCCCTACACTGCGGCTTTCATCGGCACGGGCACCGAAGCCAGCGTGAGCAAGATGACCCGCGAGGATCTCGCCAAATTCCACGACGCCTGGTACAAGCCGAACAACGCCACGTTGCTCATCGTTGGCGACACGACTTTGGCTGAGATCACACCCAAGCTCGAAAAACTCTTCGGCTCATGGAAGCCCGGTGAAGTGGCCAAGCAGGCGATCCCGCAGGTTCCAGAGCCGGAGAAAGATGTGGTCTATCTGATTGATCGCCCCGGCTCCGGGCAGAGCTTGATCGTCGCCGCGCAACTCGCCCCACCGTACAACGATCCCAACGAAGTGCCGTTGGATATGGTGAATGACATCTTCGGAGGAAACTTCAGTTCACGCATCAACATGAATCTGCGCGAGGACAAGCACTGGTCGTACGGCGTGGGCTCCCGCCTGCTGCCAGCCCGTGGCGAGCGTCCCTACTTCAGTATTTCACCTGTGCAGACGGACAAGACCAAGGAGTCCTTGGCGGAACTCGTGGCGGAGTACAAAAACATCGTGGGCAGCAAACCGATTACGGAGGCTGAGCTCAAGGACGAGCAGTCCAACGCCACCCTCGGTCTCCCCGGAACGTTTGAGACCGTCCAGCAGCTTTCCGGCGCTTACGGCACCATCCTGCAATACAACTTGCCGGAGGACTTTTACAATACCTACACGCAGAAGGTGTTGGCGGTTACACCAGGCACCGCCAACGAAATCGCCAAAAAGTACATCCTGCCCAGCCATCTCATCTGGGTGGTGGTGGGCGACATGAGCAAGGTCGAAGCGGGCATCCGCGAACTGAACATCGGCGAAGTGCACAAGATCGACGCCGATGGCAACCCAGTGCGCTGAGCCCGCTGCCTGGAAACTGACCCGGAGCTGGTTTATTCGTTGAAGAGGCGCGGAGCCCTGCGGCGTCATCCGTTGCGGCGAGAAGCGCCGAAAAGCTGCTACAATTCCCGCGCCGTCCGATTCCCGCTAATGCCAGCTTGGATTCTTAGGAGGGTTTATGCTTGTGCTGCGCCGCCTCATTCATGCTTCGATGCTTGCCGCCCTGCTTTTCTTCGTGGCGTCTTCGATCGCTGCCGGACCCGCTCCGCTCCACTACCAACTTCGATTTGAGCGCCCCAACACGCATCTGATGGACGTCACAGTCCACGCCGACGTACTCAGGGGAGCCGCCGCCGATTTCGCCATGCCCGACTGGGCGCCCGGCGCGTATGGGATCGAAAACTACGCCGCCAACGTGCAACGTTTTCGCGCCCACAGCGCCGACGGCCGGGAACTCGCCTGGCACAAGACCGACAGCCAGACCTGGCGCGTTGACCTGGCCGGCGCCACCGCCGTCACCATCGATTACCAGGTCTACGCCAACACCCTGCAAAACAACATGGGCCAGTATGACGACCGCCACGCCTTCATCGCCGGCCCCGCCGCCTGGATGTATCTCGTCGGCGGCAAAGAGCGCCCCATCGAGCTCTCCATTGACGTGCCCTCCGGCTGGAAAGTTGCCACCGGCATGGAGCACACCTCCGACCACACGTTTCGCGCCGAAAATTATGACTGGTTCGCCGATACCCCTCTCGAAATCTCCGACTTCGCCGAGAAGGATTTTGTAGTCCTCGGCAGCACTTATCACGTCATCTTCCACGACGTCATGGGCGGCAAGGACACCGCGCAATTCACAGCTGACTTGCAGAAGATCGTGGACACCATTGTTCCCATCTTCCAGCCTGTAGCGGGCAGCGGCGCGCAGGCCGCCCCATTCAAGGACTATTATTTTCTGTTCCACGTCTGGCCCAAGGCCGGCGGCGGGCTCGAACATCTGAATTCCACGCAGATCAATTTCTCAAAAGACATGGACAGCACCGAGCCGGTCCCCGGGCGCGGCACGCAATACACCCTCAAGCTTTCCGTCTCCGCCCACGAATTCTTCCACGCCTGGAACGTCAAGCGCATTCGCCCCCGCCCGCTTGGCCCCTTCGACTATTCGCAGATGGTGCATACTCCCTCGCTCTGGATTTCCGAGGGACTCACCAGCTACTACGGTTCTCTCGCACTCGCTCGCGCCGGCCTCATCAAACCGCAAGAGTATCTTGACGGCATCGCCCGGCTCATCACGGACTACGAGAGGCTCCCCGGCCGCAGCGAGCGCAGCATTGAGGACACCAGTTGGGACACCTGGTTCTTCGGCCTCAGAACCATCGGCCAGGACAACAATCTTTCCAATACTTCGTATTCCTACTACAACGGCGGGCAGATCATGGGCCACATCTTGGACTTCGCCATTCGTCAGGACACCAACAACCAGAAATCGCTGGACGACTGGATGCGCCTGCTGTACTCCCGCTATGCACTGCCTAAGCCCGGCTTTGAGCCGGACGACGCAGTGCACGCCGCATCGGAAATCGCCGGTCAGGACGTGAGCGACATCTTCCGCCGCTACATCAGCGGGAAAGACCCCATTCCGTACGAAACCTACTTTGCCTACGCGGGTGTAGCCGTCGAGAAGAAACTCGACGCCTCGAAATCCTGGGCTGGCCTCACCCTCGCGAAGCAGGACAATGGCACTACTGCGATCAAGAACATCACTCCCGGCGGCCCGGCCGAATCCGCCGGCCTCGACAAGGACGACGTGATCGTCGCCCTCGACGGCCGCGCCATCTCCACCGAGGATGTCGAAGCTCTCATCGCCGCGTACAAGCCGGGCGTTACCGTGCGCGTGCTCGTGCAACGCCTCGGTCAAATGCGGGAGTTCCCGCTCGCGCTCGTGTCTAACCCCTACTACACATACTCGCTCAAGCCCGTGGAGCATCCCACCGCGCAGCAGCAGGCCATTTACAATAGCTGGCTCGCAATCAAATAAATGCTTTGCCCGCGAACACTTCGAGGTTCGCGCAGCGCCAAAAGGGAAGTGCAGCAGCAGAATTTGTTGCCACCAGGTTAGTTTCCGGATAGCCGACGATACTCCCAGAACTTCATCAATGAGTGCATTGGCCCTGCTATCGCCATTCGAGGCTTTGGAACAAGCGTCCACTTTCGTCCTGCTGGCTATTCGAGCTAGACCGCTCTTCTAATGCTCTGCCGGCCTTTTGCGGGCGCCGAACACAAGGATGGAGCCATACGCATGGGAAGAAAAGCCCTCAAAACCTGCTTCGACCACATAGCGCTGGAGATCAGCGACGCTGTGAATGTGACCGCCGCCTTTCTCCGCGCGGTCTCGTATCGATTTGTATTTGATGAGGCCCGAGTTGATGAGGGCAAAGCACATCACCGCCAGCGGCGCTCCGACTTTCATGGTGCGGTTGATCTCGCGCAAAGCGAGGACCGTGTCGGAGAAGTGGTTCAGCGATCCTGCACAGATGGCGGCGTCGAACAGGCCAACCCGAAACGGCAGCGCCTCCACTGTAGCACGGGCGAAGTGAACGTTGGGAATATGCCCCCTTTCGACATAATGGGCGCCCCGCCGCAGCATGCTCATGCAGATATCAATGCCAAGAATGGTCCTTGACGCAGAAGCAATGCGGCGCCCGTAGGTTCCCGGGCCGCAGGCCGCGTCTAGAATGACCCCGTCACGCGATCCCACAATGTCGGAGACGTCATGTGCCAGCTGTTTTAAGGACGTGCTGTGCCATCCGCCATACAGGTTGCACACGGCCGGATACACCCAGGTTTCGTAGACGGATGCCATAAAGTCAAGCAGGGGGCGAGAGTCCTTCTTTCCGACGACGCGCAGAGATCGGTTCCTGCTCTCTTCGAGGTTGACCACGATGAAGTCGGGAATCCCGCTCAGGATGGGGTAGGTCCTCGCACAGACACGGCAGGAAAGCCCGTGGTGCACCGGTTCCAGATCCTGCTTGCATACGGGGCATGCGTAGAATCCGCAGGACTGCCGGATCCATTCGTCTTCTGCCTGGAGAACGGTTGACTCAATGCTGAATGATTGCGATGCCATGACGAGACTCCTGGTCGATTCAGCGGAGGGCCGGCATCGGGTGAAGGGAAAGGCTCTTCGGGGAACGACATGTGCGATTTAGCTCAGCTGTGCAACGAATTCAGTGACCCCAGTCACACCGCAAAGATC
This sequence comes from Candidatus Acidiferrum sp., assembly GCA_049522075.1. GTDB lineage: Bacteria > Acidobacteriota > Terriglobia > Acidiferrales > UBA7541 > Acidiferrum. Next base: position 6,315 of record JBEKOE010000024.1, read on the forward strand.
CACGGGGCTTTTGCGAAGGCAGACCAAGGGCCGCAGGCCGGTCTTGATCAACGCACACTCTTCAGTCGTCGTTGGTTTCTGTGGGCTTAGTTTCTGAAAGTATGACAAATCGCCAACTCACTCACCGACATTGAGCCGGATTACGGGCCAACCGGAAGTTAGCACCAGAAGAATCGTAACTTCAGGCTTGCCGACAACACGCTCCGAATCTGTGTTGTCCCATGAAAGATCCGAGGCCACACTGGAACCAAAGCCTGCAAGGCGCGGGCCAACGCGAGGCCCAGAAAAGTCTAAACAATGGGGAGCCCATCATTGGGCAATTGGGCCGTTTCGGATCACGCAATGGCTAATTCCAGGCATCCTGCAAATGGCCGAGTTGACCTACTGCCTCGCTGACAATCTCCCGCGTCATGTCAAAGTGCTGTTCAATTGCGGCAATTAGCTCGTCACGATTTGCCAACGCATGCACTGTTGATTTGTTTCCTTCCGATTCGACGAGTGCAAGATTGTGAATGAGGACGGAACGACCTGGATAGAATCGCACCAACAAGATCGAATTCAGAAACGTTGCATCGGCAGAGAACGATACAGCAATCACTGTACTGAAATCTTCAATTGTCTTGGGCTCCGGCTTCGCGAGATAACCGTGGTGCAAGACTCCATCACGAAACAGTTCAAGGCGCGAACAGCCATTGGCGTCTTGCGGCTTCAGCACATAGCGGTCCCGACCCAATATGGTTTCATAATCCGCCGCCAGGTCGCGAGGAATGGGCTCCAGCAGCGGAGCGGCATAACCCGTGTCTGCCAGGTACTCTCGCCCTTCAATCATGATCATGTTCAGCGCGTGAACTTGCGGAGTCTTCATGTCAGCAGCGCACAATTTCGCTTCGTATCCCAGGGTGCGAAGCAACAGATAGAAGTGGTAATTGTTGGAATAGCAGGTACCACCAAAATGGTGGTTATCGATACCATCGAGATAAAGCTTAATTTCCGGCAGGTTCACCAATCCCAAACGTTTGCGGTAATAAAGCTTGGCAATATTCTCGAACGGGATGCGGGTGAGGTGGGCTGCCAGAAGCTCGCGAAGGGCCTCGAAGCTCGGTTCTCTTCGCGCGACTCCCAAGATCGCCAAGTAGTGAGCGGTGACCTCCTCAGGTAATGTCACCAGTGTTCGAGCAATTTGCATTGGCAATGAAATGATCATTCTCTGAATGCTCGCGGTTTGCAAGTGGAACCAGGGCACTCCGTCGTTGTCGCTCTGCGCCGATTGAGGAAGGATTACGGGCCACTCGGAAACTAATTCAACACCGACTTATTCGTTGAAGAGGCGGGGTTGTGCCACCGCTGCGGCTGCAGCGGGCTTGCGGCGGGCGATGCCGACTACGCCGAGGACGGTCAATTCCGCCAGGGCCGAGCGCGGCACGTAGATGCGGTCGGTATTGGAATTGAAATCGGGCGTGGTGAGGTGCAGGCCGTTGTCGAGGAACGTCAGCAGGTCGTTGGGAATCACTCCTTCCAGGATTTGGCCGTCCTGGAAGCGGAGCTTGACCCACAGGCCATCGAGCTTCGGACGACTCAGGAACGACTTGCGTTCTGGCTCGAAGGCTTCCTTCAGATCGCGGACAAAGTAAACGGCGCGCACCTTGGTGAGTTCGATCGCCTCACGCTCGCCGTCCGGGGTGAGGAGTTCCAGCACCTCGGCGTGGGCCAGCCGCGACGGGTTGAGGAAACCGCGGATGGCCTTGCGGTCTAGGAGTTCAATCACCACTTTTTTGTGGGTCGTGGCTGGGGTGCGCGTTTTCAAACTGAAATTTTCCGTTTCTGGTGACGAAACCATTGCAGAATGATTGAAGTTATGTTAATTTAAACACGTTTTTCCTGTCAACCCATTGTTTTTATTGGGTTTAGGTCCTGAGAGCCAGGCCTTGTCCGAGAAAAAAGAGATTCTGAAGTCGGCATCGATCATTTCGTTGGTAACGATTGTAAGCCGAGTTCTCGGTTACTTCCGTGACCAACGCATCGTGCTTCTCCTCGGCACCACGCTGAGCGCCGACTCTTTTGTCCTGGCCTACCGCATCCCCAATCTTTTCAGGCGGTTAGTCGGAGAGGGCACGGTCGCCGCTTCCTTCGTTCCCGTCTTCACCACGTATATGCGGGAACGCTCGAAAGAAGAGCTCTGGGAGTTCGCCAACAAGCTCTTCTGGACCCTGGCGCTGGTTTTGGCCGTCATCACCGTGCTCGGAGTGATCTTCTCGCGCCAGGTGATTGCGCCGTTTCCCACAACGGTCGATATGGGCGAAGCCATCGCCCTGAACCGGATTATCTTCCCCTATCTCTTTTTCGTGGCGCTCGCGGCCCTGGGCATGGGCATTCTCAACTGCTTCGGCCATTTCGCCCTGCCTGCTTCCACCACCGTGCTGTTGAACCTTTCCATCATCGCATTTTCTACCGCCATGGTTTGGCGTTACTTCCAGAGCCCGGCGGTATCGCTGGCCGTGGGCGTGCTGGTCGGCGGAGCGCTGCAATTCCTAATCCTGATCCCGCAGATGGTCAGGCGCGGCATGCGCTTTGACTTCGGCATCTCGTTTTCGCATCCGGGGATCCGCAGCGTGGCCCGTGTGATGTTCCCACGCTTCTTCGGGCTGGGAATCTCGCAGATCAATTTTTTCGTGGACACCTACTTTGCCAAGGCCGCGCGCATGCCTCGCGGCAGCCTGACGGCACTGTACGTGGCCGACCGTGTCATGGAACTCGTGCTCGGCGGCTACGCCATCGCTGTGGCCACGGCCATTTTGCCGATGATGGCGCACCATGCGGCCGCCAATAATTACGAGGGGTTGAAGAAGACGCTCACCTTCGCGGTGCGCATCGTGGCGTACATCACGGTGCCCGCGGCAATGGGCCTGATGATTTTGCGCGAACCGATCATCCGCGTGCTCTTCCAGCACGGGCAGTTCGTCGCGGAATCCACGCGGCTGACCGCGCGTCCGCTGCTGTACTACGCCATCGGCTTGCCGGCACTGGCGTGCGTCAAGCTGATCGTGCCCGCATTTTATTCCGCGCGCGATACCAAAACTCCCGTGATCGTGGCCTCCATTTCTTTCGTGCTAAACATCGTCCTCAACATCATTTTCCTGCAATTCCTGTTCCGGCGGTTTCAGAACGGTGGGCCGGCTTTGGCCACGGCGCTGGCCACCTTTTTCGACTTTTTCACACTGTTTATCATCTTCCGTTTGCGCTATGGCTCGCTGGGCATGCTGGATATTCTGCGCTCCATCAGCAAGATTTCGCTGTGCTCGGTGATCATGGGCGCGGGCTGCATGATTGCCAATTATTACGCGAAGAATCTTCTGCAGGGCGCCTTTTCCATTCAACTGATGGTGTTCACGGCCATGATCCTGGGAGCGACGCTGCTCTATGTGGGGCTGACGTGGATTTTCCGCTGCCCTGAAATCGAAGAGGTCTACGGTGTGGCCATGCGGCGGCCGGGAGCCGCGGAAGGATTGGCGGGAACCTGATGGAAATTGCAGTGGCCATCGCGGCGTTTTTGACCCACGTGAGGGTGGAGAAGGGGCTGTCGCCCAACACCGTTTCGGCGTACCGGAGCGACCTGCTGAAATTCGACGAATTCGGAAAAAAGAAGAAGCTCACCGTGGAAAGCGTTACGCGTGACGACTTGGTCGATTTTCTGGCCAGCCTGTACCGCCAAAAGCTGGAGAGCCGCACCGTGGCGCGCAACCTGGTCACGATGCGCAATTTCTTTCGCTTTACCCTGGTGCAGGAGTTGCGCACCGAAGATCCTTCCTTGAACCTCGAATCGCCGAAGATTCGCCGCTCCCTGCCCGGCTATCTGCGCCTCGAGGAAGTCGAGAAGCTCCTGGCGCAGCCGGACGAAAAGCAGCCCGCGGGGCTGCGTGACCGCGCCATGCTTGAGGTGCTGTACTCCACCGGATTGCGTGTTTCCGAGCTGGTGGGGTTGCGCGTCATGGATATGGACCGCGCCGCGGGCTGCGTGCGCTGCATCGGCAAAGGGGATAAGGAACGCATCGTGCCCATTGGCAGGAAGGCGATCGCCCTTGTGGAACGATATTTGCGCGACGCGCGCCCCAAGCTTCTAGGGAATGCGAAACAACAGAACGTTTCCACGCTCTTCATCAACCGGCGCGGCGGGCCCCTGAGCCGCGTGGGCGTCTGGAAGATTCTCTCGGCGTATGGCAGGCAAGCCGGCATGCGCACGGGGTTGACGCCGCACATGCTGCGCCACAGTTTTGCAACGCATCTGCTGGAACGCGGCGCGGATCTGCGCTCCGTCCAGTTGATGCTGGGCCATTCAGATATTTCCACGACGCAAATCTATACCCACGTCGTGGAGGAACGACTGAAGCAGATTTACAAGGCACATCACCCGCGCGCTTAGCGCGCGGGCAGCAACGCATCGCGGGTGCGGCAGCCCTCTTGGGCATGACCACCCTGAAGCGGAAGGAGCGCAATGCCAGACTACATGTTTTTGCTGGAAAGCCGGCTCTCGCCCGAACAGCGCGCGGCCATGCTGCGCGTGCAGGAGTTGGCCGCGGCCATGGGCTTCAATATCTATCTCACCGGCGGCACGGTGCGCGACCTGATTACCGGCGCCACCCTGCGCGACCTCGATTTCAGCGTGGAGGGCAACCCCTCCAAGATGGCGCGGGAACTGGAAAAGGGCGGCGCCAAGGTCATTTCCGAAGACGAAAAACTGCGCCACGTCGAGATTCTCTTCACCGGCGATTACGAAGGCAGCCTCTCCGCGGCGCGCGATGATTACTATGTACGCCCGGGCACGAGGCCCGAGATCCGCTGGTCCACCATCATGGAGGATCTCCGGCGGCGCGATTTTTCCCTGAACGCCATCGCCATCTCGCTGAATCCGGCCTCGCGCGGTTTGCTCCTTGATCCCACCAACGGTCTTTCGGACATCGAGCACGGCGAAGTGCGCGCGCTCACGATTCACAGCTTCACCAATCAGCCCGTGCGCCTGCTGCGCGCTTTGCGCCTTGCCGCGCGCATGGGCTACAAGCTCGAATCGCGCACTCAGGAATGGTTCAATCTCGCCATCGAAAGGGAACTCCACCATACCATCACGCCCGAGGATGCGGGCGAGGAGTTGCGCGCCCTGGCGAAGGAAGAGCGCCCGCATCTCACCTTGAAGGATTGGGAAGCGCACCACCTGTTGGACCGCGTGCATCCGCTGCTAGCCAAGAAGCACCCGGATTACGAAGCCATCAATCGCATGATCAAAGTGCGCGATGACTTGTTTATGGCGGGATTCCGCCCGCGCCTGGCTACGCCGATGATGCTGGCGATTCTTGGCCGGCTGAAGGACCGCGATGCCAGCCATCTGCTCTCCAAGCTCGGCTGTCGGTCCGCGGAAATCGAGGTGATCGAGGATTTTCCCGACAAGGCTCACGAAATTCAGAAGGACCTGGCAGGGAGAAAGACGAAAACGCCCATCGAAGCTTACCGCTACATCGAAAAGCTTTCGATGGAATACGTGGCCTATCTCTTGGCCGAATCGAACAATTCGGCGACGCTGTCCAAGTTGAAAGCATTTCTGCATAAGTGGCGCCCGATCCGCATGGCGCTGACCGCCGTGAGCAACGAACTGGAAGCGCTAGGTATGCCGCGCGGGCCGCGGTTCGATCATGTGGTACAGGAAGTATTTGCCGCGCAATTGAACGGGCGCGGCAAGACGCCCGAAGAGCGCATAAAAATGCTGCGCAGGCTATCCGGCATCAAGGAAGCGCCCAAGAAAAAAGAAAAGGAAAAGAAGGCCGCCAAGGGCGGCGAAAAGACGGCCCCGGGCGCAGCGGCGGCGGTGAAACACGGCGGTGCGGACAAAGGCGCAACCAAGGCCAGGCTCATGGCCGCGCAAAAAGCCAACAGTGCGAAGAGAGCCAAGCCTAAGAAATAGCTTTTTACCCTGAACAATTGTCATTCCGAGCCCCGTTCGGTTTTTGAACGGGGTGAGGAACCTGCTTTTTCCTGATCTTTTACGAAAAGCAGATCCCTCGCTTTGCTCCCCTCGAAACTCGGGGCAAGCGGGATGACAACTTATCCCAGCTCTTCAGCAGGCTGTTGTGGCGCGCTGTGGGAAACGCGAGAAAGCCGTTCGCATTTCCGCGTGCGGCGATTTACAATCAACTTCCATGGGCAATCCGCAGTTTGTTCACTTGCACCTCCACACAGACTACAGCCTGCTGGACGGCGCTTGCGAAATTTCCGAGCTTCTCGACGAAGCCTCGCGTCAGAAAATGCCGGCCGTGGCCGTTACCGACCACGGCAACCTGTTTGCCGCCGCCAATTTCTTCCATGAAGCCAGCAAACGCGATGTTAAGCCCATCATCGGCTGCGAAGTCTATGTCGCCAAGGGCAGCCGCCACGACCGCGGCGAAAAAGCCGGGCCTCCCAATGGCGGCGGTGGCGAGCGCGGCGAAATGGAACCCGGCACGCGCGGCAGTAATCACCTGGTGCTCCTGTGCGAGAACCTGGAGGGCTACCACAACCTGATCAAGCTGGTTTCCGCCGGATTCCTCGAAGGGTTCTACTACAAGCCGCGCATTGATTACGATCTTCTCTCGAAGCACAGCAAGGGACTTATCGCTCTCTCCGCCTGCCTGCGCGGCCCGGTGACGGAATGCGTGGTGGAAGAAAAACTTGACCTGGCCCGCGAAAATGCCTACAAGCTGCGCGACATTTTCGGGAAAGGAAACTTCTTCCTGGAAATACAGGACCAGGGCCTGGAGATCGAGCAGGGCGTCAACCGCGAACTGGTCCGCCTCTCCAAAGAAACCGGCATCCCGCTGGTGGTCACCAACGATTGCCACTATTTGCACCACGAAGATGCGCACGCGCAGGAAGTGCTGCTCTGTATCCAGACCGGCAAGACCATGAGCGACGCGCATCGCATGAAATTCGCCACCGACCAGTTCTACTTCAAGACCGCCGCGGAAATGGCCAAGGTCTTCCAAGAGGTGCCGGACGCGCTCAGCCGCACGGTGGACATCGCCGCGCGCTGCAACGTCAAGATTGACCACATTCCGAACGCCTTGCCGGAGTTCAAAGTTCCCGAAGGCCACACGCCCGGCAGTTATTTTGAGAAGATGGCCCGCGAAGGCTTTGCCCAGCGCGTGCCTTACCTCGAACGCCTCTCCCAGCAGCGTGCTTTACGCAATCCTCTTGCCGAGTACGAGCGGCGCCTCTCCTCTGAAATCGAGATGATCAAGAAGATGCACTACGAGGGCTACTTCCTGATCGTCTGGGATTTCATTCACTACGCCAAAGCTCAGGAAGTTCCCGTGGGCCCGGGTCGCGGTTCGGCAGCGGGCAGTCTGGTGAGTTATGCGCTGCGCATCACGGACGTGGATCCGCTGCAGTACAACCTGCTGTTTGAACGCTTCCTGAACCCCGAACGCGTCTCCATGCCCGATATTGACATCGATTTCTGCATGCGGCGGCGCGGCGAAGTGATTGACTATGTCACCCACAAATACGGCCGGGAGAATGTCTCGCAAATCATCACGTTCGGCACCATGGCCGCCAAAGCCGCCATCAAGGACGTGGGCCGCGCCATGGACATTCCATACGGCGAAGTGGATCGCCTGGCGAAGCTCGTGCCCACCACCCTGGGCATCGAACTGAAAACCGCGCTCGAAGAATCGCCCCAGTTGAAAGCCGCGATTGAAAGCGACGCAAAGCTGGGCGACCTGATGAAGGTGGCCTTGCGCCTGGAAGGCCTGGCGCGGCACGCCTCCACGCATGCGGCCGGGGTGGTCATTTCGCCGCAACCACTCACCGAACTCGTTCCCGTTTACAAGACCAATCGCGACGAAGTCACCACGCAGTACGACATGAACGCGCTGGAGCGCATCGGCTTGCTGAAGATGGATTTCCTCGGCCTGACCACGCTCACCGTGCTGCACGACGCCGTCAAAATGGTCCGGCAGAACCGCGGCGTCAAAATCGAACTTGACAATCTTGCGCTCGACGACGAAGCCACTTACAAGCTCTTCTCCCGCGGCGATACCACGGCCATCTTCCAGTTTGAATCCCACGGCATGCGCGACATCCTCCGCCGTTATCACCCCACGCGCATCGAAGACCTGACCGCGCTTAACGCCCTTTACCGCCCCGGCCCCATCCAGGGCGGTATGATCGATGACTTCATCAATCGCAAACAGGGCAAAACGAAGGTCAGCTACGAATTGCCGCAGTGTAAAGATATTCTCGATGAGACCTACGGTGTCATCCTCTATCAGGAACAGGTGATGCAGATTGCCAACGCCCTGGCGAGTTTTTCTCTCGGCGAAGCGGATATTCTGCGCCGCGCCATGGGCAAGAAGAAAAAAGAGGAAATGGCGGCCCAGCGCGCTAAATTCCTGGCCGGATGCGAGAAAAACAAGATTTCCGAAAAGAAGGCCATACGCATCTTCGACCTGATGGAGGAATTCGCGGGCTACGGCTTCAACAAGTCGCACTCCTGCGCCTACGCCCTGCTCGCCTACCAGACCGCTTACCTGAAAACGCATTATCCCGTGGAATTCATGGCGGCACTGCTCACCTCGGAAACCGGCAACACCGAAAAAGTCGTGAAGTACATCAACGAGGCGCGTGGCATGGGCATCTCCATCCTGCCGCCGGACGTGAATGAGAGCGATCTCTATTTCACGCCGGTGGGCGATTCCATCCGCTTCGGCCTGGCGGCCATCAAGAATGTCGGCGAGAACACCGCCAAGGCGATTCGCGAATCGCGTCTTTCGCAGGGCGAATTCAAGTCTCTTTACGATTTCTGCGAACGCATCGAGCCGCGATTCCTGAACAAGCGCGTCTTTGAAAGCCTGATCAAGTCCGGCGCTATGGATTCGCTGGGGCCGCGCGAACCGATGGTCGCTTCCGTGGACGAAGCCGTGGCGGCGATACAGCGTGCCGCGCGCAGCAAGGAATCGGGGCAGCACGGTTTGTTCTTCGGCGGCGGCACAGCTGAGCCCAAGGTGCATTTCGAGTTGCGCGAAGCCGCCCCGTGGAGCGAAGAAGAGCGCCTGGCCAGCGAATACGCCATGCTGGGCTTTTATGTGTCGGGCCACCCGCTGGAGAAATATATCGCGCGATTGAAGGAACTCGGCACACTTTCGCTGGAAGAAGTGGAAGGGCAGCGCAACGGCAAAGAGATCAACGTGGCGGGGCTCATCGTCGGGACGCGCCCCATGCGCTCCAGGAAGGGCGCGCGCTGGGCCATCTACACGCTCCAGGACATGACCGGCGTGCAGGAGCTCCTGGCGTTTCCAGAGAGCTTCGCCCGGTTGGAAAATATCCTGAAGCGCGGCGAGCCGCTGCTCCTGAAGGTTCGCGTGCAGGTGGAAGAAGCGGGGACGCGCCTCTCCCTGCAAGAAGCCCGGCGTGTCGCGGACATTGCGGAGCGCGCTGCCTCCGAATTCCGGGTGCGCCTGGATCTCGCGCGGCTGGACGAAAGCACTCTCGAGCAGCTCGATAATTTATTTGCAAGCGCGCCGGGGCCAAGTACGGTAGTGTTTGAGCTGCTCTCGCCCGACGGCAAGGTGGCGCTTTTGCAGTCGCAGAAAAAGATTCGCATCAAGCAGGAACTCATTGACGCCGTGCGGCAGATTTGCGGCCAGCAGGCGATCCAGATGGTGGCGTAATGTGCGCAGCACATAAAGAGAAGAAGGGCACAACCACGATTGACCGCCAGCGCGAAATTGAGCGTTTGGAAAAGGACGTCGAGGAGTTGCGGCGCCTGGCGGCCAACGATGAAGGCGAGGCCGAAGTCGAACGCCTGAAGCAGCAGGTGCTGGAACTCCGCCGCGAATTCTACTCCCATATGGGCCCGTGGCAACGAGCGCAGATCGCGCGGCACCCCCAGCGGCCCTACACGCTGGACTGGATCAACCTGCTGATTACCGATTTCATCGAGCTGCACGGCGATCGCGGTTTTTGGGATGACAAAGCCCTCATCGCCGGCATGGGTAAATTCCGCGGGCGGCCCGTTGCCGTGATCGGCCATCAGAAGGGCCGCGACACCAAACAGCGCGTCATGCGCAATTTTGGCCAGCCCAAGCCCGAAGGTTACCGCAAGGCCCTGCGCGTGATGCAACTCGCCGCAAAGTTCGGCCGCCCGGTGTTGTGTTTCATTGACACGCCCGGCGCGTATCCCGGCATTGACGCCGAGGAGCGCGGGCAGGGTGAAGCCATCGCGCGCAATTTGCGAGAGATGGCGCGCCTGCCCGTCCCCATCATCGTTACCGTCACGGGAGAAGGCGGCTCCGGCGGAGCGCTGGCCGTGGCCGTCGGCGATCGCGTCAACATCATGGAGAACGCCTTTTACTCCGTGATTTCGCCCGAAGGGTGCGCCTCCATCGTTTGGCGCGATTCCACCAAAGCGGAAACCGCGGCCATCGCCATGAAGATCATGGCCAACGACCTGCACGAATTGGGGATCATTGACGAAATTATTCGCGAGCCCGACGGCGGCGCCCACAACGATCACGAAGCCGCCGCGAAACTCTTTGCCGAAGTCCTTGAAAAACAGCTCCTCGTGCTGACCAACCAGTCCGCGAAAGAACTGGTCCGCGCGCGCTACGAAAAGTACCGCCACATGTGCCAGTTTTTCGACATCATCCGCTAACCGTACCTCATTTCGGCGAGCCGTAGCTCTTTTGGTCGTTCAACTTCCAGAGTTTGTCATTCCGGCCGTAGCAGCCCGGTTCTTCTCTTCCGCGCCGCGTTATGGCGCGTCGGGCTGCGGCGCGGAGGTACGGTTTTCCATCGCACGCTTTTAGTGCGATGAATCCCTCTGCGATTTCAACCGGCACACTGCTTAAGCCTGCATCCGGCCGCGCGTTTCCAGCGGCGCAATCCACCCGCCATCCAACCCCCCGTACCACATTAGCCACGCGCCGCCCATCCCGACGTTGTTCGCGCCCATTCTCCGCACTAACCTGATAAAGCATCGCGCGATTCACAGGCTCGGGGGAGTCCGCGCGGTGCCGCCAGACGCAGTGCACAGGGAGCAGGGCACAATCATGTCGGAACCGTTTCGTCCGTACGAAAAGTTGGTCGAGATCACCATCATGGGAAAGAAGTTTCAGGTTCCCGAGCGCAATTCGCTGCTGCGCTGCTTTCAATTCATCAGCCCCGAGACGATCCCTTACGGGCGGTTCTGCTGGAATCAGGATTGTCAGTATTGTCGCGTGAGCTGCCAATTGCCGGATGACGACGAACCCCGCGAAATGCAGTCCTGCAAGTTCATCGTGATGCCCGGCATGGAAATCACCGATTTGAGCCAGGAACTGAAGTGGTGCCTGCGCTCCAAGTTGCCCGCGTCCTCAGCCGCCGCCGTCTCCAAGTAATATTCACGGCAGTACTTTCGGCAATCACCTAGACACTCCCGAAAGAAGCAGGCGCACCCCTATTCGCCCTTTCCCCCGCCTCCATTTGCAGCATCTTTCTGATTGGACTACGCTTTCTAAAGGCTCATGACAACGCCACTTTCGCTCTCATGCGACGGCTGTGGCCAGTCGGCCTCGCCGGCGCATCTTGCGCGGCGGCTGCAGCGGCTGGAATGGACCACGCGCTACCGTCCCGTACACATCCAGGCGCTTCTGCTCGGCGGCATTGCGCCCGGAGCTGACGCCGCCTTTCTCTATTGCCCGGAAGGGAACTACCAGGGTGAAGCGGCCAACTTGCTGGACACGTTGCGAATCTCAAGGGCAGGGAGGTCAACTGATGCCATCCTCACAGACTTCCAGAAGGGGGGCTTCCTGCTCACGTATGTTCTGGAGTGCCCCTTGGAGTCGGGCGTGTCGCCCGCCGACGCTCAACTACTCCTCGACATACAGCTGCCGGCCGTGATCGTACGCATCCGCAGATCCCTCAAGCCCAAGCGGCTGGTGCTTTTTTCCAGGGAATTGACCACCCTAGCAGGGAAGTTCAGCGAAGCAGCTTTAGGATCTCCTGTATTCACAGGCTCTTACGGGCCATTAGCGCTCGATCGCAGCCCCAGTGAGAGCGAAATGGAGGGGTTTCGCCGCAGCCTTGCCACAGGGACTCTGCTTTGAACCCGAAAGCTTTTGTGACGGAAGTCACTGCGGAGGGTGATGGGTTAACTGAAACTGTGAGTGACCCGCACATGCTGTTGATTATGGTAAGATTGCAGTCTGGCGGGCTGCAGAAGGAGTGATTTGTGCCGAATCGGGCTAAATTTGGCGTGGGTATCGGCGTAATCGTCGTTTCGCTGGCTTTCCTGGCTTGGATGGGCTACGGCGAGAGCAAGACCTACTACCACACCATCGCCGAATACCAGCAACTCCAGGGATCCGCGCGCAATCACCGCATGCGTTTGGCGGGCACGGTGGCTCCCGGCAGCATCCATCACTCCGCTGGACATACCGATTTCGTGCTCGAGGAGCAGGGCAAAACCCTTTCCGTCAGCTATGTGGGCAGCGATCCGCTTCCCGACACGTTTGTTGACAAGTCCCAAGCGCTGGTGGAAGGCCGCCCGGGTTCCAACGGCCAATTCGTCGCGGAGCACGTTCAGGCCAAATGTGCTTCCAAGTATGAAGCGGCACCCGGGGGAGACAAGCCCGCAACTTCCAGCAGCACCCAACAGAGCAGCATGTAGCACGCCCAGCAGAAAAACCTTCGGGGGAGAGGCGGAAGTCTTATGGATGTATTCGGTTCGTTCACACTTCTGCTGGCGTTTGTGTGCGCTATATATGCGTTCGTGGGAGGCATTGCCGCCATCATCACGCGCCATCCGCTGCTCGTTAAGAGCACGCGGCAGGCAGGCATCGCCACTTGCGTCCTGATCTTCATCGGCACGTTCAGCCTCGAATATCTGCTCTTTAGCGATAACTTCTCGGTGGCTTACGTTGTTTCCCACAGCAATCGCGATCTCTCCGCCTTCTACAAAATTGCCGCTCTGTGGTCTGGCCAGGAGGGTTCTCTGCTGTTCTGGAGCTTTCTCCTCGCCGTTTACGTCATTTCGGTGCTCATCGCCTATCGCCATAAGAACGGCGAATTGATGCCTTATGTCGGCGTAGTTCTTGCCGGCGTGCAGATCTTCTTTCTCACCCTGAATAATTTCGTGGAAAGCCCCTTCAAGACGCTCGCCGCGGTGAATACCAGCGGCGCGCTGGAACCCTTCGTGCGCATGGATGGCAACGGCCTCAATGCGCTTTTGCAGTACCCGGAGATGGTCATCCATCCGCCGAATCTGTATTCCGGCTACACCGGCTTCACCATTCCGTTCGCCTTTGCGCTGGCTGCGCTGCTCGCCCGGTATCCTGGCGAAAAGTGGATTCACCTCACCCGCAAATGGACCATGATTGCCTGGTGCTTCCAGTCCATCGGCATTCTTCTTGGCGCGCACTGGGCCTATGCCGTGCTCGGTTGGGGCGGTTACTGGGGTTGGGATCCCGTCGAAAACGCTTCACTTCTCCCCTGGTTGACGGGCACCGCGTTTCTGCACTCCGTGATGATGCAGGAAAAGCGCGGCATGATGAAGGTGTGGAACGTTTGGCTCGTCTTTTGCACGTTCCTGCTGTGCATCCTGGGAACGTTTCTCACGCGCAGCGGCGTTGTGAGTTCGGTGCATGCGTTCGCGAACTCCCAGATCGGGCCCTGGTTTGTCAGCTTCATGCTATTGACGCTGGTGGTCTGCTTCGTCGCCTATGTCAAGAATCACGATTACTTGAAGAGCGAGAACCAACTTGACTCCCTGATTTCCCGCGAATCCAGCTTCCTTTTTAACAATTTGCTGTTCCTGGTGGCCTGCATCGCCGTTCTTTCCGGCACGCTTTTCCCCGTTTTTACGGAGTGGTTCACGCCCTCGCGCATCAGCGTGGGTGCGCCCTTCTTCAACAAGATCATGATTCCTATCGGGCTGGCGATCCTGTTCCTGACGGGAGTTGGCCCGCTCCTTGCCTGGCGAAAGACATCGGCTGACAGTCTGAAGCGCAACTTCACCTGGCCCCTTGTGGCTGGCGCAATTTGCGCCGCTCTTGCCTACGTTCTTGGATATCGCAACGCATTCTCAATGGTCTGCCTGTCCCTCTGCGGCTTCGTTTTCTGGACCATCGTGATGGAGTTCTATCGCGGCGCAAAGGTTATTGCCGCGCGCTCTGGCATGAGAATGATGATGTCCGCGCACGAACTCGCCATGCGCAACACTCGCCGCTACGGCGGCTACGTCGTGCACTTCGGCATGGTGCTGATCTTCATTGGGTTGGCCGGCGCCGCGTTCAATACGGACGTGCAGAAGACCATGAACCTGGGCGAATCCATGAAGCTCGGGCCTTACACGCTGGTGCTACAGAGCGCCGACACAAAACCCGAGAAGAATTACACCGCCGAACGCATGATCGTAGAGGTGATGAAAAACAATAAGCAGCTCATGCTGCTGTATCCGGAAAAGCGCGCGTTCCAGGGCCGGGACCAACAAAACGGCACGATGGTGGCCATCTACTCCACATTGCGCGAGGATGTGTACGTAGTGTTCGCCGGGATGGACCCGGACACCAATCTGCCCGTGATTCACGCTTTCCTGAATCCGCTGGTGAAGTGGATCTGGCTGGGCGGCGTCTGGGTGGTGATGGGCACGCTGCTGGCGCTGATGCCCAATCGCCGCGCCGCGCTGGTGATTGCAGGGGCCACGCAGCCGGGGGCCTCGCCGGTCGCCCCCGCGCTTACGCCATCAGTTACCGTGAGGGAAGGCCATGATTAATGCCGTTCCAACGAAATGGGCCAAACGTGCGATCCGCCTTCTCGTACGAGATGGCGGTCGGCCTGAGAGTTCAATCGGGGTCCAGACAAGTTGGAACGGCATTAGGCGCCGCAGCGTATTCGCGCTGGCCTTGGTGGTTGCCCTGGGCGTGCTTCCGCTTGTGGCCCAGCAACAGCCAGCCGACCGCGTGAAAGCTATCGGCGGTAAATTTCTGTGCATGTGCGGGTGCAACCAAGTTCTGACGCAGTGCAATCACGTCGGCTGCACCATGTCCGCGGCCATGCTAAAGAATTTGGGCGAGTGGGTGAATCGCGGCGATTCCGAAGCCACCATCACGCAAGCCTTCGTGCAGCAATTCGGCACTACGGTTTACGCGGAGCCGCCCAAGACCGGCTATAGCATGATCGCCTGGGCCATGCCGGCGGTTTATTTCGTTGTCGGCGCAACGCTGGTGGTCTTGGTGATTTTCAGGTGGCGCAAGAGGCCGCAGGCCGTGGGCGTGGACGCGGCTGCGCCCGTCACCGCAGCGGGTGTTAAGATTTCCCAAGAAGCCATGGAACGCGGGCGGGCGCAAGCGGCCCGGGAGACTGAGGACTAAGGTGATTCTCGCGGGAGTGTTTCTGGTACTGACGACAAACTCGCAGGACCTGGCCGTGGGCGGCGCGTGTCTCGGGCTGGCCGCCGCCGTCTTTCTCTTTGTGTTCTACATACATCCGGACGCTTCCGATCTGGCTCCGCACCGCACCAAGCTCGACCAACTGCTGGAGCGCCGCGATGCCATTTATGACAACCTACGCGACTTGAAGTTCGAATTCCGCGCCGGCAAGTATTCCGAAGGCGATTACGAGACGATGAAAACCACGCTGGAAAACGAAGCCGCCGTCGTGCTCACGGAAATCGAGCAGGCCACCGAATTCCAGGTGCGCCGCCCGCGCGGGGTCAAGGCCGTCACGACGGAGCGGGGCGCTCGATGAATCGGTTCTGTCCGCGAATCCTTCTCACCATCGCCGCCGCTTTGCTTGCTGCCTCCAGCGCCTGCGCCGGCACCGTTCACGGCACGGTCATCAATCGCACCACCGGCAAACCAGCGCCGGATATTCCACTCACGCTCCTGAATCCCACGACGGGGATGGTAGAAGTCGGTTCCGCCAAGAGCGATGCGCAGGGCCAGTTCAGCGTGAGCAGCGATGCCATCGGCATGGGGCCGATCCTGATTCGCGCCACGTATAAGGACAATTCATTCAACACGTTTCTTCCGCCAGGGCGCCCGGAAGTGGATGTGGACATTTACGAAACCTCAAAGGATCCCAAATCTATTACGGCCGATTCGCACATCATCATCTTCCAACCCAGCGGCGACAAGCTGATCGGCGCGGAAGAGTATCACGTGCAGAACAATTCCAATCCCCCGGTTGCCTACTTCCGTACGGAAGGCAATTTTGATTTCGCGATTCCCGAAAAAGCCACGCTGCAGCAGGTGAGCACGATCAGTTCGCTGGGCGTGGCGGTGCCGCAAGCGTCGATTGATAAGGGCAAAGGCCGCTATGCCATCGCGTATGCATTCCGCCCCGGCGAAACAAACATCCGCCTCTCCTATGAGCTTGCGTATCCTGGAAATGCAGCGACCGTGAAATTGCCGGCCGCTTATGGCGGATTGAAGATGCTCGTCGTTGCGCCTCCGGGCGTCAGCGTTGCCGGAGACGGCTTGAAGCCTGCCGGGCAAGAGCAAGGCATGATGGTGTACACGCACGGCCCGCTGGCCGCGAAGGCGAGCTTGCTGGTGCAGCTCTCCGGTGTTGGCAATCCACAAGCCGCGGACGCCGGCGGCGCGCAAGGCCAACAGGGCGGGCAGGAAGGGAACTCGCGCACGGAGAGCGAAAATATTCAAGCGGTTCCCGGGCGGCTCGACGATCTGAAATGGCCGTTGATGATCGGCCTGGCCGCGCTGTTTGCCCTCGGCGCGGTGATGCTCTCACGAAAACAAGTGGTGGTGGCTGAGGGTCCTGCCGCGGAAGTCGAAGATGCCCCGGTCGCGCCTCGGAAGCCGTCAGCAAAAGCCGCCAAGCGAATGCCTGCCACTGCCGCCGCTTCAAGTGCCGCGTCACCAAGCAGCGTCGCCGAGGTGAACGCCCAAGTCAGTGCGAGCCTCGATTCGCTGAAGGACGCCATCTTTCGCTTGGAACTCCGCAAGCAAGCCGGTACCATCTCCGAGGAAGAGTACGCTCGTGAGCGCGCCCGCGTAGAGAAGCTACTCCGCGACCTGGTCCATGGCTGAGTCTGGGGCAATCGATAAGGTTACGGGGAATGGGCTGGTTCTTTAGGAGGCAGGGGCTTCAGCCCCTACGTAACGCTCGTTAGATAATCGGGCTTTAGCCCCTGAAGAAAGTTTTGCTTTTGTTTCCATCGTTACATGGCGTTGTGTTCTGACGAAAGGCCGGGTCAGTTGCCAGCTTGAAAACGCCGTCCCGGAAAACGATCTGTGACTTCGCTGCGCGTACCCCCAACTGGACTTCGCTTCGAGAACATTGATAAACGCTATGGCGGACTCTTCGCCCTGCGCCGCGTCTCTTTTGAAATTGCTCCCGGCGAATGCGCGGTCCTTGCGGGACGCAACGGCTCCGGCAAAACCACGCTGCTGCGCATTGCCGCGCAAATCGTGAAGCCCACGGCAGGGAAGCTGAGTTTTCCAGGCGCAAACTCCGCGCCCTCCGCCAACGGCCGTCCCGGTTATGTCGCTCATGCCACCATGGTCTACGACGAGCTGACCGCCGAAGAGAATCTGCTGCTGTTCGCCAGACTTCAAAACGTCGAAAA
Organism: Candidatus Acidiferrum sp.; assembly: GCA_049522075.1. Classification (GTDB taxonomy): domain Bacteria; phylum Acidobacteriota; class Terriglobia; order Acidiferrales; family UBA7541; genus Acidiferrum. Next base: position 23,899 of record JBEKOE010000024.1, read on the forward strand.
TCCCGCAGCCCGCGCCGAAGAATTGCTGCGCGAAGTGGGCCTGATCGATCGCCGCGATTCTCTGGTGCGCACCTTTTCCCGCGGCATGCGCCAGCGCATCGCCATTGCTCGCGCCCTCATTCATCGCCCCTCGGTGCTGCTCTTCGATGAGCCCGCCACGGGCCTCGATCCGCCCGGCATCACCTGGCTGGCGAATTCCTTGCGCGAACTGAATCGCGCTGGCTGCACGGTAGTCATAAGTCTTCACGGCGAATCGGAAATTTCCGCGCTGGCCACGCGCGCCGTGCAACTCGATGCAGGAAGCATCGTGGCGGACACCAAGTCCGGCGCGTCGCTGCACTCGATCCTTACCTTCGGGAGCGCCTGAGCGACGCCATGAGTCTCTTCTCCAATACGGCGATACTCCTCGGCAAAGAGTTGCGCACGGAATTCCGCTCCCGCGAACTGCTGACAACCACCGCCGTCTTTATCCTGATCGTTCTGGTGCTGTTCAGTTTTGCGATCAATCCGGGCACCGAAGAGGCGCGGCAATTCGCTCCCGGATTGCTGTGGCTGGCGATTCTTTTCGCTTCGTCGCTGATGTTTCAATCTTGTTTTCTGCGCGAGCAGACCAACGACACGCTCAGCTCGTTGCGCCTGGCCGTCAGCGACCCTTTCGCGATTTTTCTCGCCAAGCTCATCGCCAACACGCTGTTCCTGCTGATGACCGAGCTGCTGATGCTGCCGTTCTTCGCCATCTTCTACAACATTCCGCTGTGGTCCAAACTCCCCGTCATGATCCTGGTGTTGTTTGTTGGGAGCCTGGGCATTTCCATTGCCGGGACCGCCATTTCAGCCATCTCCGCGCAGGCCCGCATGCGGGAATTGCTGCTCCCGCTGCTTTTGCTGCCATTGCTCACGCCGGTGCTGGTGGTCAGTTCTCTTGTTACGGGAAATCTTCTGGACCGCGAGCCAATTGTGCAGTGGAAGGGCATCGGATTTCTGGGCGTGTTTGACCTTATCTTTTTGACGGCGCTATGGCTTTTCGGCGAATATCTTCTGGAGGAGTAATCCGCAATGGGTAAACGCATCGTCCTCGGCGCGGTCGCCATCCTGTTCGTCATCGCGGCCGCCTACGCTTCTTTTTATGTCGCGCCGGAGGAGCGCACCATGGGCGTGCTTCAGCGCATCTTCTATTTTCACGTCGCGAGCGCCTGGGCGGGCATGGATGCATTCTTCCTCTGCTTTATCGCTAATCTGCTCTACGTCTGGAAGCGCGGTCAAAAATATGACTGGCTGGGCGTTTCCAGTGCCGAAGTCGGCCTGGTCCTCACGACAGTGGTGCTCATCACCGGACCCATTTGGGCAAAACCCGCGTGGGGCATCTATTGGACGTGGGATGCGCGCCTCACCTCCACGTTCGTCCTGTGGCTGCTCTACGTCTCTTATCTTCTCTTGCGCACCCTCATCGAAGAACCCGAACGCCGGGCGCTTTTGAGCGCGCTCTTTGGCATCTTCGCTTTCATTGACGTTCCTCTGGTTTTCTTCTCCATCCGCTGGTGGCGCACCCAGCATCCTGCCCCGGTCATTATGGGCGGTCCGGGCTCCGGACTCGATCCCACCATGAACAAGGTATTCCTGTTCAGCGTTTTGGCCATGCACGTGTTTGCGGCGTTTCTGATCGTCGAACGTTACATGCTTGAAAAAATGAGATCGGAAGTAGATATCCTGCGGAGGGAAGCGGAGGCGCAATGAAGAACCTGAACAGCGTGTTTGCGGCATACCTCATTGGCTGGGGCGTGTTCTTTCTTTTCTATGTTTCCATCGCCAAGCGCACCAACGACCTGCGCGCCGAAGTCGATCGCCTGAAAAATTCTCTCCCTCGGGCTAAATGACTGCTCATGACCGGAAGCGTTGCTGCAACCCCGAGTTTTGTCATCCCGAACGAAGCGAGGGATCTCCTTTTCGCTTCGTTTCCTGATATCTGATCGCTGATATCTGATATCCGTACTCTGCAGGAGCGCGCCCGCTCCGAAACCGCGAAAGGGAATGGCAATGGCAAACCTGACCACGAACTCCAAAAAACGCGTTGGCATCGTCCTTTTTCAACTCGGCGGGCCAGACTCGCTCGAAACCGTTGAACCGTTCCTGCGCAATCTTTTTCTCGATCCAGACATCATCCCGCTGGGCCCGCTGAATTTTATTCGCGGACCGCTGGCGCGCTACATTGCCAAAAAGCGCTGCGTGCCCGTTGCTCAGCGCTACGGCATGATTGGCCGCCGTTCGCCCATCGGCATTCTCACGGAGCGTCAGCGGCGCAAGCTGGTGGCCGCGTTGCAGCCTTTTATCGAGCCCGTCGCGTTCACGGCCATGCGCTACTGGAAACCGCTCACCGAGGACGCCGTCTCCTCCTTGAAAAAGGCTGGCCGCCTCGATGAACTCGTGCTCCTGCCTCTCTATCCCCACTTCTCTTATGCCACCACGCTCAGCAGCCTAAAGGAGTGGCGGCGCGTGTATGGCGAGCCCGTCGACACTCTGCCGGAGCGCACGATCGAATATTTCTACGATCACCCGCTGTACATCGAGGCGCTGGTGAAAAACATTGGGAAGATCCTGCGCCAGTTTCCCGATAGCTCCCGCGCGCACTTGATTTTCAGCGCGCATGGCCTGCCCATGAGCCTCGTCGAGAAGGGTGATCCATATCCGAAGCATGTTGAAGAAACCGTGCGGCTGGTTTGCGAGCAGGGCGCGCGGGAATACCCGAATTGGCCGCGTACGCATGTTTTGTGTTTTCAGAGCAAGGTCGGCCCGGCGAAGTGGCTCGAACCTTCTTTCCTTGCCACGCTCGAACGCCTGGGCCACGAAGGCGTCAAAGAGGCGCTGGTGGTGCCGATTTCGTTCGTTACCGAGCACATTGAAACGCTGCACGAAATCAACATTGACGGACGCGCGGACGCCAAAAAATGGGGCATCGAGCGCTTCCGCATGATGCCTGCCGTAGGCGATGGCCCGCTCTTCATCGCCGCCCTCAAGGACCTGGTCCTCCGTGCCGTCGAGGTCCCCGCCGATCCTCCGACCACACAATCCACCACCGCCTAGCCCCAGTGGCACAGACACTCCTGTTTACCCTGATCTGCGAAGGGCCTGTGTTCTTGGGTTCTCCCTCAACCCCCAATAGCCACAACCCCACATCCCCGCACCACCATTTGTCATCCCGAGCGAAGCGAGGGATCTGCTTTTTCTTCTTCTCACCCCTCCTTAACCTCCAAAACTTCCTTCATTTCCTTACCGTCCCTTGGTAAAGTGCTCCCAGTTTCAGGGCATGCGAGGGGACACGTTCTCGTTTTTGTTGCGCTATAATCCACATTTCGGGAATTGGGACCCGAAATTCATGAAAGCCACCTATCATCCTGGCATACATCGCTACGCCCTGTTCGTGGTGTGCTGGACCGTCGGCCTGCTGACCGCGGGCGCCCTGGTCACTTCCGAGGACGCGGCCCTTGCCGTGCCCGATTGGCCGCTCTCCTACGGCACGCTCAATCCTCCACTGGTTGGCGGCATCGCCTTTGAGCATTCGCATCGCCTGATTGCCGCGGCCCTGGGCTTTCTGGTCATTATTCTGGCGTTTCTGCTGTGGCGTCACGACGAACGCCCCGGGGTCCGTTGGCTGGGCGCTTTTGCGGTGGCGGGCGTCTGTCTGCAAGGCGGCCTCGGCGGCCTCACGGTGCTGAAACTCCTGCACTACTGGCTTCCCGTGATGCATGCCTGCACGGCGGAGATCGTGTTCGCGATTCTGGTGAGCATCGCCATGGTCACCAGCCGCTGGTGGATGGAGAATCGGCCGCAATACGAAGACCGCGGCAGTCCGCCGATTCACACGATTGTGACACTCAACGCCTTCGTTATTTTCCTACAGATCCTTGCCGGCGCCGGCTTTCGCCACAAATATCTTTCCCTGAAGCCGCACGTTTACGGCGCTCCGCTGGTGCTTCTCATGGTGGTTTGGACAGCCTTGGTGCTTCGCAGCCGCTTCCCGCAAGTGCGCGAGATGGTCCGCGCCCGTGTGTTGCTGCACATGATCGTGGGCATCCAGATTCTTCTGGGCCTCACGGCGCTGTGGGCGCGCATCCAAAGTGCCGATGACCCGCAGCCCATGCCCTTTACGGTGATCTCGACGGTCGTGCACACCGTCGTGGGCGCAATTCTCTTTGGCACCTCCATCTTGACCGTGCTTTTGTGTTACCGGCTTGTTCCCCGAGATAGGGAAGTGCTCTTGGCCACCACGCGAGGCGAGGTGCCCGCGCAATGAGCACGGCCCGGACCACGGAACTCGCGCAACCCAGCAAGCTGAGCGCGTACGTCGCGCTCACCAAGCCGGACGTGTCTTTCCTGGTCCTGATGACCACGGCCGCGGGCTTCTACATGGGTGTGCGCGGCCCCGTGGATTGGCTGCACATGCTGCACGTGGTCTTCGGCACCATGATGATCGCCGCGGGCACGGCGGCGTTGAATCACTACCTCGAGCGCGAATCCGACCGTCATATGCGCCGCACGGCCTCGCGCCCGCTTCCCAGCGGTCAATTGACCCCGGCGGAAGCGCTTCGCTTTGGCGTGCTGCTGTGCGTTGCCGGTGCCGTGGATCTCGCGATCACCGGTGGTTTTCTCCCTTGCCTGCTCGGCGTGTTCACTTGCCTCAGCTATTTGCTGGCGTATACACCGCTGAAAACGCGCACTGTTTGGGCCACGTTCATCGGCGCCATTCCCGGCGCGATTCCGCCGATGATTGGCTGGACCGCGGCCACCGGCAAGCTGGACACGCCGGCGTGGCTGCTCTTCGCCATCCTCTTTTTCTGGCAGTTCCCGCATTTCCACGCCATCGCCTGGATGTACCGCGAAGATTACGCCCGCGCGGGCATCCTCATGCTTCCGGTCGTGGACAAAGACGGCACGCGCACCTTTCGCCAAATCATTCTCTATGCCGCGTCGCTTATAGCCGTCAGCCTGCTGCCCGCCATCATGGGGTTTGCGGGCGTGCTCTATTTTTTTGGCGCGCTGGTCAGTTGCACTGGCCTGGTGCAAGTATGCCTGTGGGCCGCCAACTCCAAATCCAATAATCGTGCCAAGTGGCTCATGCACGCCACCGTCTTGCATATCCCGATCCTGTTGGGGCTGATGATGTACGACAAGCTGCCGCGGTAGCGAGTGATCAGTTCCCAGTTTTCAGTTATCAGTTTTAGGAGCTTGGGAAAAGAGTCGTTTCCTTAGGAGGCCGGGGCTTCAGCCCCGGCGTAAAGCCTCATAATCAATTGGCTTTAGCCCCTGAAGAAAGTCTTGCCGGTATTTTCCCGCAGGCTGCTAAGCAAAGACAGACCGGCCGGTGTCCGAAACTCCGACTCTGCACGTGCGGCTTTTCCATTTGGTCCGATTTGACCAACGCATCGAGCCGCGTATGCGGGAGCGAGATTTGCATTTTCCTTGGCTTTGCATTTCACTGAAAACTGAAAACTGATTACTGATAACATTCCTCCATGTTCTCCCACGCCGCACTCAACGCCACGCTCAACGCCACAAGCGCCATTCTCCTTGCTGCGGGTTATGCCGCCATCCGCTCCGGCAAACGCGCCCTGCACAAGAAGTTGATGCTCTCCGCCTTCACGGTCTCTACGGTGTTTCTTGTTTCCTACGTCGTCTATCACTACCGCGTGGGCCACGTCGCGTTCCAGGGGCAGGGCTGGATTCGTCCCGTCTATTTCGCGCTGCTGCTTTCCCATACGCTGCTGGCCATCGTGATCGTTCCGCTGATTCTCGTCACGCTGCGCCGCGCGTGGCTCGGCCGCTTCGATAAGCATCGCCTCATCGCCCGGTGGACACTTCCGCTGTGGTTCTACGTCTGCGTCACCGGCGTCATCGTGTACCTCATGGTCTACCAATTCTACGCCCTGCCAAACCACTAGAAAGCCAACTAAAACCCGGTTTTGTTCTTATCGGCAGCCAATTTGGGTTACCTATGTTCTACTTTTTTTTGCGAAATCGAGGGTGTGAGTGACACGATTTAGTTTCGAGTGATAAACTCCGCAATATCGCCGTTTCATAGGTCTGGAAGGCTTTGCGTAATTGAGGCATGCAATGAAAACTCTCGTTCCGTTCTTACTCCTGGCAGGGGTGTTCCTCTCCGGTTGCACCTTGCATGGTCGGCTGTACAACCTAGAGACAGGTACGACGACAATCGTGACGTTCAGTTACAGTGGAAGCGGTCACGGCCATCTCACTGGGACGCTTCCCTCGGGGGAAGTGATGAAGGGCGAGTACACCACGGTAGCCGACGCGGCTTACGGTTGGGGTTCGATTTATGGCGCAGGCGGGTCTGCTACTGCGTCAGCTGGCAGTGTGAGTGGAAAGCAGTACGGAACAGCCGTTGCAACGGGGGACAAAGGTACCGTGATTAACTGCGAGTACGTAACAGGAATGAGCCTTCACGGCTCGGGGGCTTGCAAGGACAATCACGGCGGGAAATACAAACTGATGTTTTGAAAAACGCAGGTGAGTGGACGATATGGAACGGGAACAAAAAAAGAATAAAAAACTCTCATCTGGGAAGCGTTCGGCTGGCAGTCACAATGGGGGCGGCATCACCACTGTTCGTACTCGAAAAAAGCGCGGTGGGCGCAAGTTGCGGCGACGGAGGTATCGGTCGGGTGGGCGCAAGTCCTGATCCCTTTCAGTCGACTGCTTTCCGCGATCTCACTCTAGTCCGCTCAATCCGCAGATTCGTGTAAACTCTTGCTCGAATGAAAATCCTACTCTTTGGCGCGACGGGATCGGCGGGAGGCGGCGTCCTCGACGCCTGCCTCGCCGCGTCCATCGTCGAAGAGGTTCGCGCGATCACGCGGCGGCCGCTGATGCACACGAGTTCCAAGCTGCGCACGTTTGTGCACAAGGATTTTGTGAATTACGCCACGGTTGAGGAAGCCTTCCGCGGCGTGGATGCGTGCCTGTTTTGTCTGGGCGTCTCCGCCACGCAGGTGTCCCGAGAGGAGTACCGCAAGATCACCTACTCCTACACGCTGGCGGCGGCCCAGATGTTCAAAGCGAAAAGCCCCGGCGCGGCCTTTCACTACATCAGCGGGCAGGGAACTCGCGCGGACAGCCGCATGTTCTGGTCACGTGTGAAGGCGCAAACCGAGCACGACCTCATGGAACTTGTGGAGGCCGATTGCTGGCGCCCCGCCTTCATTGACACGCCGCCTTCCGCCAGCCTGCCGAAGATCTACAGGACCCTCTTCCCGCTATTGCGCGTCCTCAAGCCCTTCCCAAGCCTCTACGTTTCCGGCGCGGACCTGGGCCGCGCCATGCTCCAGGCCACCCGCGAAAATCTGCGCAAGCGCATCATCGAAAACAGGGAAATCCGCCAAATTGCCGCCCGCGCCACCACGTAACGTCTTGGAGTGCGGTGGCCTGCTTACCCTGAGCTTCGAAGGGCCACCGCTTTTGAGCCCGCTACATTCGAGACAAACCAATAATCCTGTGCACGCCTTCTGTGCAAAGGGCCTCACTACCCAGTTTATCTGGGAATGTTTTAGCCGGGCGCTTCACGCTCTCCGGACCAGAATCGCTACAACCAGCCGCGCGCACTTCAGGGGTTGAAACCCCTAAATATCCGAGGCTTTTCGGCACGGCTGAAGCCGTGCCCTCCCGAGAGACATGTATGTGATGGCTTCTACGCCTTCGGCAGGGCAGCGATCACCGCGTCAGTGAACTCCTGCGTCCCCGCCGTTCCGCCCACATCCCGCGTGACGTGCTTGCCTTCTTTGTACACCTTCACCAAGGCTGCTTCGATACGTTTCGCCGCGGCCTGCTCGCCCAGATGCTCCAGCATCAGGATCGCGCTCATCAGCAGGGCTGTGGGATTCGCCAGGCCCTTTCCCGCAATGTCCGGCGCCGTGCCATGCACCGCCTCGAAAATCGCGCCTTCATCGCCAATGTTTCCGCTGGGCACAACGCCTAAACCGCCGACTAGCCCCGCCGCCAGGTCGCTCATGACGTCGCCATACAAATTCGGCAGCAGCAGGACGTCAAACTGAGCCGGATTGATCACGATTTGCATGCAAGCATTGTCCACAATCAATTCTTTGTACTCGATATCCTTGTACTGTTCCGCCACCGCGCGCACCGAACGCAGAAACAGCCCATCGCCCAGCTTCATGATGTTGGCTTTGTGAATGGCGTGAATCTTTTTCCGCCCGTGCTTCCGCGCATATTCAAACGCAAACTGTGCAATCCGCGTCGAAGCCTTCTCAGTGATGATCTTCAGACTCTCCACCACGCCCGGCACCACCTCATGTTCCAGTCCCGAATACAAATCCTCGGTGTTCTCCCGCACGATCACCACGTCCACGCCATCAAAGTGCGATTTCACGCCCGGCAGGTTTTTCACCGGACGCAGATTGGCGTACAGGTCCAGGCTCTTCCGCAGCGCCACGTTCACACTCCGCGCGCCTCCGGCAATCGCTGTGGCCATGGGCCCTTTCAGCCCGACGCGGTTGCGGCGCACAGACTCAATGGCCGCGGTGTTCAACACTTCCGCGCCAGTGGTGCCTTTGTCGGTGTTTTTCGCGCGCGCCGCCAGCTCTTCCCACTCGATTTGCACGCCCGAAGCGTCCAGAATGCGCCGCACCGCCGCCGAAACTTCCGGCCCGATGCCCTCTCCGGGTAACAACGTAACTTTGTGTTTCATAAGTGCATCTATTTTACTGTAGCTCAGGCCTTCAGGCCTGAGGCTTTTTCCCGGGTTGCTCCTGTGCGGTCCGCACTTGCCGTCGCTGGTCGCCCACTGGTCGGCGGCTGCCCCCTGATATCCGATGACTGTCTCCGGGCAGGGAATTGACCCCTAGGAACGCCCACTTTGCACCAATTCGGGCTGTGTTATACTGGGTAAGTAAAGTTCCTCGCGGAGGATTCCGCGAGCGGAGGCCAAGAGAACTATGATCAACCTGACGCCTGTAGCCGCCACCAAGGTCAAGGAAATCATGAGCATGCAGAACCCTGTGCCCACGGCGCTTCGTGTAGCCGTGGTGGGCGGAGGCTGCTCCGGTTTTCAATACCACATGGCATTTGAGAACCAGACCAATGAGACCGACGAGGTCGTGGAATTCGACGGACTCAAGGTCGCCGTGGACCAGATGAGCTCCATGTACCTCGACGGCGTCGAGATCGACTACATCGAAACTCTCGAGGGCGCCGGCTTCAAGTTCAACAACCCCAACGTGAAGAGCACCTGCGGCTGCGGCAGCTCCTTCAGCGTCTAAATCGCCTCCATTTCGCCTTTGTAGGGGTGCAGCACCTGCCGAAGGCGGGCACACCATGTCCGCACAATCCCTGAATCTTGCGCCTCTTACACGGCTCCTGCCTTACCTCAGGAGCTTTTTCTTTGTCGTGGGACCATGCGAATGGCCCGCCAAGCTGAGCATCATTTCAAGTAAAAAGTAGCGGGCCATTCCTCCATGTGACGGAAATTCAGGCAGCCGGGTAGGCGGTGCGCCGCTGCCTTGCACCAGAATGACGCTACCAGCGACCTTCTTTCAGGCCAGCTCGACATGAGGGAACGGGCACAGCCGAAACGTCTCGACTGTGCCCGTCTTCCCGCTCATTGGTTAGTGTTTGCGTTGCAAGTTGGTTTTCGCCGCGACTTTTGATGTCGCGAGGAGATCCGTTAGCGACCCCTGTTGCTGCAAGGATCCAAAGAAACCAGGATCATTATCTTCGTTCAGAAATAGCAACTGTCCCCCACTAGCCTGGTAGAGGACCACCTGGAAATCAAAAGGTGACCCTTCGACTACTGTCATGACCAGGGGACTGGGCGAAAACATGGTATAGCGCCCAGCGTTTGCCTCGTCAGGAACCGCGGTTCCGGAGAATGTAACTCCGGTGTTTGTAGGGTTGGCGTCGAACAACGCGCTTGCATCACTGAGGAGTCCGGTTCCACCCAATACGCCATCCGTAACCGATCCTTGTCCGACAAAGTCGAATTCCCAGCCTTCGGCAGTGTTCAGGAGGGTGTAACCCTGCGCTCCAAAGGCGTAGTTGCCTGCGAAGCTGTCGGTTGCCGTGACGGTTTGTGGAATCAGGACTCCTGTTCCGATCGCAAACTCATCCAGGTCGGCAACAAGAGCGCCTCCTAATCCACTGGTTGTGTTGTTCGGGTCAAGCAGATTGAGATTTGGGTCCGTCATATAGATCCCCAGGAAGGTGACGTCTTCGAGGTTCTCGCTCGTGTCCGTGAGGTTCCCGTATCCATTGCCCGCAACGGAATAGGTTCCTGAGATTGCGGCAGCGCTCACGACAGCGTAGCCCAATTCATTGTTATCCGCTACGCCCTGATATGCGTTACCGGCTGGAGTTGTAGTCAACATGCCTGCCGCAGCGTAAAGGTACCCGAACGGGTTGCTCTCGACACCAAACACGGAGCTTCCGAGTGATGCGTTGGTGAAGGTGCCAGCGCTCGCGCCCTGGCCGTACGCAGAGCCCACGAACGATTCTTCAGGATCCACATCAATGATGCGGATCACTTCAGGGCCAACGATGTAATAGTTGATTGCCGTTACCCCGCTGGCGCCGGTGACCGTGATCGTGCCGCGGCCGGAAGAGTCGGGAGCCAAGATGGTTCCAGTAAACGCCGTTGCCAGCGCCACGGTCCCAGCAACATCAACGTCAAGGACACCATTCTGTAGAGCGGTGCCAGTGATCGAGAATACGCCTCCGCCAACCTCCGGATCGTAGTCCGAGTCCACGCCCGAGAAGGTGAAGGAGTAGCCACCGCCGAGCGTGCTCGGCAGTGTCTGCATGTCCATACTCCCACTGGAGGTGGCGCTCCCGTCAAACTGAGTGATGAGCGCGTGCTTCGTGTTCACAAACTGGACGCCGAGAGTTTCGGTGCCAGCGGCGCCCAACGCGGTGTTGTTGGTGATCAGCGTGAGTGTCCACTGGCCGGTTGTCGCATCCACCACGGTCAGCTTTCCTCCCGTGATGGCGTCGCCGGAAGGCTGCGGTGACGTAACTCCAAAGGCATTGTTATAGTCTTGTTCGCCGGCAAGGACGTTGCCATCCGCATCGATGGCCACCGACCCAGCGACAGCATAGAAGTTTGGGCCGTAGTCCCCTACCTGGTTGATGACTTCAAGGCCGCTCAGATAGAACGAAAAATGGTTCACCGGCACCGCTGTGTTCGTTAGACTGAAGTTGGCCGGCGTTGACACCCCAGAAACCGTCGCCGCCACCGTATAAGCGCCAGCCGTCCCATTTGCTGTGAAGACTGCCGAGGTGGCAAGGCCATTGGCGTCTGTCGTTGCCGTGTTGACTCCACCGGCAAACGTGCCGCTGGCTCCCGTCCCCGGAGCCGTGAACGTCACCACCACGCCACTCGTCGGGGTTCCGCCGGTCGTCACCTTGGCAACCAGCGGGGCTGCAAACGCCGTGTTAACCGTGGCGGTCTGCGAGGAGCCGCTGTTCACTGCAATCGATTCAACCGGCACTGCGGTGTTCGTCAGACTGAAGTTGGCCGGCGTTGACACTCCCGCAGCCGTCGCCGCCACCGTATAAGCGCCAGCCGTCCCATTTGCTGTGAAGACTGCCGAGGTGGCGAGGCCATTGGCGTCTGTCGTTGCCGTGTTCACTCCACCCGCAAACGTACCGCTGGCTCCCGTCGCCGGAGCCGTGAACGTCACCACCACACCGCTCGTCGCAGTTCCGCCGGTCGTTACCTTGGCAACCAGCGGGGCTGCAAACGCCGTGTTGACCGTGGCGCTCTGCGAGGATCCGCTGTTCACCGCAATCGCTTCAACCGGAGGAGGCGGAATAATCTTTTTTTGCGATGAACCGCAGCCCATCAGACAAATTGCGGCCAGGATGCTGCCGTAGATTTTGCGGATCATAGCGCCTCCCGATTCTGCGTTGCCTTCCGGAGGGCAATCGCACGTGCCTGTGGAGAAACGGGGAAGCCGTGCGCGTTACGGATCGCATAGACCTGGCCACCCACTTTCACGGTGCGGGCCAGGAAGACTTGCTTGCTCTTTATCGTCTTCATGACGCCGGTCACCTCGACCTGCTGGCCAGCGGCGACCGAAAGGGCGCCCTTGCCTCGCAAACCGAACCTGCCCAAGCTCGCATCCACTTGACCGGCGGAAGTTGCGAACAACAGATGGGAACCCATAATCATTCCCTGAGAGGGTCTTGTGAGCACACTCGACACCGTACCTTTGAGTGTGGTTTCCTGAGTGACGTCGTAGCTGAATGGACCTGCATGCCTTTTCGCGACTGCCGCTGTTTGTGCCTGAACTGGCGGCAGGAGTAAGAGCATGGACAGAAACATGACTGCGCATAGCGCTGCGAAGGGGTGTTTCATCCGTTGCCTCCAAGTTAAATTTTGAACCCGAATTCCTGGTATGGGCCCGTGGTGCGCGCATAGTACGCTTTTCCAGCGTTGGACACAACGACTTTTCCTTCTTGCCCCCAGTTCCTCCACAGGTACAATGTCATGACGCCCGGTGACCAAAGCCTGGAAGCATCCGTGGGGTTGCAACCGTCCTCCATGCCTCGTTCAAACGACAAGCATAAAATCATCGAACATTACGACCTCGTCAGTCCCTACTATCGCTCCCTTTGGGGAGAGCATCTGCATCACGGCTACTGGATTCGCGGGGATGAATCCAAGGAACAGGCTCAGCTTCAGCTCATCGAGCATCTCGCCCGACTCGCAAAGATCAAGCTCCGCTCCGATATTCTTGACATTGGTTGCGGCTTCGGCGCCAGCAGCCTCTACTTGGCCAAGACTTATAACGCTGCGGTCACCGGGATAAACACTTCCTCCGTACAGGTCCAGATGGCCATCAAGGCTGCGGCCAGCGAGAAACTCGATGCGCGGTTTCTTGTGATGGACGCCGAAGCAATGGACTTTCAGAAACAATTCGACCTGCTCTGGTCCGTGGAATCCATCTCCCACTATGAGCACCGCGAGAAGTTTTTTGCTTCTGCCGCGAGGCTGCTGAAGCCCGGCGGCCTCTTCGCGATCACGGACTGGTTCAAGAAAGAGAATCTCACCCCCGTAGAGACCCGGGAATTCATCGACCCCATCGAGGAAGGCATGATGGTGAAGCTGCAGATCATGGATGACTACGAGCATTTCCTGAATTCGGCTGGCCTGCGGATCATGCACCGCGAAATCCTGAACAAGAATTGCGCCAAAACGTGGGACCTCTGCCTCGACATCATTAGCAACAATGCATTTTGGGAGCTCGCCGCGAAACACGGCACTGAGTTCATCGCCTTTCTGAAGGCGTTTCGGGCAATGCGCGCTGGATTCGCTTCCGGCAACTTCGTCTACGGCCTCTTCGTCGCGTGCGCCGCGTCCGGCTAGTGCCGTTCCAACTATTTTGGGCAAATGGCTGAGAGGTTCGATGAACTACTCCTACGTTTTGTTGAGCGAGCAGGATGGGAGATTCTACATCGGAAGCTCAGGCGACTTGCGAGCGCGGTTGCAGAAACACAGCTCAGGCTTAGTGCGTTCCACCGCCCATCGCCGGCCCTTGCGTCCGATCTACTATGAGGGATGTTTGAGCATTGACGACGCCCGCTGGCGAGAGCGTTACCTGAAAACGAGACGAGGAGGGCGCTATTTCAAACAACGTCTCTCTTCTTGGTTGACCGACATTCGTAGCAACAAGTTGGAGTGGCACTAGCCTTCCGCCCCAAACACCTACTGAGTATTGCATAATATAGTGACATTCGTAGATTCTTGTGCTATGTTCAGAGCATGGGAAACCCAAAAGGTGTTCGGCGGGACTTCGAGAAACTGGAAGAGCGGCGCTTGCT
>JBEKOE010000025.1:0-51147 GCA_049522075.1 Candidatus Acidiferrum sp.
CAGGGGCACTGCACCACCATCAAGCAGGCCAAGGAAATGGTCGAGCAGCAGGAACCCGTCGTGTGGGACATCCTCGAGGATGTCATCCGCGAACATCCCGTGCTCCTCAACCGCGCCCCCACCCTGCACCGTCTCGGCATCCAGGCGTTTGAGCCGACCCTCGTCGAAGGCAAAGCCATCCGCATTCACCCGCTCGTCTGCACTGCCTTCAACGCGGACTTTGACGGCGACCAGATGGCCGTGCACATTCCGCTTTCCCCGGAATCCCAGGTCGAAGCCTCTGTGCTCATGCTCAGCTCGCGCAACATTCTTTCTCCCGCGCACGGTCTGCCTCTCGCCGTTCCGTCGCAGGACATGGTTCTCGGCCTCTACTACCTGACCAAGTCCAAGCCCGGCGCCAAAGGCGAGGGCCGTGTCTTCGGCACCGCGGAAGACGTCACCCTTGCGCTCGAGGCTGGTGAAGTCGAGCTCTTGACTCCCATTCGCCTCCGCTATACGGGCGAAGTCATTGACCTCACCACCGCGTACGACAATCAGGACGTCACGCACACCGAGCCCGTGCACATGGAGCGCCAGTTCATCCAGACCACTGTGGGCCGCGTGATCTTCAATTCCCATCTGCCCAAGCACATGCCCTACATCAACGGCCTTCTCAAGAAGAAAGGCGTTCAGCAGATGGTCTACTACGCCTATCTGCGCTTCGGCCTTGAATCCACCGTTGAGCTGCTCGACCAATTGAAGGCCCTCGGCTTCACCTATGCCACCAAGTCCGGCATCTCCATCGGCATCGATGACATGCTCATCCCCAGTGACAAGTACAAGCTCGTGGAAAACGCCGAAAAGGAAGTCGTTAAGGTGCAGCAGCAATACCTCGACGGCGCCATCACCAACGGCGAACGCTACAACAAGGTCATCGCCATCTGGAGCGACGTCACCGAAAAAGTTGCCGACGAAATGTTCAAAGCCCTCGAAGGCCAGGACCGCGAAGGCCTCATCAACCCCGTTTACATCATGGCGGACTCCGGTGCCCGCGGTTCCAAGCAGCAGATCCGCCAGCTTTCCGGCATGCGCGGTTTGATGGCCAAGCCCTCTGGCGAAGTCATCGAAACCCCCATCACTTCCAACTTCCGCGAAGGTCTCACCGTGTTGCAGTACTTCATCTCCACCCACGGCGCGCGTAAGGGCCTCGCCGATACGGCGCTCAAAACCGCAGACTCTGGCTATTTGACCCGCCGTCTGGTCGATGTCGCACAGGACGTCATCATCAACGAGCGCGACTGCGGCACCAGCGACGGTATCTACGTCGAGCCCATCATCGAAGCCGGCGTTGAAGTCGAGCCGCTGCGCGACCGCGTGGTTGGCCGCGTCTCCCTCGAAAAGATTAAGGACTTCGAAGGCAGTGTCATCGTTGATGTCAATCAGGAAATCACCGAAGAGCTCGCCAACGCTATCCAAGCGGCAGGCATCGAGCGCGTGCGCATCCGTTCCGTGCTGACCTGCGAATCCAGGCGCGGCGTCTGCGCCCTCTGCTACGGGCGCAACCTGGCCACCGGCCGCATGGTCGAACTTGGCGAAGCCGTCGGCGTCATCGCCGCTCAGTCCATTGGCGAGCCCGGCACGCAGCTCACCATGCGCACCTTCCACATCGGCGGTGCGGCCACCCGCGTCAGCGAGCGCTCCACTCTCGAAGCCAAGAACATCGGCCTTGTTCGCTTCGTCGATCTGCGCCACGTTCAAGGCCGCGGTGGCACTCTCATCGCCATGAACCGTTCCGGCTTGATTGTCATCGTGGATGAAAAGGGCCGCGAAAAGGAGCGCTACCACGTCGTCTATGGCGCGCGCCTGCGCGTTGCCGACGGCGACTCCGTCACCCACGGCCAGATCCTCGCTGAATGGGATCCCTTCACCTTCTCGATCCTGACTGAAACCGCCGGCTCCGTGAAGTTCGACGACCTGCGCCCCGGCCTTACAATCGAAGAGCAGGTGGACGAAGTCACCGGCCTGTCACAGCTCGTTGTTACCCTGCCCCCGGGCGACGAAAAGCATCAGCCCGCGATTTTGATCCGCGATTCTTCCGGCAAGGTCCGCAAGAAGTACCTCATGCCTTCCCGCGCCCACTTGATGGTCCAGGATGGCGATGAAGTTCAGGCTGGAGACGTCCTCGCGAAGATCCCGCGTGAGACCACCAAGACCAAGGACATCACCGGTGGTCTCCCCCGCGTCGTGGAGCTCTTCGAGACTCGCAAGCCCAAGGACCCCGCCGTCATCAGCGAAATTGACGGCACCGTCCGCTACGGCGAAATCAGCAAGGGCATGCGCAAGATCTACGTTGAAAGCGTGGACGGCAAGACCACCAAGGAGTATGCCATCCCCCGAGGCGTCCACATCAATGTCCAGGAAGGCGAGCACGTCCGCGCTGGTGAAGCCCTCATCGACGGTCCGCTCAATCTCCACGACCTGCTCGCGGTTCTCGGTGAAAAGTACACCCAGGCCTACCTCGTCAACGCCATTCAGGAGGTCTACCGCCTGCAGGGCGTCAACATCAACGACAAGCACATCGAAACCATTTCCCGGCAGATGATGCGCTGGGTCAAGGTCGAAGACGTCGGTGACACCACCTTCCTCCTCGAGGAACAGGTGGACAAGTTCCGCTTCCGTGAAGAGAACGACCGCGTGATCGCCCAGGATGGCCGCCCTGCAACCGGGCGCCCGTTGCTCCTCGGCATCACCAAGGCCTCGCTCTCGACCGACTCCTTCATCTCGGCCGCCAGCTTCCAGGAGACCACCCGCGTCCTCACGGAAGCCGCTGTAGCCGGCAAGGTCGACTATCTCCGTGGCCTCAAGGAAAACGTCATCATGGGCCGGCTCATTCCTGCCGGTACGGGTCTCGAACACTACCGCAGCATCCAGTTGCTTACCGAAATGCCCGCACCTGCGCCCATCGAAGATCTTCCCGATGCGGCCGAATTTGCCGCTGCGGACGAAGCCGCTGGCCTCGACTTCCTGGGCGGCACCAAGGAAGCCGATGCCGAAGCCGACGCCGCAACCGAGGGCCAGGACTAACTGGCCTCGGCGAATCTTCGCCGTGCGTTCCACAATTTACCGGCGGCGCCTCGGTCTCACCCGCGGCGCCGTTTTTTTTGCTTCTCCATGATCGCAGATTTCTCTGCCTCCTCCGTTTACCAGTTGATGGCCGTTCCTCGGTACAGGTAAGCATCAGGTACCACTCCGCTCCTATCTTCTTGCCGTGCTTCTATCACCCTCCATAAGATGGTGCCAGATGTGTCATGACGCTATGCCGGTCCCTTGCGATCCATAAACGCGCATGCCCAGCCCATTGAGCCCTGGCGAAGAGCCGAAGGTCTCTCCGGAGAGAGAACCCCGTAACCCCGCAGGGGCGCGTCTGGAAGCCTTTGAGAAGCGCCAGACCGAGCTTTGGCGCCTCACCTTTTTGCTCCTCCTGATTGTTACCATTGTTTTTGCCTGGCTCTCCTGGGGCACCTTACGGGCAGAGAAATCCCATCTCGAAGCATTGGCCTACACGGTTGGGCTGGTGGTGCTGGTCGTGCTCTTCGGCGCCTACATTTGGAAGAAAACTCAGGAAATTGCGGAGCTAAAAGGTCTCCTCCGCGGCCTAGACCAGAAAGGCTCCGGCCTCCCCAGCGACCGCCAGATGCAACAGCTCTTCGAGATGATTTCCAAGTCCCAGCAGGGTTTCCGCGATCTCATCGATTCCTTTGACGACCTTCTCCTCGCCCTTAGCCTCGATGGCGAAATCCGCGCCGTCAACCGCAGCTTCTCCGATCTCGTCGGCCAGCCTTTCCAGGAAATCATCGGCTGTCATCTCATGGAGTTTCTCGAGGACGTTAACGAAACTCCCCCGGAATCCATCGCCCTGATGATGTCCCGGTTTCTCGAACGCCGCCACTGGACCGGTGTCGTTCAGGTTCGCGTCAAGCGCACCAACGCCACCTATTTCTTCGATTGCGTCGCTCATGCCATGCTCCGCGACGACAAGGTCCACGGCCTCACCATCCTCGCCCGCGATATCACCGCCATGCGCCGCAGCGAGGCCCGCTTCACGGAGCTCTTCGAATCCCTCCAGGAGGGCATCTACATCGTTACCCCCGAGGACCAGATCCTCGAGGTCAATCCCGCGCTCGTCCGCATGTTGGGCTACGATTCCAAGGAAGCGCTCCTCGGCAGGCACGTCAGCGACATCTTCGTCGACCAGGAGCAGCGCAACTCCCTCGCTCACGAAATCCATCATCAGCCCTCTCCTCAGGGCCACGAGATCACACTGCGCCGCAAGGATGGCCAGCCCCTCCTTTGCTTGAACACCGCCACCGTCGTTCGCGATACCACCGGCCGGGTCGTCCGTTATCAGGGCGCCGTCGTTGATATTACCGAGCGCCGCGCCATCGAAAAGCGCCTTCACAAAGAGCAGGAATTCGCTCGCCGCCTCGTCGATAGTTTCCCCGACCTGATCTTTGTGGTAGATGCCAGCAAGCGATACACCTTCGCCAGCCCCAGAGTCGAGCAAGTCCTCGGTTATAAAGACACGGAAACCATCGGCGTAGCCTTCGGTGAGCGCACCCATCGGGACGAACGCGCCGCCCTTCTTGCGGTCTTGGATGACATGCTCGCCGGCCGCCGCAACTTTGCTTCCGTCGAGGTCCAAGTACGCCACAAAGAGGGCGAGTGGCGCCGCCTTCGCTGCCACTTCAGCCCGCTCTTCGATGAACACGGCAAAATCGAAGGCGTGGTCATCTCCGGCCGCGACGTTACCGAACTCAAGCGCCTCGAAGAGCAGCTCATCCAGGCTGAAAAACTCGCCGCCATGGGCCAGATGCTCGCCGGGGTCGCTCACGAGCTGAATAATCCTCTCACCGCCATTCTCGGCGTCAGCGAATTGCTCCGCGATCGCCAGGGCATGGACGATGCCACCAAGCGCCAGCTCGAAATGACTCACCGCCAGGCCCGCCGCGCCGCCCGCATCGTGCAGAACCTTCTGGAATTCTCGCGCCCCGCCTCACCACAGAAGAGGGTGCTCGACCTTAATAACATCATCGACCGCACCCTCCAGTTGCACGAGCATTCCCTTCGCCGCAACAGCGTCGAAGTCGACTTCCGCCCGTTCCCTGGTCTTCCGCCCATCACAGGCGACGCCAACCAGCTCATTCAGGTCTTCCTTAATCTCGTCAGCAACGCCGAACAGGCCATTCGCGAAGTTCGCCAGTCTGGCCGCATTCAGATTCGCCTGGGTCAATCCTTCAATCGCGTCTTTGCCACCGTTCAGGATGACGGCATTGGCATCAAGCCGGAAGCTCTCGCCAGACTCTTTGATCCCTTCTTTACTACCAAGCGTCCCGGTGGCGGCACCGGTCTTGGACTCAGCATATGCATGTCCATCGTCCGCGAACACGGCGGCGACATCGAAGCCGAATCCCTGCCCGCGGGTGGCGCTGCCTTCACCGTCTCTCTCCCGCCTTCGCCCCATGGAGCCGGGGCCGGCGCCCCTCGCGAACACGATTCGAGTTCCGGCAGCGGCGAAATCAAAATCAAATCGCTCTCGTTCTTGCGGGATCGCTCAATTCTTGTCCTCGACGATGAAGAGAGCATCCGCATGCTCTTGTCTGAAGGCCTCGCCGCCCACGGCCTCAAGGTCGAATGCGCTGCCACCGCCGAGCAGGCTCTCAGCCTCATTCTCGGCAACAAGTTCGACGCCATTCTTTGTGATTTAAAGCTGGCTGGTTCTGGCCCCAACGCCGATGGCTATGGCGTCGCCCAGCGGCTCAGGATCGCCGCTGGCCCCAACTGCCCGGAGGTCATTTTCATGTCCGGAGACGTCATCGGTGAAGACAGCGGCCGCAGCGGCTTGCGCGCTGACCACGCCCTCCAGAAGCCCTTCCGTCTTTCGGATGTCCTGAGTGTTCTTATGACCGTCATCAGCCGCCCCGCGGCGGGACCCGAGAAGGCCTAGGGTTGGCTGTTCTATTTCTTCGTGCTGTCGGGACTGCCATCCACGCCAAAATCCCAAACAAACAAATTCATTCCGTCCGGCAGAAGTTCCGCCAGCACATATTCACCCGGTGGCAGTGGCGCGCCCAGCGTGAACCGGCAAACCGACGGCGCAATCTCCCAGCGCTGCACCGAAATCACATCCTGCTTCTTGCTCACTTGCTCTCCAAACAGCGAGCTGATCGATTCCAGTCGCCGCTCATTATGCGCTACCTTCACGCGAAGCAACTCGACCTCTGGCCCTGATTCCCCTGCGCGGCTGCTTCTTTCTACTCCTGACACGTGATCGGGGTCCTGCGGCGCTTCGCGCAAATAAAACTCCGGCCGCGTCGTTCTCAAGCGTAGTCCCGCGCGCGCTCCGGCAATGATCAGATACTTTTTCCCGGGCACGATTTGTACCGGCGACAGAATCTGCTCGATGGTGCGCTTCTTGTCCGTCTTCACCCCGGAAACGACTTGGTCCAGAATTCGCACCGACTTTCCCTCAACCACAAACATCCCTTCGCCCGACGGCAGAAACGCGCCGTCCCCCACAGGCAGGCTCGCGTCAATGTCCGCCACATTGTCCATCCGCGCCGCTTCTTCCTGCTTGTGCACCTTCTCGACCATCGCGGACGACGATTTCTCCGCCTCGCCTTCCGCCTTCGCGGTGGCCTCCCAATCCACCATGGACGCCGGCAACTCCTCCCAATCCCCCCGCTCCAAGCTGTAATACCTTACCCGCTCGCCGTTCCTCTGATACTCCCGGACAATCTGGTACGTGCCGTCCTTCAAGACCAGTTTCTTTCCGCGCGGCAGCGTGGCCGCCGAGGTCTGGTTCTGTGCAGTTTTTGGTTCTTGGGGAGAGCCCGCCGCGGAGTGGCCGGAGAATGCAGCTATACCCAGCAGAAGCCCTGCGAAAGAAAAGCGCCACCAACAGGCGGAATGGCGTGGACCGGCCATCTGAAGACCCCGGCTGGCGCATGTCAGGCCTGAAACCCCAGCGCGGCGCGCCACCTGAATTTCAGCATAGCGCGCCCTCCGCAGCCTCGCAACCTGCTCAACCTGCAACGCCACGCTCCGCCTGGGTGTAAACGCTCGCCTTACGGCAAACACTCGGAGGCCCACCGCGAAAATCGCAGCCGCATCATCACGTCTTGTGAATGAGGGGAATTCTGGGAGGAAAGTTCGCCTAACCGAAGCTAATCGTCCGCATTCCTGACTCAGCCGGGGGCTGGGGATAGCCCAGCGGATGCGTCCAAAGGAGCGATTCTCGAACCCGACCCGCCGCCGCTTAGTGCGTGCAGCGTGGGAACAACGTCACCAACACCATCAAATCCGAAAGCGTGAACAGCCACTGGTCCGCGCGGGCGCCTGCTGCTTCCGCCGCCCTCGCAATGAATCCCAGATGCCGGCTCCGCGCGAAATTATGCAGGTGTTCCGCACAAATCCCCGTCAGGCTGGCAACTTCCGCCTCCGTAAAGATCTTCTGGCTTGACTTGACCGTAACCAAGAGTAGCCTCTCTATTTCTTCGCCGCTCTCGTAACCTTTCACCTGGTGAGATGCGTTAACAAGATTACGAGTTGCTAATTTCTCCTGCAATAGTAGTTCCGTTTTATTTACCCAGAACGAATTCTCCAGTACTTTTCTCTATCTGCTGGCAAAAACCTGCCTTTTCCTCGTTTTTCCACTTCCCAAACGAGCTCGCCCACCTGCCAAAACCGACGGGGGCCAGTACGCAAAAACGTACTATTTTTGGGTATTCTCTACAGCTTTCGGGAAGTGCGCCGCTATTTCCTTTATTTGCTTCGTGTGCCGCAGCTCATGCGAGGCGATCATTTCAAACCATTCATACACATTCAGCATCCCCAGAAAGGCATGCTTCCACCTGTAATCGCTCAAATCCCGCTGCTGCGTTTCTTCCAGGAAAGACAGCGTGCGCTCGCGCGCGGCTCGCAACTCCGCCAACATCTCTTCCTTGTGTCCCAGAAGGCCATGGTCCAGGGGTATCGGCGTCTTCCTCCGGATCAGCCGCGATTCCACCAGCCAGAAAGGCAGATGAAACCGTTTTCGGAAGGGAATCTGTTTTGGAGCTTTCTGGATGATGCGATCGGCGCCGCCCACCACTGCGCGCTCCACCATGACCAGATGGGCCACAAGTTCCGCGGCGGACCACTCCTCGGCTCTTGGTTTTCGGCTCCATTGTTCTGGGGGAATTGTGTCGGCAGCGCGAAAAAAAGTTGTTTGCGCTCGCGCAAGTTTCTCCACGATTGGCTGGATCGAAGGCACTCCCACTCTCAATCAAGAGCTCTCTACAGCGAAGCCCCGCCCGCCTGCTCAAAAGCGTGCGCCAGTTGCAGCACTTTGGCCTCTCCAAATGCCGGCCCAAACACTTGTAATCCCACCGGCAGCTTGCCGCCGATCCGTCCGCACGGCACACTAATCCCCGGCAGCCCCGCCAACGATCCAGTAACCGTATATATATCAGCAAGATACATCTGCAAGGGGTCGTTCACGCGTTCCCCCAGCTTAAACGCGGGCACCGGCGAAGTTGGGGTCACAATTACGTCCACCTTCTGGAACGCCTCGCGGAAATCCTGCGCGATCAACGCCCGCACCTTCTGTCCCTTCAGGTAGTACGCGTCGTAGTAGCCCGCCGAAAGCACGTACGTTCCCAGCACAATCCGGCGTTTCACTTCCGCGCCAAATCCCGCGCCTCGCGTCTTGCGGTAAGTCGCAATCAGCGAGTCACCCTCCACGCGCGGGCCAAAGCGCACTCCGTCATATCTCGCGAGGTTGGAACTCGCTTCCGCCGTCGCGATGATGTAGTACGTCGCAATCGCATAGTCCGTGTGTGGCAGGTGGATGTCCAGCAACTCGCAGCCCAGCTTCCGCAGCAGCGCAATGCCCGCTTCCACCTTCTCCCGTACTCCGGCATCCATCCCTGCACCGAAGTACTCTTTTGGGATACCGATTTTCATTCCTTTGACAGGTTTGGCCAGTCCCGCCGGGTAATCTTCCACCGGCGCCGTTGTTGACGTGGAATCGTTGGGGTCGCGTCCCGCAATGATCTGCAGTATTTGCGCCACATCGGCTACGTTGTGCCCGAATGGGCCAATGCGATCCAGCGAGGACGCAAACGCAATCAAGCCGTACCGCGACACCCGCCCATAGCTCCCCATCATCGCCGGTATCCCGCACATTGCGCCTGGTTGCCGGATCGATCCGCCTGTATCCGTACCCAGCGCCGCCACTGCCAGGTCCGCGGCCACCGCTGCTGCCGAGCCGCCGCTCGAGCCGCCCGGCACGCGATCCAGCGCCACGGGATTTTTCACCGGGCCATACGCCGAGTTCTCCGTCGAACTGCCCATAGCGAATTCGTCGCAATTCGTTTTGCCCAGAATCACCGCGCCCGCGGCCTCCAGACGGACCACGGCCGTCGCGTCATACGGCGGAATGTAGTTGTCCAGGATCTTGGAACTGCAGGTGGTGCGCACGCCGCGCGTGCTGATCGTATCCTTAATAGCGAGCGGCACGCCCGCCAGCGGCGGCAGCGGTTTGCCCGCGGCCACCATCGCGTCCACGCGATCCGCTTGCGCGTAGGCGCGCTTCTCGCACAGCGTCAGGAACGCATTGATCTCCGGGTTGCGCGTCGCGATCCGCTTGTAGTGCTCCGCGGCAATCTCCCGCGCCGAGGCCTTCTTCGCCGCAATCGCTTCCCGCACGCTCGAAATCGTCCAATTCGTCGTCATCTTCTATCTCGCCACTCGCCACTCGTCCTCATCGTCGCCACGGATCACCCATCCCAAACTTGTCATCCCGAGCAGAGCGAGGGATCTGCTTCTCCACTCGCTTGCCCCGAGCTTCAAGGGGCCACTATCTTTCAATCACCTTCGGCACCCGGAAATACGGCGGCTCCGGATCGGGCGCTTGCGCCAGCACATCGTCCGCAACCGCGCACGGCACCACCAGGTCCTCGCGCAAGGTCGCATCGGCCGTCTGGTCGTCCGCCAGCACCTGTGCCATCGGCTCGACCTTGCTGGTGTCCAGCTCGTTCAACTTGCCGATGTACTCCAGAATCTCGTCAATCTGCGCGCGGTAGGTTTCCAGCTCCGCCTCACCCAAATCCAGGTAGGCCAAATCCGCCACCCGCAACACATCTTCCCGCGAAATCTTCACTTGTTTGCCACCTCTGCCGTCTTACGAGGATATTTCGTGCTCACATAGTTATCCACGAGCTTCTGAAACGCCACCGCCAGCTCGTCGTACGTCCCTTCGAGCGTTACGTCCTTCTGCCCATCAATATATACCGGGCAGCGCGGCGCCTCCCCAGTCCCAGGCAGGCTGATGCCGATGTTCGCGGCCTTTGATTCGCCGGGGCCGTTCACGATGCAGCCCATCACCGCCAGCGTCATCGTTTCCACGCCCTCATACTGCGTCTTCCACACCGGCATCATGTCGCGGATGTAGCCCTGAACGCTTTCCGCCAATTCCTGAAACGTCGTGCTGGTGGTGCGCCCGCAGCCAGGGCAAGCCGTCACGCTCGGCGCGAACGACCGCATCCCCAGCGCCTGCAGCAGCTCACAGCACGCGTACACTTCCTCGCGGCGATCCCCGCCCGGCCGCGGCGTAAGCGAAATGCGAATCGTATCCCCGATGCCTTCGTACAGCAACACGCCCAGCGACGCCGCCGACCACACCAGGCCCTTCATGCCCATGCCCGCTTCGGTCAATCCGAGGTGCAGCGGCTGCTGCGTCTTCGCGGAAAGATCGCGGTACACGGTGATCAGGTCGCGCGGCCGCGAGGTCTTGCACGAAATAATGATCTGGTCCTGCCTCAAGCCGCTTTCCAGCGCCAGTTCCGTGGACTCCAGTGCGGAGAGCACCATGCACTCGTTGATGATCTCTTCGCTCTCCTTGCCCAGGTTCTTGTCCGTGTTTTCCTGCATCTTGTGCATCACCAGCTCTTGGTTCAGGGAACCGCCATTCACGCCGATGCGCACCGGCTTGCCGTGGTCCACCGCCACCTTGCAGATGGTGGCAAACTGCTCGTCGCGCCGCTGGCCTGTGCCGACGTTGCCTGGATTGATGCGGTATTTGTCCAGCGCCGCCGCGCACTCCGGATATTTCGTCAGAAGCACGTGGCCGTTGTAATGGAAGTCGCCAATGATGGGCACGTTGCACCCGGCGTCCAGCAGGCGCTTCTTGATCTCCGGCACCGCCGCCGCCGCTTCCGGCACGTTTACCGTCCAGCGCACCAGCTCGCTGCCCGCTTCGGCCAGCTCCAGCGTCTGCTGCAGCGTCGTCTTCACGTCCGCCGTGTCCGTGTTGGTCATGGACTGCACCACGATGGGCGCGCCGCCGCCCACCTGGATGCGGCCCACCTTCACGCCATAAGTTCTCCTGCGCGGGTGCCGCAGCGTGTTGGCATCAAATCCCGAAATCTGGTTCAACATATCCATCTATTTTACCAGACCTTCCGCCTCTCTCCTCTTGCGGTCGGGTGCCCTTCGCCCGCCTCCGGCGGGAAGGGTGGGTCTTGGCTTCCTCTTTCCTTTGCAGGGGCGCAGGACCCCTGCGCCCCTTGTCCGCACATTTTCCTGATCTTGGCTCCTCGCTCCAACTTCCGCTTTGCCTTTCCTCTGACGGCACGTCTCAGTTCGCCAGCTTGATCTCCGCCAGCTTCTTCAGCACCGCAATGTCCTTGGCCCCCTTCACCGCAATCCGCACCCCCGTTCCTTCCGGATACTTGGGCGCTTCCTCAAGAATCTTGACCACCCGTTTTGGAAGCTCGCACTCCCGCGCTGCTTTCATGGCCTTGTCGCCCAAAATGAACGCCACGCGAAAACATCCTTGGCACGGTGCGAGCCACACAATCGTCCGCTTCTTGCGCTTCAGCCGCAGCGACCACCCCGCCTTCCGCGAGTAGGAGCTCCACTGCTGCCCATCCACTCCGTTTTCCTCCGCCAGCCCCGCGATGAAAAGGTCCCACGCAGCCTTGGCCGGGCCCAGCGCCGCGGCCAGTTCCTCCTCCGTCGGCTTCTTCGCCTTGCCTATGAATGCATTCGTTTCCACAGTTTCACCTCTGCTCCATTGCTTGGCCCCCTGCGGTGAATCATACCTCGGTGTTCCAATTGGGGGCGAATCCGGCATTGAGCAAAGCGTCGTGCGGAGTTAGGATGCATCTCATCGGGCTCATTGTGGTTTGACGGGAGGAACTACCATGGCAGTGACAGTGAAACGCATCACGTTGTGGCGGAAAGAACTGGAGAACAAGGCCGGAACCCTGGCCGGGACGCTGGAACCTCTGGCCAAGGCTGGAGCGGACCTGCAGATCGTCATGGGGTACCGCAATCCGGGGGATAATACGAAAGCAGTGGTGGAGCTGTATCCGGTTGGAAGCAAGAAAACGACGCTGGCGGCGCAGGGCGCGGGGCTGACCGCTTCGACGATTCCAGCGTTACTCGTCGAGGGCGACAACCGGCCCGGCTTGGGACACGGCATCGCGCAGGCGGCTGCCGAGGCGGGCGTCAATATGGATTTCCTGGTGGCGCAAGTGATCGGCAGAAAGTATGCGGCGGTGATCGGCTTCGAGAACGACGCCGATGCAATTAAGGCCAGCGCCCTGATCAAGAAGGCGGCAGGTAAGAAAAAATAAATAGAGGAGACATCTGCAAGGGGTGAATTTCGAGGCTTAAGAACCAGCGAAGCCGCAAGCTTTGAGCAGCGAACGGAAGCGCGTGTCTTCGCGAAAGGGATCCCACTTGGGATCGACAGGCAGAAAAGCGAGATGGACGTCGCGCACTTGCAGAGCGCGTTCGAGCGCAAGCAGAGCGTGAGTGTGCTCGCGAAGCCCGGCGTAAACCAGGGCTTGGGCGACGGGCGGAACGAAACGCTCGTTGGAAAGCGTTTCCAGCATGCGCAGCACTTCCTGGGCTTCCTGGGTGCGCCCCATCTTGGCCAGAATGTAGCCACGAAGAGAAATGGCCTTGCTGTTGCCGCAGGACAATCGCGCGGCCAGGTTTAGCGCATCAAGCGCCAACTCGCCTTTCCCCAATTGCTCGAGTGCCTGTCCCAATTGCATGTGACCGATCCAGAACTCCGGATCAATCGTGGTGGATTGGCGTGCGAACCGCTCGGCGGCGGTAAAGTCCCGGCCGGAAAAAGCGATCTGGGCGGACAGCGCGTAGTGCCCGGCGAGGAGTGCGTCAAGTTGCCGGGCGCGCCCGATGGCCGCCAGCGCTTCGTCGCTGCGCCCCAGGTGCGAAAGCACAATCCCCAGCAAACGGTGAGCCAGCGAATAATTCGGATCAAGAGCAATGGCCTTCCGGAATGCCGACTCCGCGGCGGGCCACTCCCAATCGATCCAAAATTTCACGAACCCCAAGGAAGTCTGCGCATCCGCGAGAGTGGGATCCGCGGCAATCGCATGCGCGGCAGCATCGCGGGCCAGAGGCCCCACCTCCAAAGGCGGCGCGTCTCCATTGATGGGGCTGGCGGTGTAGGTATCCGCCAAGCCGGACCAGGCGAGGGCGTACTGGGGATCAAGCTGGGTCGCCCGTAGGAAAAACGCGCTGGCCCGTTTGGTGGTCGCGGGGGAAAGCTGGTTCCAGAAGTGCCTGCCCCGCAAATACAGGTCATAGGCTTCCGCGTTGCGCGAATGGCGGCGGGCCAGCGCCGTCAGTCGCTCAGGGGAAAGCCGCAGCCGGACCTGCTCGCCAATGGTGCGGCTGATTTCCTGCTGGAATTCCAGGAGGCTGCCGGGCTGGCTGTCGTACGACATGGACCAGAGTTGGGCCTGGTCGCGCACGCGAATCAGCTTGGAAGTGATGCGCAAGCGCTGGCCTTCGGTGCGCATGGAACTTTCGATGATGTAGGCGGCCTGCAATTCATCGGCTATTTGCGCCAGGGTCTTGGGGGTACGCTTGTAGGCCATCATGGTGGTACGGCCAATCACACAAAGATGTTCTGGATCGATAAGGCCGAGAGAGGCGATCAGTTCCTCGGTCAAGCCATCGGCGACGTAGTCCCGTTCGGGTTGTGCACTGAGATTTTCAAACGGGAGGACCGCCAGGGTTACCGGCAGAGAGGCATCTGGCTCCGAGCCGGCGATGACCTCGACGGTGGGAATGAACTGATATCCCTTGCCCGGGATAGTTGCGATATAGAGGTTGTCTCCGCGCGTCTCCCCCAGGACGCGGCGCAGGGTGGAGATGTTCTGGTTGAGATTGTTCTCCTCGACGACGGTATCCGGCCAGATGACGCGCATCAGTTCGTTCTTCGCGACCACCTTTCCTTGATGGCGCACCAAGTGGAGGAGTGTGTCGAAGGCTTTCGGGGTAAGGGGCACCGGGGTGCCGTTGCGGAGAAGCAGGCGCTTGACCGCCTCCAACCGGAAGCTGCCGAATTCGTAGATGGATGGCCTTTCAGCGGTCATGGCGACGCCCGAACCTTCAGATGTTTTCAGAAGTTTTCAGGGTGATTCTAAAGACTTTCCCCAGCCATGGGAAGAGTATAGCCGAGCCTGGTCCAGTGGGCCGGAGCAGACACGTTAAAATCTTGAGGAGGAAAGTTCATGAAACTGGGAAGCTGGAAAGTCATTGTTGGATTCGCGTTGGCAGCCGTGCTGACACTCTCTGCGGGCTGGAGCGCCACCGCGTGGTCCCGGCCGGGCGATTTTGAGCTTATCGGAACTTGGCGGGTGACAGTAACTCAATCGAACTGCAGCACTGGGGCCACTTTGAGTACCTTTCAATCGATCCTGACTTTTGCCGATGGAGGAACGATGGCAGAAGACACGACCAACCTCGCATTTGCACCTGGGCAGCGAGGAGCAGGGCAGGGAATTTGGCAGTACACAGGCCACCGGAGCTACACAGCAAAGAGCATAGCGTTCATCAATTTCGATACCCTGACGCCCAATCCACCGAAAGTCCCTCCTTTCAAAATGGGCACGCAGACCATCGCGCAGACCATTCAATTCAAGGATAATCCTGACGAATGGAACAGCACCGCGACAGTACAATTTGCCGATTCAACTGGAGCTCCGTACTCGCCGAGTCCCGTGCCGCCTTGCGTGACCGCGTCGGCGCAGCGCTTCGAGTAGCGGACAGAGAAGCTTCCCCGGTGGAAACCGATAGGTGCAGGCGGCGCCCTTGGCCGTGGTAAACGCGGAACGCTACAGCGAGCCGCGGAGGCCGAGGGCGTCGGCGTGTTCACGCAGCGCCTGGATACAGATGGCGATGTGGTCGTCGAGGGGAATCCCGAGTTCCGCGGCGCCTTTGATCATGTCTTCGCGGCTGACGCCGCGGGCGAAGGCTTTGTCCTTCATGCGTTTTTTCACCGAACTGACTTCCAAATCCAAAATGCTCTTGGAGGGCCGCACGTAAGTGCAGGCGGTGAGAAAGCCGGCGAGTTCGTCGCAAGCAAAAAGGGTGTGTTCAAGGAGCGATTCGCGCAGCACGCCGCAATAGTCGGCGTGGGAAAGAATGGCGCGGACCATCTCTTCGGGATAATGATGCGCGCGGAGGATCTTGGCGCCTTCGGAGGGATGCTCGCGATCGGAAGAATGGCTGCCGTTGGGCCAGCGTTCGTAGTCGAAATCGTGGAGCAGCGCGGTGATGCCCCAAAATTCCTGATCGGCGTTGTACTTTTTGGCGTAAGCGCGGACGCAGGCTTCCACGGCGAGCATGTGCTTGCGAAGGCTTTCGGATTGCGTGTATTCGCAGAGGAGATTCCAGGCGTCTTCTCTAGAAGGCATGAGGGGGGACCTCCGGCAGAAGGGATAGGATACCGAAAAAGGGGCGGGAAGTGCCGAATTGAAAAGGAGGGGCAGAGAGCAAACAAAGCACAACATATAGTTGTGTGCTGGTGAGGCGAACCCAAGGGGCAGAGGATTTCCGCATGGCTTGTACGGTAGTACAGGCGAAAACATGGCGTAAACAGGGACGATTTCGGGCGTTCCCAACATAAAATATCCAAAAATACTCTTGACAGCGAATCGCAATTCAAGCCACACTCCCATCGCGCCAGTAACTGCCTCCCCCCCCAAGAACGTTCCGACGTCCCTCACCTATCCGCACGCCGGAAAAAACAAGTCAAACGAGGAGTTCCGGTGTCGGCACATATGGAAAAAGAAGCGACGATGAATTCGTTGGAGATGGACCGGGAAGTCATACGCTGCAAAACCTGTGGACTGGTCCAATACCGTACGCGCACCGGCAACTGCCGTCGCTGTGTGCGCGCTCTGCCTCAGCGGATGGAGTATTTGATTCCGCAAGAGCCGCCGCAGGAGCAGGAAGCCGCGGAGGTGCTAATGCCGAAGTTTCCGAATCAGGAGACGGTCGAGAATATCGGCCAGCGGATTCGGCAACTGCGGGAATCGCGCACCATGACGCAGAGCCAGTTGCAAGCGCGCTCAAAGGTGAGCCGTTCGTACTTATCGCGCATAGAGAGCGGGCAGATGACGCCGAGCCTCGGCACGCTGGAAAAGATCTCCGAAGCGCTGAACGTCGGGCTGAACCGGTTCTTCATTCCAGAGTCCGACGGCGAAGCGCTGCTGGAGGATCCCTTCATTCAGGGCCTGCGGCCGTTCCTGCGGCAACTGGATTGGGAACAATGGCAATCGATCCTGAAGAGGTTGCAGGCGATCAGCGACCACGTGAATGCGGCGCCGATCACCCTCCGCCCTATCGGTAACCCGGCACGGCTGCCGCAGCCCGCGCCGCCGAATGGCAACGGGCAGCTCGGGCACATTGGTCACGCCAGCCATTCGAATGGGCTCGTACCCGCGCAAGCCCATGGTCAGCCGCAGGGCTATCCGCTGCGGCGTCCGGGAATGCCGGTGTTTCAGCGCCCCTTGGCGCGCTAAGAAAAATCTCGCGAGTGGGCATTGATAAAGACGGCGCTCTGGCGAAACCGGGGCGCCGTTTTTGTTTTTGGCCCGCGAGGTTTCAGAAGATTATTCGCGGACGACGACGACTTTGGCGGACGGGACCTCGAGCCGCATGAGGCGATGGTTGGTGTCGAGGCAGAGGATGACTTCAAGATCCGAAGTGGACACTTTCAGGCCTTCGTAGGTTTTGCCATCGGCGCTGACGGCGCCAACCCAATCCACGGTGACGGTACCGGGCAGGAGTTCCTGGGGAACAAGGACGGAGTAGGTTTGCGTGCCGCGGCGGGACCAATCATAGACGCGGGCGAGGACAGCGTACTGGTGATAGAGATTGTTGTCGAGGACGATGATGAAAGGCGAACCAAAGGAGAGATCCTGCTCGAAAGCGTGGGCCCCCTGCATCTGGAGAGTGATCTTGGCGACGCCATTGGCGAACAGAATATGCGCGCCATTGGTTTTTTCGGCTTGGGAAGTCCACTCGTAGCTGATGGGAGCGCCATCGGGCTGAAGCGTGAGCGTCCCGGTCACAGTGGAGGAGGCGCCTTGGGGAGGAGCGATCTTCGTGGTGCCTTTGGCGATCCAACCGCCGCCGGAAGAGGTGATCTCGAATTCCTCGCGGCCAACGGACTTGCCGTCGAGAAGGATGTTGAGCTTGCCCTTGTCGGGCGAAAAGACGGAACCGGCTGGCCCTTTTTTCTGGGCGGTGTGGGCGAGCAGGCAGAAAGCAAGGAAAGAAAACAGCAGGGCAGTGAGGATGGCGGGTGATTTTCGCCGCAGTGAATTTTTCCGCATGGTATCCCCCTCAGGACTGCGGGTATTCTACGGGTAAATCAGAATTCGGGAGCTCCTCGATGTCGTCGGCAATGCCGCGACGCAAGATTTCGGCGACAACCGCAGCAGGCTCCCCGGAACCATCAACGTGAAAATCAGCAAGCTCATAGGAAGGGAGGCGCTGGGCGTGGAGCGCGCGAAAGCTGGATTCGTCGCGGAAGAGGGGACGCCCGGTCATGGTCATGCAGCGGGAGAGAAGGACCTCGATGGGCGTATCGAGCCAGATCACGGGGATGCCGGAATTGCGCAGAAATTCGGGGGCCCCGGGTTGCGCATAGGTACCGCCGCCGAGAGCGAGGATGGTGGGTTCGAGACGTTCGACGGCGCGGCCCAGCGCCAGGTGAAGTTGATCGGCTTCCAATTGGCGGAAAGCGGGTTCGCCGTGACGCTCGAAGAATTCCGGGATGGTAATGCCGGCCACTTCCTCGATTTTTTCGTCGAGATCCACGAAACGCCAGCCAAGCTGTTTGGCCAGCCGGGCGCCAACCGTGCTCTTGCCGGAACCCATGAAACCGGCGAGGCAGAGAACAGGTGTGCGCGGCGGCACACTTCGAGCGCTAAGAGGCGAGTTCACAATTCTGGAGAGCGCATACTAATTGCGCTTCAGAATTCGAATTGTACCACTGTAGGAAGAGAGTTCTACCTTGGCCAGGCCGAGACCCACCGTACCAAACAACCCCTTGCTGAACCTCCCATAGGAGTGGTGGCTGCCGTGTGTATCGGGCTTGAGGGATGCGGCGGCCTGGTTGTCCACAGTGCCGAGGAGCGTCTGGGCCCTCAGATCGAAGGAGTCATTGCCGGAGAAACGCACTTCGACGAGGCCGCGGCCGCTGTTCATGCTGTACATGCCGGTATGGACGAAATCGCCGTCGTAAAGAATGTTGCCGGTCGTGGTCATCAGATTCACGCTAGTCAGGGCGGGCTGGAGGATCTGCACGTTGCCGCTGATGGAGGTGAATTCGAGTTTTCCCGCGCACTGCGTGCAAATCAGCGTGCCACCCGTGGTCTTGACGATGATGTAGCCGGAAACTTCCTTCAAATGAACATCACCCGCAACACTCTGCAGCTTCATGTCGCCGCTGACCTGCTCCACGTAAATGAGGCCGGTCTGGGTGCGGAGCTGGAGTTCAGTCTGCTCCGGAACGGTGAGCTGGAAGTTGGCCTCGACTTCGTGGGGCTCCGCGGTAGTCTCGAGGGAATTGGCGCTGATTTCGATGCGATCGCCGACCTGCTCGATGTCAATGGCGACCTTGCCGGGAACGGAGGTGCTGCTGACCACCACTTCCGGATTCTTCCAGGATTTAACTTCGATGCGCCCATTGACGATGTTCTGAAGAACGACAAAAGGGCGCGCCTTCACGGCAAAATGGCGTTCCTGGTGTTCGGGGCTGCCGCCCCAAACAGGCGCGGTGGCACAGAAGAGCAGCCCCGTGCTGAGGGCTGAGAAGGCGATAGTGCGAATTGCGTGCGGTTGCATATTAGTGCTCGCTCCTTCCGCTATCCATCATGGCGGCCAATAATTCGGCTTTTTGCTGATAAGCGCTTTCGAGATATTCGCGGGCCAACTGGTCGCCAGGATGTTGCTTCAAGTGTTGCTGGCATTCCGCGATGAATTCGTCGACGGTGCGGAGATTGTCGCGAAGGGAGGCATCGACGGTGGCATTGCCCGCGAGCTGCATATTGGGGACATCCAGTTCGGCCTGATTGAGGATCACACCGCCATTGGCCATGGCCTCTTCGGTGGGAGAAGGACGCGGAGTCAGCGAAGAATCCTTGACAGGGGGAGCGACGCGTGCGGCCACGGGCGAGGTCACAGGTGCGGCAATGGGAGAATTAGAGATTCCAGCCACCGGCTGCGGGATGGGATTCCGCGACAAAAAAACGGCCGTAACAATGAGAACGATGCCCGCTCCCGCGGTGGCCAAGGTGCGCGGTCTGAGCCAAGCTGTAAAGCTCTGCCACCAGGGCGTGCCCGCGGGAAGTTCGACGGATTCCCTGATGATCCCTTCGGCGGTGAGTTGCGCCCGCAAAGAAACCCAGAGGCGCTCGGGCGGATTGGCATCGGCCGGAAGTTCCTGGGCAAGCGACTGAATGGTAGTGAGGTCGGCAAGGAAATCCTGGCAGGCCGAACATTCCGCGAGGTGCGCGCGCGCAGCCGGAGGCAGCGGGGCGAGACCTTCGTGCTCCAGAATGGCTTCTAATTCCTTACACTGCATACTTCCAACTCCATAGGGGGAGGCGCCGGGTAGCCCTCTCCGAAAATATTTTATAAGAACTTGCAGCGCGTTCCGACCTGGACAGAATCTTCATCGTAGCTTAATCCAACGAGCCCGTCTGGGATTTGGCGGCCTGGCGTTCCTGGCGCGCCTGGTTCCGGACCTGTTCCTGGAGGAGCTCGCGAAGGCGGGTACGGGCTTTGTGCAACTGCGATTTGGAATTACCCACCGAACAGCCCATGATGCTCGCGATCTCATTGTGCTCAAAACCCTGGACGTCGTGAAGAACGAACACGGTCTTGTAACCGGGAGGAAGTTGCTCAATCGAGCGTTCGAGGTTCACCCGGTCCACGGCTCCAGTCAACCGCAAATCGGCAGCGCCGACATCGCGTTTTGGCCCGCTATTCTCAGCATCCGGGTCAATGGTCTCTTCCAGGGAATCGGTCGGCAGTGACTTTTTCCGAAGGCGCATGAGCACGACGTTGACGGTCATGCGATGCAACCATGTCGAAAAGGCCGATTCGCCCCGAAAAGTACCGATCTTCCGGAAGAGTTGAAGGAAAGCCTCCTGCGCGAGATCTTCCGCATCCGCCGGGTTGCTGACCATGCGCAAGCACAAGGCGTAAACCCTGCGGCTGTGCATTTGGTACAGGAACTCGAAAGCGGCAGCATCCCCGGCTTGCGCGCGGCGGATGGCTTCCGCCTCGGTCCACGCTACCGGCTCGGTTGGTCTTTGACGGGCCAACTGTGCAATAGCGGCGCTACTATCCTTTCGGATGCGCCGAATCCCTCCAAGAGTTGTACCCGGCATGACGTTGGAGGCGTACATATGCAGAAATAGGAGGCGGAAAGCCCTCCAAGGGTTGCATGAGCCATAGCCACGCCAGCGGGCCGAGCCTATTGTCCCTTGATCGCGGCCATCCGTCTATGGACAAGATAGCGCGCCTTGGCAGGAAGAAGGCCCTCGGAGCAGGCAGTGCGTTCCTGAAACGTGGCGAGGAACTCCTGAAGTTGGCTTTCCGGCAGGGCGTGAAGGAAGGACTTGAACAGAACGACGGTCTCCCGCAAACAGGTATTCAGATCGTAGTGGGAGGCATCTAGGACATCCCAATCGCAGTCGGAGTCCAAGGAGTCGCCCGCGAGAATTTCCTCCGAAGAGGCCAGGAAGTTGCCGGCGAGTTCCTCGACGAGTTCCGTGAGGGTGGAAATCTTGTGGAGGAACTGAGACCTCCGGGTAAGGAGCACCTTACTGAAAATACTATTGAATCGCGCGACTCGCTGGCTGCGGGCATTCTGAAAATTCTGGGGATCGAGTGAAGCGAGATGCGGCGCGGTGCCGAAATGCCGCGCGTGCAGGAGCATGGAGTGGAGCAAGCTGTTTACCGGAGCAGTAAGCCTTTGGCAGAGCGCCGGAGCAACGCTCAAAACCTGTTGGGCCTTGGCGACGCGGCCATCGCGCCGCAGGCCCAGGGCTTCGTCCAAATTGACACTGAACATGGCATAAGATGTCTCAAGCCGGTGAAGGATGCGCAAATAGGAATGGGATTTGTCGCCGGCGAGCGGGGATCTCCAATCTTGAGACACCGATCCGCTGCGAGGAATGGAAGGGCGGGGCCGCACAGGAAACCTCCGTGGAGCGAGTCTTCCGAGTGTACCAAAAATATTAGAAAACAGTAACAATTCTTACAAGTCAGATTTTGCTAACTACTGACGTGCCGCCCGGGAAGCGCGGGCGGGGCACGGGAGCGCGGAACCCAAGGGCATTCCTTGCCCTCTTCAGGCACGGCCTTTATACTCCAATTGCAACCGCTTGGAAAGGAAAGATGCACCCTTGGAATTCGAGCCGCGGGACCAATTCGAGCAGCGCCAGAAAAAACTAGAACAGATCCAAGCCCTTGGACATGAAGCATTTCCGAGAGAATTTCGCTGGACGGAGAGCCCCGCGGAGTTGGTCAAGGATTATGCGGCGGTGCAGGGGCCGGAGCTGGAGGCCAACCGCAAGGAAGTGCGTGTAGCCGGGAGGATTGTGTCGTACCGGCTGATGGGCAAGGCGGGGTTTGCGCACCTGCAAGGTGCGGGTAAGCGGATTCAGATCTACGTGAAAAAGGATGTGGTGGGGGAGAAGGGGCTCCAGTTGTTTCACCTGCTGGACTTGGGGGACCACATCGGCGTGCGCGGCCATCTGTTCCGGACAAAGACGGGAGAGTTGACCATCTGGGTGGAAGAGTTGTTTTTTCTGGCGAAGGCGCTTCTGCCATTACCGGAAAAGTGGCACGGGCTTGCGGATATCGAGTTGCGGTACCGGCAGCGGTATCTGGACCTGATCGTGAGCGAGAAGTCGCGTGACGTTTACCAGACTCGAGCGCGGATCATCCGGGAGTTGCGGCAATTTTTCGATGGCCGCGGTTATATCGAAGTGGAAACGCCGATGATGCACCCGATTGCCGGTGGGGCCACGGCGCGGCCGTTCATCACGCACCACAACACGCTGGACGTTGATTTATATCTGCGCATTGCGCCGGAGCTTTATTTGAAGCGCTTGACGGTGGGCGGTTTTGACCGCGTCTACGAGATCAACCGGAACTTCCGCAATGAGGGGATCTCCACGCAGCATAATCCGGAATTCACCATGCTGGAGTTTTATCAGGCCTACAGCAATTACCGGGACTTGATGGAGTTGAATGAGCAACTGTTCGCACAGGTTGCCATGAGCATCACAGGTTCGACGGTGGTGCGCTACGGCGAGCACGAACTGGACTTCGGGCAGTTCACGCGGCTGACGATGCGGGAAGCGATTGTAAAATACTGGCCATCCGGCGCCGGGACGCCACCGACGCTCGAAGAACTGGCTGCACCAGGCGGCCCACCACGTGCTGCCGAGAGGTACAACGTGTGGGCCAAGGCGAACCACGCACAATATGCGGCGGCGAAGGGGCAGCTCTCGGATGGGGAGTGGACGGGCCTGCTCTTTGAGACGATTGCCGAACACAAGCTGATTCAGCCAACGATTCTCTACGATTTTCCAACGGACATCTCCCCGCTCTCCAAACAAAAACCGGAGGATCCGGCGCTGACCGAACGGTTTGAAATTATCGCGGCCGGGATGGAGATCGCCAATGGATTCTCCGAGCTGAACGATCCGGCGGAGCAGGAGCGCAGGTTTGCGGCGCAGATCGCGCATGGCGGAGAGGAAGCGCCGAAGCAATTGGATGTGGACTACCTCCGGGCGTTGTGCCACGGCATGCCCCCGACCGCCGGAGAAGGAATCGGAATTGACCGGTTGACGATGCTTCTTACAGACTCGCATTCCATTCGCGACGTTATATTGTTTCCATTGTTGCGCCCCGAAGCGCACCCTGAGGATCAGGCCGCTGCGGAAGGCGAAAAGGCATAGGGGCTGGCCGCGCCATGGGATTCGAATGGATGGTGGCGCGGCGGTACCTGAGATCTCCGAACCGGCCTACCGTATTGCGATTGATTACCTTGTTTTCCGTATTAGGAGTGGCCGCGGGCGTGGCCACTTTGGTGATTGCGCTCGCCATGAACACCGGCTTCCGGGAAACACTGCAGGATCGCCTGCTGGGCGTGACCGCGCACATATCGCTGACGCGGCCGGGTACCGGGGGAATCCAGAATTACCAGGGGCTCGCCGAACAACTGGGGAGAATCGAGGGAGTGCGCTCGGTAACGCCGGCAATTTACCAGACGGTGCTGCTGTCCTTTGGTGGCGAGGCACGCGGGATGGTGACGAAAGGGATCGATGTGGCGCGCGAAGAGAAGCGCGATGAAGTGCTGCAGAGGCTGGCAGCGGGACACTTGGATTTCGCGCCCGACGGCGAGGGGATCGAGGGTTTGCTGGTGGGAAAGCAACTGGCCGGCGAGTGGAAGCTGCAGCCGGGCGACTACGTGACGCTGACGAGCCCGCAAGGACGACTGACGCCGTTTGGGCTAATGCCGCGGACGCGGAGATTTCGCGTGGCGGGGGTGTTCGATTCGGGGTTTTACGATTACGACGAGAACTGGTGTTTCGTGACGCTGCCCGCGGCGCAATCGCTGGCGGGAGCGGGAAACATTGTAAATGTGCTGGAATTCCGCCTGGCGCATCCAGAACAGGTGGAAGCGATTGCCCAGGAAGCTGAGCACGCTGCGGGGCAGGGATTCCTGGCAACGACATGGATGGAGGAGAACCGCGCGCTGTTCCGCGCACTGCGCCTGGAGAAGCTGGTCACGGCCATTTTCATGGGGCTGATTACGTTCGTGGCTGGGCTGAATATTTTGGTGGTGCTTTCAATGACAGTGACGGACCGCGCCAAGGATATTGCGGTGTTGCTATCGATAGGAGCGCAGCGCAAACAGATCCGGCGCATTTTTTTGTATCAGGGAATTGCGATTGGCGCGACTGGAATTGTTATCGGGCTGGTCATTGGATACGGCTTCAGTTGGATTGCAGGAAAGTATCACTTGATCCCTTTGGATCCCCAGGTCTATGCGGTGCCGTATGTGCCGTTCCACGCCAGTTTTCTGGATGGAATGTGGATCGCCCTGGCGGCCATGGGCATTGCGGTTGTCGCGACGTTGCTGCCGGCGAAAGAGGCGTCGCGACTGCTGCCGGTGGAGATTCTTAGATTTGAATAAGCTTCAAAATAGCCGCTGCGGGTGGGTATGCAGGCGGGTAGGATTTGGAGCCTGATTTGCTCCGACTACCCTTAAGACAAGCTCATTTGAAGAGGGTGGTCCCAGGGGCAGGGAATACGCTACCTGGCTAACCGTTAAACGATTGAAAGAATAGGATTTAGTTTTGCCCCGAAAATGGAGAATTGGCCTGCCAAACGCCTTGGGCAATGAATGGAAGGAAAAGGGAAAAGGAATGGGTTAGGGCCCCCTGGAAAATTGCATTTGCGGCACGGAACTGGCCGGGATGGGAAGCGCAGCATCCAACCCTATAAGGAAGAAGCTTCTTTCGAGTAAGACGCAGCGAGATGGATGAGGAGCGGAAGTTCCGAGGAGACGGAAAACGGCGGCCATGGATTCCGGACACAACAGCGCGAGAGTGGAGAGCGGGCGGAGTGTGCTGGAAGCGCGCGGCTTGAAAAAAACTTACGGAACGCGCGAGAAGAATCTGGAAATATTAGTGGATGCCAACCTGGAATTGCACGAAGGCGAGATGGTGGCGGTGGTTGCTCCATCCGGCGCGGGGAAAAGCACGCTGCTGCATCTGCTGGCCGCGCTAGACACTCCAACGAGCGGTACAGTATACTTTGCAAATAACGCGATTGAAACGCATGAAGACGCGGCACTCGCGCAATATCGCAATCGTGCCGTGGGGTTTCTCTGGCAGAGGCATCAATTGTTGCCGGATTTTACGGCAGCCGAGAATGTGGCGATGCCGCTGCTGGTGCGTGGAGAGCCGCAGGAACTCGCGCTGCAGGAAGCGCGCAAGTGGCTGGCGGAAGTCGGCCTGCAGGAGCGGGCCGAGCACCTCGCAGGAGAACTTTCGGGCGGGGAACAGCAGCGCGTTGCGATAGCCCGGGCGCTCGTCACCAGGCCCAAAGTGCTGCTGGCGGATGAACCGACCGGAGATCTGGACGAGCAGAATGCTTGGGCCGTGTTTGGGCTGTTGGAGCGGCTGCACCGGACGCATCGCCTGACGTCGCTGATCGCGACGCATAACTTGGCGCTGGCGGAACGCTGCGACCGCATATTGGGGCTGGAACACGGCATTCTGCGGACTTGCGCGGTGAAAGCCGAGGCGAAGGGAACCCCCGGGGGAGAAGCGAGCTAATCGTGTTCGAACGATATACAGAGAAAGCCCGACGCGTCATATTTTTCGCCAGGTATGAGGCCAGCCAGTACGGCAGCCCGTACATCGAGACCGAGCACCTCTTGCTGGGTCTGATGCGGGAAGACAAGGCGCTGGCCAACCGTTTCCTGCGGCAGCAGGGCTCCATCGAGTCCATCCGGAAAGAGATCGAAGCGCGGATCACGATTCGCGAAAGGATTTCCACGTCGGTGGAAGTGCCGCTGAGCGCGGAGTGCAAGCGCATTCTCAACATGGCGGCGGAAGAAGGGGAGCGCCTGGGCCACAAGCACGTGGGGACGGAACACCTGCTGCTGGGCATCCTCCGGGAAGAAAAGTGTTTTGGGGCGGAGATTTTGATGGAGCGCGGCTTGCGGCTCTCGGCGTTGCGCGAGGAACTTCAGCGCACGACCGGTGAGAAGACCGCGGCGGCGCGGCCAAAGGAAACGTCGCTGCTGGCGGAATTCAGCCGCGACCTGACGCAGTCAGCCTCGGAAGGGGCGCTCGATCCCCTGGTGGGACGCGAGAACGAAGTGGAACGTGTGATCCAGATACTCTGCCGGCGCACGAAAAACAATCCGGTGTTGATCGGGGAACCCGGCGTAGGCAAGACGGCCATCGTCGAAGGACTGGCGCAGCGGATTTCGGATGGAGATGTGCCGCCGTTCCTTTCCGACAAGCGCATTCTTTCGCTGGACCTGTCATTAATTGTTGCGGGCACGAAATATCGCGGGCAATTCGAAGAGCGCCTGAAGACCATCATGAAGGAATTGATGGAGAGCCAGAACGCCATCGTGTTCATTGACGAGCTGCACACGCTGGTGGGAGCGGGTTCGGCGGAAGGATCGCTGGATGCGGCCAATATTCTGAAGCCGGCCCTTTCCCGCGGGGAGATTCAGTGCATCGGCGCGACGACGCCGGGCGAATACCGGAAATCGGTGGAAAAGGATCGTTCGCTGGAGCGGCGCTTCCAGGCCGTGAAGGTGCCGGCGCCGAGCGAGGACGAAGCCATTCAGGTAATCAACGGAGTGCGCGAGCGCTACGAGAAGTTCCATGCCGTGAGCTACACCGACGAAGCGCTGCGCTATGCCGTGTACCTGTCGAACCGCTACATCCCCGACCGCTTTTTGCCGGACAAGGCCATTGATCTGATCGATGAAGCGGGCGCGCGCGTCAAGCTGCGCCAGGCTTCGGTGCCGGAGGAAGTCGGCGAAGTGCAGAAGCGCGTGAAATTCATCACCCACCGGATGGAATCGGCGATTGCGGCTCACGAATTCGAGAAGGCCCGCTTTTATTCCGAAGAAGAGCGCAAAGAGAAGGAAAACCTGCGCGGGTTGCGGGAGCGCTACAAACTGGATGACGCGTCCACGGGAATCGTGACCCGCGAAGACATCGAAGAGGTGGTGTCGCGGTGGACGGGAGTGGCGGTCACGTCCATCAAGGAAGACGAACAGCAGAAGCTGTTGCGCATCGAGCCGGAGCTGCACAAGCGGGTGATCAGCCAGGACAAGGCCATCACGGCGCTGGCGCGGGCCATTCGGCGGAGCCGGGCGGGCTTGAAGTCGCCGTTGCGGCCCGTGGGTTGCTTCTTTTTCCTGGGGCCGACGGGCGTCGGAAAGACGGAAGTGGCCAGGCGGCTGGCAGAATTCCTTTTCGGGTCGGAGAAATCGCTGATCCGCTTCGACATGTCGGAATTCATGGAGAAGCACTCGGTCTCCAAGCTGATCGGAGCGCCGCCGGGGTACGTGGGCTACGAAGAGGGCGGGCAGATGACGGAACGCGTGCGCCGCACGCCCTATTCAGTTATCCTACTGGACGAGATTGAGAAGGCGCATCCCGACATCTTTAATATCCTGCTGCAGGTGTTTGAGGACGGGCAGTTGACGGATGGCCTCGGCAATACCGTAGATTTCCGGAACACCATCATCATCATGACTTCGAATCTGGGTGCGCGGCACTTGCAAAAGCGCACCTCGATTGGGTTTCAGTCGGGAATCGATGAGGCCAGCCTGAAGAGTATGGAAGATCTGGTGTTGGGCGAAGTAAAGCGCGCGTTCAACCCGGAATTTTTGAACCGGCTGGACGATGTGATCCTTTTCAATCCTTTGGGCGACGACGACCTGCTCCGCATCATCGATCTGCTTGTCGGTCAGCTGAACGATACGCTGATTCACCGGCAGGTGCAGGTGGTCTTGTCGCCGGAAGCACGCCAGTGGATCCTCGAGAAAACGTGTACGGACCGCAATTATGGTGCGCGGCCGTTGCGGCGGGCTTTGCAAAAGTACGTGGAAGATCCGCTCTCCGAGGCATTGATCCAAGGGGGAATTCAGAGGCCAGCGACATTGCAGATCTATGTCGCGGGGGAAGGCCTCTCGTTCCGGCCCGTAGTCGAGGCAACCCCGGTCGTCCACTAGCGAATCTGACGCAACAACGTGTGATCGCGAAGCGGTTTGCCCTGTAGGGAATCGCTCAGAGATGCGCGTGCGGCCAGCCCATGCCGGGTCTGGCAGGAGAAGAACATCTTGGATTTGGGGGCGCGGCCTTGAGCCGTTCAATGGCCGCTCGAAGGATAGTCTGTTTTGTGTCGGAAATGGACGCGCAGCGTGCATTTCGCGGCCGTGTAATCATATTGGCGATATTCCTTTTCTTACTTGCAGGACCCAATTTCTCCGCATCCTCCACACTCGCGCGGAACTCCAGCGGAAATTCCAACGATAAGCAGCCTGCCTACCTCTTGCATGCTTCCCTGAATGAAACGACGTTTGAAGAAAAGATAGAGGATTACCTCGGCGCCGTGGCGCAAGCGCAGAGCAATCCCGCCCAGGTGCCGGAGTTCATCCAGCGCATCGATTGGGATGGACTCCGACGCATCCGCCGGGACACCGTGAAGGCGCGCATTTTCACCCGTGAGAACGATCCCTACAACGAAGAGACACTGCGCCGGGATTTTCAGGCGCTGTGGAACACGCAGTTTTTTGAAGATGTCAAGCTGCGGGTGGAAGATTCGCCAGACAAGCCGGGCGGCAAGATCATTACTTTTACGGTGGTCGAGAGGCCGGTAATTCGCCGCATCCGATACGAAGGAATCAAATCGATCTCCGAGTCGGACATCCTGGACCGGTTTAAGGAAAAGAAGGTTGGCTTGACGGTGGAGAGCCAGTTCGACCCGACGCGCATCAAGAAAGCGGAAGTGGTGCTGAAGGATTTGCTGGCAGAGCATGGCCGACAGTTCGCGACGGTGACGCCGCAGTACGAGCGGATTGCCTCCAGCAACGCGGTGATCCTGGTATTCCGAATCAATGAAGGGCCAAAGGTCAAAGTCGGGAAGATCCTCTTCACGGGGAACCACGCCTTCAGCAGGCGGAAATTGATCCGATCGATGCACAACGACCGGCCATACTCGGTCCCACTGTACATAACCGAAGTCAATGTGCTGAGCAAGACGTACGATCACGACAAGCTCATCGAGGACATCGAAGTGGGCGTGCGCGGGTTATACACGGACAACGGGTATTTCAAGGTGCTAGTAAAGGACCCCATCCTGGAGAATCTCGATACGGAAGGCTGGCGGCTGGGCATACCCCTTACGGGCAGAACGAAAGGGAAGGCGGTCAACATGACCATCCCAATCGAAGAGGGCGAGCGCTACCGCATGGGCACCTTGAAAATCGCCAGTAGCGATCCGGACAGGGCCCT
Organism: Candidatus Acidiferrum sp.; assembly: GCA_049522075.1. Taxonomy (GTDB): domain Bacteria; phylum Acidobacteriota; class Terriglobia; order Acidiferrales; family UBA7541; genus Acidiferrum. The sequence continues at coordinate 29,436 of JBEKOE010000025.1, forward strand.
TAAATTGAAGGTGGACGCGCTCAAGGGCGCATTCCCGCTGAAACAGGGAGACATTTTTTCTTCCGCCAAAATACGCAAAGCGCTCGAAGATTACGGCAAGATCTACGGGCGCTACGGTTTCATCGACTTTGTGCCAACCCCAGAAACGGATATCAACGAAGAAGCCAAGACCATTGACGTAACCATGAAGTTCGAGGAAGGCAAGCAGTACTTCGTGCGCCGCATCGACTTCACCGGGAACACCACTACGCGTGACAAAGTCATCCGGCGCGAATTGCTGCTTGACGAAGGCGCGCTCTTTGACAAGCACGCCTGGGAAGTCAGTATTTTGCGCCTGAACCAATTGGACTATTTCGACAAACTGGATGCGGACAAGGCCGCGGAGATCAAGCGCAACACGAAAGATGGCACCGTCGACCTGCTGCTGAAATTGAAGGAAAAGGGCAAGCAATCGATTGGCTTGCAAGGCGGCGTCAGCGGGCTGATGGGAGGATTCATCGGGCTGACGTACCAGACGAACAACTTTCTCGGACTGGGCGAAACGCTGACGCTTTCGGCGCAGGTAGGGCAATATCAGCGCAGCATCATGTTCGGTTTCACGGAACCCTACCTGTTTGACCGCCCGATATCGAGCGGGTTCACGGTTTTCTCGTCATTGTATAAATACAACCAAGCCCAGCAAGCGGCGCTGTTGACGGGGCAATCGGTTAGCATTAACCCGCAATACATCCAGAACTACAACCAGAACAGCACGGGATTCACGATGTTCGCGAGTTACCCTTTGCGCAAGCGCGCCTTCACGCGCGTTAGTTTGACGTATGGCCTGACGCGTACGAACATCTCGACCTACAACGAGGCGTCAAACCTGTTGTTCACCCAAGTACAGTATCGCAGCATTGCGGGGCCCAGCGCGTTGAATGGAATCCTGGCCAGCACGGTCACCGGGACGATCACCCACAACACCATCAACAACCCCATCAACGCGACTTCGGGTAAGAGCTACTTCTATTCGCTTTCCTTCACTGGCGGGCCCATCGGCGGGAACGTCAACACCATCACGAATACAGGCGAGTACAAGTATTTCCACCCGATCAATAAGAGGCGCAATGCCATCGGGGTGAGGTTCCTGGGCGCATTCACGACGGGATATGGCGGGAAGGAAGTGCCCCCGTACAGCCGGTTCTACCTGGGTGGCGAGAACGACGTACGCGGGTTCGATATTCGCGGGATATCACCGGTGACGTACATCCCGAGCGTGGTGGACCAGACGATATCGTTCCCGTACCGAGGCGGGACGGGCTCTCTCAACGTGCCCCTGGTGGTGAACACGATCGTCTTCCCGGGTGGCGATATACAAGGAGTGGGGAATTTAGAGTACCGCATCCCCATTGCGGGGCCGGTGGCTGCGACCTTGTTCGCCGATGTGGGCAGCGTGGGGATCCTGAACAAGGGCGCGTTGCGCCTGGATCCCACGGGAGTGGAGAACATCAATTCGCAATTTCCTCTTCTCAACCAGCAGGCGCAACTGCAAATCGCGCCGGGCACAAACTTCCATCCGCGGATGTCCACAGGCATCGAGTTCAATATCAACCTGCCGATCGTGCAAGCGCCTTTCCGCATCTACTGGGCCTACAATCCGGTGCGCTTTCACCAGACGATTGTGGCGCCCTACGATAGCCTCAATCTGAAGAACCTGTACCTGCAATGCCGCGCGCTGGGGCTGACCGATCCTCTGAAGCCGGACAGTTGCGATCCGATTATTCTCACTCCGATTTCTCCGTACCTGGTCAATCCAGGACGCCTGAATTACTTTGAACAGCGCAGCACATTCCGATTCACGGTGAGCCGGACGTTCTAGTGCCGTTCCAACTTGATGAGCCTATGATTACAGATACGAATCGCAAAGCAACAAAGAAGGAAACCATGCGTCCGGCAACGTTTGGCTACATGGCTGGGTATTGCCCAAGATTAATTGGAACGGCACTAGCAAGTGGCCGGGATGGAGGTCTTTTTGGAGGGCACGGTAGCCAGGAAAATATTGAAAGAGGCGGCAAAACAGCGATCCGACAGAAGGGCCAACGGGAGAATTGAGCAGCAGGCCAGAGAAGCCTACACAATTATGAGATTCATCAATCGTGATTCGGCAACAAGGTGCGCGGGGGATTCCCGCGGCGCCTGCATGGGGGAGAAGTGCGTTATGGAGTGGCGTAAGATTGTAAATTGCGCAGTGGTAGCATTCGCGTGTACAGCCGTCCTCTTGGGCGGGTGCAAGAGTTCCAGCGTGAACGTGATCACGGTGACCGTCAGTCCGGCCGCGACGACCGTGATTGCCGGACAGGTGCAGACTTTCACCGCGACGGTGGCCGGCAGTACGACAACGACGGTGGCGAACTGGCCGTGCACTTATTCCTATCAGCCCCTGCCGACAGCGTCTAACCAGAATCCGGCGGCGGTGACGGGAACCTGCACCAGCGGGCAGACCCTCAACGGTGGTTCGATCGGCACATGGGTGATTACCACGACCAACGGGTCAAACGTTCTTACCTTCACTGCGCCTTCGTTGAGTAACTTTCCAAGCCCTCCGCCCACGCTCACTTTTACCGCCGAAGCGGACGCGGACAACAAGAAAACCGCGACCGCGACCGTGACGCTGGATTCGGGGATTCGCGCTGGGATCTCGCCACAATCGGTAACGGTTCCCGTGGGATTAACGCCGGCGGCGACCGTGCCCTTCTCGGCAACACTGCAGAATTCGCCGCCGATCAATCTGCAGTGGCTGGTGACGCAGCCGAACCCCAGTGACACCAAGAACACGAACAACGATACGGCCAATCCCCTGGCGGCCACGTGCAGTCCGACGTGCGGGTCCATCGACGCAAATGGCATTTTTACCGCACCGGCGACGCTGCCGACGGTCACCACCCCGGCAGGGAGCACAACAACGGCTGCGACGACGGTGTACGTCGTCGTGAATTCGGCGAAGGATCCCCTGCACTACGCTGTGGCCACCATAACCCTGGTCAGCGCAACGAACAATTCCATCAACTTTACGGGGATTTTCCCAACCACGGTCGCGGCGGGCAGCACTTACGCGAACATTTTCCTCAACGCCCAGAACCTGCTCAACTCCACGCAGATATTCTTCACTGCGCCCGGGCAATCGCAGGGGCTTCCCATCGTTTCGACCAACATCCACACGATTCCTATTTCATCGGAGTACTGCACGGCGAGCGCCAGCGGGGTGACGCCGGTAGTAACCTGCGGTGCTTCGCTCATGACGCGAATCGAACTAACGTCCGGCCAGTTGGCGGCTGCGGGAACCGCGCAGATCGAGATTACGGGGATTCCGGGGAATGTAGCAGCGACAACCCCGTGCACAAACGTTCCCAACGCGGACGGATCAACAACCACGAGCAACATTTCCTGCCCGCTGACGATCGCCTACACGAGCCCGGCGTTGGTGGCCGCCGCGCCCGACAGCTTTCCGCAAGGCCAGGACACCAACATTGCCGTGGACGGAGGATATTACGGGAGCGCCAGCACGCAGATCGTGAAATTGCTGCTGGACGGGTCGTCGACAGGTTCGTTCTCTTCGTCCGGTTCACGCCAGCTTGTCGGGAGCCCCCAGGGAAGCACTTTGCAGAATCCGGGACTCTATGAGGTAACCATCCAGAGCAACGCACCGCAGGGCTCGCAGCCGCTCTTCCCGGTAGCAACGACCAACGTGGCGGTGCAGCCCACTTTCGCAAATCTCAATGTGAATCCGAACCCCCAAGTTCTTTGCCCCAACATCCCCGCTAATCAGAATCCAGGGGCGTTTCCACCGTGTTTGACGCTCACTGGCAACAACCCCCTACCCAGCAGCTTCGCCCTGGATTCGGCGAAGGGTTTCGCCGTGCTAACAGAGCAGGGCACGAATGCGCTGCAATTGATTGATCTGACCGGTCCGGCACCCCAGATCAACGTCGGCCCTGTCTCCATTGCACCGGGAAGCGCACCGACCAGTGTGGCGCTGGATGATCAGATCAATATTCCGGGTTACACCGGCCAGGACCTGGGAGTCGTTGTCAGCAGCGGCGACAGCAAGCTGTATCTGTATGCGATATCACGCACGAACATCACGCCGATCGGATCCATTCCGGCGGACCTGAATTCACTTTTGCAGCAGACGGCCACGACACAGCCGGCGCCATACGCGGTTGGCGTGGATCCGGGGACACATCTGGCGGCCTTGGCCTATGCCAACACTAATATCGGATTCATCGTGGATGTGAACCCGAATCTGGACAGTAGTGATCCCCACACCTGCTTCAGCAACTCCAGCGCCAAAAAACCGCCGTGCGTGATCGCACCGGTTTCCATGGTCACGGGAAGCACGCCCCAAGTGGTGATGTCACCGGGAGCGCCGCTGGCGTATGTGACCCCGGGCGGCCAGGGCTCGAATGCGGTGGTGGATCTCTTGCAACAAGGCGTCACCGCTCAGATCGCCCCGGCGGTTTCGGGCGGAACAAGCGGTGCGGTGCGCACCAGCGGCATCGTGAAGATCATCACCTTGACGCCCCACGGGATTAACCCAGCCTTGGGTGGTTCGGTGATCATCTCCGGGTTACTCCCGGCGGATTTGAACGGAACCTACACGGTCATCCCCGGCAGCGTGATAGACCCGTACACATTCTCGTACGCGCAAGATGGCAACCCCAAGGATGAAGTTGAGACGAACACCGCGAGCAGTCCGGGAACGGTGCAGTATGGCACTCCGTACTATTCTTTCAATACGACCAGCACTGTGACGGGTGCGGCCATCAATCCGACGACGCGCACGCTGGCGTTTGCCGATCCTAACGCCAGCCTCGCGCAGATTACCTTCATCGCGACAGAGGATCAGGCCGTAACGGGATCACTGACGCTGACGGCAGGGAGCTGCCACAACGGCTGCACGCCGTCGCCGGCTGGAGCGCCGGAACTCGGCTTCCGGTCGGTGTCCTTCGATCCGTTCACGAATGTGCTGGTGGCTTATGATCCGAGCGAAAACTCGGGTCCGAGCTTTCCGGGCAATGCCATTTCCCTGATCAATCCGGGCAGCGCCGCCCTCACAGGAGGCGGCTCGTTGCCGTACAGAATCATTGCGGCGATCCCGACGGGACAGGTGGGCACTGGCTCATACACGCCCGCAGGGCAGACGGCGGCGGTGACGGTCAATGGCCCGATGATCTACGACCCGAAGTCGAGGTTCGTTTTGGCGGCGAATGCCGGGAGCAACACCGTCAGCTATCTGGACCTGGACTCTGGCAATCTATTCAAGAAGGTGCACGTGCAGACGCTGCAGGTGACCAGTGCGAGCGCGGCGGTTCCCAATACGCAGCCGGCGCTGGGCAGCGCGCACATCACGAGTTGCGATCCGACCAACCCGAATAATCCGTGCATGCCGCAGGCGGTACAGCTGGGAAACACCGCGACATTGCGGATTCTGGGGGAAGGGTTCCTCTCCGCTGGAGGCGCCCCGGTTGTGCGACTGGACGGCAGCTCCGCGGGTGTGACCCTCGTGCAAGATGCGACGCATGTGTTGACCGACGCCGAAATCAATGTAAGCGTTGACGCCTCGGTGTTTACCGTGGCTCACGATTTCGCGCTCGATGTTCAGGTGGGCGGTGCGGACGGCGTGGTGTCGAACTCCATTGATTTGCATGCGGTGGGCGTGCTGGATTTCACGCTGGGAGTGCAGGGTTCCCCGCCGATCTGCGTACCAACGGCGACATTTCCGCAGGGGCCGGAGGGCGTGGCCATCGACGATTCACTGCACATTGCGTTTGTGACCAACTACGCGTGCAACAGCGTATCGCTGATCACGATCGACCCGCAGGGCTTCACGACGAAGAACGGCGGCTACGTGCCGTACGGCTCCGTGCTGACGACCGTGACCGTGGGCAATAATCCGATCGGAGTGGCGGTAATCCCGCGGTTGGGATATGCGGTAGCTGCGAACAGCGGCGATACACCGAACGGAACAGCATCCATTATCGACTACAATCACAGCCATACGCCGGACACGGCCGCTATCGTGCCGATTACAACGACCTCCGGCACGACCACAACCACGGCCAACAGTGTGGCGGTTGGACTCGCGCCACGCGGCGTGGCGATTGATCAGGACCGCGCGTTGGCGCTGGTGGCTAACTCCGGATCGAATACGCTCTCTTCGATCGACCTGACCGTGTTGTTGCCAGGGGCGGTCACGACGACGTCGCCCGTGGCGACAACCGTGGCTCTGAGCGGGCCGCCGACAGCTATAGCGATCAGTCCCGACCAAGCGATCGCGGTAGTTACGAACCTGCAGAACACCGGCACAAGCGTTGCCTCGGCAGGATTGGACGTGGTGCTACTTTCCGGGGCCACGCCGGTTCGGAGCACGACCGCTTCGGTGTCATCGCTGACGGCGAGCCTCACGGGCATTGTGTTCGATCCGGCGCCCGCGTTCAATCCGACGCCCACAGACGCGGTGTTTTACGCGGCATCAACACAGCAGAACGCGGTCTATGTATTCGATCCGAATACCGGATCCACGAATACGATCCGGGTGGGCATCAACCCGTATTCGCTGGGCTACAACTTCCAGACGGGAACATTGCTGACCATCAATTCGACATCGAATACCAGCTCGATCATCGATTCGCAGAACCTCAAGACGCGCCAGACGCTGGGGATCAGCAGCCAATCGCAGTTCGCCGTGGCGGTGGACAACTGGTTCAACACGGCGGTAATTGCGGACCAGAACAACAACCGCGTGCTGCTGCTGGCTTTACCCAAGTAAGCGTCGGGTCAGCGGGGAGATGCGTCGAGTAAGTGGGAGAAGGGAGTGCGCGGGCATAGCGATTGCGGGCATATCCATAAGTCCGCTATACTTTTGTATTTGTACCGCGGCTGCTGGACTCCTCGAGGGGACAACGGTGCCGGGAGCGCAGGTGGAAAACCGGAAAGAGTCGCAGACAACGCGATTATTATCGATCCCTGGGGATCAGCAGAGATTGCGACCGGTCGACGGTTAAGAACACAAAGGGTTGACATTCCTCGCCGCCCAACCGCGGAAATGGATGAGCGGCCCGGAGAACAACAAGGAGAATACAGTGAATTCGAGAATCATGATTCGCATGGCTGCGCTGAGTGTTGCTTGCCTGCTGGGAACAGCGGCTGTCTGGGCACAGGGGACCACCACGGCGGGCGCCGCCAGCGGGACAAAAGTGGCGGTGATCAACGTGCGGCAGGCGATTGTGTCCACCGCCGAGGGCAAGCAGGCATCCGCGGAATTGCAGTCGCAGTTCGCGCCGCGACAGAACGAACTGGAAAACCTTAACAAGCAGATCAATGATTTGCGGCAACAACTTGCCGCCAATCAGACCACCTGGAGCGATGAGCAGAAAGCCAAGGCGACAACACAGGGACAACGGTTAGCTGCTCAGCTTGAGCGCAAGAACAACGAACTCAACGAGGACGTGCAGGCCGCGCAGGGCGACGTCGTGGACCGCATCGGACGGAAGATGATGGACGTGCTGGACCGCTATTCGCGGGAAAATGGATACGTGGCCGTGTTCGATACGTCGGCGCAGAATTCACCGATTCTGTTTGCGTCGTCGGGTATTGATGTCACCCAGGACATCGTCAAGCTGTACGATCAGGCTTATCCCCTGAAAGCAGGCGCGACCGCGTCACCGGCAACAAAGCCAGCGGCCAGCACGCCGAAGCCAGTGGCGAGCACGCCGAAGCCAGCGCCAGCGACGAAGCCGTAAGCCACAAGGACGAAGGATTGCCAAGCAGCAGAGGGTTGCGGCCTAAGAAGGCGGCAGCCCTTTTTTGTTTTCTGAACGATGCTCGCCGCCGGCTAGGGAGCAGACTCGGTGGGTGGCGGCGGAGGCTCTTTCGGTTTGCTGATCTTGTGTGTGGTGTCTACGTCGAAGAGCAGATAGTCGCTCAAGAAGTGCCTGTGGTGGTAGCGCTTGCCGCGGAGCTCCATGTACATGTCGGCGCTCCAGGGGAGCCAGAGCTGCACATTTCGCGCGGAGAAATTGACGGGGCCGCATAACTGGCGCTGGAGATCCAAATGCGTCCCTTGATCGCGATATCATACGTTGTCTCACCCGTACGCCACGTCCGAATTCCTCCGCCCTTCGCGTCGCGCTTCTCGTCGAAGTGGATTTGCCAGGCCGCCTGCCCGCGCAAATTGGCAAGTCCTTCACAGGAATAATTGAAGCGGTCGCGATAATACGGTTGCAGGACGGATACACCCAGGGTGTTGAGTCCGGTGCTGATGATGTCATCCGCAAAACCGGACAGGGTACGTGCCCCATCGCGAAATTCTTCCAGATAGAACGAATTTTTCCCAAGCGGATGAACGAAAACCACATACGAGAAATCGTGCGCCTTGATGGGTCCCGGCCAGCCGTAGCTGTCAATGTTTTGGTGTTCAATGTGCTCGGTGGCCGTGAATTTCTCAAAATCGCGCATGTCCTCATTCACCCGCTGCAGCGCGCTGTCCAAAACTGCTCCGACTCTGCAATTCACCTGGGGAGCAACATCGTAGGCGGCGTCATCGGTATCCCGCGGCGCCCAGGGAATTTCAACGAAAGTTACCGGATTCGTATCCGGCGCAGGTGGAGCTGGAAGGCTCGCTTCGGACGGGGGAGCGGAATCCAGTCCTTCGCTTTCTATGCGCTCCAGCATTTTTCTGGCCGTGAATACCGATGAGTCCTTTGGAAAGAGCTTCAGAATGGATTCCAAACTATGTTTCGCAGCAGCACGCTTGCCCTCGGCGTATTGAATTTCCCCGAGCAAGAACAAGGAAGTCGCACCCTTTTCCTTGGCTAGAGAAGCGGCGCGAGAAGCTGCGGTTTCGGCCTCGCTCAAGCGGTGGAGTTGGAAATAGGCGGAGGCCAGTTCGAAGTCGGCGTGCCAACCCGCACGGCCCAGAGACACCGCTTTTTCCAGTGGTATGACCGCGTCTGCGGGTGCGCCGCCCTGCAGTTGCATTTGGCCCAGTGAAACGAGAGCCAGTTCGTTGTTGGGGTCCAGGGACAGAGCGCGCTGGAAATTCTCGCGGGCCACATCGGGATGCTGCAAACCGAGTTCCGTAACTCCCAGGAAATAAACGACGTCCGAATTGCCGGGAGCCTTCCGCGAGACCTTGGCAAAGGTTTTTCGGGCGCTTTCGTAGCGCTCGCGGTTCAAGGCCCTTATGCCCTCCTGCATTTCAGCACGCAGTTGTTGAGTCAGAACCAAGCCGCCAGAGGGGGCTGCAGGGTCAGCCGGTCCCGATTCCGGGATGAGATAGATATATAGGGGCAGGCTCCCGCGCCTGAACTCGGAGGCGTAACGCTCGGTCACCCTGCGGAAACCGGGGCAAGTCACTTCCACCTCGTATTCGCCGAACGCAAGGTTGAAAAAATGGGCCGCAGATGCGCCTTCAATGGGCAAGACGGCGTTATAGTTTACACGTGCGGAAGAGAGGTGAACGGCAGCCGCGGCATCGAGAGGATTTCCATGCTGGTCACGGACGAAGACGTCGAGATCAAACACAGGATTGTTCGCAAGGTTGGTAGATGATTCGACAGTTGGCGTGAGAGGTTGCTGACCCCAAAGAGGAAAGGATAACAGGGCGAGAACAAACACCAACCCCGTGACGCGAACTAATGTCGGCAAATGCAGCCACCTAGCGGGCATTCCGAGCCGCTCCCTCCGCTCAAGACACACACTCACACTAAGCTTACGCCATCGCGGGTCATGGGGGAAAGCAAGTGCCTGCAATGTTTCAGGCTGGTAGAAAACAATAACACGAAGGAATCCAGAGAGCAGCGGTTTGCCGGGGTCAAATGAGGGAACTGCAAGGATTGTACCTATTATAGTGACACCTGTGCATGGCAAAACTATTAGCCCGAGCCTGGCTCAGGACTCTCCTGTCCCGGCCCCTGAGTACCTTGCTTTTACCGTGCTGCGGGAATATACTGACTCTTCGCTCTGAAACGGGTCGCACCATAGAGTGGGCGCAAGCCCACTTTTTTGTTGCCGCCGGTGGGAACGAGCTTGAGACCGGCTTAGGCCGGGGAGTCTCCGCGTGAATTTGGAAAAGGTCCGCGAAGCCGCCGAACGGGTAGCACGTTCGGAGGGCTTGGAAGTCGTGGATGTCGAATGGAAGATCGGTAAGCAGCGCTTCCTGCGGGTGTACATCGACCGGTTGCCGCCGCCGAAGGCCGCGGAAGCTGCCGAGGGCGGTACGCCGCCGGACCCCTTCCCCAAGATCAGTCACGCGGATTGCGAGCGGGTCAGCCAGCAGTTGAGCGTGATTCTGGACGTGGAGGAACTGGTGCCCGGTCCGGGATATATCCTGGAAATCAGTTCGCCAGGAATGGATCGCGCGCTGAAAAAGGCCGGGGATTTCGAGCGCTTCACGGGCCGCCTGGCCAAGATTACGACGATCGAACCTATCGCCGAGGCCAAGTTTTTTGAAGGGCGGTTGAAGGGATTCGCGGAAGGAAAAGTCCGCATGGAGTTGAAGGGCAAGGATGCACAAGTGGTGGAAATACCTTTGGAGATGATTCGAAAGGCCAACTTGGTGGTGGAATTTTAGGAACAGGAAATGGCGAATCTTCTTTACCAACAAATCGAGATGCTCAGCCGGGAGAAGCACATCGAGCCGGAGGTGGTGATCTCCGCCATCGAAGACGCCATGGTGGTTGCGGCTCGCAAGTTTTACAAGACGGAAGAGGACCTGCGCGGAAAGTTCAACGCGGAATCCGGCCAGGTGGACGTGTTTTCGGTGCTCACCGTGGTTGAGGAAGTGGCCGACCCGAAGCGCGAAATCAGCGTTGCGGATGCAAAAAAGAAAAATCCCAACGCCGAAGTGGGCACGGAAATCCTCACCAACAAGCCCACGGATGTGCTGGGGCGCATCGCGGCGCAGACCGCCAAGCAGGTGATCCTGCAAAAGGTGCGCGAAGCGGAACGCGACACCATTTATAACGAATACCACACCCGCGCGGGTGAACTGGTCACCGTGATCGTGAAGCGCTCGGAAGGCCCGGACCTGATCGTGGACATGGGTCGGACGGAAGCGCGTCTGCCGAAGCGCGAACAATCCAAGCTGGAAACCTACAACATCGGCGAACGCCTGCGCGTGGTGATCCGCACGGTGGACCGGGCGGCGAAGGGTCCGCAAGTGATCGTATCGCGGGCCGATGCGGCGCTGGTGCAGCGATTGTTTGAGATGGAAGTGCCGGAAATTTACGACGGCACGGTGCAAATTCGCGCCGCGGCGCGGGAAGCAGGCGAGCGCACGAAAGTGGCGGTGGCCAGCCGCGACAAAGACGTCGATCCCGTGGGTGCCTGCGTCGGCATGAAGGGCATGCGCGTGCAATCCATCATCCGCGAGTTGCGCGGCGAGAAGATCGACATCATCCCCTACAGCGAAGAGACGGTGGCTTTTGCGCAGAAGGCCCTGAGCCCGGCCAAGGTCACGCGCGTGCAGATCGTCGATCCGGAGACCAAGAAACTGGAAGTGATCGTGGAGGATTCCCAACTCTCCCTGGCCATCGGGAAAAAGGGCCAGAACGTCCGCCTGGCCAGCAAGCTGATCGGCTGGGACATTGATATCAAGAGTGAAGAAGAGAAGCGTCGCGAGATCGAAGAGCAGATGACCGCGCTGACCACGGCGGTGACGCCACTGACGGTGCTCGCGGGTGTCGGGCCAAAGACCATCGAGAAGATCGAAGCCGCGGGAATCACCTCACTCGAAAAGCTCGCCGGGATGACGCCGGAGCAACTCATGGAGATTCCGGGCATCGGCGAAAAGATGGTGGACAAAATCTATCAAGCGGTGAACCGCTTCTATGAAAGCGGAGACGCCGCCGCCACGTCCACGGAAGCCGCTGCGGAAGGCGCCGAAGCCGCACCGGCCGCCGCCGCCGAAGGCACAAGTGAAGCGGCCAGCGAAGCCAGCGCCGAACCCGGGGCCGAAACTCCGGTGGAACCTGCCGCCGAAAAAACATCCGAAGCTGAAGAACCTGCCGCCGAGGCTACCTCCGCGGCCGCTGCATCTGCGGAAGCGCAAGCTCCAGAGAAACAGCAGGAAGAGAAAAGTTCCTAACGAAGCATGAGTGACGCATCCCAAGTCCGTATCAATGAACTCGCCCGCGAACTCGAGGTCAAGGCTAAAGCCATCATTGACCTTCTTCCGGGGTTTGGCGTAACGGAAAAGAAAACACACTCCAGCTCAATCACCGTCGAAGTTGCGGAAAAGGTTCGCCATCATTTGAAGGGTGTTGCCGACGCCGAAGCGGCAGCCGATGCGGAGCGCGCCGCGAAAGAAGAGGCGGCAAAAGCGGCGCTAAGGCGGCCCGTGCTGCATGCAGCAACAACTGCGGCTCCAGCGAAACCTGCTGCGCACGTCCCCGGTGCACCTGCAACACATGGCCCTGCAGCCCATGCGCCCGCAGCCCATCCGCCATTGGCTCCCGTTGCGCCGAAAGCAGTTCCTGCGGCGCCTAGTGTTGCTCCGGCCCCCACCGCGGCTGTTGCGCGGCCAGTGCCACCGGCAGTGCCCTCAGCAGCGCCAGGTCCCGTGGCCGTGAAGCCGGCGGCGCCTGCGGCTGCTCCCGCGCCCGCAGCAGCGCCAAAACAAGCGCACCCGCCCCGGCCTGCCGCTCCTGCCGTACAGCCGACAGCAGCGCGTCCAGCCCCCAGTGGAGCGCCACCAGCAGGACGTTCAGCCCAGCCCGGCACGCAACCCATGGCAGCGCGCCCAGCGGCCGCCGCTCCTGGTGCACCGGCACGCACACAAGTTCCTTCCCGCCCGATGCCCACCGGCAACCGCGGGCCAGTTCCCGGCACGGTGCCGGGTAGCGGCCAGCGCCCCAGCGGGCCACGACCCGGCCAGCCGATGCGTCCGCAACAGTCAGGACAAGGCGGGCGACCATATACATCGCGCACCGGCGGTCCAGGTGGACCGGGCGGTGCTGGCCGTTCCTTTGGACAGAGACCTGGCGCGGCGCCGACGGGGTCGCGTCCCGGCCCACGAACGCCCGGCCGGCCAGGGATGTTGCCGCCATTCCCAGAGAAGATGCCGGTGAAGGCGGAGCCTGGCAAACCGCTGTATGCGCGAAGGCCGACGCAACGCCAGCGCCCGTTGGCGGACAAACGGGAGATGGAGGGCGAGCGCAAACTGCATCCGACGCGGCAACGTCAGGGTGCGGGTGGCCGAGGTGTGGCCGCAGCGACGATTGCGCCGCCGGAACCTCGTGCCCCGCGCGAAGTGACCCTGACAGAAGGAATCACGATCCGCGAATTGGCGGAGAAGCTGGACATTCGCGCGAAAGATTTGCTGAAGACTTTGCTGGATCGCGGCGTTTTCGCCAGCATCAACCAGGCGCTGGACGTCCCCACGGCGACAGACCTGGCGCAATCGTTCAGTGGGACAGTTAGCGTGGTCTCCTTCGAAGAAGAAATGGTGTTGGAAGTCGCGAAGGAAGAGACCAAGGAAAACCTCAGGCCGCGGCCGCCGGTGGTTACGGTGATGGGCCACGTGGACCACGGCAAAACCAGTTTGCTTGACGCTATCCGGGAAGCGGACGTCGCCGGAGGCGAGGCGGGCGGGATCACGCAGCACATCGGCGCGTACAAGGTGCAGGTGCAAGGGAAGAGCGTGGTCTTCGTGGACACGCCGGGCCACGAAGCGTTCACCCGCATGCGCGCGCGCGGCGCCAAGGTGACGGACATCGTGGTGCTGGTGGTGGCCGCCGACGACGGCGTCATGCCGCAGACGCGCGAAGCGATCGACCACGCCAAGGCCGCGAATGTGCCCATTATCGTGGCGGTGAACAAGATTGATAAACCGGAAGCGCAGCCCGAGCGGGTGAAGCGTCAGCTTACCGATCTGGGGCTCATGCCCTCGGAATGGGGCGGCGATACGGAGTTCGTTGAGGTCTCCGCAAAAAAGCGCCAGAACCTCGAGAAGCTTCTGGAGATCATCCTGCTGGTGGCGGACCTGCGCGAGTTGAAAGCAAATCCGGACGCGCCGGCAAGCGGTACGGTGCTGGAATCGCGTGTGGACAAGGGCCGCGGCCCGGTGGCCACGATTCTGGTGCAGAACGGCACTTTGAACAACAGCGATTTCTTCATCGTCGGGTCGGTGTTCGGCAAAGTGCGCGCGATGTTCGATGAACGAGGCAAGCCCGTCAAGACGGCGCCTCCTTCGACGCCGGTGGAAGTGCTGGGCTTGCAGGGCGTTCCCGAAGCCGGGGATCACTTCCAGGTGACGGACGAGGCCAAGGCGCGGCACGTTGTCGAGTTCCGCCAGTCCAAGCAGCGGGATGCGGCGTTGCGCGCGAGTGCCGGCGGAAGAATCACGCTCGACCAGTTGCACGAGCAGTTAAAGGCCGGCGAGATAAAGGAACTCCCCATCGTCATCAAGGCCGACGTGCAAGGCTCGGCGGAAGTGCTGGCCGAAATGCTGCCGAAGCTCTCGGATGATCGCGTAAAGTTGAAGATCATCAGCGAGGGCGTCGGGGCAGTCACGGAAAACGACGTGCTGCTGGCATCAGCGTCGGGAGCGATCATCATTGCGTTCGGTGTGCGTCCGGACCGCAAGGCCGCGGATCTGGCGCAGCAAGAGAAGGTCGATATCCGTACGCACAACATCATTTACGAGGTTTCGGACGAAATTAAAAAGGCCATGGAAGGGTTGCTCGAGCCCGTCATTCAGGAGTCTTACCTGGGCCGGGCGGACGTGCGCGACACCTTCCGGATTAAGGGATCGGGAACGGTGGCGGGCTGCTACGTGCTCGATGGGATCATGAAGCGGGACGCGCAGGTGCGCGTGGTGAGGGATGGAACCATAATCTACACGTCGAAATTGAACTCCCTGAAGCGCTTCAAGGATGATGCCAACGAAGTGCGCGCCGGCTTCGAGTGCGGCTTGGGAATCGCCAATTTCAACGACGTGAAGGTAGGCGACATTCTGGAGTGTTTCAACGTCCAAAAGATCAGTGCTGCGGAAGCCGCAGGCCAGGCCAGCGGGTCCTCCGGGCGCAAGTAGGGCAGGCAGATCGGGAAAGAGGGATTCTTGGGGCACACCCCGCGCCCGGGGAATCGCCTGACAAGGATGAAGGCGCAGCGGGAAAGCCCCCCTTTCAAAAACAAAAGAGCTTCTGAAGAAGCAGGCTCGGAGTCGCGTATGCCGGTTGGATTGTTGACGTTGGAACTGTACATCGCCGAAGCCCAATCCTTGAAAGACAAGCGGCAGGTGCTGCGCAGTTTGAAGGATCGCTTGCGGGCGCAGTTTAATGTCGCGGTGGCGGAGCTGGATTTCATGGATACCTGGCAGCGCTCTGTGGTAGGAGTGGTCACGGTATCGAATGAAGAGCAGCACGTCGAAGAGGCGCTTCAAAAGGTTCTGGCGGAGGCGGACCGTATTCTGGGGCCGCTGGTGGTCGGGCACGCGGTGGAGATATTGTAACTCTGTGCGACGGGATGCGCGCCGCTGGAATGCGTTGCCAGGGGAAAGTGATCAGATAGCAGGAACTCCGAAGCGGGAGAATTCTCAGCTAGGCAAGTTACAAAGATGAGCCCTGACCATCATCGTCACGAACGCGTGGCCGAGGAAATCGCGCACGAGATCAACGCCATGCTCGCCGGCGAGTTGAAGGACCCGCGGCTGGAGGGAAGCGTGTCCGTAAACTATGTGCGCGTCCAGCCGGACATGAAACACGCGCGGATATTCGTGAGTGTGGGGAGCGAGAACGCCAAGGAGCAGGCAGATGCGATCAAGGCGCTCGAGCATGCGATGGGATACATCCGGCATGAGTTGGTGGAGCGGCTGCAGGTGCGGCGCGTTCCGGAGCTCCACTTCGCGCTGGATCTTTCACAGGAGCATGTCGAGCGCATCGAGCGGCTGCTGAAGGAAGCGAAAAGCGCGAAGCCGCCCACGTCTGAAAGCAATTTGTAGGCGCGCCGGGTGGAACCGGGGCAGTGGCCCGGCACCCGAAATTGAAAAGTGAGAAAGCCGCGTAAGATCGCACTGGAATCAATCCACGTAACCAGGAAACGGAACACCGAACTCTAAGACCGACCACGATTCCTCCATGCCACGCCAACCCAAACCGGCTCCCTTTGATGGAGCGCTCGTAATCAACAAGCCGCAGGGCAAGACTTCGCATGACATCGTGGATGCAGTGCGGCACATGGCGGGGTTCCGGCAGATTGGCCATCTGGGAACGCTGGATCCACTGGCGACGGGTGTTCTTGTTCTGTTGCTCGGCAAAGCGACCAGGCTGGTGCGTTTCTATGCCGGCAGGCGCAAACGATATGAAGCGGGATTCCGCTTTGGTTATGCCACGAACACCTATGATTCGGAGGGCGCCGCGCAAAGTCCGGATGCCGCGCCAACGCTCGAGCGCGAAGTCCTGGAGCGGCTGGCAGCAAAATCGCTGGGACGTTTTGAGCAGATGCCTCCGATATTTTCCGCGAAAAAAGTGCATGGACGGCCAGCTTATGAACTTGCACGCAAGAATCAGGTGGTGGAACTCAAGCCAGCTTCCGTGGAATTGTTTGAGTACCGCTTGACGGGAATCGCAGGCAGCATCGCGCGGTTCTCGATTGAGTGCTCGTCGGGGACGTACATCCGTTCGCTGGCCCACGACATGGGGCAGAAGCTGGGCTGCGGCGCGCATCTTGCGGAGATCACGCGCACGGCGGTGGGCGAGTTTTCGCTGGAACAGGCCATTCCCCTTGATGAGCTTGCCCAGGACGCCCGTGCGGGAAGATTAGAGAGCAGGCTGATTCCGCTGGAAGGACTGTTGCCGAATTATCCGAGCACGCACGTTTTGCCGGTGCTCGAAAAACGCGTGCGCCACGGTGGGCAGTTCAACGTGCTGGTGTCACAGCTCCAGCCGGGCCGTACCGAGCTTCCCCCCGGAGCGACGGCGGAACTCGATGCCGATGGGCAGAGCGCGCCAAGGCTGCGGGTGTTGAGCCAGGAGAACAAGTTGATCGCGATCGCGGAAGCCGTAGTGCCCCGGACGTACCAGCCCATCGTGGTGTTCGATCCGCTGCCCTAGCGGGAATTCTGGTTTTGGGGCCGCTGATTCACGGTAAGGTTTCTTCACGCCCGACTGCGCCAGAAATCTCTAAGCCTGAAATCCGAGGTTGACCCATTGCAGGCGAGCGCATCTCGTTTTGTTTCAAATGATTATCCCGTGAAGGCCCAACTTCGCCGAAGTTGCATGCCCCCACATCCTTCAGCGCCCAAAATCTGTCATTTCGCCTGCCCTGAGCGAAGTCGAAGGGACCAGAGGGACGGCGCTTTTTGCCGCCCTGGAGCGGAGATACGGTTCTCCATCGCACGTTTTTTGTGCGATGAAATCCCTCTTCATCTTCGCAATGCACGATAAGTCAATGCTCGACCCCTACGCAGACCGCGTGTCTCGCCAGGCCCCGGTACGGCAGGCGCTTTCCTGGATTAGAGTTCGGGACGCGCCGGTGGAGGCTGGTTTGGCGCAGGCTGGTCGGGCATCCGCTGGCGCGGATTGGACTGGTCCGGCGTCTCTGGAGGATTTGGTGCAGGCGCTGGAGGCTGGCCCGGCGGAGTAGCGGGTTGCTCGCCAGCAGGTTGCGCGGGTTCCGGCGCTGGCTGGGGCGGCTCCGGAAAAGGCGCCAGAGGCGCGTTCGCACCGCTGGAACCACGGCCAGTCGCGTCGCCGCGACCCGCGTAAATATCGTGACTTTCGCGGAAAGGCAAACGCACGCGACGGGGCGTAATCAGGATTAGCAGCTCAGAATTCGTAAAGGAGTTGTTGTGCGTACCAAAGGCGTAGCCCGCGCCCGGGATTTGAGCGAAGCCGGGAAGCCCGGTGATAGTGCGGGTCTCTTCATTATCGAGCAAGCCGGTGATGATGGAGGTTTCATCTTCCTTGAGGCGGACCACCTGGGTGAGGGTGCGGTTAGTGATCACCGGAATGCCGTCGACGCTCGAGCCCGCGAGAGCCTTGATCTCGAAATCGAGTTGCAGGGTGACTTCCTTGTTGGGATGCAGCGTGGGGGTGGCCTTCACTTTCAAGCCGATGTCCTGGTATTCCGAACCCGGGTAGGGTTGCTCGCTGAGGGCCGGATTGGAAATAAGGCTGGTGGGGCTGGTGAGCAGGGTGACCAGGCCATCGGTGACTTGCCCCGAAACGAGCGGGATATTGTTGGCCACAACGATGTCCGGAAAGGTACTGCTAGTGAAATCGCCCGCGAGAAGGGCGACAGGATTTGTGCCAGCCGCGGGCTCGAGCGCGCTGACCAGGAGCCCGCTGCCCGCATCCACAAAAATCGAGACCGTGTCCGAGCCGGAATCGGCGACAGCAACTCCGCTGGAACCCTCCAGGAAGGTGCCGATCACAACCGCGCTGGGTGAAGTGCCCACGGTAACGGGCGATTGTGAAGAAAAAGTGAAGGTGCCGTCGCCGTTGCCGAGAAGGACGGAAATGGTGCCATCGGCCTGATTCGCGACGACCAAAGCCGGGCCGGTGCTGGCGCTCAAAGTTCCCGAAGCAATGGCCACAGGAGTTTTGCCAACGGTGATGGGCGATTTCGGAAACTCGGTGAAGGTGCCGTCGCCATTCCCCTTGAGTACGGTCACCGTATTACTGGTCTGGTTGACGATGGCGAGGTCCTGAATGCCGTCGCCGTTGAAATCGGTGATGGTCACTGCGGCGGGACCTTGTTCGGAATTAGCCACGACATTGGGAAGTGCGAAGGGCGAGCCCTTCACTTGGGCGAAGGTGCCGTCCCCATTGCCGGTAAAGACAGAATAACTGTTGTCGTCGAAATTGGTGACCACGAAGCCCAGATTGGTATTGGTATTCGTGTTGATCTGGCCGACGGCAATCGCCGTGGGCTTTCTGCCGACAGTGTATGAGGTGGAAGTCGCGGGGTTGCTGAAGGTGCCGTCTCCATTTCCAAGGAGAACGCTGACCGAATTGGTGACCTGCGACGCGACGAGCAAATCGGGAAACGAATCGATCGTCGTGTTCAAGCTGCCAACTGCCAAAGCCGCAGGGATGCCTGCGCCGCCTTGCGTGGCGGTGATCTGCGCGGTGCCGGCACCGACACCAGTGGCGAGGCCACTGCTCGCGTTGATGGTTGCGACAGACGTGTTGGAGGAAGCCCAGAGCACATTGCCGGTGATGTCCTGCGTGGTGCCGTGGCTGTAGGTGCCGATGGCGGAAAACTGCTGCGTGGCGCTCAACCCGATGGATGGGGTTGCGGGAGCGACGGCGATGGATTTAAGGGTTGCCGTCGTGACCTTGAGCGGTATCGAGGCGCTGGCTACGGTACCAAGCGTAGCGGTGATTTGCGTGGTGCCAGCCACCAGGCCGTGAGCCAGACCAGTGCCTGCGCTGATCGACGCCGTGGCGGGCACGGAAGAAGCCCAGGTCACGCTCGTGGTGATGTTTGCCGTGCTCAGGTCGCTATAGGTTCCGGTGGCCGTAAATTGCTGCGTGGTGCCAAGAGCAATGGAAGGAGTGGCGGGAGCCACGCTGATGGACTGCAAAGTGGCAGCAGTGATGTTCAGCGGCACGGCTGGGCTGGTGATGCCGCCGAGCGAAGCCGTGATGTTTGCCGTACCTGCTAACAGACCAAGCGCAATTCCCGTCACCGGATTGATCGCTGCGATCGAAGTGTTGGAGGAAGACCAGGACACGGCGTGCGTGATGTCTTGACTGGTGCCGTCGCTGAAAGTTCCCGTGGCCGTAAGTTGCAGCGTGGCGCCCTTGGGGATGGAAGAGTTGGCGGGCGTGACCGCAATGGAGGCCAAAGTGGCCGCGGTAACGGTGAGATTCACGGCCGGACTCACGATGCCCAAGGTGCCGGGGGCTCCACCTGCCAAGAGAAAGGGTGAGCCACTTGCTTGAGCAAATTGGGAGACGGAGTTGGGTCCCTGATTCAGAAGAATGGTGATGGAATTGTCCGCCTGGTTGAGGACCGCGAGATCCTGTGTGCCAGCGCCGCGAAAATCGGCGGTGACAAGCGCGACGGGCGATTGACCAACAGTGAACTGCTGCGTTGGAATCGTGACGCCCGTTCCGCCGGGATTGCCAGTGAAGCCCGTGCTGCCAAGGCTGCCGGAGAGTAAGGAGAGCGTAATGGGGTAGCGATCACCCACGAAGAAGGTGGCCGGCTTGCCATCCTGAGCGCGGAGCAGAACCTGCCGGCCGCTGTGCACCAGGGAAAGGGCTTGGGAGAACTGGGCGGAAGCCGTGGGCAGCGTCAGCAGAAAAGTGGATTTTCCACCGCCAAGTGCGACCAGCGCGGGGATAGCGGAGGCCAGACTGGTAATGCTAGTCGCGGAGGCGGCGCCGGCTGGGCCTCCGAAGATGGTTGCGAGCAGGGTCAGTAAAGCGGTGAGGCTGGGTGCGCTTCTTAGCTGCTGGATGAGGGTGGGGGGGATTGCAGTCATCTTGACGCTGGAAGGCGGCGTAATCCCGAGGTTGGTGGCGTTGGTGCGGTCCACTTCAAGAAGATCGATTTCCAGAAGTACTTCGCCATGCTCGTGCTCCAACTGCCGGATGATCTCTCCGGCGAGGCGCACGCGGGGCACGGTGTCGCGGATGGTCAGGGAACGCGATGCCACGGACTGCTGGATGTGCTGCGAGCCGGTGAGTTCGCGGACGATGCGAAAGAGCTCGGTCATTTCGGAGGCTTCGAGGGAGACAGGCAGGTGAAAGGTCTCTTCGATTTCGGGCTCGAACTGCCTGCGCTTTTCGGTGGTATCGGCAAACACGAACATGAGTTTCGGATTGAGCGCGCGCCAGGAAGTGCCCGATTCCAGTGTGAGCACCTTCATGGCGGTATCGAAATCAGTGCTCTCGATACGCAGGCGGACGTTGCGCGCGGGTAGATCGGGATCGAAGCTCGCCTTGATGCCGTAGGCGGACGCGATTTGCTCGTAAGCGCTGCGGACATCGCCGCGCAGGTTGAAGCTGCGGGTGACTTTTTGCGGCTGGAGGACGGGCAAACCCGCGGGAGGCTGCTCGCGCTGGAGTTCCCCTTTATCGTCGCCGCGAGCCCGAAGTTGCCGCAAGCGTTCTTCAACGATGGTGTTGCTCGGATCGATGCTCAAAGCGCTGCCGAGTTCCAGTGTGGCGGCGCGAAAGTTTCCGTCGAGGGCCAGGCGCTCGGCGTTGTCCACGTGGGCGCGTACGAGCTTGGAGCGCAAGGCCGCGCCCTTGCTCACGATCGTGATATCAAACGGGGCGTATCGTGCCGCCTCTTCGTAAGTCCGCAGGGCTTCTTCTTCGTCACCGGCCGCTTCGGCCTTGGCCGCTAGTCCAACAAGTTTTTTTGCGAGTTTTGGGTCGGGCTTCACTGCGGCGAATGGATCTTGCGCCGGCTTGCCGCCAGAGGCGCTGGTTTGCGCGGGCAATTGCCCGCACAAGAGCAGCCCGCAGAACAAGAGCGAAAGAGCGGGGCGCAAGGTGGCAGCAAGCATTCTCATGGTTAGACGCAACCAACTATTCTACCGTGTGGAAAGGGAAGGAAGGGTGAGCTTGTTGTGGCAACGTGATTTTGTCACCCCCTAATGGCAACATGAAAGTGTCACCCCCCTGGGGCATTGGTGTGTTCGAGGCGGGTATTGCCGTAGTAAAGCGATACCCTTCCATCGAGAGCATGGTAGAGCTGCACTTTAGCCCCG
>JBEKOE010000026.1:0-45378 GCA_049522075.1 Candidatus Acidiferrum sp.
GCCTGCACGCCATCCGCGCCCTGAAACGTATGCGTCGCCGCCCCACTCTGATCATGGCCTTCTGGCAGCAGGCCGACCTTTTTCCAATGTAACTATATTATGCAATGCTCAGTAGGTGCGAGACTGCAGACTGAGTCGAGCGCTGTTCTAGCGTGCCGTTCTGTGAATGATCGAAAGAAAGCGTTGCGGCTTCAGGGGCTAAAGCCCGATTGACTCCCAACCCGATACGTGGGGGCTGAAGCCCCCACCTCCTACAGAGGAATACCCGGAACTCCTGGGACACCACATCAAAACTTGCGGGTTTCTTGGCGCGACCAGCGCTCGATGACGATTTTCGATTCCGTGTAAAACTCCACCGCGTCCTTTCCCTGTGCGTGCAGAATCCCGAAAAAGCTCTCCTTCCACCCGCTGAACGGGAAATAGGCCATCGGCGCGGCCACGCCAATATTGATGCCGATATTGCCCGCGGGCGCTTCGTACCGGAATTTGCGCGCCGCCGCTCCGCTCGTGGTGAAAAGCGACGCCTGATTCCCGTAAGGACTGTTGCGGATGAACTCGATGGCCTCATCGATGTTGCTGGCGTGGATGAGGCTGAGCACAGGACCGAAAATTTCCGTATTGGCAAGCGAACTGGCCGCCGGAACATCATCCAGAATCGTGGGTTTCAGGAAATTTCCGTTTTCGTAGCCGGCGATCTTCAGATTCCGGCCATCCACGATTGGCTTGGCACCGTCGCTCACTCCCGTGGCGATCAGCGATTCGATCCGGTTTTTGCTTTCCCGCGTTATTACCGGCCCCATCTGCACGCCGGCATCGAGACCATAGCCCACTTTGATCGAAGTTGCGGCCTCGGCTATGGCGTCGCGGAAAGTTTTCTGCGCCTCGCCGATCGTCACCGCAACCGAGACAGCCAGGCAGCGCTGCCCGGCGCAGCCAAATGCCGAATCGCTGATGATCTGCCTGGCCAGGTCCATATCCGCATCCGGAAGAACAATCACGTGATTTTTCGCGCCGCCTTGGCACTGCATCCGCTTGCCGCTGGCCGCGGAGCGCTGGTACACGTGCTTGGCCACCGGCGTCGACCCCACAAAACTCACCGCGCGGATCGCCGGATGATCGCAAAGCGCATCAACTACCTCCCTGCCTCCGTTGATCAGGTTTACAACGCCCTTCGGAATCCCCGTCTTCTCGATCAACTCGATGGCTCGCCGCATCGTGAGCGGGACCCGTTCGCTGGGTTTCAGAACCATCGTATTCCCGCAAGCAATCGCATACGGGAGGAACCAGAGCGGAATCATCGCCGGAAAATTAAACGGCGTGATCGCAGCGACAACGCCAAGCGGCTGCCGTATCAGTGTCTCATCCACTCCCGGCGTGATGTCCTCGAGGTTATACCCCTGCATCATCATCGGAATGCCGCAGGCCACCTCGACATTTTCGATTCCGCGCCGGATTTCCGCCTTTGCTTCGGCGAAGGTCTTGCCGTTTTCCAGGGTGATCAGTCTGGCGATGTCGTCGATGTGATCTTCCAGCAGGAATTTCAGCTTGAACAGATATTGAATGCGCTCTCCCGGTGGAGTGCGGCGCCATGCAGGAAAGGCCCCGGCGGCCGCTTGCACGGCTGCATCCACGTCGGCCGCCGTGGAAAGCGGCGTCCGCGCAAGCGGTTCGGCAGTTGCGGGATTCGTGATGTCGAGAAATTCCGTGGCGGCGGACTTATGCCACGCCCCGCCAAAATAGTTCTGAATCTCGACGGCCTGCGAGGTAACGCTACTGCTCATGAGTGCTGCTCCGTCCCTCCGGAAGCGATCCGGCAGGGCTTGCCACGTGAAGCATGGCGGCTGGGAAGACCAGCGTAACGAGGTGCCAGTTTACCAAAATTATGTAAGGTTGCGTGAATCGGAGGGGACTAGCCCGCCATCGGGGCGAACGGACGCGGCGTGGCGCCCGCAATATGCTGCTTGGCCGCTGCGTAGGCCTCGTACGCCGCGCCTATCAGCGGCGCGGATTCGTTCAGGACAATGGACACCGGAATCTTGGCCATCATCTCTGCATATTGCCACTTATCCTGGAACGCTCTGATAAATGTTCCGTCCTTCATTTTCTCAAGAATTTTCACCGCAATCCCACCGGCAACGTAAACCCCGCCCAGCGCCAGCACTTTCAGCGCAAGGTTACCAGCCTCCGCGCCGTATACCGCGGTCCACAGATCGAGTGTTTCCACGCACACGGGGCAGCTCTTATCCAACCCGCTCTTGGTGATGAACGGAGCGGGATCCGCATCCGGGTCATCAAAAATCGGGTGCTTCACATCCGGCGCGATGAATTCGTGCAGGGTGCGGAATCCCCGCCCCGAAAGGATCAACTCCCCGCAGACTTGTGGATAGCGGCGCAGCATGAAGCGCAGCAGTTCGACCTGGCGATCCGTGTGCGGCGCGAAATCGGAATGTCCGCCTTCCGATGGCACCACTTTATACCGCGAGTCATCCCAGAACAGGATTGACTCGCCGAGCCCCGTCCCTGCAGCGAGCAGCGCGCGGGTCGCATCGGGCACTGCTACGCCCTCATTCAGCACGCAAAAATCCTCAGGAGGAAGGTGCTGCAGACTGTGCCCCGTCGCGCCCAGATCGTTCATCAGCACGATGCGTTCTACGTTCAGCTCCTGCGATAGATGTTTCGCATCGACAACCCAGGGAAGATTGGTGGCATGGATGCGGTTGTTGATCACCGGCCCGGCCACGCCAAAACCGGCGGCACGCACCTTTTCGTGGCGCAGGTAAGGCTCGGCCTGCCGAGCGAACTCTTTCACCAGAAGATCAAACTTCCCAAACTCCTTGCTGGGGAAGCGTTGCCGGTAGACCACCTGCAACTTCCCGTGGTTTTCGGTGAACAGCGCCAGATTGCATTTGGTACCGCCAACATCACCGGCGAGAATCACGGGGCCTCCCGTCAAACCTTGGTTGTTAAACCGATTTAATAAGAAGCCGATGAAAATTGCAAGCTTTTCCTTGCGCGATTCCCGCCATCCCGGTCATTTCTCTGCTATGGGTTGTACCACTGCCGCGCTTCGCGTTCGAGCAATTGGTCCGATTCGCGCGGGCCCCAGGTGCCCGAAGCGTATTGCGGCACGCTTACGCTTTTCGCGGCGCTCCAAACATCCAGGATCGGGTCCACCAACGACCACGCCGCCTCCACCGAATCCCCGCGATCAAACAGCGTCGCGTCGCCCCGCAGGCAATCGTTCAACAGGGTGGCATACGCGGTTCGCGACATTCCCCCAAATCCTTCGCGGTAGCTGAAATTCATCGTCACATTGCCGATGCTCATTTCCGTGCCCGGTTTCTTGGCCCCAAACGATACCGAAATTCCTTCATCCGGCTGAATGTTCAAAATCAGGCGGTTCGGTTCCACTTCCCGTTCCCGGAAAACGATGTGCGGCGCGCGCTTGAATTGAATCATGATTTCCGTGCTGCGCTTGGCCAGGCGTTTCCCCGTGCGCAGATAAAACGGCACGCCCGCCCAGCGCCAGTTGTCGATCTGCAGCCGCATGCTCACAAAGGTCTCCGTACGCGAATTCGGGTTTACGCCGGATTCGGCGCGGTACCCAACGAGCGCCTTTTCGCCCAGCTTGCCCGGAGCGTACTGCCCGCGCACCACGGACTGCGCAACCATCTCCAGATTGAACGGCCGGATGGACTGCAACACTTTCAGTTTTTCGTTGCGCACGGCGGTGGCGTCAAACGAAGCCGGGGGTTCCACGGCCACCAGGGACGTAAGCTGCAGCACGTGGCTCTGGATCATGTCTCGCAGCGCGCCTGCTGTCTCGTAGAACCCGCCGCGCCGCTCCACGCCCAGCGTTTCCGAAGCGGTGATCTGCACGTGATCGACATAATTGCGGTTCCACAGCGGCTCGAATATGCCGTTGCCAAAACGCAGAACCAGCAGATTCTGCACGGTGTCTTTGCCGAGATAGTGATCGATGCGGTAGACCTGCTTTTCTTCAAACACGTTCAGAACAGTCTTGTTGAGCTCGTGCGCCGTCGCCAAGTCCCTTCCGAACGGCTTCTCAATGATGATGCGCACCCATGAACCTGCATTGCCCGGCCGCACCAGCCCCGCACGCCCCAATTGTTCCACGATGTGCGGATAGACCTCCGGGGGAGTGGAGAGATAAAACAGCCGGTTCCCGCCGAGGTTCTTCTCCGCATCTATCTCCGTCAGGCGTTTCGCCAATTGCGCGAAAGCGTTCTGGTCGGCGTAATCCCCCGGCAAATAATGGAGATTGGCCGCGAACTCATCCCACTTCGCAGGATCGATGGGCCCCACCTCGGAAATTGTCTTCGCCGCCTCACCCGTCATGGACCGGAAGGAGTCATCGGTCATCGGCGTTCGCGCGAATCCGATGATCGCGTAGCGCTCCCCCAACGATTTGTATTGCGCCAGGTCGTACATCGCGGGAATGACCTTGCGCTTTGCCAGGTCTCCTGAAGCTCCGAACAGGATCACGGCACGGGGATCAGCGGCACCACCGTAGATGGAACCAGAGCGATTGGCTTCTTCGGGCATCCACTTCCTCCGGAAAAAAGGTTAAAAATAGGGCTAAACGCCGCCCAGTGACTATACAGCAATCCCGAACGATTGCAGGTCCTTGCGTAGTTGAGGTGCGTTCTGATGGTGAACGACATTCATCCCCAGCCGCCGCGGGTTTTCCAGATTTAGTGCCCGGTCATCAACAAAAACGCAACTTTCCGGCGAACGCTGCGTCACTTCCAGCGCGATCCGGTAGATCGTCTCTTCGGGCTTGCGCGCATTCAGATAGCAGGAGCTGAAGAAGGCCTGGAAATCCCTGCGCAACTGGAATGCTGCAATGCGGTATTGGTTGAGTTCCAGGGGCTCATTATTGATTGCTGCGATCAGGTATTTCCCCGACCGTGCCAGGGCGGACAGGATGGCGCGTGTTTCCGGATACTCTTTCGACTGCGCAAACATGAATGCGGTGAACTCTTCCCGCGTGAAAGTCCGCGAGCGGTAAAACAGCGTTCGGTCAAGGTATTGATTGAGCGTGATCTGACCGGCATCAAAAGCCGGGAAGGAAAGATCGTGGCGATCCTGGAAATCCTCCCAATCGAGCCCGAAGGCCTGCGCAGCCTCGCGCCGCCCATCGCGATCCCAGCCGTTCGTGAGAATGACGCCGCCAATATCG
Source organism: Candidatus Acidiferrum sp. (assembly GCA_049522075.1). GTDB lineage: Bacteria > Acidobacteriota > Terriglobia > Acidiferrales > UBA7541 > Acidiferrum. The sequence goes on from JBEKOE010000026.1 coordinate 5,204, forward strand.
AAAAAAAGCGTAGTGATTTCCGGCACAAGTAACCTCCCCACAAGAATCTTGAGACATATCAGATGTGCATCTCGGGGAAAAGGGTAAAGGCGCAGCCACCCCTATTGTTTGCGGGCCAGCGCCTGGCTAACAACGTGTCCCAGCTTCTCCAGCGCCACTGGGCTCTCCCCGGTGAGGTGGATCCGGACCACGAACCGATCGCTCTGTGCCAATGCTTCAAATTCGCCCAGAGCTAGTGCGCGATGCAACTGCCCAAAAGTATAGGAGGCCCCCGGGATCGCGAGGTCGATTGTAGGCTCGGCCGTGATCACCAGGAAATGTCCGTGCGACAGTCCCTGGCGATGCAGATGGCTGTAGTTGTGGAGAGAATGAGGGCCGTAGGCCACAAGCACCGGAATGGCCAGCTTTGCGGCAAGTTTTGTCCGCATGGCCTGGAATGCCGCCAGCACTCCGGGGGTTTGTGGAAGGAAAATCAAAACCGCAAGAAAGCTTTCCGGCTGTAGCAACTGGAAGAAGGACCCAAGGGACTCCTCGAGGTTCAACGTGGAGATCTCCCGCCGGGTCTTACCTTCGGCATAGAGTTGCAGGTCTCTGTCCTGGAGGCGAGGCCGGCGGCTCAATGTGTCGTTCGCCGGCGAGTACTGATTGAGATATTCCATTGCGATGGCACGAGGTAGCCGAGCTTCCGATTCATCGAAGGGATCAAATCCCAATCGGGCAGACGCCATGACGGTGGCCACCTCCCAACTAAATGTTACCGGGAGCAGGTCGAGCGGCTCAGCAATCTGCACATGAACAAAGGGGACGCTTGAGAAGCGGAATCGGCTCATCAAATCGTGAAGCTCGGGATCCTCGTCGCCGGCATATGTCAAAACCGCGAACACCGCCTTTTCCTCCAGCGCGCGGGTGTCACGCGGGACATCTCCGTCGATGGGGATTAAGCCGGGTCCCTCTTTTGCCAGGCTTCCCCCGATTAACTGGCTCAGGCAGTGAGTGTACGGAACGAGTGACGGCGTCGCCAGAATCGCCACATACTGGCGCTTCGCCACCGCTGCACCGGAGAGGAAGGCTGCCAACTGTAAGGCTGGATTTTCCGCAGGGATTGTACCGGGCGAACAGGCATGATGCACCACGTTCGCCGCCGCCACAATTACTTCCGGATCCTGTGGCAATTGCGAAACGAGCAGAGCACCCAGATGCCTTACGGAAATAAATGTGGCGAGAATGCCCGGGGGATCAGCGAAGGTCGCCCGGAACTTGTATTCCCGGCATATGGTGGCAAGGTAAGAACCCGGCTCCGTCTCGGCCATGAAATGCTGCAACGGTTGCGGCACCCCAGCAGCTTGCAGTTTTTCCCGGAAATACAGGAACAGCGCATGGTCTTCCAGCCGGCAGCCAGCTTTGCTCGCGAAGATGAAGAGGGTGCGCTCAAGATTGGTTTCTTTCTCCGCGCGCAAAATGGCGCCAGGAGACGCGCTATCGAGGACCACCATCCTACGGTCATCTCCAGGTCGAACAAAAGTAAGAACCGCCCTCGCCGCCAGGTTGGCACTCTCGAACGCGATCAGCACAAGGGAATTTAGTCCCTCAGCCCTGACGGATATTCCAGTCTCTTTTACTCCTGTGAGAAGGGGCTCAAGCGAGCCAGGCAGGTCCAGCCAGCCCAGATTGGAGAGAATATGGGATTGCTCGAACTGCTCCTCCGGCCAGAGCGTGGCGTCTTTGGCCCACAACCGCTCCAGCACGCGGTTTTCAAGAAAGTATTCGAGCGCTCGGTGGAATGCAGTTTGCAAACATCCAGCGACGATTGTTTGCGCGGGAATCGTCATGGGCCCTTGTTTACCGTCTACGAAGCGATCGCAGACGCGCGGAATCGGAAATACCTGTTGGGAACCGAGGCCCACTGCCATCCAGAAAGAACAATACGAACATGGAGGCGAACAAGAAGCCTAGCCTTGGCACTATCAAGTTAGAGAAGAGTAGCGAGAACTGCCCCGGCTTGCAACATCTCTTTCTCTAGCTGAAAATGGTGTCTTCCAGGAGGAACGCATGGCCAACGATTCATGTGAATCCACACCCACGCCCAGCGAGCCCATCAAGCCGGGGACGCGCATGGTGCATTGTGTGAAGTTCGGCAAGGAAATGCCTGGGCTGGACCGCATCCCCTGGAAGGGTGAACTCGGCAAGCGCGTCTACGAAAACGTCTCCAAAGAGGCCTGGAAGCTGTGGCTGGAATATTCCAAGATGGTCATGAACGAATACCGCCTGAATCCCCTGGATCCAAACTCACAGAAAATCATGGAAGAGCAGATGGAGCAGTTCTTCTTTGGCGAAGGCGCGAGATTGCCCGAGGGCTACGTACCACCCAAGGCGAAGGGCTAACAGAAGTCTTAAGTTTTAAGTTTTAAGTGTTCAGAGTCCACGCACCAGTTAAATCGATCCACCATGTGCTTTGCGGGAAGGCACTCAAAAAAGCTCCTGTTGGAGGCCGGGGATGGCAGAAATAGAGTGCCGAAGTAAGGCCCCCAGACCTATTTTTGAGTTTCTTTAAGTGCCCTCGGCGCGTGGAGTGGTGTGGGTGAGGGGGTGTTCGACGGGCAAGCGCGGCGTTAGAGTGAATTTCAGTTGGGCATGCGCCGCCCGCAGCGCCGCTTCCACGGCTGCCAGGGTATCGCCACGCGCAAACAGGAAACCGAGATAGCTCGATCCCTCCGGCCAGGCCGCGATGTAATCGTGCATGCGCGCGGTAATTTCGAGGCTGGTGATCCCGGGAATTTGCCGCGCCAATTCCTCTCCTGCTACATTCTCCAGAACGCCGCTCCGCGGCACCGGAATCATCATGACTCCCGAAGCGCCTGCTTCGCGAACCGCATCGCCGCCGGGCAAGCCAAGCGCGTGGCGCAAGAGAAGTTCCTCCAGACCGATCTCTTCTTCCGCATCAGAGCCTATCTCATGAATGCTACGCAAGCTAGCCGCGCTCACCTCAGGGGTTAAAACCCTAGAATTTGCGTAGCTGTTCGGCACGGCTGAAGCCGTGCCCTCCCAAGAACTATTTATGAAATGGCTTCCAGCAAGGCAAAATCGCAAGGCCCTGGCGCACAATCCACCGATGGGCCGCGGCGCCACTTCAATGGGCCAGACTCCCTGTTCATTTAGGCGAAACTCAGCGTGCACGGGGCCGTGCGTCAGTCCCAAGGCTTGCAGGGCGGATCGCAAAGAGCTTGCGATGGCGCGCTGCTCGGAATCCGGCAGCCGCGACGGTGTGACGTAAATCGTCTCCTCGAAATATGGCCCTTCCAGCGGATCCGGCTTGTCAAATATCGCCAGTATCCTGAGCGCCCCCTCGGTCAGCAGCGCTTCGACGGCCACTTCCTTGCCAGGCAAATAGCCTTCGACGAGCATTTGATCCCGATGAGGTTCTCGTGTCGCGCGTATCTCCGGCGATTCCAGAAGTCTTTTCAGTCGCGCCGCGCCCATAGCGAACTCCTCGCGATTGTTGGCGCGCACCACTCCCTGGCTGGCCGAAAGCGAAAGCGGCTTGAGCACGCATGGATAGTGAATGCCCAGGAGTGCGGGCTCGGGCATGGCACTTAACGAGACGCCGCGGAACCACGGCACCGGAATTCCGGCTTCGCGAAACACTTCCCGCGTGCGCAACTTGTTCCGGCACGCCTCCACGCTCGCCGGATGATTGTGGAGCAGCCCAAGGCCCCGCGCCACATACGCAGCCGTGGGCCCCGGACGATCGCCTAAAGCCAGGACGCCGTCGACACGCAGTCCTCGCTGCGCATCCAAGACGGCCCGCGCCGCGGTTTCCGGCGATTCAAAATGTGCGGGGAGCGCATGGTCATTCCAGGGATCGTCCATCCTCCCGCAGCGATCGGTAACAAAAGCAAGCTCCACACCAAGCTTTTCGGCCGCTGCGTTGAATGAACGCGTCTGGTACCCGAGTTTTGTGGCAAACAGCAGCAGCCGTTTTGGTGGATTCATCGAATGGCGATCCCGTTTTTCGTCGGCGATAGAAATCACAGAAACACGCGACCCGATCGGATCGGGCTAAACAAACGTCTCCGCCTGCCGCACCGCTTCCTTAGCCTTGGCTATCGGGACCAACTGGTCCCGTGTCGGCTCCGCTCAACAATACCAGGGCTCGTTGAGATAGGGCACCGTCGCCCGAGCAGCCAGAAGCGGCATCGACGATTCTTCCGTTTTCCGGCCGGCAGCACGATGCGCCGCGCGCCAAAGCTGCTCGAACGTCGCCGTCCGGCTGCGTTTCATCTTCTCGCTCGCGGCAACGATTTCCTGAGTTTCCTCGGCCAGCCGGTCCACCCCCGGATGGGGATTTTTCCAGGGATAGACGAGCGCCCCGGCATCAAACGGTCCAACCATCTCACGGATGTCCGGCAATTCCAGCAGCAGCGATCCCGAGGGAATCAGCAGGCGTATGGCCAGTTGGATGGGCGCGACAGCTTCGATCAGATGGAGCCGCCGCAGATTTTCGAATAGATCCAGATAGTTTTCAAATGTCGTCCAGGGGGTAAAAGGAACAAACGTCGGCTGAAGAGTGATAGCGGCCTGCCGGCATTCTTCGACGACACGAAAGAAGTCCGCGCGCGTGTGGCCCTTCCGCAGTTTCCGCAAAATGCCGTCGTCCAGAGATTCGACCGCGGAAATGATGAACAGGCATCCCGTTTGCCGCAGCGTCCGCAGCAATGCGACATTTTGCAGAAGATGCTCCACCTTGATCGTCACGTCAAAGGTGAGCGCGGGGAATTCGCGATGCAGCGCTTCCACCAGCGGAATGGCGTGTCCCACTCCATTGAAGAAATCCGGATCGCCAAACGTGATGTGCTGCGCGCCGGCGGCCACCTGCTGGCGAATGTCCGCAAGCACCACCTCCCGGTCGACGATGCGGAACACACCGTTGTATACCGGCACAATCGGACAATGCCGGCACAGATGTTTGCAGCCGCGGCTCGCTTCCGTATATCCCACCGTGCGGTGTTCGCCGTTCGGCAACACCAGGTGCGCGTACGAACGCAGCGGCGGCAATCCTTCGCGATCTGGCTTTTGGAAACGCAGCCGCGCCAGCGAAACGCCTGTGTCCAACGGATGAATCTGCGGCGAAGCCGATAGGCCCTCCAGGTGCTCCGCAAGATCCAGCAGGGACTGCTCAAATTCGCCCCCCAATAAACTGTTCACACCGTGGGCGCGAAAACTCTCCGCGGAAAGCGAAGCGTACAGCCCATAGGCGCACAAATGCGCGTGGGGCTGCATGCGGCGAACGGGTTTCAGAAGTTCCAGCGTGAGGCGTGTCGCGGTGTGCATGGGCACATAAAATGCCACCAATTGCGCTTCTCGCACGGCCGCTTCGTTCAAGGGTTCCCGCGATAAATCCAGGCAAGTTACCGCATGCCCGCGCCCTCGCAGCCAGGCTGCCGGAGAGGCCAGCCCAAACGGCTGCCGCCCCAGTTCGTACGTCGATATCAGGACGATTTTCACGGCCTTGCCATTATAGCGTTCCCGCGCCGCCGCGAGATTTCGGTTATTATAGAAGCCCAACCATTCCGAGAAAGGATCGCTATAATGCCTATCTCCACAGCTAATTCCTTCGGAACGCGAGACAATCTGAACGTTGGCGCGCAAACTTTTGAAATTCAGCGCCTCGAAAAGCTGGAAAAGCAGGGCCTCGGTCAATTCACCAGGCTTCCCTTCTCCCTCCGCATTTTGCTGGAAAACCTGCTGCGCTGTGAGGACGGACGTTCCGTTCGCGCCGAGGATATCCGCGCGCTTGCAAGCTGGAAACCCGGTGCAGACCAAAAAGAAATTGCCTTTATGCCCGCACGCGTCCTGTTGCAGGATTTCACCGGCGTCCCCGCCATCGTGGACCTGGCCACGATGCGCGAAGCGGTTCAAAAAATGGGCGGCAATCCCAAGCGCATCAACCCCCTTTTCCCCGCGGAGCTGGTAATCGACCACTCCGTTCAGGTGGACAGTTTCGGCAACGTAAACGCCTTCGGCATGAATGCGGAACTCGAATTCCAGCGCAACGTCGAGCGCTATGCGTTCCTGCGCTGGGGACAAAACGCCTTCCGCAATTTCAAGGTCGTGCCTCCCGATACGGGCATCTGCCACCAGGTCAATATCGAGTATCTCGCGCGAGTGGTTTGCTCCGTTCCGAGCGGCAGCCGCATCGAAGCCTACCCGGACTCGCTCGTCGGCACCGATTCGCATACCACGATGGTGAATTCGCTGGGCGTGTTCGGCTGGGGCGTCGGCGGAATTGAAGCGGAGGCCGCCATGTTGGGCCAGCCTCTCTCGATGCTCGTGCCGGAAGTCGTAGGCTTCAAGCTCCACGGCCGGCTGCGCGAAGGAGCCACTGCGACGGACCTGGTTCTTACCGTCACGGAGATGCTCCGAAAGAAAGGCGTTGTCGGGAAGTTCGTGGAGTTCTACGGCTCCGGCCTTTCCACCTTAAGTGTGCCGGACCGCGCCACAATCGCCAACATGGCTCCCGAATACGGCGCGACCATGGGCTTTTTCCCCGTGGACAAGGAAACACTCGCCTACCTGGAATTCACCGGACGTTCGCACGAACACGTCGCGCTGGTGGAAGCCTACTGCAAGGAGCAGTTCCTTTTTCGGACGGACGCAACGCCCGACCCTGCGTTCAGCGACTCGCTGGAGCTCGATCTCGGCAGCGTTGAGCCAACGGTGGCGGGACCCAAGCGCCCGCAAGACCGCGTCGCGCTGAAGAACGCGAAAGCATCTTTCACGAAAGTGCTGGAAGGCGCGTCCGCAAAACAGGTTCACGTCAAAAACAATGGCGATGCCTTCGAGCTTTCCAGCGGCGCGGTCGTGATTGCCGCCATTACGAGTTGCACGAACACCTCCAATCCTTCACTGATGCTCGGCGCGGGATTGGTGGCCAAGAAGGCGGTCGAGCGCGGATTACACGTGAAGCCATGGGTGAAGACCAGTCTCGCGCCGGGCTCGAAAGTGGTGACGGACTATCTGCAAGCCTCCGGCCTGATGGCGTATCTCGAGAAACTGAAGTTTCACCTGGTGGGCTACGGCTGCACAACCTGCATCGGCAACAGTGGACCTCTGTCCGATCCCATCAGCGCGGCCATCAAGGAAAACAACCTCATTGCTGTTGCCGTGCTGAGCGGCAACCGCAATTTTGAAGGGCGCGTGCACCCGCTGGTGCGCGCGAATTACCTCGCTTCCCCGCCGCTCGTCGTGGCCTACGCGCTCGCCGGTCGTATGGACATGGACTTGACCACCGAACCGCTCGGTACCGATTCCGCCGGGAAGCCTGTCTATTTGCGTGAAATTTGGCCTACCGCGCAGGAAGTAGAGTCCACGGTCCGCGCTGCGGTTTCCACCCAGCAATACCGCAAGGAATACAGCGAAGTGTTCGAGGGCGACGCGCGCTGGAAAGCCATGCCCATTCCCGAAGGGGATCTGTACAAGTGGGATGCGAACTCCACGTATATCAAGCTGCCTCCGTATTTCGAAAACATGCCGAGGACGCCCGTTCCGCTTGCGGATATTCATGGTGCCCGCGTGCTCGCGGTACTCGGCGATAGCGTGACCACCGATCACATTTCACCGGCGGGTTCCATCGCCGTGGATTCCCCGGCTGGGAAATACCTGATCGCGCGTGGCGTGAAGCCGCACGAATTCAATTCCTATGGCGCGCGCCGCGGCAACCACGAGGTGATGATGCGCGGCACGTTTGCGAACATCCGCCTGCGGAATCAACTTGCTCCTGGCACGGAAGGCAGTTGGACGCTGCATCTGCCCGAGGGCGAAAAGATGTTTATCTACGACGCTGCGGTAAAGTACCGCGAAGAAGGCGTTTCCCTAGTGGTGATCGCGGGCAAGGAATACGGCTCCGGGTCCTCGCGCGACTGGGCCGCCAAAGGCACCCGGCTGCTCGGCGTGCGCGCCGTCATCGCGGAGAGCTACGAGCGCATTCACCGCAGCAACCTCGTGGGCATGGGCGTGCTCCCGCTGGAATTCAAGACCGGCGAAACTCGCGAGTCCCTTGGTCTGACGGGGCACGAGGTGTTCTCGATTGATGGCGTGTCCGCTCTAACGCCACGGAAGCAAGTCACCGTTCGCACCAAGTCCGCGGACGGGGCGGAGAAAACCTTCACTGCAACTGTGCGGGTGGATACGCCGGAAGAGGTGGCGTATTACAAGCACGGCGGCATTCTGCAGTACGTTTTGCGGCAAATGCTGGAGTAGGAGTTCTACCCAGCGGAAATCGAAAAGCCCCAGGCATGCTTCAAGTTTTTGATGCGCAGGGAAATCAGAGAAAGAGGAGCCCGCGCCGAATCAAGAATTTGCCGCGGAAGTCTCGATTGCGAAAAGATGGAAGAACGCCGTGTCAGTGGGACGAAGTTTTTTCCCCGGCCACCGTATCGCGGCTCCTAATCCACAGGAAAAGCCCAGCTCCAGCGATCACGGATAGAATGCTGACGATCTGCGCATTAGTCAGGCCCAGGAAGACGCGTGGGTTGATGCGGATGATCTCCACCAGATACCGCGCGATTCCCGTCAAAATCAGATAGCCGCAGAAAATAAGACCTTTATCTTGAGGGCGGCGCAGAAACTTGCCGCCTAAATACCAAAGAAACGCGCCAATCGCGCACCAGACCAGGAATTCGTACACGGGTGTCGGGTGGACGCGGTCCGTCGTGGGAACAACGCCATTCGGAAAGCTCATGCCCCAGGGCAATGTCGTTGGCGTTCCGTAATCGCCATCGCCTGAGAGTAAGCAGCCCATTCGCCCGATGGCGTAGCCAAACGCGCCCGCAGGCGAACAGGCATCCAGAAATCCCAACAGCGAAAATCCGGCACGCTTGCCGAGAAAAATGAACGCAGCAAAGCCGCCGAGAAACCCTCCAAACCAGGTAAAGCCATAACGATTGAAGATTAGCCCGACCGGATGGGCAATAAATTCCGTGGGCGATTCCAGCGCGCTGTACACCTTCGAGCAGAAGATGCCGGTCAACCCGGCGATCGTGATCATCGTGAACGCGTCCAGAGGGATGCTAGGAAACCAGGGCGACAAAGGAGTTTCCGTCTTCATGCCGCGGCGGTCGAGGTCCGCTTGAAAAATGTAGGCGGCGCAGATCATACCAAGCGCCACCATCAGACCGTACGTGGGAATCGATAAGGGGCCTATGTGAATGAAGGGGATCATGGAGTTGGCTGGCGTGCCCTGAAGATTATACACGAGGCCACCCAGGGCCCCCCCGGGAACGGCTTGATTTTGCGGCGTCGACTATTTCGGCTTGGGCTTGAAGACGAAGTTGATGGTCTTGGTTTCGCTGCCGCTGATGGTGACTTCCTGCGACTGTTCGCCGTAAGACTCGTGCCAGGCCGTGATGGTGTACTTGCCCGGAGGCAAGTTTGCCAGCGAGAACGAACCGCCCACGCTGGTCACGGCGTAGTGCGAGTTGGGCATCACCGCAAGGGTGCCGTGCATCCAGGGATGCACGTTGCACTTCACGGGAATGAATTCCGCCTGCTCATAGCTCTCGCGAATCGGCGGCGCTCCCGGCGGCTGCGATTTGTTCCACTCGCGGTTCCGCTTCGGCTGTGGATGAATGTTGTGAACGGTCTGATCCTCGTTGGTGATCTTCAATTCCTGATTGACCTGAAAGGCCAGCAGGTGCGGGATGTACCGGCAACCCTTCTGGGTGAAGGTCGCCGCGTTGGAAGGAGCCGCGTCGTTTGGCGCTCCCGCGGATACGTAGACCACCACGTTTTCCAGGCTGTTGCCGGCGCCGGTCACGACGGTTTCCGCGAGTTGCGGCGTCGCGTACATCTTGGCGCAAGAAGGTTCCATGGACATGTCAATGGGTTTCATCTTGGCCGGCGTGCCCTCGTAGGTCACTTTGCCGCTGACGGTGCCTCCGCTCGGCCCCGCATACGCCGCGGCCGAAGCAGCAAGCAACGCGAGTCCTGCCATTACGGCATGCTTCGTTCGCATCCCTCGATCCTCCTGATCTCCAATACCAGTGTATGCATTTCAGACCTTCTTGGCATTGAGGATTTCCGCTACAGCTTGTCTCATACATGGATTCAGCGGGAAGGAAAGAGTTTCCTCAGGGGCGCTTCGCGCCCTGGGCTGAAGCCCAGGGTCTACCGAGCCCAATCATGAGCAGGCAATTTGATGTCGGAGCTGAAGCTCCGACCCCCAAAAGAGTATTTGTGAGATGAGTTCTAATCACGAGGTTTCCAGCCGCGCGGTGTCACGCGGTGCCTTCCAAGATAATTGTTCCTCTGCAGTTCCATTGGATGAATTACTCTAATGGGCTGATGCACTCATAAGGAATCCTCATGCAGAAAATCAACGCGGCCATCATTGGATTGGGATTCGTCGGGCGAGCGCACCTGGACGCCCTGCGGCGCCTCGGCATTTCCGTTCAGGGAGTGCTGGGGAGCACACCGGAACGCACCAAAGCTTCGCGGGATGCGCTGGGATTGCCTCGAGCGTACGCTTCGCTCGAGGAACTGGCCGCCGATTCGTCCGTTCAGGTCGTGCATTTGTGCACGCCAAACAACGAGCATTTCCAGGAGGCCAGCCAACTCCTCCGCGCCGGGAAGAATGTGTTGTGCGAAAAGCCGCTGACGCTGGATTCGCGGGAATCCGCGGCGCTGGTTTCCCTGGCGAAAGAAACGGGACGCGTGAGCGGAGTGGCTTACAACCTGCGCTACTACCCCCTGTGTCAGGAAGCTCGCGCGTTGATCCGCAGAGGCGCAATCGGCCAGGTGCGGCTCGTGCACGGCAGCTTTTTGCAGGATTGGTTGCTATTTCCCACGGATTGGAACTGGCGGCTGGAAGCAAAGTCGGGTGGTGAGTTGCGCGCCGTCTCCGACATTGGCACCCACTGGCTCGATCTGGTGACTTGGCTCACCGATAGCAAGGTGTCCGAACTTTGCGCCGATCTAGCCACGGTTCTTCCGACACGGCGAAAGCCCAAAGGGCGCGTGGAGACATTTCAGAAAGCAGGCGCGGTGGAAACCGAGGAAGTGCTGATGACGACCGACGATTACGCGTCCGTGCTGCTGCGGTTTGAAAACGATGCTCATGGCGTGATGACCGTTTCGCAAGTCAGTGCCGGGCGCAAAGCGCGCTTGTGGTTTGAAATTGATGGCTCCGAAGGCTCGCTGGCATTCGATTCTGAATCGCCAAATTCGCTCTGGATTGGCCGGCGAGACCGCGCCAGCGAGGTGCTCCCGAAGGATCCCGGGCTGCAATCGCCGGAATCGCGGGGTTATGCAGCTTACCCCGGCGGGCACGCCGAGGGTTACCCGGACACTTTCGTGCAACTTTTCAAGGATTTTTATAACTACATCGCCGCCGGAGATTTCCGCGCGCCAAGAACGTTTCCGACGTTTGACACGGGCCACGAAGAGCTCCTGCTCTGCGAAGCGATCGCGGAAAGCGCGCAGAAGCGAACCTGGGTCCCTGCCGGAGCGTGAGCGGTTGCGGCTCTATTCCAGGACGCGGGTGGTTTCATCTGCGGCGAGTCCCGCGACTAGGGCTTGTCTCGTAAATGGATTCAGGGGGAAGAGTTTCCTCAGGGGCTGAAGCCCATTCTAGCGGGCGTTTTGATGTCGGAGCTGAAGCTCCGACCCCCTAAGAAATGTTTATGAGATGGCTCCCAGGCGATTTCTCCGGCACGATGGCCGCTCGTGGCGACGCCGCTTCTCGCTAGGCTGTTTCCCTCACTTCTGTGCGGGATATTCGTAGCGCAAACTGCCAGGCAGCCGGTCCGAACGCGTGCGTGTGTCGTACTCCAGTTTGTATCGTAAGTGTTCGTCGTCGAGGGGATACTCCTTGCCCTCCGGGTAGGGGTACGAGAGCAGGCCATGCCTTGGCAGGGGCTCTACCGTAAAGGCGTTGGCCGCGTAAAAATCCATGTCTTTCTCAAAGCCGTCGGCATAGAAGAAGTAGTCGCGCACCCAGCCCGCTGGAAGACCGGGGAGATGGCGCGGATCGAATTCGAGCTTGACGCCTTCGCCGGATGCGAACACGGCGAACTTGTCGTCGGAAGCGCTAAGCAAAGTTTTCACGTCGCCGTAGCGCGTATAGTTTCCCGCTGCTCGTGCGTAAGGCCCTGTGGCGCTGCGCTTCGCGTAGGAATACATCGTGTCGCTCGCGGGTTGCAGGCGAATTTCCTGCGGGTAGCCGAGGAATTCCAGCGTAGCGGTGGCCAGCGGAACCTCGCTGACGCGGAAGTTCTTCGTTTCAGGCGTCTGATCGATGCGCACGGCGTCCCAATAAATCTTCAGGTTGGTGACGATGCGGATGCGCCGCGTGCCGGCGGGAATCTTTCCGCTAAGATCGGCCACCATGGTGCGTTCCAGGCCGGCGGGAAATCCCATGTCCTCGACGACACGCACCCATTTGCCTTGCGCGTCTTGTGCTTCAACGTAGGGCGCAATGACCCGGATGCCCGCCTGATCGGCGGCGTACATGGAAGTCGCGGTGAAATAGTCGGTGTAGCCGTCGAGCAGCAAGCGCAGGGGTTGTGCCGCGTCCCACTGTCCGAGATCGAGTTCGATCCAGTGCAATTTGGCAAACCCGGTGTAGGGCAGGCCGTCAAACTGCGTGACGTATTTGCGGTCGCGCTTGGCGAGCAGCGGCAGCACGTCGTTGCCATGGTCGTCCCACGCCCCAACCGGCAATTGCGCATGCTGCGTGGCAATCACGCGAAATTCAGGGAAGGGCGGCGCGCTGGCGAAGCGCTCGTTGGGATTGACCTCGACATCGGCAGGGTGATCGATGGCCAGCAGGCGCACCTGGTCGAGGTAAACGGTCTCTTCCATAGGTTCCATGAAGCGGAAACTCAGCAGTCCATTTTTCGGCCGGACACTCTTCGCCGGAACTTTCAGATATTCGTCGGAATCGGGAACGTCGCGTTCACCCGGGGCTACCCAATGGCCCACAACCGCGGGGCCGATCATGTCGGCAATGAATTCGTATTCCTTGCCATTCCACGAGAAGAGAAGCGGGCAGGAGCTTCCGCGGCGGTCGAGTTCGTTGATCATCTGGACTTTCCCAGCCTGGAGGTTCACTTCGTCCTGCGGTACTCCCTTCGGCCACAAGAGACGCACCACGTCCGTGGATTGTTCGCTGCCCAGGCCCGCGATCAAGGTGGGTGAATTTTGGCTGAGGTAGCCGGAAGCGCCGGCCATTTCCCATTTCTGGTAGAGGCTTCCGGCGAAAATCTCCACTTTAGTTCCGATTCCGTTCTTGTTGTCATCCAGGCCTTTGAGGTCGATCTGAATCCAATTGTTTTTGTTGGCGCCAACATTTTCAAGCAGGATGGGAGCGCCTCCTGCTTGGGTCACTATCAGGTCGGGGCTGCCATTGGTTCTCAGATCGGCTACCGCGATCGCCGCCGGCTTGCTCAACTTGACGGCATCGAGTTGCGTCTTTTTCGTGACATCGGCCCAGCCCGCTTCGCCCAGATTGCGCAACAGCCGAATCTCCCCGCCATTCGCGGATTCGCCGACTGCCGCAAGATCGAGCCACCCATCATTATCGAAGTCCAGCGATGTGAGACCCCAGCCCTGCTTCCAGCCGAGAACGGGCAGTCGCACGCGTTCGAGTTTCTTGCCCTCAACGTTTCGCCACAGCGTGAGTCCCGGCGGACCGGCGTGCGTAAACGCCAGATCCATCCAGCCGTCTTTGTCGAAATCAAAGGCGATGACGCCAACGGCGGGCGGCAAATTTTCTTTTGCAAAATCGATCCCCGGGAGCGCCTTGAACTTTCCTTCACGTGGATTCAGCAAAATGGCCGCACCTTGCGGCCCACCGGCGACGACAAAATCGATCGCGCGATCGTTGTTGAAGTCCGTCATGGCGACGCCAGCGCCCGTGGCATCGAGGCCCATGCCGGATTCCTCAGAGACATCCGTAAAGGTGGAGTTTCCGTTGTTGCGCCAGAGCCGGTTCTTACGCGTTTCACTGCCGGGGGCCATCGTCAGGTAAAGATCGAGGTCGCCATCGTGGTCGTAATCCACAAAAGTTGCGGCAACACAGCCCTTTTCGCGGCGAATCCCGGTTTTGTCCGTCACGTCCTCGAACTTGCCCTTACCGTCGTTGCGAAACAGGCGCACGCCGCCCATTTCGCAGACGGCCAAATCGGTGTGGCCGTCGCTGTCGAAATCGCCCGCGGCGCACCCCAATCCCCCGCCGAGACTTCCCAGCCCGGCTTTCTCCGTCACATCCTCAAATTTGCCGTCGCCGAGATTGTGGAGCAGGCGGCTCTTGCCTTCGCCGGCGCCAACCAGGAAAAGATCGGGCTTGCCGTCCCCGTCATAATCGAGGAAGCACGCTCCGCTGCTTGGACCGAGGCTCGGAGCCATCAAGACGCGCTCGGCAAGAGGTACCTGTGTGTAATGTACTGGAATCTCGAGTGGGGCCGTGGCCACGGTGCCGTGTATGAATTCCGCGAGAGAGTATTTGCCCTGGTCGCCGTAGCCCGCGCCAAATGGTGCGCCCAAATGCTCGGAGTTGATTTTCTGAAACTGCTTCATGCTTTCACGGGCAGCAACGGCATCGCCCTTCCGCTGGTAGGCGCGCGCGAGTCCGAACTGCGCCGAGGCGTGAAAGGGAGACAGCGCCAGGGCCTTCTGAAATGCTGCAATCGCTTCGTCATAGCGCAGCAACTGCGCATTCATGAAACCCTCGAAGTAGAAGGCATCCGGCTCTTCGGGCACAATTTTTTCCACGCGCTGGAAAGCGGCGATGGCCTTTTCCGATTCGTTGCAGTCCTTGTAGGCGAGGCCTAGGTTGTACCAGGCATAGGGATCCTGCGGAAGTTTCGCGGCAGCCTCCTCAAGAGCGGCTCGGGCCCGCTCCACTTTCTGCTGGCCCAGGAAAGAGATGCCCAGATTCATCTTCGCTGCTGCGAAATGAGGGTCTGCCGCCAGTGCCTGCTCGAAATATTTTTGCGCTTCGGCGGCCTTTTGCTGGTTCATGTAGGCCACGCCCAACGTATTCAGGCGCATTGCTTCAGGAGAAATGCCCTTGTCCGCGGCGGCTCCAGGCTTTGGAACCGCGGGCACTTGCGACGCCCTGAGACGCAACACGGCTAGGGAGCCAACTGCGAGTAATGCGAGCAGCGCACTCAGGACAAAGAAACGATGGCGTGAACTGAATTGTGTGAAGGCCATGAAGGAATGTTCTTTCTGGACGCGCAACACCTCGTGAATCTGGCTCCGTCCCACTATCCTTTTGATTGTCTTGGCTCAGCAGGACATCGTCAACCGTTTTTATGGAGGTCTTCTGCGGTTGCGGTCCGGCCTAGTCCTGAATACCTTGACCACAAGCACGCCGGCCTTTACCTTGCTGAAGGAGCCCCATGGCCACTTGCAATTATTTTTCCATCGCTGAAACGCTCGAGAAATTTCGCCGGAAAGAAATCTCTCCCGTTGAGGTGATCACGGCACATCTGCAGCGCGCTCAGGCGCTCCAGCCAAAGCTCAATGCCTTCGTTCATCTGGACGCGGAGTCGGCGATGGCGCGGGCTCGCCGAGCGGAAGCTGCTATAAAGCGTAATGAGCCGTGGCGGGCGCTGACAGGGATTCCGCTCACGGTGAAGTCGTGTATTGATGTAGCCGGCTGGCCCTGTCCCGCAGGCTCGCTTTTGCGCAAAGACTACGTGCCTGCGAGCGACGCCACGCTCGTGGCCCGCCTGGAATCCACCGGAGCAATCCTGCTGGGCAATACCAACACTCCGGAATTCCTGATGGCCTACGAAACAGACAATCGCCTCTCCGGAAAAACTTCCAATCCCTGGGACCCTTCCAGATCCGCAGGCGGCTCGAGCGGTGGCGAAGCGGCGGCAATTGCCAGCGGCTGTTCCATGGGCGGGGTCGGGAGCGACGGCGGGGGTTCCGTTCGCGCGCCTGCGCATTTCTGTGGCATTTGCGGACTGAAACCGACGCCGGGCCGCATCCCGGCCACGGGGCATTTCCCCCCGGGGGCAGGCGCGTTTTCGTGGATCGGTGTGGTGGGGCCGATGGCCCGCACGGCTGCGGATCTTCGCGCGCTCTTCGAGGTGATGGCCGGGCCGGACGCCGGCGACGCACTCTCCGCTCCTGTACCGTTGCGGTCTATTGGTGCGGAGGAATTGCGCGGTCTGCGCATCGGAATTCTCGAGAGCAGCGTGCTCGGCGCCCCCACGCCCGAGACGCAAGCCGCCGTTCACCGCGCGGGTCAACTCCTCACGGAGCAGGGCTTCCATGTCGAGCCGGTGAAGTTGGAAGGACTCGACCGTGCGCTGGAATTGTGGTGGTTCTTTTTTGGCCCGGTGATCGGCGATCTGATTCGTCACAGCGCGAAGGGCCAGGAAGAGTTGTTGAGCCCGATGTTGCAAGAATATCTTGCAGCGGCAGCGGCGGAACCTGCGGTCACACTGGAATCGTTCATGGCCGCGTGCACCGAACGCGACCTGGTGCACGCTGATCTGCTCCGGCAATTGCGCGATGTGCCGATTCTTCTCTCGCCTGTTTCCACGGCGCCTGCCTTCAAACATGGCGCGGGCAATTATCGCGCCGGCGATTCGCACAATTACCGCGATACGATGCGCTACTGCCAGTGGCTGAATCTCGCAGGCTTTCCGGGATTGTCCTTGCCACTTGGAAAATCGCTCGAGGGCTTGCCAATCAACGTGCAACTCGTTGGCCGGCCTTACGAAGAAGAACTCCTCCTCGCCGTCGCCGAAACTCTGGAGCGAGCCCGCGGCCCCTGGCAAAAGCCGCCTCAGGTCTAGCTCTGGCCTTGGGGGGCGCTCTTCAGTTCGGCAGTTGGGTCAACTCCGGGCTCGGCACGTACCGCTCTTCCATTTTTTCCCGATCCTCAGTGAACCCTTTGTCCATGAGTTTTTTCGCGATGTCAAACTCGGCCTGGGCTTCGTCTTTGCGGCCCAGACCTTGCAGCACCTGGCCGCGTATGAAGTGCACGCGCTGGCTTGCCGGCGCCAATTTTGCCGCTTTATCGATCGCTTGCAATGCCTCGGCATGTTTCTTTTGCCGGAGGTAACTTCTTGCCAGACCAAACCAGGCGTCGCCGCTTTTTGGATCCTTCTCGAGCGCCTTGCGAAATTCCGGCACGCCGTCATCATTCCGCTGCACGAGCCAGTAGAGGTACCCAAGCTGGACGTAGTTGTCCACAAGCTCCGGCTCCAGTTGAATATCCTTCAAGAATTCGGCTTCGCTCTTCTCGTAGTTGGCACTGTGTCTGTAGGCCACCCCGAGGTTGAAATGCAAATACGGCAGTCGAGGGTCCAGGGCTTGGGCCTTTTCCAGTTCTGTTAGGGCGCCCGCAATCTCGTCACGCTGGAGATAGGCTTTGCCGAGGATCAGGTGAAACTCCGGTGTGTCTCCGCCAATTTCAATGAGGCGGAGGATAGCCTTTTGGTCGAGTTCGTTGTCGCCCGCGCGACTGGCAGCCATACCCAGGACGTAAAGATACATCACGTTGCCGGACATCGGCTCCCAAAGGGGCTCGAGCGTCTTCACGGCAGCAGCGTAATCCTGGGTGAAGACCTGGCACAGGCCGAGCAGGTAGCGCGCCTGTTGCGAATTGGGCTCATCGCGCACGACGCTTTGCAGCGGGGGAATGGCTCCGGCGTAATTCTCGCGGCGAAACTCGACAAGTCCGATGTTCAGGCGAATGCCCGCCATTTTGGGAGAAAGCCTCTCGGCCTTTTTCAGATTTCTCAAGGCTTCATCCCACTGCTTGCGGCGCATGGCGATAACGCCCAAATTGGCGTAGGCGGCACCAGCCTTTGGATCCGCTGCCAACACCTTGCGAAAGGCGTCTTCGGCGGCTTGCAGATCGCCGCTCTGGAGGGCCGCCTGCCCTTGTTGAAACCAGGCTTGAGGATCATTGGCAGCGCCTGCTTGGCGCTTCGAACTCGCCCCAACTGAAAAGCGCGACGCCGCGGGCACGTCGCAGACCATGCTGGCCGCGAGTATCATTCCCGAACAAATCCCAAGAGCTGTTTGTCTGTATCTCATCTGTCTCCGGCTAGTGCCGTTCCAACTTGTTGCTACGAATTTCGGCCAGCCAAGAAGCAAGGCGTTGTTTGAGATAGCGCCCTCCTCGTCCCGTTTTGAGGTAACGCTCTCGCCGGCGGGCGTCGTCAATGCTCAAACATCCCTCATAGTAGATCAGGCGCAAGGGCCGGCGATGGGCGGTGGAACGCACTGCGCCGGAGCTGTGTTTCTGCCACCGAACTCGCAAATCGCCGGTGCTGCCGATGTAGAATCTCCCATCCCGCTGGCTCAACAAAACGTAGGAGTAGTTCATCGAACCTCCCAGCCATGTGGTCAAAATAGTTGGAACGGCACTAGTTTCCGCCATTCTCAGTGCCCGCTTCAAGCCAGGTTCGCGTCATTGGCATTGGCCTTACTCTAGCCGAGGGGAGCCACAGTTGATGGCCCCGGGGAAAAGGATTCATTTTGTGCTTGACAGATACGCGACTTTCCTTTATTAATCCGATTTAATAAATTGTTTTGGGGCCCGGCAAGGTCCCGTCGAGGAACCGGGGATGTGGCGGCGAGTGGTCGGACGCGGATTTTAGGGTGATTTTCCGCTCTTTTTCCTCTTCCTCCAGCCTCCAATCTCTCCAACATTCGATCGGAAACTAAGTTTCAGGAGGTCTCATCGTGAAGGCAATTCCATTCGCTTATCATTCGCATGGCACGCGGCTCCTCTCCTACCTCGGAATCATTGCACTGTTGTTCGTCTTTCCTCTGCTTACAGCCGCGCAGGACACTGGTTACATCAGCGGCACGGTTCTCGATAAGTCCGGCGCCGTAGTTGCCGGCGCGGAAGTTGTGCTTACCAACACTGGGGGTACGCTCACTCGGACGACAACGACAAATGACGTGGGCGCTTACGTCGTCCCCGGCTTGCCCGGCGACACCTACAATCTGTCGGTTACCGCCAAGGGCTTTCAAAAATATACCGCTTCGAAGATTGTCCTGAGCGTCGCCGAGAAAGCCCGCGTCGACGTGACGCTGACGATCGGCGCCGTGACCGAAGAAATCGTCGTCACTGGCGAGAGCGTCGCGACAGTGGAAACGCAATCCTCGGCACTCTCAGGCACCGTCTCTGGCAACCAGATCAGCGAACTCCAGCTCAATGGACGCAATTTCACGCAACTCGCCACGATTGTCCCCGGAGTCAGCAATCAGACCGGCCAGGATGAAGGTACCGTCGGCGTGTACGGAAACGTTCTGTTCAGCTTTAATGGCGGCCGCACCGAGTACAACAACTGGGAACTCGACGGCGGCGACAACATGGACAACGGTTCCAACTCCACACTGAACGTCTATCCCAGCATCGACGCCATTGCCGAGGTCAAAGTGCTTACCTCCAATTATGGCGCACAGTACGGCCGCAACGGTTCCGGAACCGTCGAAGTCGAAACCAAGTCCGGGACAAATGCGTTCCACGGGGATGTGTACTACTTCGGGCGCAATGATGCCATGAACGCCCGCAATTTCTTTGACGACCCGAATCAGCCGACACCCAAATTCAAGAAGCACGATTTCGGCTATACCATCGGCGGTCCGGTTTTCATTCCCAATCACTACAACTCCAACAAGGAGAAGACCTTTTTCTTCTGGTCCCAGGAGTGGCGCAAGGACCTCGTTCCGGGACAAGTTTTCCACAGATCTGTTCCCTCTAATGCCGAGCGCGGGGGAGACTTTACCGACGTCTGCACCAGCAGCAATTTTGCAGGCGATTGTCCGGTCGACCCGCGGACTGGAGCACCATATGACGGCAGTCTAGGGCCGATGCCCGTCGACCCGAATGCTCTGCCTCTTTTGGCCATGATTCCGGAACCAACCATTACCGACCCGACGGCGGCCTTGGCGAATTGCGGCGGAATTGCCTGCTATAACGCTTCGCCTTCGAATTCCACTAACTGGCGCGAAGAACTTGTTCGCTTGGATCACAATTTCAGTCCCAAGCTGCGGGCCACCTTCCGTTATATTCATGATTCCTGGAACACCGTTACCCCCATTACGCTCTGGATGGGGTACAGCTTTCCGACCGTTCAGACCTCGTTTGTTGGTCCGGGCACCAGCTTCGTCGCCCGCCTGAATGCGGAAATCTCGCCTACCCTCTTGAACGAATTTGTGGCCAGCTACACCGGTGACCATATCTTCCTGAAGAATCAGGGCACTGGCGTCGTATCGCGCTCGACAGCCGGATTGACCACCACGGGCATCTTCCCCAATTTCGGTGACAAACTTCCGGACATTAGCGTCGGCGGGAATACGTCTTTCGCCGATTTCTCGGAGGGCCAGGGTTATATCCCCTGGGATAACGCCAACCCGACCTACACCTTGCGCGATAACCTCACTAAGATTGTCGGGAAACACACGCTGCAAATGGGCGCTTACGGCGTCATCGCACAGAAAAACGAGCAGATCGGCTTCGACACGGAACAGGGTACCGTTTCCTTTGCCGCAAGTAACTCCGTTGTCGGCACCGGCAATGCCTTTGCCGATCTCCTGCTCGGCAACGTCGCGTCTTACTCGCAGTCCAATTCAGCTCCCAAATACTATTTCCGCTACGAGATCGTCGAACCGTACTTCAACGATGACTGGCGCATCACTCCGCGCTTAACTCTCAACCTAGGTCTGCGCGTCAGCCTCTTTGGTACATATCGCGAGAAGTACAAGCAGGCCTACAACTTCGAGCCCTCGGTCTTCAACCCTGCCAATGTTCCCGGCATTGCGGACGGCACGACGTTCACCACTGGCACCCCACCAGTCCTAATACCAGAAGGAGCCTTGGTCGACCCCGTTACGGGTCAGCCTCTTTCCTTCACCGATCCGCGCGCCTTCAACGGCCTCGTTCAGTGCGGCGCATCGGGTACTACCAGCGGCTGCGTCCACGGCCGCCTTTTTAATCCTGCACCGCGTGTCGGTTTTGCCTGGGATCCTTGGGGCAATGGCAAATGGGCGGTCCGCGGAGGTTATGGGATCTTCTTCGAGCATGGCAATGGCAATGAAGCCAACGTCGAATCTCTCGAGGGAACGCCGCCGCTCGTGCTCAACGAGACACAGTCTAATATTAGCGGCTACACAAACATCGGCTCCGGCGGCGGCGCCATCTTTGCTTTCCCCTTGGGCTTCAATGCCACTGACACCAAGGGTATTTGGCCTTATGTCCAGCAATGGAATCTCAACATACAGCATGAGTTTCCAGGGCATTTGGTGACCAGCGTCGCCTATGTCGGCAGCAAGGGCACGCACCTCGGCCAGCAGCTCGACGCCAATCAGGTTGTCCCGTTGTCCGGGACAAATCCGTACAAGTCGGGCCAGCCCATCGCTTCGTCATATCTCCGCCCCGACGGGACGACTTACCCAGGGGACTGCACCACCATGACTGCGGGAGACGGTGGACCAGCGATTACGGGACTTGCCGCCATCAACATGAACATCGCCTGCGGCAATGATGCCAATCCCTACCGGCCCATCCAAGGCTTCGGCAGCATCACGTTTTTACAATATGGGGCGAATTCCAGCTACAATTCGCTTCAGGTCGCCGTGAATCGTTCGATTGCTCCGCTCACCTTGGGGATCGCATACACCTACAGCCACTCCATTGATGATTCCTCCGATCGCTATGATGCAAGCACGGTGGATTCCTACAATATTGCTCTGGCTCGCGCCAGTTCCAACTTCGACCAGCGTCAGATGCTGAACATCAGCTACGTCTACGCCCTGCCGTTCTTCCGCTCCGCCACGGGGTTGACAAACACCGCGCTCGGCGGTTGGCAGTGGTCGGGGATCACCTCGATCCAAACGGGAACACCCTTTAGTGTCACCGACAGCAGTTACTCGGACAACGCGGGCGTGGCCAACAGCACCTCGCCAGGTACTTTTGCGGACCTTGTGGGCGACCCCAAGTCCGCCGCATCGGCAGATTGCGCGGTGAGCGGAGCCGGTCCGCAACTGTACAACCCCTGCGCGTTTGCGCATCCCCAAGGCCTCACCTTCGGCAATGCCGGCCGCAACATTCTCCGCAATCCGCGCACCACGAACTTCGACATGATGCTCACCAAGAATTTCAAGATCAAGGAGTCGATGGGCTTCCAGTTTCGCGCGGAGGCGTTCAACATCTTTAATCACACGCAGTGGAATGGGGTGAATAGCGACCTCAATTCACCTGAATTCTTGCACCCAGGTGGCGCACATCGCGCGCGAACGTTGCAGTTTGGTCTGAAGTTCCTGTTCTAACCCCCAACGTGGAGCCACAGCGCGCGTCCCAGCGAACGCGTTGTGGCTTCCGCCCAGCAAAAGCGCCCCGTTCTTCTCGGGGCGCTTTTGTTTTGCTGCCCCTGTGCGTGATTCGTTGTACAATCCCCGCATGAACCGCCGAACTTTTCTGGAAACTTCCATCGCCACTGCTGTTCTGACTTCCCTTCCCAGCAAGAGCTTCGCCGTCACGCACCAGATCGAAAAAGTTGGCGTGCAGCTCTACACCGTCCGCGACCTCATGAAGAGTGACTTCGAGGGCACCATCTCCAAAGTCGCCGCCATCGGCTACAAAGAAGTCGAGTTTGCAGGCCTCTTCAACCATTCGCCGAAGGACGTTCGCGCCCTCCTGGACAAGGATGGGCTGACCGCGCCCTCCTCCCACGTCGGCTATGACATCGTCGAAAGCCATTGGCCGGAAACGATTGAAGCCGCAAAGATCATCGGGCAGAGCTACATCGTTTGCCCGGGGATTCCGGACGATTTGCGCAAGGAGCCGGATGGCTACAAGCGCATCGCCGAGCTATTCAACAAAGCCGGTGAAACCTCGAACAAGGCCGGCATCAAGTTCGCCTACCACAATCACACCTGGGAGTTTCAGCCAAGCCCGCTGCTGGGCGGCAAGCGCCCCTATGATTTTCTGCTCGATTCCACGGACCCGAAACTCTGCAACATGGAAATGGACCTGTGCTGGATTATCGTCGCCGGCCAGGATCCCGTTTCTTATTTCAATCGCTACCCGGGCCGTTTCCCGCTGGTCCATGTCAAGGACATGAAGAAGCTCCCGAAACCCTCCGATGACAATAAGGTTCTGACGAAGCTGGGCACTCTGGAGGCCGACATGACCGATGTCGGCTCTGGCGTCATTGACTGGAAAAAGATTTTCGCCAGCGCGGACAAGGCCGGCATTGAGCACTTCATCGTTGAAAACGATTGGCCGAAAGATGCTTTTGCCAGCCTCACCAACAGCTACGCCTATCTGTCCAAACTGCGCTTCTAGGCGCTGCATGCATGGAAAAAGTAAAAGGCATCGGCGGGCTGTTTTTCCTGGCCCGTGACCCTGTTGCGCTTGCGGCGTGGTACCGCGATCATCTGGGTGTGGCGGTCGTTCCTTCGGATTACGACACGCCTCCCTGGCAGCAGGAGGCCGGGCCAACGGTCCTCACGCCTTTCCCGGAAACGACGACCTATTTCGGGGACGCCGGCAAAGTGTGGATGATCAATTTTCGCGTTGGCAATCTGGATGCCATGGCAGCGCAACTTCGCGCCGCTGGAATCAACGTCGAGATCGACGCGCAGGTTTACCCAAACGGCCGCTTCGCGCGCTTGCATGATCCCGAAGGCAACCCGATTGAGCTCTGGGAGCCTGCCGGGCGTGAGGCCGGGCAAGGCAGTTAGGCTGGACGGTGCAGGCCCGCGGCTTCCGCGGTTACGTCGGTGTACTTCAGTCCCGCGCCCGTGTTGAACAGCACGACGCGGTCTTCGGGCTTGAGGTAGCCGGTACTCAGCAAGCGGTCGTAAGCTGCCGTGGCCGCCGCGCCTTCCGGAGAGAGAAAGATTCCCTCGTTCTTGGCCCAATCTTTCAGCGAAGCAAGAATTTGCTCATCGGGGAGGGCAAGGGCCACGCCGCCCGATTCGCGCAGAATTTCCAGCATGATGTAGTCGCCGTAGGGCTTTGGCACGCGCAGGCCGGAAGCGAAGGTCGCCGCGTTCTGCCACATTTGACTCGTCTTTTCGCCCTGCTCAAAAGCGCGCGCGACTGGCGCACATCCCGCCGACTGCACCGCGATCATGCGCGGTCGTTTGCCGGGACGCACCCAGCCGAGTTCCTCCAATTCGCCAAAAGCTTTCCACATGCCGATCAAGCCGACTCCGCCCCCGGTGGGATAGAACACCGCCGCGGGATATTCCCAACCGAGTTGTTCCACGAGTTCATAGCCCATGGTTTTCTTTCCTTCCACGCGAAAGGGCTCCTTCAACGTGGAGATGTCGAACCAGCCTTCTTTCTCTTTCCCGTCGGCCACCATACGGCCGCAATCGGAAATCAGTCCATCCACCAGGGTGATCTTCGCACCATACAGAACCGCCTCCACGTAATTGGCAAACGGCACATCCTTGGGCATGAAGATGTGGGCTTCGAGTCCGCCGGCGGCGGCATAGGCGGCCAGTGCTCCCGCGGCGTTTCCGGCGGAGGGCACGGCGAGTTTCTTCAACCCGTAATGGCGCGCCATGGTGACGCCGAGTGCCAGACCTCGGGCCTTGAAACTTCCCGTGGGATTCGCGCCTTCCTCCTTCAGGAACACGTTCGGGTAGCGCCGGCTGCGCAGCATGGGCGTCCATCCTTCGCCCAACGTGACCGGCTCGACATCGGGCAGAACGCAGCGGTAGCGCCACAATCCAGGCCAGCCGGTCGGCGAAGTTTCCCTGGCAATCCGATCGCGTTTGGCAATCCCCTTCAGCGGCGCGAGGTCGTAGCGCACGTACAACGAGCCGGCGCACTGCGGGCAAACTGTTTGTGGCTTGTCCGCGGAAAGCGTTCCGCCACACCGCGTACATTCCAGATGGCTGATTTTTGACATGTAGGCACGATAGCAGCCGCTGCGACATTACGGCAAGCCACGCCGGTTGAAAAAAGAAAATCTGTTCTGGCTTGCGCGCCTCAGGCTATGATGGCGCCACTCGCTTCTTACTGAATCCAAACCGGGGACTTCTCTTGGCGAACGCAAAATCCAAAACGTATTCCCTGTTCTTGCCCGCAGGATTGTTGCTGTTTGCGGTTGGTGCGCTGTTGCCACTGATTCTGCCGGTGCAAGCCTCCTTCACCGTCCTCCGCTGGGCAGGCCTGTTTTGTCTGGCGCTTGCGGGCGTGCGCAGGCGTTCGCTCACCTTTTGGATTTTCTTTGCCATGCTCGCCGGGCTCGAGATCGGGCTGGATCGCCCGCAATTCGCGGTGCACCTGCGCCTTCTGAGCGACATTTTCCTGCGCCTCATCAAGGTGATTGTGGCGCCGTTGATTCTGGGCACGCTCGTCACCGGCATCGCGGGCCATGGCGATCTGAAAAAGGTTGGCCGGATTGGCTTGAAAAGCCTTGTCTACTTTGAGGTCGTAACAACAGTTGCGTTGTTCATCGGGATCGCGGCGATCAACTTGACGCGGGCGGGCCAGGGACTCGCCTTGCATGCCACGGCGGCGGAACAACTACAGCCGGCGGCAGCACCGCTGAGGTGGGACGATTTCGTGCTGCACATTTTCCCGGAAAACATCGTCAAAGCTATCGGCGATAACCAGATTCTGCAGGTGGCCGTGTTCGCGATTCTCTTTGGCATCGCTCTTACGCGCGTGCCAGAAAAAGCCCGGCAGCCCATCCTCAGCGTCGCGGAATCGCTCACACAAACGATGTTCCGCTTCACCAACACCGTGATGTACTACGCACCCATCGGCGTCGGCGCCGCGATGGCCTATACCGTCGGGCACATGGGAATGAGCGTGCTCCTGCCGCTGGCAAAATTGCTCTTCACGGCCTGGGGCGCAATGCTCACTTTCCTTCTAATCGTCCTGCTGCCGATTCTGTTCCTGGCGCGGTTACCCCTGGGACGTTTTCTGAAAGCAGTGGCGGAGCCAGCCACGATCGCCTTTGCCACGAGCTCATCGGAAGCGGCGCTGCCTCGCGCGATGGAATCTATGGAAGAGTTTGGCGTGCCCCGGGAAACTGTCGCCTTCGTTATCCCCGCGGCTTACAGTTTCAATTTGTGCGGTTCGGCGCTCTATCTCGCCATGGCTTCAATTTTTGTGGCCCAGGCCGCGGGCATGCCCATGAACTGGACGCAGCAACTGTTCATGGTGTTCGCGCTCATGCTCACCAGCAAAGGCGTAGCCGGCGTGCCGCGCGCTGTTCTCGTTGTGCTTTTGGCCACGGCTGCGACGTTTCATCTGCCTACGGAACCGATATTCGTCATTCTCGGCGTTGATGCACTGGTTGATATGGCGCGCACCGCGGTCAACGTCATCGGCAACTGCCTGGCCAGCGCGGTTATCGCCCGCTGGGAAGGCGAGCTGGATACATCCGTTCCACCTAAGCTGGAAGCCATCTAAGCGCCCGCTGGTGGGGATCAGTTTCAGAGTACGCGGTGCGCCGACACAATCAAGTGTACTTAAATTATGCCCGCTGCGATTTCCCATAACGGGACTTCTGGCTCGTTTCGCCAAATTCACATCGACGAGTAATGCGATTATCAGGCAGTAGCCAACCAAATCGCTATCAGCAGCACCGAGCGTCGTTTTGTCCGTGATGCACAAGAATTCAGCCGACCAAACGATTTTCTGCTTGGGAGTAGTAGATCCTCTCATTTTCGTCAGCCCGAAAACACTTTCAAACTCTCCACATGCAAAGGCGCTTTGGGGCAAAGCGTGCCGTCCCGCGGCAAGGGAGGCGGAGAGATTATTGGGGGAGATTGAGGCGGCGGAGAAGAGATTGGAATCGGGGGTCGGGGCGGAGGGCGTCCCAGTCCCAGGCGACAGCGAAATGGGCGGTGGGAGTTTCGTTGGCATCGACGGCCCTTTTGAGCCAGGTCAAAGCAAGATCGTTTTGGCCGGCGTGGGCGTAGAGGCGGGCAATGCGGATGCCGGGGACATGGGTATGTTGGGAACGTGCGGCGAGCACGTCGCCCGCGCGCTTCATGGCTTCGCGGTAGCCCGCAGCGGCAAAACCGGCATGGAGCGCGTCGACGGCTTCGTGATCAGGCAATACTTCAAAGAAGCGGACGGCTTCCGCATAGGCTTCCTTGTCCATGTGCTTTTTGAAGTAGGCACCCCAGAGGCCCAAGTGGGCGGAAGAGAAATTAGGATTAGAAGTGAGAACGTTTTGGAGATTTTCGATGGCCTCCTCGTAACGGCCAAGGTAGATGAGGTGCCAGCCGTAGAAGGTGCGCCAAAAATAGTACATGGGGTCGAGAGCAAGGCACTTGTGGATTTCGATGTCCCATTCGGCGTTGCGATGGAGGGAGATCAGAACATCGGCGTACATAAAGTGAGCGATGGCGCTGCTGGGGTTGACCTGGATGGCGCGCTTAAAGTGGCCTTCGGCGGCGGCCCAGTCGTGGTCAAGGTCGAGGGAAATATTGGCGAGGCTGACATGGGGCTCGGCCAGAGAAGGATCAAGTTCGAGAGCTTTGAGGGCGTAAGCTTTGGCTTTATCGAGAACTTCCGTGGGAGCGAGATAGCCAGTATCGGTGCGCATGAGCCAGACATCGGCGAGACCGGAATAGGCGAGGGCGTAGTTGGGATCTTTCTCGAGAGCAAGCCGGAAGTAGTGTTCGGCTTCTTCATAGCCGGGCTTGGAAACCTGAAACCAGTAGGACCGGCCTTTGAGGTAGGCCTCGTACGCTTCAGGGTTGACCGGGCGGGGTGAAGCGAGGCGAGTTTTTTCTTCGGGAGAGAGTGTGAGCTTGATTTCACCGGCGATGGCCTGAGTGACTTCGGCCTGAACGGTGAGGATATCGCGGAGATCGCGGTCATATTGCTCGGCCCACAGAGGCTTTTCGCTGGCAGCGGGTACGAGGCGCGCGGTCACGCGAACGCGATTGCCAGACTGCAGGACAGAACCCTCAACGACAGCATCGACGTCAAGTTTGCGGGCGATTTCGCTCAAGGGGAGTGAAGTGTGCTTGAACTGCATGACGGACTGGCGTGAGATGACGCGGAGGCCGGTGCTTTTGCCGAGCTGCGTGATGAGTTCTTCGGTAACACCGTCTGCAAAGAATTCGCGCTCGGGATCACCGGAAAGATTTGCCAGCGGGAGAACGGCGATGGATTGCACCTGGGGAGAACGGGTAAAGAGATGGGGCAGAATGTTGCGTGAGTTGAGAGTGAACAAGATCACCGCAAGCGAGGAAAGGAGCAGAATGGCCGCGAGCGTGGCGAGAAAAGATTTGTTTCGGAGGAAAGAGCGGGCCGGCTCCGGAGCCGGGGGGCAAAACGGAATGCTGTCCGCAGAGGAACCGCGCTGCAGGTGCCGAAGGTCAACGGCTAGTTCCCTGGCGGACTGATAGCGCTCCGCGGGATTCTTTTCGAGACACTTGGCGATGATGTGTTCGAGTTCAAAGGAGAGCTTTGGATTGAGCTGGCGCGGCGGAATGGGAGGGCGATGGAGGATGGCGTCGAGCAACAGACCGCTGGGGAGTTCGGCGAACGGGCGTTGGCCCGTAGCCATTTCGTAGAGAATGAGGCCGGTGGCGTAAAGATCAGTGCGTCCATCGAGTTCCCCGCCCAGAAGCTGTTCGGGAGCCATGTAGGGAAACGTACCGGCTATGGAGTGCGATTCGAGTTGAGACTGCGTGGCCGATTCGGTGAGAGGCAGGCGCAGCTTGGCGAGACCAAAATCCAAAATCTTGAGGCGACTGTCGTCGGTGATGAGGAGATTGGCGGGCTTCAAATCGCGATGAATGACAGAGTGATCGTGGGCAACGATGAGTCCCGCGACAAGTTGAAGGGCGAGATCGAGGAGTTCGGATTCAGGGAGGGGACCGGCGGCGAGCTTGGCGCTGAGAGGACTGCCAGGAATGTATTCCATTACCAAGAAATCGGTGCCGCGCTGAGTATCGAAATCGTGAATGGTGGCGATATTGGGATGATTGAGTTTCGAAAGCGCGCGGGCCTCATTGTGGAAACGATGGCGAGCGGATTCATCAGAGATGGTGCCGGGATGGAGAAGCTTAAGAGCAACGTCGCGGTCGAGGTGGGAATCGCGGGCCAGATAAACGACACCCATGCCGCCGCTGCCAATTTTGTCGAGGATGTTGTAGTGGCCAAATTCTAGACCGATGAGCGAATCCTGTGATGGGTCCTGGCCTGGCATGGGAAGGTACTTTCCCGAGCGCCGTCGTTGAGGGAAGCGTAGAACGCGAGAGGGGGGAAGTCAACTGAGGGAGATCAGTTAGGGAGCGTTGAGGTGGAGTCCTTCGTTGAGAAGGCAATCGCAATGTTTGGGAGCATTGGGCCGCCCACAACTTCTGGTTGGGACTCGGAAACTGGCCAGAAACGGCGTTCTGGGAATCGACCTGCAACCCTTCGCGAGAATACGACGATCTTTCGGCAGGCCAACTCCGGACGCACTCAAGGCTTATATCCCCAAAATCCTCATAGGACCCCTCAGTTTTCAGGAATCGGAGGGCAGCCGGGAAATTCGGAGAGCGCGGTGTTCCCGATGTACTGAAGGTCCTTGATGCCGATTTTGCTGGTATAGAAAGCGTCGCAGGTCATCCGGCGAAGCCGCGCGAAAAACGCGATCCCCTGGGTAAGCGAAGGATCGCTCTTGGCATTCTTCCGGTAAGCAATAGGATCGAGGATTTCTTTTTTCTGGGCAGGCGTGGACTCCAGAAAAGTTTGTCCATAGCGGTCCGTGCAGGTATTGTCCAGCCAATTGAGACCGCCGCCGATTTGCAACTGAAATTCCTCGTTTTCGCTGCACAGCAGATCGATGAACTCCGGTGCGCCTGCCTCCACGGCCCCGCCGGACTTTTCGTCCTTGGGTATGATGAGATCGCACAGAGTTTTCAGCGTCTGGAACTGGTGCGGTAAAAAATACTTCAGCGTGTACTTCCCTGCCGACGTGGCTTTCTCCTTGTGCACCATCTGGTGAGCCAGCGCCGCCGCTTCCGCCGGAATCATCTGCAGCACGGACCCGCCCGCCGCGCCTACAGCCAGGTTCTTTAACACATCGCGTCGCGATATTCCTCGCATTATCAGAGATTCCCCTTCTTCGCCTCGCTCAGCAGATACTCCGAAGCGCGCCAAGAGAGCGCCATGATCGTCAGCGTGGGATTCTTGTCCGGATTGGTCACCAGCGGCGCGCCATCGGCGATGAACAGATTCTTGACGTCGTGCGCCTGGCAATAGCTGTTCAACACGGAAGTCTTGGGATCTGCGCCCATGCGCGCCGTGCCGACTTCGTGAATGATTCTTCCACCGGCTTCGATGCCAAAGGGATACTGGCCGCCCGGATCGGTTTTGGTTTTGTATTCGCCGCCCATGGCCTCGACAATGGCCTTGAAGGTCTCCTGCATATCCTTGGCCTGGCGGATTTCGTGCTCGCTCCGCTTGAAATGAAAGCGCAGCACGGGAATGCCAAACTCATCAACAACTTCAGGATCGATTTCGCAGTAGCTATCCGGGTTGGCAAGCATTTCGCCACGGCCGGCGAAATCCACGCTCGTGCCGTACTGCTTGCGGCAGGTGCGCTTCAGCTCCGCGCCGTACCCCTCGAATTCCTCGCAAACATCGTCAAACATCCCCGCGCTGGGCAATTCCCTGCCGCCGCCAATTTCAATGTGGTAGCCGCGCGGAAAATCATTCTTGCGATCGTATTTCCACCAGGGGATGTACATGTGCATGCCGCCGGTGCCGTCGTGATTGTGCGGCGGGATCTTTTCCATTTGCGGTACATAGCCCCAGCCGCTGCTCCCCACGGAATCGGTGAGGTTGCGGCCCACTTGCCCCGAAGAATTGGCAAGTCCGTCGGGAAATACCTTCGATCTTGAATTGAGGAGCAAGCGCGCCGATTCGCATGCACTGGCCGCCACAACAACCGCGCGCGCCGCCACACGCTTTTCGGTGTGTGTAGCTTTATCAATGTAAAAGACGCCCGTGGCCTTGCCGTCCGCACCCACAAGAATTTGGCGCGCCATCGCGCCAGTGATCAGCGTGAGCCGCCCGGTTAGCAGCGCGGGCGGAATCAACACCTGGCTGGAGCTGAAGTTGGATGCGGTCGTGCATCCTCGCCCGCACTGGCCGCAGTAATGGCAAGCAGGGCGCCCGTTGAGCGGCCTGGTAAGAATGGCGAGCCGGGCCGGGATGCAAGTGATGTTGAGGTTGTCGCAAGCCTTCTTGATGAGCAATTCGCTGCAGCGCGGCTTCGGCGGGGGAAGAAAGACTCCGTCCGGCGCGCTGGGTACATTCTCTTTTGTGCCAAATACCCCGATGTACGATTCGACCTTGTCATAGTAAGGCGCCAGGTCCTCATACCCGATAGGCCAATCCTCGCCGAGGCCGTCGCGGCTCTTCGATTTGAAGTCGACCGGGGCAAATCGCAGCGCAATGCGCCCCCAGTGATTCGTTCGCCCGCCGACAATGCGCGAGCGGAACCACTGGAAATTGCTTTCCGGCGCGGAGGTGTACGGTTCACCCGCGATGTTCCACGCGCCATTAGGCGCAAGAAATTCGCCAAAATTGTCGGCGGCCTTTCCTCCAACGCCGACTCCGCGATGGGGCAGCTCGTACGGCCACACGAACATCTTGTAATCTTTTTCGGGATTCACCGGAGGTCCTGCTTCCAAGAGGGCCACGTTGAGGCCGCCTTCCGTAAGAATCTTCGCGGCCATACCGCCGCCCGCGCCGGAGCCGATCACGCAGATGTCATACGATTTAGGAGTGCGCATCACCTGGGTCATCAAGGCTCCTCGTTACGAGGGGTTATTTTGCAATTCAGAATGGCGCGGAACAGCATAGCCTAAAGTGATTGGGCAACGAAGAGCGGAAAGGGCGAATCGGGAAGCGCTGCTCCGCCCAAGAAACGAAAAGGGCGCCCAACCGCAGCGCCCCAGTCCGTTGCAGCGCCCCAGTCCGTTACACCGCCAGGAATCCACAAATTGGCGGCGATTCACCTCAGGCCCCGAGGAGCTCGT
This sequence comes from Candidatus Acidiferrum sp., assembly GCA_049522075.1. Classification (GTDB taxonomy): domain Bacteria; phylum Acidobacteriota; class Terriglobia; order Acidiferrales; family UBA7541; genus Acidiferrum. Next base: position 37,205 of record JBEKOE010000026.1, read on the forward strand.
CGCGAACGTTCTTCAGAACGTACGCAGCGCGTTCGACGCCCACTTCCCCGCTGAGTATGGGATCTTCGTTTTCGATGCTGAGAATGCCGTCGTAGCCGACGTCCATGTACGCCTGGACGACGGACTTCCAGAGCGACGCGCCATGGCCATAACCGACAGCGCGGAAGGCGTCGGAAGCAAGGGGTAGATCGCCGGTTTCGAAGACAAAGTTAAGGATGCCATATTTCGCGACGTTTTCCGGATAAAGAACCGTGTCCTTCATGTGCGCGTGATAGATGATGCCCTTTTTGCCCAGAAAATGGATCACTTCCACCGGATCGCAACCCTGCCAGAAAAGATGGCTCAAGTCGCAGTTGGCGCCGATCTCTTCGCCAACGGCTTCGCGGAGCTTCAGCAACGTGCGCGGATTGTAAACGACGAAGTTTGGATGCATCTCGAAGGCCAGGCGATGAACCCCATGTTCGCGCGCGAACTTGGCAGCTTCTCTCCAGTAGGGAATGACCTTTTCGTTCCACTGCCACTTCAGCATTTCATCGTATTCGGGAGGCCAACGATACGTGACCCAGTTCGGCTGAGTATCCGCGGGTGAACCACCCGGACACCCGGAAAAGCCGACGATGACCTTGACGCCGATGCGCTCGGCCAGCAGCACCGTTTTCTTAAAGGTCTCCCTGTCCGCCGCGGCGTGTTTGGGATCGGGGTGCACGGGATTGCCATGGCAGCTCAACGTGACGACAGGAATTCCGCGGTCCTCAAATTTCTTAGCCCATGCTTTCGCTTTTGCTGGATCGGTAACCAATTCATCCAACGGGCACTGCCAGGAATTTGGATAGCCGCCGGTGCCGATCTCCATGGCCTCGAGGCCGAGGGCGCTGACTTTGTCGAGCATGGCATCGATGGAGAGATTTTTGTAGACATCCGCATTGAACACACCGATGGGGATCTTGCGCTTGTTTCCGGAAGAAACTTGCGGAGCGCGCGCAGTTTCGGCGGTGAAATGCGAAGCGGCACCCATGAACGGAGATGTTGCGGGGAGAGCAGCAGCAAGCACGCCGGAGCCACTGGCGGCAAGAAACTCTCTGCGGTCCAGAATTTGTCCTGCTTTCGGGGGATCAAGGTGCTTGACGGACATTGGAAGACCTCCAGAAGGTTACGAGAGATGCGTACAAAAGATTTCAGCGGCATTATACGCCGGGAGAAACCGTGATGAGAGACAATTGTGCCGCGGACTCACTTCTTCGGGCGGAGGGTTTCGAGTGGCGGCACGGAAACGGCCACCGTAATGGCGCGCTCGGGAGGCGTCTTGGAATTCTGCAGCGCATCGACGAGCATCTCAATCGCCTGCCCCGTGTTGGCCGGAATATAGATGGTGGCAGTCAGAAGGCCGCTGCGCACCCAGGCCTGCCCGGTTTTCGGAAGGCCGTCGCAGCCGAGGTACGGGATGCCCAGCCATCGTTCCTGCTCGATTTCAGAGGGCAATTCCTGAAACGCTTTCCGTGCACCAATCGCCATGGCGTCATCCTGGCCGGCGACCAGGTCGATGTTGGTTTTCCGCGAGGTCGTGAGTTTCAACCAGGAACGCACCGCGCGTTGCGAGCTCTCCTCGGTCCACTGCCCCTTCAGCGTGATCAGGTGGATGTTGGCGGGCTTGGCCCCCTGCATGCCTTGTGCGCGGTCCTTGGCCGCAGAGTTTTCCGAAGGTCCCTCGATGTAAAGGACGGAACCCCCCGTGGGGAGAAGTGCAGCGCACTGGCGTCCCTGGATTCGCCCGATTTCAACGTGGTCGGACGTAACACAGAAAACCGGCGCCTTGTTGGCCGCGCGCAGCTCCGGAATATAATTGGCCTCGCGATTGAGAACTACCCAGCCAACTCCCGAACTCACTGCGGCGCGGGCCACTTGCGGCAGCGCGGTGCCGCCAACCGGCTCGAAGATGATGGCATCCGGGCGGTCTTCGGGCGCAACCTGGATTGCTTTCAGGATTTGCGTGCTTTGGTTGATGGCATCGTTGTCCGCGTAGGCCACCTCGATGTCCACGCCGAACTTTCGTGCGCTCTGCTCGGCTGATTGCGCTTGCTCGATCTGGTAGTCGTTTTCGTTGGTCGTGAGGGAAACAAGGAACTTTAACTGTCGCATAGCGCCACCGGGAATGGAGTTTCTTCCTTACCATACACCCGGACTAGAGAAACTGTGCAGGAACATTAACGCGGGTTGCATGACAGGAAACTTCTCCTGTTCGTTGCTTTGTAGTGGGGCGAAACCTGGGAAATGCCGGTTTGCTTGATCAGGGCTTGGACGGATGCAGCGCTTCAAGCCCCGGGAGCGACGTGGGCGCAACGAGCACGCGCTCCGGCGGTATTTTGCCATGCTGGTAGGCGCCGACCAGCAGTTCAATGGCTTGCCCCGCCAACGGAGGCGTGCGGATTGTGGCCGCCAGGAGGCCGCTGCGCAACCAGGACTGGCCCGTCTTCGGAAGGCCGTCGCACCCCGTGAAGGGGAGATTCAACCAGCGATTTCGCTCCGCTTCGTTGGGAATCTCCTGAAAAACCTTGCGGGCCCCGATGGCCATGGCGTCATTCTGCGAGCCAATCAGATCAATGTGAGACTTTTGTGAGGTAGAAAGCTTGAGCCAGGAACGCACCGCGCGCTGCGCACTTTCTTCGGTCCATTGCCCTTTCAATGTCGTGAGGTGAATGTTGGCTGGCTTCACTTCCATCGTTCCCAACAAGCGTTCCTTGGCGGTTAGGCTCTCCGAAGGACCTTGAATGTGCAGAACAGATCCGCCGCCGGGGAGAAGCGCCGCGAACTGCCGCCCCTGGATGCGGCCGACTTCAAAATGATCGGAACTCAACATGAAAACGGGAGCCTTGCAGGTCTGGCGGAGTTCCGTGATGTAATTGGTCTCCCGGTTCATGACCACCCAGCCCACGCCGACAGTTGCAGCCGCACGAGCGACTTGTGGAAATGCCGTGCCACCGACGGGCTCAAACACAACGGCATCGGGCCGCTCCTCGGGTGCGGCCTGAATTGCTTTTAGGATTTGCGTGCTTTGATTGATAGCGTCGTTGTCCGCATAAACAATTTTCGCTTCGACACCGAGCTTGCTGGCCATCTGTGTGGCGGAAGCAGCTTGTTCAATCTGGTAATCATTGTCGCTAGTCAACAGTGCTACAAGGACTCTGAGAGTTTTCATCGGCTGTCCTCAAGCGAGCAGTAAACTCAGCATACCCCCGGCCTCGCGACGTCGCGGCAAATTGTGTTGCGGATGTTTCACCTCAGGAAACTTCTAGTGCCGTTCCAACTTGTTCCAGCAAATCCCTTCGAGAATACTCTCTCCGTGTTCGTGTCAGATGCTTGGACCCTCATTTGGCAGAAATAGTTGGAACGGCACTAGGCGGGCCGGAGACTGTGGAAAATAAGAGGAAATTCCCAATATTGGCCGCTTGAGGCTGCGCGGAGTCGGGGAGCGCTGTCTGAGCAAAAGAACGCAAACACCCGCGGCGAGTGGGGCAAAAGCCACAATCAGCCCCATAAGCAAAACTTACCCTGGTTATAAGTTCTTTCTTTACAGAGGCCTGGAAAAGGCACTACGTCCCTGTTCTGGTACGCCCCTTGCTGACTTAATTCTGGAGGCGACCTCCGTGGAGTCGCTAACGTACCGCTTCGTTCCCGCTCCTCAGTTCCCCCCAGAAATCCACAGCCCCGAACTATCCCCTAACCCTTTGTGCACCCTCCGGATAGCTCGGGGACAGCAACTCTCTCAATTCCCTATATCCGCTAGTGTTTCGAGAGCTGCACATCGTCCGGAAACTCCGCGGCACGCAGAAATCTGCAGAGAGGCGTTATGACCTGGCAAGAGGATTATCGCCGTAAGGTGATGCAGCCGCGCGAAGCAGTTCAGTGCATCCAGTCCGGCATGCGTGTTTATATACATCCTGGCTGCGCCGAGCCGGAAACGCTAGTAGAGGCCCTCATCGGGCGGGCTCCTTACGTCAAGAATGTGGAGATCGTGCACCTCCTTACGCTGGGGCGGGCGGACTATATCGCGCCGGAAATGGAAGGCCATTTCCGCCATAACGCGATGTTCATCGGGGCCAACGTGCGGCAGGCCGTGAATGAAGGGCGCGCGGACTACACCCCGGTGTTCCTGAGCCAGGTGGAGGAAATGTTCGAGAACGGGCAGATGCCGATTGACGTGGCGCTGGTGCAGGTTTCGCCGCCGGACGCGCACGGGTTCTGCAGCTTCGGGGTGGGCGTGGAAGCAACGCTGAACGCGGCGCGCCATGCGAAACTCGTGATCGCTCAGGTCAACGACCAGATGCCCCGCACGTTTGGCGATTGCTTCATCCACGTGAACGACCTGGACGCGGTGGTGGAGGTTTCGCGGGCACTCTGCGAATTGAAGCCGGTGGAAATCACGGAACTGCACCACCAGATCGGCCGGAACGTGGCCTCGCTGATCGAAGACGGGTCCACACTACAGCTCGGCATCGGGGCCATTCCGGACGCCGTGCTGCTGGAGCTGACGGGCCACCGCGACCTGGGAATTCACACGGAAATGCTGAGTGACCAGGCGATTCCGCTGATTGAATCGGGCATCATCAACGGCAGCCGCAAGACGATTCATCCGCGCAAGATCGTGCTAGGATTCGTCCTGGGCACGAAAAAGCTGTTCGACTACGTTAACGGCAATCCGGAATTTGAATTTCATCCGAGCAGCTATACGAACGATCCTTTCGTGATCTCGTCAAATTTCAAAATGGTGGCAATCAATTCGGCGCTGCAGGTGGACATGACGGGACAGGTATGCGCGGATTCCATGGGCACCACCTTCTACAGCGGCATTGGCGGACAGGTGGATTTCATGCGCGGAGCTTCGTTCTGCAAAGGCGGAAAGCCAATTATCGCCATGTCGGCGACGGCCAAAAACGGGACACTCTCGCGGATCGTGCCGATGCTGGATCCCGGTGCGGGCGTGGTCACCTCCCGCGGTTCCGTGTGCTATCTGGTGACGGAATTCGGCATGGCCTACCTGCATGGCCGCACCATCCGGCAACGCGCCGAAGCGCTGATCGAAATTGCCCATCCCAAATTCCGGGAAGAGCTGTACGCGTATTGCGAGAAGACGCGGTGGCTGCAGCGCCCCGCGCTTCAGGAGAACTGAGCCATGGCACAGGCACGAGGCAAAGTCACCATCGACACCGAAGAATGCAAAGGCTGCGGCGTTTGCGTGGACGCATGCCCGCCCAAATGCCTGGAGCTTTTGCCGGGTTTGAATCCCTATGGCGTGCATCCGGCGCGCTATACGGGGATGAACTGCTCCGGGTGTGGAATCTGCTTTTATGTGTGCCCGGAACCCGGAGCGATCACCGTGTATCGGCTGATCGTGCCCAAGGTGGCGCAGCCGCCAATGGAGGGAAGCCATGCGGCAACTTTGTAAGGGCAACGTCGCGATAGTTAAGGGCGCGCTGCTGGCAGGATGCCGGTCGTATTACGGCTACCCGATTACCCCAGCCAGTGAAATCGCCGAAGCGGCCGCCGAGTACATGCCGCAGGTCGGCGGCACGTTTCTCCAAGCGGAAAGCGAAGTTGCCGCCATCAATATGGTCTACGGCGCGGCCTCTGCGGGACTTCGCGTCATGACCGCCTCCTCCGGTCCGGGGATCAGCTTGATGCAGGAAGGCATCTCGTATCTGGCTGGCTCGGAACTTCCCTGTGTGATTGTGGACGTCGTGCGCGGCGGGCCGGGACTTGGAAATATCGCCCCGGAGCAGAGCGACTATTTCGCCCTCGTCAAGGGCGGCGGCCATGGCAATTACAAGAATATTGTCGTAGCGCCCGCCTCGGTGCAGGAGATGGCGGACCTGACCAGGCTCGCTTTTGAGTTGGCGGACCGTTATCGCAATCCCGCCATTGTGCTGACCGATGGCTTCATCGGCCAGATGATGGAACCTTTGGAACTGCAGCCCGTCGAAAGTGTGCAGCCCGAGAAGCCTTGGGCGGTGAAAGGCACGCGCGAGACCAGGAAAAATCTGATCGCTTCGATCTATCTGGAACCCGATGAGCTCGAAGCGCACGTCCGCAAGCTCGAGGAAAAGTACAGGAAGGCCGCGGAAGTGGAATCGCGGTATGAGTTGTATCGCGCGGAGGATCCGGAAGTTCTGCTGGTGGGCTACGGGATTACCTCGCGCGTGTTGCGCACCGTCGTGGACATGATGCGCAAGGAAGGCGTACGTGCCGGGTTGTTCCGTCCGATTACGCTGTGGCCCTTCCCGGCGGAGGCATTGCGCCACGCTGCACGCCGCGCGCAAATGGTTTTGGTCGTGGAGATGAGCACCGGCCAGATGGTGGAAGACGTGCGTCTGACGCTGGATGGCCGTGTGGACGTCGAGTTTTACGGCCGTACGGGCGGCAACGTGCCCATGGCCGATGAGGTTTGCAGGGAATTAACGGAACGCATGGGCATGACCGCGGAGTGGGGCGTTTGAGCCGTTGGAATGTGAAGAGGTGACACTGTGGACGATTACCAAGTGATTGAGTCGAAGTCACCGGTCTTTTACGACAAGTACGAGCGCAAGGCGGAGCTGCAACACCAGACGCACTACTGTCCCGGGTGCGGGCACGGCGTGGTGCACAAGCTGATCGCCGAGGCCATTGCGGACATGGGCGTCCAGGACCGCACGATTCTTGTCAGCCCGGTAGGCTGTTCCGTCTTCGCGTACTACTACTTTGATGTGGGGAATGTGCAAGCGGCTCACGGGCGGGCATCTGCGGTGGCTTCCGCTGTAAAACGGTCGATTCCGGAGAGTATCGTCATCGGGTATCAGGGCGACGGCGACCTGGCGGCCATCGGCCTGGCGGAAATCGTGCATGCGGCCAATCGCGGCGAAAAGATCACCATCTTTTTCGTGAACAATGCCATCTACGGAATGACCGGCGGGCAAATGGCTCCGACGACTCTGGTGGGCCAGTCCAGCACAACGTCCCCCTGGGGACGCCGGCCCTCCAACGAGGGATTTCCTTTGCACATGTCTGAGCTGCTTGCCACGCTGGAAGCACCGGTGTACATCGAACGTGTAGCCCTCTGCGATAACAAGAACATCATGAAAACGCGGAAAGCGGTGCGCAAGGCGTTGGAACTGCAGCGCGATGGCGCCGGCTTCAGCTTCATCGAGATTCTGTCGCCTTGCCCGACAATCTGGAAAATGACTCCCCAGGAAGCGCGCAAGTGGATCGAAGAAAAAATGCTCGCGGTCTTCCCTCTGGGTGTCTTCCGCGATCGCAAACTTGCGCCAATGGCTGATGCTGTGCCGCAAACCACGGTGACGAAACTTCTTGGTCTGGATAAGCCGCAAGAAGAAGTGACGCGCCCGATGGCCGTAAAGGATTCTCATCCAGACCTGACCGTGAAGATCGCGGGCTTCGGCGGCCAGGGCGTGCTGCTGCTCGGGCAAATCCTGGCGGAAATGGGTATGCGCGAAGGGCGCGAGGTGAGTTGGCTGCCTTCCTACGGGCCGGAAATGCGCAGCGGCAGCGCGCACTGCCACGTGTGCCTCTCGCATGAACGTGTCGGCTCGCCCGTGATTGAGCATCCTGACGTCCTCATCGTCATGAACGAGCCTTCTTTGCACAAATTCGTGAAGATGGTGGAGGCTCATGGCACCATCCTCTACAACAATGACAAGCTGCCCGCTGGACTCCCGCCTTGCGACGCGAAGGTTTACTGCGTGCCCGCTTCAGAGCTTGCCGACAGCCTCGGCACCACCAAAGCCACTAACATGGTCATGCTCGGGGCATTGCTGGAATTGACCCACACGCTGCCTCGGGAAACCGCCTATGCGGTCCTCAAGGCAAAAGTGCGCAACGCGAAGCTTTTGGAAGTGGATTGTCAGGCCATCGACGCGGGAATGGCCTGCCTGCGTAAACAACTAGGGCATGCAACGGATGCCCACGCACACGATGGGGAACTGGCGCCCTGCCAGTGATGCGATCTCGCGCGATTCATTCATCTCAATGACGAAGAGGGGCTGAACTAAGCCTCTCTTTGTATTTCTGGCTCCCGCGCCCTAGGAATTTCTTGGACACCGAATTGTGATGAAAATGAATCAGAGATCACGAGGAGGTGTGTATGAGCAAGGAGAGAGAACCAGGTTCGGGAGGCACGGAAGGAGCCC
>JBEKOE010000027.1:0-61310 GCA_049522075.1 Candidatus Acidiferrum sp.
GATGTCACCGCCAGCGCCGAAATCGGAAAGACTTACCTCGGCAAAGTCGTCCGCCTCGCGGAATTTGGCGCCTTCGTCGAACTTTTCCCCGGCACCGACGGCCTGCTGCACATCAGCGAAATCTCCGAGCATCGCATCCGCGACGTTCGCGACGAACTCAAGCTGGGTGATCAGGTCCTCGTCAAGGTGCTGGCCATCGAGGGCAACAAAATCCGCCTCTCCCGCAAGGCTCTCATCAAGGAAGCCCGCGAGAAGCAGGCCCACAGGAGGGACGTGCCCGGCGGCGGCGCCCCAACACCAGCCCCCACCACCGAAGGCAACTAACCGGATTCAGTCCAAAACAAAAGGCCCCCGCAAGGGGGCCTTTTCCATTGTGAGCGCACTACTATCGTATCTTGTGTAGCCGTGTCAAAAACGAAGGGTGCCCCAGGCACGGAGTGTGTGCCTGGGTCTTGGGGTGTCCGGCCCCCTGCGGCGGGCGCCTAATCTAAACGTGTAGGGGCGCAGCACGCTGCGCCCCATCTCGGCAGGACTGTCACCTCTAGTCTTCTCTTGGGTTTGTTTTGACTCACGCGTGCGTGCAATGCACCGCGTCCAGCGCACCCCATAGCGCATCCAGGGCCTCATTCGTTGTCGCCAGGATCTCTGCTTCGTCCCCGTGGGCGTGCTCTTCGAGCCAACCACGCCACGCGGCACGATGTAACTTGTCGGCTTCTTCGTGCACCGTAAAATAAGCCAGACCCTTCGCCGAATCCACTCCGTAAAACTTCTTCAAGCCTTCAATCTTGGTCGTCGCGATCTCTGGCACCTGCGCTTCATAGGCGTAGAGCGCCGCCACCGCTTCCGCCACTGGCCGGTCGCCCACGATCTCGCGGAAAGTCTCCACCACGGTTTGGGTTCCCGGCAACGCCGGGCAGCACGTGATGTCTTCCTCATTCACGCCCAGTGTCGCCGCAAAATCGCGCCAGAGTTTCGGGTGCGGCCGCGAAGGGTTTTCCTCTTCCGCCAGGTTTTCCACCACGATGTCGCGGAGCGGGCCTTCGGTGCGCGCTGCCAGCACGCGCAGGTGCTTCGGAAACGCCTCGACGTGCCGGTAGTACTGCGCGGCATACAGTTGCAGGTCCTCGCGGCTCAACTTGCCCGCCTGCCAATCCTGATAGAACGGATGTTTCAGAAGGCTTTTCTCGGCGATTGCGGCATCGATTTTCTCCAGCAGTTCGGTGTTCCGCATGGTTGGCCCCTCCAGTTGGTCTCCCGCAACACTCCCCAATTGCCCTGCTACTGGGTGCAAAGCAATTGGCGGATTGTACCAGAGTCTGCGGATATTTGCCGTGTGGATCGGAACTCAACCAGATCGAATCTCTCTGTCCGCATCTCGGAGTGCGGCGGCTTGCCGCCGCTTTTACGCTGTTTTCAACTCCACGAACGTGTCTTTCTGAAAAGGAAGTGGCTACCGACTCCCGGGCCGCCGCGGTGCTCCCGGGTTTGTAGGGCCCGTCCTTCTGCCTGCCCGCCGAAGGAGGGAGGCGCGTGGTTTGCGTCCCGGATGGGGTTCCGGGACGGGCCGCTCTTGGCTTGGCTACGACCCAGCTCCGTGCAGCCGCTCGATATCTGCTCCCACGCCCTGGAGCTTCTCCACAATCCTCTCGTAGCCGCGGTCAATGTGGTACACGCGGTCAATGATCGTCTCTCCCGCCGCCACCAGCCCCGCCAGCACCAATCCCGCGCTTGCCCGCAAGTCGGAAGCTTGCACTGTTGTCCCCGTCAGCTTGGCCGGTCCGCGCACCACTGCGCGCCGCCCATCAATCGAAATATTCGCGCCCATGCGCATCATTTCGCTGGCATGCAGGAAGCGATTCTCGAAAATTGTTTCCGTGATGACCGAAGTGCCTTCCGCCTGCGTCGCCAGCGCCATGTATTGCGCCTGCATGTCGGTGGCGAAGCCGGGGTACTCTTCCGTGGTTACATCCGCCGCGGCCAGCGTCTTTGCACCCCGCACCCGCAGCGTCGTCGCATCCAGCGTTTCAATGGGCGCGCCTGCCTTCTCCAGCTTGGCCATCACCGCGCCCAGATGCGCCGGCGCGCAGTTCGTGATCGTAAGATCGCCGCCAGTTATGGCTCCGGCCACTAGAAAAGTGCCCGCCTCGATGCGGTCCGGAATCACCGCATGGTGTGCGCCGTGCAGCTTTTCCACGCCGCAGATGTGCAGCGTAGAAGAATCGTCCCCGCGAATGTCCGCCCCCATTTTCCGCAGCAGGTGAATCAGGTCCGTCACTTCGGGCTCGCGCGCGCAATTGTCCAGGTTCGTTTCGCCCTCCGCCAGCGTTGCGGCCATCAGAAGATTTTCCGTGCCGGTCACAGTGATCTTTTCAAACACAATGTGCGCGCCCTTCAGCCGGCCTTTCCCCGGCGCTTTTGCGTGGATGTACCCGTGCTCCGTGCTGATCTCGGCACCCATCTTGGCCAGCGCAGCCACGTGCAGATCCACGGGCCGTGCGCCGATCGAACAGCCTCCCGGCAGCGAAACGTGCGCAATTCCGGCACGCGCCACCGCCGGCCCCAGCGTCAGGATGGACGCCCGCATAGTCTTCACCAACTCGTAGGGTGCCACCGCACCATTCAGCGTCACCGCTTCGATGGTGTAATCCGTCGCGGGGAAATCCGTCGTCGTCACCCGTGCGGACATGAACGCCAGCAGTTTTGCCATGGTCACGATGTCGCGCACCATAGGAATGTTGTGAAGCGTCACGGGCTCCGCAGTAAGCAGCGCCGCAGCCATCGCCGGCAGCGCGGAGTTCTTTGCGCCGCTGATTGTCACCATCCCGCGCAACGGCTTACCTCCGCGAATTTGAAATTTGTCCATGCCCTATTTTCCTGCTTATTCGCCCAATGCCCGGCGCAGATGGCCCCTGGCCGCCGCCAGGCGCTTCTTCGCCTGTTCCGCGGAAATATTTCGTTTCAGCATGATCAGCGCGAGGCGCAGGTTGTGTTTGCTCTGACGCAAAGCGTGTTCCACGGCAGACACATCCCTCCCGCTCGCTTCCATCAGGATCCGCTTCTCCCGGTCCCGAAGCTTCTCATTTGTCCGCGCAACGTCAATCATCAGGTTGTCATACAGATGGCCCAAGCGCACCATCGTTGCTGTTGAGAGCATGTTCAGGACCAGTTTCTGCGCTGTCCCCGCCTTTAGCCTCGTCGAGCCCGCAATCACTTCGGGTCCCACCTCCGGCGCAATGGCAATTCTTGCCGCACGCGCAAGCGGAGATCTTCGGCTCGACGTGATCGCAATCGTCAGCGCCTTGCGCTTCTTTGCGAAGGCCAGCGCCGCCAGCACGTACGGTGTTGTTCCACTTGCCGCAATTCCAACGACGGCGTCTGCCCCCGTCAGCCGTATCCGCTTCAAATCCCGCACCGCTTCGCCCCAGCGGTCTTCCGCTCCTTCCACGGCCTGCGTCATCGCTCTCTTTCCCCCGGCGATCAGCGCCTGCACCAATTCAGGAGGCGTCCCGAATGTTGGTGGGCACTCCGAAGCATCCAGCGTTGCGATGCGTCCGCTCGATCCCGCTCCCACATAAATCAACCTGCCACCGTTTTCAATCCTTTGTAGGATCGCCTCCACAGCTTGGGCAATCGCGGGCAACTCCCGCGCCACCGCCGTAGGCACTTTGCGGTCCTCGCGGCTCATCAGCCGCACAATCTGTATTGCCGTCATGCGGTCGAGATTCCTGGAGCCTGGATTCCTTTGTTCTGTCTGCCGGCCTTCCGTCAGCCTGCGCTTTCTGTCTGGGATGGGCATTCCTAAATTATAGCCGGGCTTACTCCGAATTAACGCCAACGACATCTTCCCACGTTCCTCCCCATCCGCACCTCCGGAATCATCTATGATGGAAAAGCACGCACCTGGCCGGCTCGCAACACGGAATCACCGGAACTCGTGTCTATGGACGTTCTCAAGAAACTCTTCGAGCAGCATTTTCACGCACCCCCCGAGCGCATACAGCCGGTTCAGGGGGACCTCGGCGGTTCCGGGCGCAAGATCATCCGTCTTGCCACTGAAAAAGACAGCGCCATCGGCATTCTCTACGGCGTTCGCGAGGAAAACGTCGCCTTTCTCGAATTCTCCCGGCACTTCCGCAAACACGGCCTGCCTGTGCCGGAGATTTATGCCGAAGATCTGGACCGCGGCGCGTACCTCGAAGAAGACCTGGGAGACACCACGCTTTTCGAGTTTCTCTCACAAAATCGCGACGGCGCGAATATTGCCGCCTCGGTGGTTGAGGTCTACCGCAAAGTCGTCGCCGTTCTCCCGCGTTTCCAGGTCGAAGCCGGCCGCGACTTGGATTATTCCGCCAGCTATCCTTGTGCCAGTTTCGACCGCCAATCCATCGCCTGGGATTTGAACTATTTCAAATATTATTTCCTCCGCACAGCCGGTATTCCATTCAGCGAACAGCGCTTGGAAAACGATTTCAGCCGCCTCACCGATTTCCTCCTGAGCGCACCCCGCGATTATTTCCTCTATCGCGATTTCCAGTCCCGCAACATTATGCTGCGCAATGGCCAGCCTTTCTTCGTTGATTATCAGGGCGGCCGCAAAGGCGCCCTGCAATACGACATTGCTTCTCTGTTGTTCGATGCCAAGGCCGATCTGCCGCCGGAACTCCGCCAGCAACTCCTGGACGCTTATCTTGACCGGCTGAGCGAATTTCTCGATTTGGACCGCGATGCCTTCCTGCACTTTTACTACGCCTACGTCTACGTCCGCCTGCTGCAGGCCTTGGGGGCTTACGGTTTTCGCGGTTTTTACGAGCGCAAAACGCATTTCCTGCAGAGCGTTCCCTTCGCTCTGAAAAACCTGCGCTGGCTGCTTCACAACACCAAATTGCCCGTCGAGCTGCCCACGCTCATGGAAGCGTTTCAGGGCATGCTGGCCTCGGAGAAGCTCAATGCCCTCGCTTCCGAAGCGCAAAATCTTGTCGTGCGCATCTTCAGTTTTTCCTTCCATCGCGGTTTGCCGCAGGATGACACAGGAAATGGCGGGGGCTTTGTGTTTGATGGCCGGAGCTTGCCAAATCCCGGCCGCGAGGAGCGCTTCAAAACTCTTACTGGCAAAGACGCCCCGGTGATCGAATACCTCAACCAGCAGGAAAGCGTGCACCAGTTTCTCGCGGGAGTGCTTTCGCTGGTGGATGCAAGCGTCAGCAATTATCAGCAGCGCGGCTTCAAGAATCTGATGGTTTCCTTCGGATGCACGGGCGGCCAGCACCGTTCGGTTTTTCTGGCGGAACAATTGGCCAATCGCTTGCGCATCCGAAATGGGCTGGAAGTCGTCGTTCGCCATCTCGAATTGGAAAAGCTAGGCCAATGAAAGCGCCTGCAATCGCGCCCGAGGAAACCTTCCTAGTTCTCTTTAGGAGGCCGGGACTTCAGTCCCGGCGTAAGCCTCCCGGAACCCATGGGCTTCAGCCCCTGAAGAAATGTTTGTCGCTGTCTTCCCGCAGCCCCTTCAGCCATGCCGCAGCTTTAGACGAAGGCCTCCCATGAAAGCGATGATTCTTGCGGCCGGCCTCGGCACGCGCCTCCGCCCGCTCACCGACACTCGTCCCAAGGCCCTCGTGGAAGTCGCCGGCCGCACACTCCTCGAAATCACTCTTTCCCGCCTGAGTTCCTTCGGCGTTCGCGACGTCATCATCAACGTGCACCACTTTCCGGAGATGATTCTCGATTACCTCAAGGCCCACGGCAATTTCGGTTTGCACATCGAAATCTCCCGCGAGGAGCGTTTGCTCGATACCGGCGGCGGCCTGAAAAAGGCCTCCTGGTTTTTCCTTCAGGACTCCGCGCATTCCGAAGAACCGTTCATCCTGCACAATGTGGACGTCATCAGCACCATCGATCTCCGCCGCATGCTCGAATTTCACAATGAAAAGCAAGCTCTAGCCACGCTAGCAGTTCAGCATCGCCAGAATTCCCGCCAACTGCTGTTTGATAGCGGTCTTCGCCTATGCGGCCGCCGCGTCGGCCCTGGCCAAGAGCCTGAATTGGTCCGCAGCTATCTCACCAATACTCTTCGGGAGGGCACGGCTTCAGCCGTGCCGAAGAGCGTAGAGAGCACGGGGGCTTTAACCCCTGAGGTCCCGCTGCAGTCGTTCGCCTTCTCCGGCATCCACATCATCTCTCCGCGTCTCCTCCGCCTGATGGAAGAACAAGGCGCGTTCTCCATCATCGATGTCTATCTCAGCCTGGCAGCCCTCGGAGAAAAAATCCTCGCATTCCCAGCCGACGATGCGTATTGGCGCGATCTAGGCAGGCCCTCTGATCTCGAGCAAGTCGCCAGAGATAGAACGCTGGGATAACCGGCGCAGCGACGTCCGCCACCACTCCCTGTTTTCTGATTCCTAATTTCCGAAAACTTAGAACTTAATACTGAGAACTTAAAACTGCCTCACTCCCCCGCAAACCCAAGCGCCTTCATCACCGCGTCATGCACCGCCGGCCGCACCTCGGCGATCTTGTGATTCTCTCGTGTCGGATTGACGCGGTTAGTCAGCAGCACCACAAACAATTGCCGGTCCGGATCGATCCAGATCGTCGTCCCCGTAAATCCTGTGTGGCCGTAACTATGCGCCGAAAAGTAATGCCCGCTGGAGCTGCCTTCGGTCGGCACCACCCAGCCCAGCGTGCGCGTATTCTTCGCCAGCGCCTGCGGCACCGTGAATTCCGCAATCGTCTCACGTTTCAGCACCCGAATGTGCCCATAAACCCCGCCATTCAGCAGCATCCGGCAAAACGCCGCCAAATCCGGCGCAGTGCTGAACACCCCGGCGTGCCCCGAAACTCCCCCAATCACGAAAGCATTTTCGTCGTGGACTTCGCCCTGTACCAAGCGGTGGCGCAACTCGTTGTCCACCTCCGTCGGCGCAATCTCCGGCCACAAATTCTTCGGTGGCAGGTACATCGTGTTCTTCATTTTCAACGGGCCGAAAATCAACGAGCGCGCCAGTTCGTCGAGCGGCTTTCCCGTCAGCCGCTGAATAATCTCCGCCATCAAGATGATGCCCAGGTCCGAATACTCCACCTTCGTTCCGGGCTCGTATTCCAGCGGCTCCGCGAAAATCATACGCAGCGTCTCGGCCTTCCCTTTCGACGTCCGCCAGTATTCCTTGAATGGCGGCAGCCCCGAAGTGTGCGTCATCAGGTGCCGCACCGTCACTTTGTGCCGCCAGGCAATTTGCCGCTCGCCGGGCCAGTTAGCACCTTCGCGCGAATCCCGCACAACAATCTTCTGGGGTCCCTCCGCCTGCGGCCCCGCGATCCATTCAGGCAGATAACGCTCGATAGGCGCATCGAGATCCAGCGGGGAAGGGAAGTCGCCCTCCACTAGCATTTCGACAAGCGTGGTCGTCACCACCACCTTTGTCAGCGACGCGATGTCATACATCGTATCGATCTTCGCGGCCGGCGAGTTCGCGTCATAGCTCAACTTCCCAAACGCGTGCAGCGACACCTTTCCGCGATAGCCCACCGCTATCGTCGCTCCGGGGAACGTCTTGTCCACGATAGCTTTTTCCACTTCAGCAAACGCCGGCCGCAGTTGCGCCTCTCCGCGCACGTCCATCGTCTGCAGCGTCATCGGATTGGCCGCCACTTCGATCCCGAAGCCCGCCTTCAAACCCACGCCCGGAATCGTCACCGGCAAGTGCCCTTGCACAGGAATCTGCCCAAAGAGCGCGCGCGCAATCGCAATTTGCGCCACGTCGCTGATCCCGAACGCGGAAAGCCAAGTCTCTGCCTGCGGAAATCGCTCGATCAGGTAAGGGCTTCCCATTCCGGCCGTGATTACTGGCCTGCCCGCCTTGTAAATCTGATTGATCAGCGGCAGTTGGTCCGCCGGTACGTCCACATCGCCCTTGCGATCGCTTACGCGCACAAACAACG
The DNA here is from genome assembly GCA_049522075.1 of Candidatus Acidiferrum sp. Lineage (GTDB taxonomy): Bacteria > Acidobacteriota > Terriglobia > Acidiferrales > UBA7541 > Acidiferrum. The sequence goes on from JBEKOE010000027.1 coordinate 7,939, forward strand.
CCAGGATAGCCACGTCATATTGATCCGGTGGAGGCAATTTCAACGTCTCCGCCTTCACAAATTTCGTGTCCGCGCGCAGCGCAATCAGCGAATCGAAGCGCGTGCGCAACTCCCGCTCCAGGTCCTCTCCCGGATAAGGCTCCGGGTCCGCGTATAGCGAAACCAGCAGCGCGCGCATCGGTTTCGCCCCGTCCAGCGGCAACCGGTGCGCCGTGTCCCGCAGTAACGTGATTCCGCGGTCCGAAATCTCTTGCGCCTCCGCCTGATACGCAGCGCTGCCAAACTTCGCATTCAGCGCATCCAGGTCCACCAGCCGGTTGCTGTTCAATCCTAGCTTTGCCTTGGCCAGCAGAATGCGCCGCACCGAAGCGTCCAGCCGTTCCTGCGTAATCTGCCCAGACTGGGCCGCGGCCAGCAGCGCATCGTACGCCGCATCCGGCACCGGCGGCATCAGCAACGCGTCCGCGCCCGCAAGAAACGCGCGCACCGCCGCATCTCCTGGCGCAAAACGAACGGTGATCCCGCCCATATCCATGGCGTCCGTCACCACCAGCCCCTCAAATCCCAATTCCTTGCGCAAAACGTCCGTGAGAATTCGCGAAGAAAGCGTCGCCGGCGTATTCGCATCGGGTTCCAGCGCCGGCACGGAGAGGTGCCCAGTCATGACGCTGCCCACGCCCGCCGCAATCGCCGCGCGGAACGGCACAAATTCCAGATGTTCCAGCCGCTCCCGGTCCGCCTTGATCACGGGCAAATCAATGTGCGAATCCCCCGCCGTGTCGCCATGTCCCGGGAAATGTTTAGCCGTGGCCAGCCCGCCATTCTCTTGCACCCCGCGAATGAATTCGCTTACAAATTCCGATACCCACGCAGGGTCTTCTCCAAACGACCGCGTATTGATGATGGGATTCCCCGGGTTATTGTTTACATCCGCGTCCGGCGCGTAGATCCACTGGATGCCCACGGCCCGCGCCTCCAGCGCCGTGATTTTCCCCATGGTGTACGCATCCTTGGGATTCCCCGCGGCCGCCAGCGCCATCGCCGTCGGAAACGATGTTCCTTCGTCCAGGCGCATCGCCGTGCCGCGCTCAAAATCCGCGCCAATCAGCAGCGGCAGCTTCGATCTGGATTGCAGTTGGTTCGTCAGCACGGCTGTCGGGTACGCCTGGCTCTTCACGATGCCCAGCGGCGATCCGTGCGTGATGTTGATGAATCCCCCGACGTGCAGCTCGTTCACGTCGTGCATCATTTGCGCGTAGGCTTCGGAATCCGTGGGCGTGAAGCTGCCGTGATACGTCGTAAAGAGAACCTGGCCGACCTTTTCCTCCAGGCTCATTTGCAGGAGCGTTGTTTCGGCCCATCTCTCCTGCTCGGCCGTCGCATTGCCCGCGGCGCTGCTCTGGGCGGCGCGCTTTTCGCCTGCCGTGGCTTTCGCGGATTCTGCGATTCGTAAGTCGCTGCGAGCGTTCAGTGTCATAAGCAATAGAAGCAAAAATGGCAGAAACATCAATCCGGCAGCACGCCTGTTCATATTTCGATGATCCCCTGGCCGCCTGCCCGCCGCCTCGACTGTATATAGCACGCGCACTCCCTGCTCACAATCAAGGTGCGGACGCCGCGTTCCAGAATATCATTGGAAGCTATGGAACCCATCGGCCGTCTGAACCGCTCCCTCCGCCAACCCCTTCTCGCGCTGGTCTGTTCGTTCCTGGCCTGCGTTTTCGCCGTGTCCTTCGCGGTTGCGGCGCAGAAACACGCGAAACCCAAGCGGAGCCACGTTGGCCGGGTTCAGACGGGCCTCGACGTCCTCGAATCCGAGAAATTCGCCTCCCTCCGCGGCAAACACGTCGGCCTCATCACCAATCACACTGGCGTGGATTTTCAGGGGCGCTCCACCATGGAAGCCCTCGCAAAGGCCCCCGGAGTCCAGTTGGTCGCGCTGTTCAGCCCCGAACACGGCATCGCCGGCCATGCCCTTGACAGGGTCTCATCCTCCAAAGATCCCTCGACCGGGCTCCCCATCTACAGCCTCTATGGTGAGCAACTGCGTCCCACCGACGACATGTTGAAAGATATTGATGCTCTCGTTTTCGATGTGCAGGATGCCGGCGTGCGTTTCTATACCTACACCACCACGATGGCCTATTGCATGGAAGAAGCCGCGAAACACGGCATCGCCTTCTTTGTGCTCGACCGCCCCAATCCCCTGAACGGCGACATCCTCGAAGGGCCCATGCTCGATGCGGACAAAACCAGTTTCGTCGCCTACTTTCCCATTCCCGTGCGTTACGCGCTCACCATCGGCGAACTCGCGCAGTTCTACAACTCCGAAAATCACATCAACGTCGATCTCCGCGTCATCCCGATGAAAAACTGGCACCGTAATTATTTCTTTGAAAGCACGGGCAGCCGCTGGATTCCTCCCTCGCCCAATCTCCGCACGCTGAAAGGCTCCATCCTCTATCCCGGCCTGGAGATTCTCCAGAGCGCCGGCGTTTCCGTCGGCCGCGGCACGGAGGCTCCTTTCGAGGAGTTCGGCGCGCCCTGGATGGATGGCGGCGAGGTTGCCGCGGAATTGAACGCCAAGAATCTTCCCGGGCTGCGCTTTTCCGATCACCCCTTCATTCCCGTCAGCGGTCTCTACGCCGGACAGCGCTGTGGCGGCGTCGGCGTCAAGGTTACGGACCGCGCAGCGGTGCGCTCCATGCGCATGGGCCTGGAAATTGCCGCCCTCCTGCAAAAGAAATATCCGCAGCAGTTCGATTCCTCCAAAATCCTGCAACTCATCGGCAATGACCAGACCGTGCGCGATCTCCAAGCGGGAACCGCGCCGGAGCAAATCATCCGCAGCTGGGCTGGGGCGCTCGCGGCCTTTGATCAGGTGCGCCGAAAGTATTTGCTTTATCCTTAGGCTGCCGTTCTTCGCGTCCACCAGCGGTAAAACGGCAACCCTGCCAGAATCAGCAGCAATCCGATCGTCGAGCGCCCCGGGCGCTGCAGCCAAATATTGAAGGTGAGCGCCAGCGCGCCCAGAACGAACGCCCCGGGAATCCACGGATAGCCCCAGCAGCGGTACGGCCGCTCCATTTCCGGCTCTGTCCGCCGCAACCGGAACAGTGCCACCACCGCCAGCCCGTAAAAAATCCAGCCCGCAAAGATGAACAGGTTGGTCAGCTCCTCGAACGTTCCGCTCAGCGCCAGCACGCTGGCCAGCACGCCTTGAAATATCAGCGCGCGCGCCGGCGTACGGTATTTCGGATGAATGCCATCGGCGATCTTGAAGAAAATTCCATCGCGCGCCATCGCGTAGGGCACGCGCGCGCCGCTCAGAATCGAGGAATTCATCGACCCCAGCGCGGAAATCAGCATCGCCAAAGTTACCCACGTTGCTGCGCCATGCCCGACAACTCGCGCGACCACGTCCGACGCCACGTGTGAGGAATTCGCTACGCCGGCAAACGGCAGCACCTTGAAGCAAGCGGCGTTAAACAACAGATACACCAGCGCCACGCACGACACTCCGCCCACCAGCGCCCGCGGGAAATTCCTCTGCGGATCCTGCACCTCCGAACCCACCAGGTTCAAATCTTCCCACCCGTCATAAGCCCAGAGCGCCGCCGCCAGCGCGGCTAGAAATGCTCCGAACAATCCCGCACTCGCTGCGGCGGGCCACACGGGGTCTCCCGCATGCGCCCCACCCGAAGGGAGCGCGAACGCCACGCCAATCACTATCGCGATGCTCACCAGCTTGATTGCCGTCAGGAAGACCTGCACACCTCCGCCCAGCCGCACTCCCAGATAATTCACGCCGGTCATCAGCACCAGCCAGAACACCGCCAGCGGTTGCGCCCAGGTAAACGCAAAATCATACGGCTTGATCCACACGGTGAGGCCCGGAATTGCGATGTGGACGGTGAAGATCGGCGCCGCCACCGCCGGAAGGAAAAAACTGAGGAAGCGCATCATCCCAGCGGCAATCGAAGCCGCCGAAGCCGGCCGCCCCACGATCGAGTGCATCCACCCGAACAGGAATCCCCACACCGGCCCGAAGCCGCGCCGCAAATACGCATACTCGCCGCCAGCCTCCGGAATCGCCGCGCCCAGCTCCGCATAGGACAACGCGCCAAAAATCGAAAGCACCGCGCCCACGATCCACGCCGCAAACACGATCGAAACTGAGTGGCCTTCCCGCGCCATTTCCGCCGGCTTCAGGAAAATGCCCGTCCCGATCATCGTGCCGACCACAATCGCCGCCGAGGCCCACGGCCCAAGTCCTCGCACGAGCTCAAGGCGCTTTTCGCTCATACTCCTCCGCCCAAACCTCAGCCACCGAGTCTAGCCCAATTCTCGCCGGCAATTCTCCCGTAGGGGCGCAGCACTGCTGCGCCCCATGTCCGCAAGATCGCCACGTTTGAGCCCCTCGCCGCCGCTTTTACGGCCGGATCTCTCGCCACCAAATGAAGATGTCTCCTCCCGCCGATCCGGTGGCACAGTCACTCCTGACTGTGCTCTTGGGTTTGCCTCTGTAACGGCCGCTTTCTGAAGCGGGCGCCTTTTCCGCGTTCACCCATCCACCCGTCGTTCCACAATCACCCGGCTCACCACCGCCCCAACAACAAACGTCACGCACGCGCCAATCAGCACGTACCAGGTAAACGCGATCCTCGTGAATCGAAACACAAGCAGCACCGTCGCTAGTCCGGCAAACATCCCTGCGAGCGAGCCTCGTGAATTCGCCCGCGCATCAAAAGTCCCCAGCAAAAAAAGCCCCAACAAACTTCCAAACGGTAGGGAAGCGACCGTCAATCCTGCCTCCAACACTGGCCCCCATTTCGCTAGCCCAAGGACGATCAACACCGCACCCCAGACCAGCGTCATCCTTCGCGAAAGCTTCAAAAAACTGCCGGGATCCGTGGAGTGCCCGCGCAGCGCCGCCAAATCCATCACACTCGAGGCGGCCAGCGAATTCAGCGACCCGCTCGCATTGGACATCGCCACCGCCAGAATCGAAGCCAGCAGCAGCCCCGTCAGCCCTGTCGGCATCTCTCGAATAAGAAACAACGGCAGGATGCGGTCCGTCCGCTCTCCCGCGGCTAGCAGCGGCGTGTGTTGCGCAAACACAAAAAGCGCCACGCCAACCAGCAGAAAAATGGTGAACTGAAACAGCACGATGAAGCCGCTCGCCAGCAAAGCGCGCCGGCTGTCTTTCTGATTCCGTGCTGCCAGCAGCCGCTGCACGATCGTCTGGTCCGTACCGTGGCTCGCCATGGTCAGGAAAGCGCCTCCAATCATCCCTGACCAGAATGTGTACTTCGTCGCCAAATTCCAGGAGAAATCCAGCGCCTGCAACTTATTCCCGCTCACCGCCGCCACCTGACTCACTTCCGTCCATCCCCCTGGAATGCGATGCAGCAGCAAGCCCAGTGTGAGCAAGCTCCCCGTCAGGTACAGCAGGAACTGCGCTACGTCCGTCCAGATCACCGCCTTCATTCCGCCTTCAAACGTGTAAAGCACCGTCAGCCCAATCACGATGAATACCGCCAGCCGCTCGGATGTACCCAGCGCCACGCTCACCACCAGCGCAATTGCAGACACGCGCACGCCCTCCGCCAGTGTCCGCGTCGCCAGAAACGTCACCCCGGCAACGGAGCGCATCCGGCTGCCAAAGCGCTTCTCGATCAACGCGTAGGCCGTCAGATACTCCCCGCGAAAATATCCGGGCAACAAAATGATCGTGATCAGAATCCGCCCAACAATGTATCCGAACACCAACTGCAAAAATGTGATGTTCCCCGAATACGCAATTGCCGGCGTCCCGATGATCGTGAGCGTGGAAGTTTCCGTGGCGACAATCGAAAACGCCAGCGCCCACCACGGCGCGCTGCGCCCTCCCAGAAAATAGTCGCGCGCATCCTGCTGTCCTCGCCGGAAGTGCAATCCCAGCGCCGTCACTCCCAACAGGTACGCAACAACAATCGCCAGATCCAGCGGATGAATGTGCATGAGCACCGCGCCGCGCAAAATTACAGGGGAGTTCCGTCGAGCGAGTCGAGAATAGTGGCTGCGCATAACACCGTCAAGACAACACTCCGCACAATTTCCCTATGGAGTGCGGCGGCTTGCCGCCGCTTTCACAAAGTAAGCACCTCCACAAAAGTGTTTTTCTCAAAAAGAGGTGCCGGCCGCCACCAATCTAGCCGCTTTTGTCTTAGGTTTGCCGATTCCGTTCTGGCCCATCTCCCCTGACGCGCAACCCTTTTGGCACCCCGCCGAGGGCCCTTGCGCACCTATGCCCCGCCTCGCGTATGCTTTGGTTATGCGCTACGTTCTCGGCTTCGATGGCGGCGGCACGAAAACGGAATGTGTCCTTATGGACGAATCGCGCCACATTCTTGCACGCAGCCGCAGCGGCCCTTCCAATCCGATGCGCGTCGGATTTGGCGGCGCGCTCGCTGCCGTCTGTGAAGCCGCGCGCTGGGCCCTGCAGTCCGCCAATATCCCGCCGGCGGAAGTGATCGCTCTTTGCGCGGGTCTTGCCGGCGCGGGCCAGCCGGATGCCGAACGAAAAATGAAGCGCCTCCTCGAGGAAGAATTCCCCGGCAAAGCCGTTGTGGTGTGCACCGATCTGGAGCTCACTCTGGAGGCCACCGGCGAGGGTCCCGCGATTGTCCTGATTGCCGGCACGGGTTCCGCCGCGGTTGGACGCGACGCGCAGGGCCAGATCGCGCGCATTGGCGGCCATGGCCCGCTCCTCGGAGACGAAGGCAGCGCCTTTGATGTCGGCCGCCGCGCTGCCATCGCCGCTCTACGCGAATTCGACCGCACTGGCGCCAACACCACGATGGGCCGCCTCATTCTCCAGGAACTCAACGCCACCTCCTGGCACGAAGTCCAATCCCTCGCCCACGGCGTGCCCGATGAAGTCTTCCCGAAGATTTTTCCGGTGATTCTGCGCGCTGCGGATCAAGGCGATTCCGCTGCGCGCGCCCTGCTTCAGACCGCCGCCGACGACCTCGCCACGCTCGTCGCTGCCCTCATCGAGCGGCTGCAACTCCAGGATCAGAAATTCCTGCTCGCCAAGACGGGCGGCATGGTGGGGTGCTCCTTCTTCTTCGATCAGCAGGTAGACGAGCGCCTCCACGCCGTTGCCCCTCAGGCGGAATTTGCTTCCATGGCCATCACGCCTGCTGAATCCGCAGCACGCCAGGCTCTCCGCTTCCTGCTGCCCACCGAGGAAGGGAAGTAACGTGGCAGAGTTCGAGCATGAGCTGCAACTCGCGCGTACCGCTACGGGTGATGACCTGAGCGCCCTGCTTTTTCACCCTGCGCCCCAAGTGCTCGCCGCGATCCTTGATAATCCCGCCTTGGATGACGCGAAGCTTTGCCTGCTGCTTTCCCGCAAGGACCTTCCGACGGAAATACTCGAGGACATCGGCGCCCGCAAAAACCTGCTGAAAAACTACTCTGTCAAGCACGCGCTGCTTTTTCATCCGCGTGCCCCGCGCCTCGTCGCCATGCGCTTGCTGCGCGACATCTACCTTATGGACCTTGTCCAGTTTGCCCTTTCGCCCGCCTCCTCCATGGAGCTCAAACGCCTCGCTGAAGCCCAGATCGTTGCGCGCCTCCCGCAATTGCCCCTGGGCCAAAAGATTGCTCTTGCCCGCCGCGGTCCCACGCACGTTGTCGGCGCACTCGTCGCGGAAGGCCACCCGAATGTCCTGCCCGTCGCCCTCAATAATCCCTTCCTGACGGAGGCCCAGGTGCTCAAGGCCCTGGCGCGCGAGAAAACCTCTCTTCGCGTCGTGCAAGCCATCGCCAGTCACCGCAAGTGGTCGCAGACGTACAACGTGCGCCTCGCGCTCGTGCGCAATCCCTCTACGCCTCTCGCCACGGTGCTGGCCTTCTTGCCCCACCTCACCGTATCGGATCTTCGCGTACTCGCGGATCCCGGCATCGTCCCCGAAAATCTGCGCCGCTATCTTCAGGCCGAGGTCCAGCGCCGCATGCGCGCCTCCAAATCCTTGGCCGACAAACTCTCCTAACCCAAATTCTGCCCCACCAAATTGTTCTGAGCGCTATTGTAGTGGCCGTCCTCCAGTCACGTTCATGGGTTTCTTGCTCTTGTGGGGCCCGTCCTTCTGAGGCGGGCCGCTCTTGGGCTTCTTTCCCCTTTGTGGCGGCTTTTTCTTTTGTCGCGACTCCCTATTTCCGCAACCTCGCGATCAAAATCGCCCCCGCAAAAAACAGCACCGCCGAAAACGAAAACGCCGCCCTCACCGAAACCTCCGACCACAACAACCCCACGATCATGCTCGAAAGAAAATCCCCCGCCGCATTCACTGCCGCCAGTGTCCCGAACGCCATTCCATGCTGCTCCTTCGGCAAAAGTTCCGCCGCCAGCGAATCCTCCAGCGCCTCTTCCGTCCCCACGTAGACGCCCGCGAGCACGAAGATCGCACCCAATAACCAAAGCGAATGCGGCGCCGCCATCAAAAAAATCGCTGTGACACCCCCCAGCGCATAGCCTCCTGCGAGAATTGCCTTTCGGTGCGGCACGTGGTCGCTGATCCAACCGCTCACGTAAGCCGAACCTGCATAAAACACGTTGTGCAGCGTGTATAGCCCCACCGCGACGCTCGCTGCCCACGCCATTCCATGCTCGGGTGCCAGCATCCGCGTCGCGTACAGAATCAGCAGCGTGTGTGAAAAGTCGCCCGCCCCGAATATTCCCACTCCCAGCAAAAACCGGCGAAAGGAGTCCGGCAGCGCACGCAGCCCCGTCAGAAACGATACTTGCTTCCGCGCACCAATCAGCCGCTCCCGCACCAGCAGCCAGAAGCACACCACCGCAGCCAAACCCGGCAACAGCGTCCAAAAAAACACCGTGCGATATGCGTGATTCGTTATGCGAAGCAGCCACAGCGCCGTCAGCGGCCCCGCAATCGCTCCCACCGTGTCCATCAACCGCTCGAAGCCAAACGCGCGCCCGTACGCGGAAGGCAGCACGTCCGCCGCCAGCAGCGCCTTCTTCGCCGGTGACCTTACTCCACGCCCGAACCACGCCGCAGCCCGGCCACACAACACATGAATCGCGTGCGTTGCCAGCCCAAACGAAGCCGTCGCCACGGCCGTAGCCGCATACCCGATGACCACCAGCGGCTTGCGATGTTTCAATCGGTCGGTGTAGTAGCCCGCCGCCAACTTGCTGAAGCTGGACAATCCGTCCGAAATGCCTTCAATCGCCCCCAGCCACGCCGGCCCCGCGCCAATTGCCGCCAAAAATGCCGGCAACACCGCCGTGGCGATTTCGTGGCTCCAGTCGCTGAACAGGCTCGTCAGTCCAACGCCGAGCACCGTCCTGTTCAGCCAGTGCCCGCTGCTTGCCTGCTCTGCGCTAGTTTTTTCGGGATTCACAGCCAACAGTCTACATTCTCAACAAGCTCTTGCCCATCGTCCCTCCCAGCTCGGCCAGTCAATAGAAGTTGTCGCATCAATGCTTTTTGGGAGGGCAAGGCTTCACAGTTCGCGGAAAAACTCTGCATTTTAGGGGGTCGGAGCTTTAGCTCCGACATTTAGCCCTTGGCTTTCACTGGGCTTTAGCCCCTGAGGTCTCGGGAATTTCTCTCGTGTTGTGGTTCAGAAAATGAGTTCTATTGCCGCGACGCCGGACGGTACAATATCACTCGTACTTTCTCCAGCGTGATCAGCCCGCCGTCCACCATTTCATCGAGCCGCGGAAGGATCTGCTCGATGCGTTCCTGTGTTTCCACCACTTCCAAAACGATGGGCAGGTCCTGCGACATCCGCAAAAGTTTGTCCGTGTGATAGATGCTCGAGCCGCCGAAGCCGCCCACGCCGCGCAGCACAGTCACGCCGGAAAACCCCTCCTTGCGCAACAGTTGCACGATTGCATCGTGTAACGGCTTGCTGTGCCATTTGTCAGACTCGCCGATATGCACGCGCATCAACGTCCGTTCGCCTTCAAATTTCTGATGTGTCATGGCGCACTCCCGCCGGCCTTTCGCCCTAACTGCCTGCATGCTCAGCTAGAACCGGCTGGCCAGTCCCAGCCAAAACTCGAAAACGTGGTGTACCCGCCAAAAAATCCCACCGCAATCGCCATACGCAATTCGGGTGAGATCACCATGCGGTTCAACGTGAATTGCCCGATGAGTCCCAGGAAAAAACACCCTGTAAGATTGATCGCCAGCGTGCCGTAGGGAAACGTGCTCCCCATTTTCACTTGCACCAATCCTTGTAAGCCATAGCGCGCCAGCGTCCCGATGGCTCCAAACACTGCAATTAGCAATAAACGCAACGTTTCTCCCGTCCGGCTGCACTGGCTCCTGCTAACAAAAAACTCCTGGTGCCCTCCGGCAGCCAGGAGTCATCAGCCCCGGCAATTCCAGCCGCGGCGGTTTTGGCGAACTCCATCGCCATGTGAATTCTCACTGAAAAGTCTATCTGCCAGCTTTTCTCGAGGCAAGCCTGATTTCCACGCGCGAGCACATTCATTCAATGCGCGTGCTGGTTCACATCGCCCGCTACAGGCGCCGCAACGGCCTTTTGCACCAGCACAATCTTTTCCAGGTGCCCCACGTTCTCTCCTATCACCAGATCCGCGCTGATCTTGTCCCCTGGTCTCAGCGGTTCAATTTGCTTTTCATCGGCTACCAGGTAATTCATCGTCATCGCCGGCATCAATCCTGGTATGTCGCCGTGCTTCACCGTCACCATTTTTTTCGGCACGTCCACGGAGATCACCTCCGCCTGAATCGCATAATGTTTCACCGGCGTCGTCTGGCATCCCACGCTCGTCATCACCAGTATCCCCAACAAAAACAAATAGACTCGTCTCATCGCCGCTCCTCAATAATGGAAACGATAGCGGAATTCCGCGTAGATTTCCCGCGGGTCGTTGTAGTGAAATCCTCCGAACGTCAAACTGTTGTCCAGCAGCACGCGTCGGTTCCCCACATTCAGCACGGTCACGGAAACGCTGTATTTCTCAAGGAAGCTTTTCCCGAGCGAAAGATCGAATGTCGTATGCGCCGGCAGATATTGGTTGGGGATCTGCGGTGGATTGTAGGCGCCGTTGGTGAACCCCGAACCGTAGGACATGTTCACGGAAGCGAACGTCTGCCCGGGCAAGGTTGCGTTAAAGCCCATGTTCAGTGTGTTTCTCTGGTCATGGTCCGCCGGTGCATATCCTGGCGGCAGCTCGCATGCCACCGGCGCGGGGTTGGGGCAGATCAGGCCTCCCGTGAAGGGCCCCTCTGCCCGCGCGATTTGATTCGCGTAGGCCAGGTGAAACTGGCCGCGGTGCCAGAGGCGGGGTGACCGCAGCGTGAGTTCCCAGGTTTGAATCAATGCCTGATACCACGTGAGTGGCCAGAAGAGGTTTGATTCACCGATATTGCTGTGATCCAGCCAATTCTGTGCCTTTGTTTGAAAGTGATCTGCGTCAAGAGCCCAACCGCGAAAAGGGATCGTGACGCCAAACTGGTACTCTTCATCCCGCTCACCGTGCAGCGCAGCGAACGTCAGATTCTGGCTGTTTGCTAAATCCAGCAGCGGGCCGGTGGCCGTCAACAGCGGCGGGGGTTGGTAAAAGTGCCCATAGAAGGCGTGAAAGACCCAATTCAGGCGCGGGACCTTTACGGCCATGCCAAACCGTGGGTCCACCTCATTTTTCACAATATCCGCCGCAAAGTGCGATTGGCGAAAGCCAGCGATTAAGGTCAGCCACGGAGTCACCTTGAATTTGTCGCTTACAAATATTTCCTCAAGTCCCCCCGTGATGGAAACCGAGGAAGGCGGGAAATTTTGGCTGCCGTCCGTGAATAGGTTGTCGAAGTAGTTGCTCTGGCGCTGCGCGAATCCATACAAGCCGGCCTGAATGTCATTTCTCCATACACTTGCGTTCACGGCCGCCTGTAAACCCCCATAATTGGAAGTCTGATCCGCGCTCGTGACCACGGGCGTATCGTTGGGTGAGGCTTGGTAGTTGGCTTTGCTGTAGTGATAAAAGGGCGAAACCGTCAGCAGTAGGTTGGAATTGAATGTATGCACCCAGGAGAAGGCTACATAGCCATCAGTTTCGTGCTCGCCATCACGAAGCCCGTAGCTGCGGTAGACCTGATTTCCGGATGAGTTGGGGTCCGGGTCGAAGGGAATCTGGTAGTAATCCCGCCGCAATGACGTGACCAGCCGCAGTTGGTCCCTTGAATTAGGGTTGAAAATAAGAGACGCGAATCCCCCATAGCCGTTCTCCGCATCGCAAAAAACCTGCCCAATCGGGGTCTGCAGTCCGTAATTGCTCCGATTTCCGTTTAAGCTTGCATAATAGGCGAAGCGCTCGGAGTGCCCCCCGAAATTGATTTGATCGTTCGTTTGGTACCAATTCCCCAAACTCAGCACGAGTTCCGCCTCATTATTCCGCTCGAACCCGGTTCGCGGCACGATGTTGAACATTCCGTACGTGCGGTCTCCATACTCGGCTTCGTAGCTGCCTCTCTGAACCTCCAGATAGTCAATGTCCTTCGGGTCAATCTGCGGGCCCACATTCGTGGCGATATTCGTGTTGGGTATGGGGACGCCGTCAATCAGCCAGTCGACCTGGTGGCCTCCTCGCATATGCAACATGTCGTGCGACACATAGGCGGCCGGCACGTAATCGGTGATCATTTGCATGGCGTTGGTGCGGTCGGCGCCGGGCGTCTGCGCGATGTCCGCGCGCGCCACCAAGGTCGTCGGCGTCACCGAATCCACGTTCGCCACTTCTTCCTGTCCTTCTGCCAAAACGGTAGTGGTCTGATTTACCGAAGCGATCTTGAGTTGAATATGCAGCGTCGGCGAGGAAGCCGAAACCACGGTGACCGTTTCCTGCTCGTCCGCGAAGCCGCTCCTCGTCACCGTCACCTGGTAATCGCCCACCGCCACCGCTGTAAACAAAAACGCCCCATCTTGGTCTGTTTGCGCCGTCTGCGTCCAGTCAGAGGTTGCCGACTTCAGCTTCACCTCTGCGTCGGCCACTGGCCGGTGCTGCGGATCGTGCACGACGCCTCGCACCGTTCCAAATATGGTGGCAAACACTCCGCTCGCAAAAAGAAATACGACCGCCACGACTAGCAAAATTCGCTGCATCTTAAATCCTTTTCCGTTTAATAGCGGAAACATCCGCGGAGAGTCGCTTGGACCCGGTACACGTTCCACTTCACAAAAATGAGGGGCGAATTACAGGAAGAGGAGAGGCGTGCGAGGAGGGGGAGAGGGTGGCGCAAACGATTGCACGAATTCCGTTGCCGCAAAGTTACTGGGCGCAGTCGTGGCCGGGGAAGGGAGGCAAATGGTTGCGGGCTCCGGCATCACAAAAATCGCTGGCGTCGCCAGGGCATGACTGCTCTCCTGGCAGCAGGCCACCGAGCAACTGCTCATGCTGCTTCCGCCATGGTGCTCGCAGTCCATCGGCGTTTCCTCTGCACCAGTCTGCTGCCGCCGGGCGGGCTCTGGTTTCGAGTGTCGTTGCGCCATGCACATGCCGCCCTTACAACAGTCCATCCCATCCGCCTGCCAAGCCGTCGCCAACAACGGCGTCCACAGCAGCACCACTGCCACCAGGCACACCCACGCCGCCATTTTTCCCGGAGCGATAGGAATGTCCCGCGACCTCTTCATAGTTGGAGTTGGAAGAATACCCCAAATCGCACGCTCTCTCCAAACCAATTTGGGAGAGAGGCCCTCCGGCGCGTCGCATCGCCCCAAAAGCACCGCAATCCACTGGCATTTCTTGACTTACTCCCCCCGCGAGCCGCAAACTCATTTTATGCCACATACTTATATTCAATTTGACTTCGCAAAAGACGAGGATAAGGTCCAACAGGCGCGCCACAAGCTCGAGGGTTGGAAGCAGGCCTACCGCCTTGACAAAAAACTCCTCTTCAAATTTGAACGCGTCCCCGCCGCTGCTCCAGCGGTAGACAGCGCCAAGCCCGACAAATCCGAAAAGCCTGACAAGTCTAAAGGGAAGAGCAAAGACAAGCCCGAACCAGCCGCGGCCGCACCGTCCGAATCCGTCAAGCTCCTCGTGCGTCTCGACTTCTCCAACCACGAAAAACTCTCCGGACAGCGCTGGCTGCAACGAATTCCGTCCGAGGAACCCTTTCAGGGCGCTTCGCCTACCATCGTTAAACCCACCGACGCGCCTTTTGCCGATACCGAAAAGCACTTTGACGACCTGGTATAGTACTGCCGTTTGCGGTGAACCCACCCTGCTTTCCTATCGATTCGCCGCCCTCATCCGGTATACTTAGGGTTCGCGCGTAAATTACTCCTCTCCATCACGAGGGCGAACCGAATGGCCGTGCAAACTCGCGTGAAGATAGCCAAGCTGGAATCGCCCAAGTACCACGGCCTCGACCGCGACACCCTCGTCCGCCTATACCGCACCATGTATCTCTCGCGGCGCCTTGACGACCGCGAAATCCAGCTTAAGCGCCAGAGCAAAATCTATTTCCAAATTTCCAGCGCCGGTCATGAAGCTGTCACCGCCGCCGCCGGCCTGCTCTTGCGTCCCGGCGTGGACTGGCTCTACCCCTACTATCGCGACCGCGCGCTCTGCCTGATGCTCGGCGTCACCCCTCTCGATACCCTCCTCCAGGCCGTCGGCGCGAAGGATGATCCCAGCTCTGGTGGGCGCCAGATGCCCTCCCATTGGGGCCATCCGAGATGGAATCTCGTCAGCAAGTCCTCCTGCACCGGCACGCAGTTTCTCCACGCCGCCGGCGCCGCGGAAGCAACGCTTTACTACGAGCATCGCCAGAAAGCCCTCGCGCAAGCGCAACAGGCCCCGCTGGGAGAACACGTCAATTACCAGCCCGAAGAGATCGTTTACGTCTCCTCCGGCGATGGCGCCACCAGCGAAGGCGAATTCTGGGAATCCCTCAACGTTGCCTGCGCCAAGAAGCTTCCCCTTTTCTATCTGATCGAGGACAACGGTTACGCCATCTCGGTTCCCGTCGAAGTGCAAACCGCCGGTGGCAGCATCTCCCGCTTGGTCAAAGGCTTTCCCGGCCTGCACATCGCCGAATGCGACGGCACCGACCCGCTGGAAAGCTACGTTGTCTGCAAGGAAGCCATCGCCTACGCTCGCGAACGCCGCGGCCCCGCCCTTGTTCACGCCGACGTCACGCGTCCCTACTCCCACTCGCTTTCCGACGACGAAAAGCTCTATAAAACTCCCGAAGAGCGCGAAACCGAGGCCCGCCGCGATCCCCTCTCCAAGTTTTCGCTCTTCCTCATTCGCGAAGGCCTCCTCGATCAGAAGGAGATTGAATCCCTCGAAGCCCAGGCCGATCGCGAAGTCCGCGAAGCCGCCGATCAGGCCCTCGCCGCCGAGCATCCCGAACCCTCCTCCATCCCGCTGCACGTTTATTCGCAGGACATTGACCCCACCTCCGCGAGCTTCGCCACCGAGCCGAAATTCCAGGCCGCTCCCAAGACCATGGTCGAAATGGTTGCTGTCACGCTCCAGGATGAGATGGCTCGCGATGAGCGCATCGTCGTCTTCGGTGAAGATGTCGCCGATGCCAGCCGCGAAGATACTCTCCGCGAAGTGAAAGGGAAGGGCGGCGTCTTCAAAGCCACCGCTGGTCTACAGCGTAAATACGGCTCCGATCGCGTCTTCAATACGCCCATCGCGGAGGCCAGCATCGTCGGCCGCGCTATCGGCATGGCCACCCGCGGCCTGAAGCCCGTCGCGGAAATCCAGTTCTTCGATTACATCTGGCCGGCCATGATGCAGATTCGCGATGAACTCTGCGTACTTCGCTGGCGCTCCAACGGCGCCTTCAAGTGCCCGGCCGTCATTCGCGTGGCCATCGGCGGCTACCTTACCGGCGGGGCCGTCTATCACAGTCAAAGCGGCGAATCGATCTTTACGCATTGCCCCGGCTTGCGCGTTGTCATGCCTTCCACGGCGCTTGATGTCGCCGGCCTGCTACGCACCGCCATCCGCTGCGACGATCCTGTAATGTTCCTCGAACACAAACACCTGTACCGCCAGCCTTACAATCGCTCCGAATATCCCGGCCCGGATTTCACCATTCCTTTCGGCAAAGCGCGTCTTGTCAAGGAAGGCGAACAGGTCAGCATCATCACTTATGGCGCCGTCGTCCGTCGCGCGGAAGTAGCCGCCGCCGCCCTGCAGCGCGAAGGCATTTCTGTCGAAATCCTCGATCTTCGCTCGCTCTCCCCGTTCGATTGGGAAGCCATCGCCGCCACCGTGCGCAAAACGCACCGCGTCATCGTTGCCTATGAAGACATGATGAGCTGGGGCTACGGCGCCGAAATCGCCGCTCGCATCGCCGAAGAACTCTTCGCTGAGCTGGACGCCCCCGTGAAGCGTGTCGCTGCCATGGACACTTTCTGCGCCTACCACCCCAAGCTCGAAGACGCCATCCTCCCCCAAACCGACGACCTCACCGCCGCCGTCCACTGCCTCCTGCCGCCGCTTTTACGGCTGCATGCCCCGCCACCAACCCACAATTCTGCCACCCCCCTCCCTAAGCCAAATGCGCTTCTCACTCTACTCTTGGGTTCGCCTTTTCTCGGACTTCTCTCCCCCTGCAACTTTTTCCTCCCCTTTTTCGTATATATGTTTAGAATCCATTCGATACCGCTCTGTGGGGGTACCTTATGCTTTGCTCATCTTGTCAGAAGGAAATCGCCCCAGGTTCCAAGTTTTGCTACAACTGTGGCGCAAAACAGCCGGACACGGTCGCCGCAGGATCTCCTCCATACGTCGCCGCTCCCAAGCGCCTCCGGGCTGGCCGACTATTTTGATCTCGATCCCACGCTGGTTCGTGTGCTCTGGCTTTTGGCCTTCTTCTGCGCCGGCGCCGGCTTCTTGGCCTATATCATCCTGTGGATTGTGCTTCCGCTCGCGCCCGCGACCCTGCCCGTCACTGTGCCGGGTGCTCCCGCTCAAGTCTGACGGCTCGGCGGCCCACGCCATTTCCATTGCTTTAGGCGGAGTGGGACTCTGGCCCTACTCCTTGCCGCCCCTAGCTGCCCGTTTCTTTTTCCCGCTATCTCCGAAGATCAAATAATCCATCGACACAGCCCCTGCTCCCACCGTGGCCAGCGCAAAACACGCCGCCCCCACCGCCAGCGGGAATTCATACTCCTTCACCGCCATGTACCCATGGCCGCTATGTACTTTCCAGATTGCCACGCCCATCTCAATCGCCAGCAGCAACGCCACCGGCCTTGTGAACAATCCCAGCACCAGCAACAGCGCGCCGAACCCCTCCAGGATTCCCGCCACCGGCACCAGGTAGCCCGGTAGCCCATGCATCACGAAAAATTCCCCCATTCCCGCGTTCGCGTGTACCAGTTTGGGATACCCGTGATACACGAAGATGATTGCCAGGCACACGCGCAACACCAGCAACGCCAACGGCTGCACTCCATTCAAGAACTTCATTTTGATCCCCCTGTGTCTCCCACCTTACTTTTGTTCCCGTTGCCTTTCCAGACTCACGTTGGTGCGCTGTGTCACTTCGGCAACGCGCGTGAATCGGGTACAATTTGTCAAGTAGTTATGTCTCTCGACGAAGGTCGGGGAAAAATGAAGTTCACCGATCCCGATTGCGAAATCGTTCACGCGGCGCGCGCCGTCGGCGCCACTTTCGGGGATAGCGAATGAAGCGAAAGCTTCTTGTAGCAGTGCCGATTCTGTGTCTCGTGGTCCTGCTGGCTTGGTTCTTCCGGCCCAGACACGAGTCCCTCGGTGCTGCCTATGTCAGCGAACGCAGTGTCACTCTCTGGAGTGGCGTCGCTCAGGTGCGCGAACAGCTTGGCGTCCTTCTCTATGGCGATCGCGTCGAAGTCCTCGCCCGCCGCAACGACAACGTCAAAGTCCGCAACGCCGCTGGCGTCACCGGATGGGTTGATGGCCGCTACTTGATGGAGCCGGAACTCTGGCAGCGCAGCGCGAAACTTCTCGAGCAAGCCAAATTCTTGCCCGTCCAGGCCCGCGGCCGCACCAAAACCACCACCAATCTTCGCGTTGCCCCGGGCCGCACGGAGCCGCGCCTCTATCAGTTCGGCCGCGGTGCCGAACTCGAAATCTTGGGCCGTGCGGTTGCCGATTGGGTGCAAGTCTCCGACGAAAAGGATACTTCCGGCGATGCCGAAGAAACCAAGCAGGAAGACTGGTTCCTCGTCCGTGGTGTCGCCACGCGCCCTCCCGGTGAAGGCGTCGTGCGCAATTCCGCCATCACCACCACAACACAGCCCGGCGACCAGACTATTCCCATCGCGGGCTGGGTCATCGCGCGCTTCGTATCACTTGATGTACCGGATGCTGTACGGGAAGGCACGAATTCCGCGAACGTGCGTCCCCTGGCTTGGTTCGAGCTGAATCGCGTCACTGATCCCGATGGCGATCACCCGCAATACCTGGTTGCCGGCACCCGCAGCCCGGAAGGACAGCCTTGCGATTTCACCACGCTTCGCGTTTTCACCTGGAACGCCAGGAAATCCCGCTATGAAACCGCTTATATCGAAAATGACCTCTGCGGCGCCCTCCCCATTCAGGTCGGCAAGGGCCCCAAGGGTGAGCCGGAATTTCGCTTCCACCTTATGGATGGCGCCAGGGAAGAGCGCGCCTATCACCTCAACCAAACCATAGTCCGCCGCATCCGCGAAGAATCTGCCTCCAAAAAGAAATCCACCGCCCATCACTGAACGCTCTTGCATTTGTAGCGGCCGCTTTCTGCCTGCCCGCCGTAGGAGGGAGGCGGGCGCCTTCGACGTCTTCCCGCCGCCCACCAAGTCCACCCCTGTGTTAGATTAATTTCCGGGAATTCAATGACCCTCCACATGAACGAATCCGAAGTTCGCCAACTCCTTACCATGCCCATGGCCATCGACGCCGTCGAAGACATCTCCCGCAAGCAGGCCCAAGGCAACGTCCTCATCCACCCGCGCCGCCGCTTCGAACTCGGCGACGGTGGGTTCTTCCATCACATGGCCGCGCTCGACAAAGCAGCCGGCTTCGTTGCCTCCAAGCAATACACCTACGTCAAGGGCCAGCTCTGCTTCCTCGTCACTCTCTTCAGCGCCACCACCGGCGAACTTCTCGCCCTCATCGAAGCCGATTACCTTGGCCGTCAACGCACCGGCGCCGCTTCGGGCGTCGCCACCAAGTATCTTGCCCAGAAAGACGCTCGCTCCGCTGCCATCATCGGCACCGGTGGCCAGGCAAAAACCCAGTTGGAGGCGATCAACTCGGTTCGCCTGCTCGATTCCGTTTATGTGTATGGCCGCAATCCGCTGCGCCGCACTCAGTTTTGCGAGGAAATGTCAGAGCGCTTGAGTATCAACGTGTATCCCATGGGGTCCGCAGCCGCTGCCGTGCGCGGCGCCAAAATTGTTTCTACTGCCACCACTTCTTCGCATCCCGTATTGACCGGCGGGGATTTGCCCGCTGGCATTCACATCAACGCCATCGGCGCCAATCACGCGCACAAACAGGAACTCGACGCCGCCGCCATCGCCAAGGCCAATCTCATCTTCGTGGATTCCATCGAGCAGTCCAAGCAGGAGGCGGGCGATCTCATCATTCCGTTCCAGCAGCAACCCCAGCGCTGGAACGATGTGCACGAACTCGCGCAACTCGTCGCCGCCCAGGTCCCCGGGCGCACCTCGGACTCCCAGATCACCCTCTTCAAGTCCAACGGCATCGCCGCCTGGGATCTCGCCGTCGCCGTCAAGGTCTACCACCTGGCTAAAGAAAAAGGCCTTGGCCGCGATCTGCCGTTCTATTCCTCCCTCGGATAGCGCGACTCCGCACTCCGGCAAGCGCGAAGTCACCTGTCTCATCTTCTCCGACGAATGGTTGAACACGCATGGAGTTTGTTGGCCAAGAATATCGTGCTTGAATAAGCACAGGTACTGTAGTTTCTAGTACTAGTCTTTGACGCATTTTTCTATTCTAGAGGCAAAGTTGGCGTGGTTGTTGTTGTTCCGGTCTTGAGGAGGTGCTGCGTTAGACGCAGCTCACACATCGCTCTCCTCACACCACCGGTTCTGCGGAAGCGGGAAACTTGCCCTTCAGTCGAAATCTCATTATCCCGCGCAGGCCGCTGCAGCATGTAGCAAAGGAGAGATACAAACATGAAGTCCGCAGCAAAGATTTTTCCTCCCGCCTGTCTCATATTACTTGCATTTCTCTTGTCCGCATGCAGTGGCGCGCCATCAACCAATACCGGCGGCGGTGGCGGCGGAACCACCGGCCCCTTCACTATCAGTGCGACTGTTACCGGGCTCTCTACTGGCAGTAGCGTGGTTCTTGCGGACAACGGCACCGACAAACTCACCTTCACTACAAATACCACTACCGCCTTCGCGGTTACCATTGCCAATAACGGCGCCTACGCCGTCACGGTTTTTACTCAACCCACCTCGCAGACCTGCGCTGTAACCAGTGGCAGCGGCAAAGCTACCGCGAACGTGACCGTTCAAGTGAATTGCGCCATCGTTCCGGTCACCGCCACCATCGGAGGCAGCGTCAGCGGCCTCGTCGCTAACACGAGTGTAGTTTTACAGGACAATGGCGGCGACAGCCTCACCATTAACGCGAACGGGAACTTCACCTTTAAGACTCCTGTAACCGGCCCAACGGACGCCTACGCCGTCACGGTTCTCACCCAGCCGGTCGGCCCCACACAGATCTGCACGGTGGCCAATGGCAGCGGAACGGCTTCCGCGAACGTCACCAACGTGGCAGTCACCTGCGTATTGAGCTACTCCATCGGAGGCACGGTCACCGGTCTCGTCGGCACCGGCTTGATCCTCGAAAACAGCAGCGATTCCGAGCAGCTCCCAATTAGCGCCGCCAATGGGAATCAGGCATTCACGTTTAAGAATCTTGTTCCCACTGGTGCTGCTTATACCGTATCAGTCTTCGCCCAGCCGACAAATCCGGGGCAGACTTGCGTTGTCACACCCAGCACCGCCAGCGGCACCGCCACCTCTAATGTCACCACCGTTGTGGTTACTTGCCCGGCAATTACTTATAGCGTCGGGGGAACGGTAGTCGGTCTTGCCGGCAAAATTCCCACTCCCCCTAACAATATCAACCTCCCGCTTACCGATGGCAGCTTCGTCTTGCAGAACGTGTTGGGAAACACCCTGATTGTCACAGAAAACGGGCCATTCACCTTCGCAACACCCGAAGCCCTCAACGACCAGTTCCAAGTCTCAGTCTTCCATCCAGCGTCCAGCCAGCCGCAGGGCTGCACGTTGTGGGATTACAAGGGTGTGGTGACCGGAAACATCACCGACATCGTGGTCGATTGCGCGCATAACGACTGGACATGGATCGATGGCACGAAAACAGCCGGTGTAGCCGTACCTCCCTCACCTCAGTACGGCTCTTTCCCTTCAGGCGCACCTCCGACGATTCCCAATCCATTTACGAACACCCCTGGCGCGCGATACGGCGCCGCTGGGTGGACGGACACAGGTGGTAATCTCTGGCTGTTCGGTGGCGACGGCTGGGAATTGGCCGGAGGCACTCCGCCGGACACGTTGGATGCACCGATGAACGACCTCTGGGTCTGCGTGATGACTTTCGATTACTGTCAATGGCAGTTGGTGGGTGGCTATAACCCAACGAAAGTGGGAAACACCACCATCGGAGCGGAAATCATAGCTGACGCGCAGCATGAGGGCCAAGGTGGCGTGTGGAGCAGTCCCGGCACGCCTTGGTCACGTTTGGGCGCGGCCACGTGGACCGACAGCGCGGGAAATCTCTGGATGTTCGGTGGCAGCGCAATTCCTGGATTTTTGAACGATCTGTGGGAGTTCGATATGAGTTCCTTCAACCCCGCCGACCCCACAACCTACACAAACAATACGGGGCAGTGGAACTGGGTTGGAGGGGCTAGCGGGTTCGACCAAGCAGGCACGTATTCGGGAGGCACGCCAGTTCCGGGAGCTCGCGTAAATGCGGTGTCGTGGAAGGATGGTTCCGGAAATTTCTGGCTGTTCGGTGGTTATGGATACGATGGCGCAACGCCCGTACCGACCCTTGGGTTCCTGAACGATCTGTGGGAATACAACACCACGAGCGGCACGTGGGTGTTTGTGTCAGGCTCCACGCTGGCGAATCAAAATGGGGTCTACGGCACTAAAGGAACCGCCGCAGCTTCTAACGTTCCCGGCGGACGCCAGGAGGCGGCGGGCTGGGCCGATGCCAATGGAAATCTTTGGCTCTTTGGTGGAGAAGGTGAAGACTCCGTTGGGACGGCAAACGGCATCCTGAACGATCTCTGGATATACAACATCGCCAGCAATCAATGGACGTTCGTGATGGGATCGACAACGGCGAACCAGACCGGCGAATATGGTCTTCAGCCCTTGGTTGGTCCCCCAAACACTATAGGTGCAGCCGGTACGGTGGGTCTGACGGGAGGCACGGCCGGCACCCTCCCCGGCTCGCGTTGGGGTGCTAGTAGCTGGACCGACAGTGGCGGAGATTTTTGGCTCTTCGGTGGATGGGGTCTGGATTCAACCGGAACGAATGGTAATGGAGCCCTCAACGACCTATGGGTCTACACTCCGAACTCAACTGCCGGACAGCCCGGCACGTGGACCTGGATCAAGGGTTCGAACACTGGTAGCGCCAACGGCCTCTATGGACCTATGACGCGCCCCTATCTGACCTATTACGTCTGGACTCCTGGTGGCCGCAGCAACGCGACGCGCTGGGTTGACGGCAATGGCCAGCTCTGGCTCTTCGGCGGTGAGGGCTACGATTCCACGAGTACAACCGGGAACGGCTACCTCAACGACATGTGGCGTTACCTGCCATATCAGGACTGAGCAGCGCTAGCGAAAACACACACAAGGCCAGAGTCCATTGAGCAGTTTGACGATGACTCTGGCCTTGGCGCTTTAGTGTGTGCGTCATAGAGTCCTCGAACGATTATTCGAGACGCCATGGCTATTCCGCTCCCCTTCCCACACGAATCGAATGGCGAAAGCTCAAATGGTGTTGCAAAAGACTTCATCTCTCCGCTAAGCACGTTGCTATAATGACTTTCGACGGACGCCGTGAACCAGGTTCTTCCACGGCGTTGCAACCAAACAGCTGGGCCGTGAGGTTCTGTTCGGCATTTCTGCAAGTGCGCTTTCCTGTGTTCTCAGTCAGGATTTTCTCTCTCGGTCTGCCAGGCGCCATGGTGGACACTTCACGACAACCGCCCAGGAACCTTCGTCGCTGACGTTGTCTTCGCTCCACGGGGCAGCCATGCGAGCTCCAGATGATCATCCGGCGACGGCTTCGCTCCCCGTCGGTGAAGTACGCGCCGCTCTTGAAAAAGTGGTCGCTACCGCTGTTTTTCAGCGCTCTCCCCAGCTGCAACGCTTCCTGCGCTTTGTCGTCGAAAAATCCTTGGCGGGTGATGGCGACAAGCTCAAGGAGTATGTAATCGGTACGGAGGTTTTTGGCCGCCCCTCCGATTACGATCCGCAGTTGGATTCCCTGGTACGTGTGGAGGCCCACCGCCTTCGCGCTGCTCTCGAGGAATACTATCGGAACGACGGCGCCTCCGATTCCATCCTCATTCTGCTCAACAAGGGCTCTTACGCGCCCACCTTCCGTCGCCGCATTCTCCCAACTCCTTCCGAACCCCCCGCGGCCCTTTCTTCAGCCCTTTTGACGCGTAGGTGGATGTGGACTGCCGTGTTCGCCGCGGTCCTCCTCGTGTCAGTTTCTGTATGGCTTTATCTTTCCGGCAGGTTCCGCCATTCTTCTGTTCCTCAAGGCGCGACCATTGCAGTTCTTCCCTTCGACAATCTATCCGCCGATCCGGAGCATGAATACTTCTGCTTCGGATTGCTCGATGAAATCACAACGGACCTTGCAAAAACGCGCCAACTGCGCGTCATCGCTCGAACCTCTGCCGCTCGTTTCAAGCGCGGCGACGACATCACCACCATCGGTCGCCAGCTGAACGCCGAGGCCATCCTCGAAGGCAGCGTTCAATGGTCCGCCGGCCGCGTGCGCATCACCGCTCAGCTCATCAACGTCTCGGATAGGCTCCACATTTGGTCGGACACCTTTGATCGGCCCACGACTGACCTCCTGCGCGCGCAGGACGACGTTGCTCAAGCGGTCACCCACGCTGTGCTCTCCTCCCTCCCCGGCAATGCCGGCGCAGTTCCTCTTCAGGTTCGCTACAGTCCCGATCCACTGGCGAACCAGCTCTATTGGAAAGGCTCCTACTTCAGAACTCCCATGGGAAAAACGGGCTGGCGAACGGATCTGGCCACAAGCGCGGACTACTTCCAACAAGCCGTCCAGAAAGATCCGCAGTTCGCTCTGGCCTATGCAGCCCTCGCCGACGTCTACGTCAGCCTGGGTTGGGAGCGTGGTGGTGGTCCGGTCACGCGTGATTTCATGACCCGCGGACGCCACGCCGCCGTGCGCGCATTGGAATTGGACGGTACGCTTGGCGGTGCACATGCTGCCTTGGGCACGATTCAATACTTCTTCGATTATGATCCCGCCGCTGCCGAGAGAAGCTTCCAGCGCGCTCTTCAGATGGATCCCAGCAACGGCAAGGCGCGCATGTGGTACGCCCATGCCTTGGTCACGCAACGCCGTTTCGACGAAGCCCGCGCCCAAGCTCTGCAAGCCAGGCAGCTTGACCCTCTCTCCTATATGGCCACCACCCATCTCGCTGTGGTTACTTTCCTCTCCGGCCGCAATGACGAAGCCATCGCCCTCGTTAACGACCTTCTGAAGCTCGCCGACACGGCTCCCGCGCATGGCCTTCTGGGTATGGCTCTCGAAGTTCAGCAAAACTACCCCGCCGCCATCGCTCAATATCAGGCGGGTCTCCGATTGGTTCCTAATCATTCCTACATCAAGGGCATGCTGGGACACGCTTACGCGATGTCCGGACACAGGGTGGAGGCCATGCGCTTGTTGAAAGACGCCAATCTCAGCTTTGACGAGGGCGGCCTCTCGGATCTCCGGCTCGCCTATATCTATGTCGGTCTCGGCGACAAGGAAAACGTTTTCCTCCATCTCGAACGTGATTTCCAGCAACGCGATACCGAACTGCCCTACATCAACGCCGATCCAATTTTTGATCCCGTCCGCAATGATCCCTGCTTTGTCTCCATCCTCCAAGAAATTGGACTGGCCAAGTGACGTCCTCGCTGCGGACCCTCTCGATTGCCGGCCTGTTCTCCCCCCACGCCCCGATTAACAGTTAAATTGTCTCCCCCGGCCTCCCGTAAGTGATTGAATCCTCTCCTCCCTGCGCCCGCTCTGTTTGTAACCCTGTTTAACTTGCACCTGCCTCGCCCCGCAAACAGACTCGACCCATATCCAGAGATCGCAAACAGCGTTCTCCAGGCTTCCTGGGCTACAAATACCGCCCGGGGCCGCCCTTTCAGGGGGCTTTCATGACGTCGAAATCTTTGGTCTTTTTGTCGGTGGTTCTCTTGGTTGCAGCAGGTTGTGGTGGCGGGAGTTCACCCACGCCCGCACCTCGTGTCGTCTCCGTTTCTGTTTCTCCTACTGCCGCCAACGTTCATGTCACGAACACCAAGCAGTTCACGGCCACCGTGCAAAACACCATGAACACGAGCGTCACCTGGAGCGTCTCGGGCAGGGGTTGCACTGGAATTGCCTGCGGTTCCATCACCTCCTCGGGTCTCTACACTGCACCCACAGCCGTACCAAGCCCAGACTCCGTTACCGTCACGGCCACCACCGTCGTCGACCCCTCAAAATCTGATACCGCCACCGTCAGTCTTCTCGCTGCTGTCATAATCACCGTTTCTCCGGCGAGTCCCAAAGTGACCATGGGAGCGACTCAGCAGTTCACTGCCAACGTTCAGAATGCGATCGACTCGACCGTATCCTGGAGCGTCTCTGGCGCTGGCTGCTCTGGTTCTACTTGCGGCACCATCACCTCAGGCGGCCTGTACACTCCACCACGCGTTGTGCCCAGCCCCCCGAGTGTCACTATCACCGCCACCTCCGTCGAAGACATCGCGAAATCTGATGCCGCCGACGCCACCCTCGTCTCTTCCGTGGCCATTAAGAGCTGGCCGAATCCCACGCAAGCCGCCAGCTTGAGCTTCTTAAGACTGGCACACGCCTCCGTCTCTCAATAGCACCCCCCGGCAGGCCTTCGCCGCACAGCATAACAACAGTCTCCATTCCACTCTTGACAGCGAGAGGGAGGCCATTTACAGTTCTCGAACGAACGTTCGAGACGCCATGGCTACTTCGCTCCCCATTCCCCGCGACTCGCAAGCCAAGCTCGTCCACATCCTTCGCCTTTCCGCCCAGATCTTCGCGGAGCGTGGCTTTGAAGGTGCCTCCATGAGGGACATCAGCCGCGCCACTGGAGTCTCGCTTTCGGGCCTTTACTACTACTTTGAGAGTAAGCAGAAGCTCCTCTATCTAGTTCAAAAGAATACCTTTACTTATATCGTAGACCGTCTCCATGCGCGCTTGGAGGGCGTCCGCGACCCCCAAACCCGCCTCCGCCTTCTGGTCCAAAACCACCTCGAATACTTCCTCTCCCATCCCCACGAAATGAAAGTCCTCTCCCACGAAGAGGCCCTCGAAGAGCCTTTTCGCAAGGAAGTCGCCGCCATCAAGCGCCGCTACTACACCCTCGCCCGCGAGATCTTCGATGGCGTCGCAGCCGAAGCCTCCGCTTCAGCCCTCAACCCGCGCATTGCTGTTCTTAGCCTCTTCGGCATGATGAACTGGGTCTACAAATGGCATAACCCGGAGATCGATCCGGGCGCCGAGGAGCTCACCGACTCCATCGTCGGCATCTTCCTTCACGGCGTCTTGCCCAGCGCCACTGAACACACGGAATTGCACCTGGCAACTGTTCCCGCCACCGAATCGGAGGAAAGTTAGTCGGGAGGGTTGGAATATTCTCAAGACGGAGAGATCGGAAAAGAAAACATGGCGACAACCACAAGCGCTCCACTGAAGGAACTCGTCAAATACCGCGTCGAGGACGGCATCGCTATCTTCGAATTGGACGATCCGCCCGCGAACACTTACACCTACGAGATGATGCAGCAGCTCGACACCGCCATCCTCAACGCGCGCATGGACGAATCCGTCCACGTGCTCCTCATTCGCGGTGCGGGCGAAAAATTCTTCTCCGCCGGTGCCAGCATTCCCATGCTCACCAAGGTCGACCCGCAGTTCAAGTACTACTTCTGCCTGCACGCCAACGAAACTCTTTGTCGCCTCGAACAAACTCCCAAGCTGGTCATCGCGGCCCTCAATGGCCACACCGTCGGCGGCGGATTGGAAATTGCCCTTTCCTGCGATATCCGCATTGCCAAAAAAGAAGGCGGCAAGATTGGTCTCCCTGAAGTGAATCTTGGCGTTCTTCCCGGGACGGGCGGAACGCAACGCTTTGCCCGCGCCGTTGGCCGCGCCCGTGCCATTGAACTCATGGCCACCGGCCGCACCTTCAGTTTTGAAGAAGCCCTCGAAATGGGCCTCATCCACTATCTCTACGAAAAAGAAACTTTCTGGGAGGACGTTCTCGCCTACGCGCGGCAGTTCTGTCCCCCCAACAAGGCTTCCCGCGCCGTGGGCCGCATCAAGCGCGCCGTCGTTACCGGGGCCGAAATCCCTTTCGGCGAAGCCCTGGGCCTCGAACGCGAGTTGCAGCAATTGCTCTTTACCAGCGAGGATGCCAAGGAAGGTCTCGCGGCCTATGTGGAAAAGCGTGCCGCGAATTTCAAAGGCAAGTAGAATCTATGCACCGGCTCGCGCAGCACGAAAGGCTAACCATTGCAGCGCCGCGAGTAATCTGTTCTCCTGATCGAGTGAACGCTGAATGAAGACACTTCCAGACTATCTCCGCAAAGGCATGAAGCTCGTAATCGTTGGCTGCAATCCCAGCGAATCCTCCGTCCGCGCTGGCCACTACTACGCCGGCCGCGGCAATCTGTTCTGGCCCATGCTCTACGAAGCAGGCGTTGTCCCGGAACCTTTCGACTATCCCGACGACCGCCGCATCATTGAATTCGGGATTGGTCTCACCGATCTCGTCAAGAAACCTACCAAGGGCGTCGAGGAACTCACGCGCGAGGATTTCGCCGAAGGCCGCATTGTTCTCTCCCAAAAGCTCGGTGAATTCACGCCGCACGTGGTGGCCTTTAACGGCAAGATCGTCTACGAGCAGTTTGCCCAGCGCAAATGCAACTACGGCTTGCAAAAGGTGAATCTCTACGGCGCGCAGGTCTACGTCCTCCCCTCCACCAGCGGTCAGAACGCTCGCGGCAAGAGCGACCGCCTGAAGCACTTTCGCAAACTCGCCCAGCTCGTCGAACGAACTCAGAAAGTACGCGACTCGCATCCTAGTTAAGTGTTACCCCGGTGCAAGGAGGCAAACGCTCATGCCTGCAACACGCTTGGCCACGTTCGACGATTGGGTGGATCTTTTCCGTGTCTAGCAAAAAGACATCGGTGTGGACTATCCCGAAATCACCAACTACCAATTTGAAGCCAAATTCGGCCCCACGCGCTCCAACGAAGTCGAATTCGGCGCTTACAAAGGCCGCCCGAAATGGGAAAAGGTCGTCAGCATCCCGGACCAGCGCATGCGCGACGCCCTGCTCAATCTCATCGTCTACCAGGGCGACACTGAATTTGCCTCCGTCGAACAGCAGCGCCGCCTCTTTGAAACCGCTCCCAGCGAACACGATCGCCAATCACTATGCCGCGTCGTCACCGAAGAGATGCGCCACGGCTGGCAGATGTGCCACCTGCTGATGAATCATTTCGGCTACAGCGGCCGCGTCGAAGCGCAAAAAATGCTGGAGCGCCGTGCCTTCGATCAAAAGCGTCTCCTCGGCGCCTTCAATCAGGACGTCAACAACTGGCTGGACTTTTTCGTTTACACCGATTTCGTGGATCGCGACGGCAAATACCAGCTCACCATGCTCAGCTATTCCGGTTTCGCTCCGCTGGCACAATCCATGATTCCCATGCTCAAGGAAGAGTCCTTCCACCTCGGCACCGGCCAGGACGGCATCAAGCGCATCGTCAAAGCGGGCGTCGTCCCGCTCTCCATCATCCAGAAGTACATCAACAAGTGGATTCCAGTCAGCCTCGATCTCTTCGGCGTGGACCGCTCCAGCTCCGCGCACTGGTTTTACGTGTGGGGCCTCAAAGGCCGCTACGACGAGCCCACCGCCAGGGCCGAGGCCAATCTCGGACATATGAACGAGCACAGCCGCGAACTCTATCACCAGGAATGCGTCAAGCTCGTGGACATGATCAACAAGAACGTGCCCGGAGGCCAGCC
Organism: Candidatus Acidiferrum sp.; assembly: GCA_049522075.1. Lineage (GTDB taxonomy): Bacteria > Acidobacteriota > Terriglobia > Acidiferrales > UBA7541 > Acidiferrum. The sequence goes on from JBEKOE010000027.1 coordinate 37,323, forward strand.
GTTGCTCTATGTGCCCGACGTCAAGTTCAACCGCCACATCGGCGAACACGCCCACAAACCATACAACGTCCACGGCGAACTCCTCGATGAGCGCGAATACGCGGCTTGTATGCAGGAGATGCTTCCGCAACCCGCCGACCTCGCCATCGTGGAAGACATTCAGTCGACCGAGAAACACTGGATCTCCCCCAAAGGTGCGATCCAATGACCGACCTCGAAATCACGCCTCGCGAACTCAAAGACCGGCTCGACCGCGGCGAAAAACTCCTGCTCGTTGACGTCCGCGAACCCCACGAACACGCTCTTTGCCGCATCGAGGGCGCCGTGCTTATCCCCATGGGCACCATTCCCGCAAATTTCCAGAAACTCGACGCCGACGAGGACGTCATCTGCTTCTGCCACCACGGCATGCGCAGTCTCGACGTCGCCAACTGGCTCCGCCACCAGGGCGTGAAATCCGCCAGATCCATGGCCGGAGGCATCGACCGCTGGTCCACCGAAATCGATCCCAAGGTTCCGCGCTACTGACCTATACTCCCTAGCATCTGACCTCTGATCTCTAACCTCTGACCTCTGATTTCTGTTCTACAATATCTTCAGTGATCCTTCTCACCCAGCGCATCCTCATCCAGCAAGGCGACATCACTGATATGGATGTGGATGCCATCGTGAACGCCGCCAACAACGATCTCATCCTCGGCGCGGGTGTTGCGGGCGCCATCTACCGCAAGGGCGGCGAAACCATCCAGCAAGAGTGCAACGACATCGGCAGCATACCCGTCGGATATGCGGCCATCACCGGCGCGGGCAAACTCAAGGCGCGTTACGTCATTCACGCCGCAAGCATGGGTCTCGGCGGCGCGCGCACCACTGCCAAATCGCTGCGCTCTTCCACCGCGCATTCGTTGCGCCTCGCTGCCGAACGCAAACTCAAATCCATCGCCTTTCCCGCGGTGGGCACCGGCGTATCCGGCTTCCCACTCGACGAATGCGCGCAAATCATGCTCAGCGAAGCTATCGAGCATCTGCAGGGCGAAACCTCACTCGAATCCGTGTACTTCGTCCTTTTCGATGCTCGCGCCCGCGACGTCTTCCAGTCCACTTGGGACACCCTCCGCAAACAACTCTCTTCGGGAGCCGCTTCCGCATGACCCCGCTCGCCGCACTTCTCGCCGAACGCATCCGCCGCTTTGGCCCCATCACGTTTGCCGAATACATGCGCGAGTGCCTTTACCATCCGGTTCACGGTTACTATAGCCAGCCGGAATCCATGCGATTCGCCGATTACTACACCAGTCCCGACGTGCATCGCATTTTTGGCCGCCTGCTGGCGCGCCAATTCGCCGAAATGTGGGAGCAACTCGATCGCCCGCCTGAGTTTTTGCTGGTGGAAGCAGCCGCAGGAATCGGCCGCCTGGCCAAGCACATCCTGGAATTCGCGCAAACCAAATTGCCGGACTTCTACTCCGCGCTGAGCTATGTCGCTGTTGAACGTTCTCCCGCGCGTTGCGATCAGATGACCGTGCATCTCGCGCCTTATCTCCAAGAAGGGAAGTGCCGCCCGTCCATCGAGATTCCCGCCCACATCCCCAGCGGTTGCATTTTTTCCAATGAGCTTCTCGACGCGCTCCCTGTGCACCGCGTGCGCCAACAGGAAGCGCATTTGCAGGAGATCTTCGTCGGCAACGACGGCAATTCCTTCGTGGAAGTTCTTGTGCCGCTTTCCACCTGCGCCATCAGCGAGTATTTCTCTGCGCAACAAATTACCCTCGAAGAAGGCCAGCAAGCTGAAGTGGGCCTCGAGGCCTGCGACTGGATCGGTGAAATTGCGCGGCGCCTGGATCGCGGATTTGTTCTGACGATTGACTACGGTCACGAGGCCGCCGATCTTTTCGATTTCCACCACATGGCCGGCACCCTGCTCGCTTACGCAAAGCATCAGGCCAGCGAAAGTTTTTACGTCGCGCCGGGCGAACAGGATCTGACCGCGCACGTCAATTTCACCGCGTTGCGCCTCTGGGGCCAGCGCCGCGGCCTGGAAACCCTGGGCCTCATTTCCCAGACCGCGTTCTTGCTCGCGCTCGGGCAGCGGAACGAGTTCGCCGACCTCTACGATGACGGCATGGATGAAACCGACCGCGTCCGCGCGCGCCTGCAACTCAAAACGCTCATCTACCCCGAAGGCATGGGCGAACGCTTCCAGGTCCTGGTCCAACAAAAATCCGTCCCCGCCGCCAAACTCACCGCCCTCGCTGGGCTATAACTTTCTGCGAGTCCCCGCGTTTATCACCAGCGCATTGCCTCGCAGTTTGTAGGAAGAGACTTTTCTTTAGGAGGCCGGGGCTTCAGCCCCGGCGTAAAAGTCCTAAAACAATTGGGCTTCAGCCCCTGAAGAAGATCTTTCCGCTATTATTCCTCAGCTTCGTTAGCCACTACTGCCCGCTGAGGTTCGTCTGTGAATGATATACTCGCCCCGTGCCTCATGAATTAAGAATCGGGATAATTCTATGCCCCACCCGCCAGTAGATTTGATCAATGTTATGCCTTCGTCTTTCACTAGCGCATACCTGAAGATTGAACGAGCCAAAAAACATATCAACAATTTGTGCGGACTTCTGAATGATTTCTGCTCCGCTGACTCCTACTCTGTCGCCATCGACAAGGTCGATGCGCGGTACAAAATAAATGACCTCGTTATCGATATCCATACGTCGGAATCCGCTTTCTTGTCCGACGCTGCTCTTATTATTGGAGATGCTGTGCATAACCTTCGGAGCGCTCTGGATTTGCTCTACTACGAAATTGTTTTGTTCTGCGGGGGTACTCCTACGAAATGGACAAGGTTCCCAGTTCGCGATACAGGGCAGGAATTGGTAGCTCCCTTGAAGGGAGCGCTCGAAAGCAGGCAAATTACCAGCGCGGTCCATGACTTTATTCGAGACACGGTAAAACCCTACAAGACTGGGAATTTCCCCATCTGGGCCGTTGACGAGATGAATGTCCGAGACAAGCATCAACTCTTGATTCCAACTTTTCAGATGATGGGATTTATGGATATCCGCATTGAAAACGACGAACATGAAATCGTCACACATCCTATCGTTCTTACCGAAAAGTCTTGCCGCATCAGGCTTGCTGATTCCTACGGAAGGAGTCCCGTACTGAGAGATAAGGGCCGCGCGGCCACTGGCATAGGCTTTAGACTTGGAACTCCGTACGAAGGCGAACCAGTCACTCCAGCGCTTAATAGGATCACCGAAGAAATCACTCGCACGGTTAAGGCGTTCGAGTTGCTCCTGTGATTCAATTGCTGCCCGGTCGCCGGAACACGGCAACACATCTACTTGTTTTGTAGGGATAGTTGGGAAAAACAGGGGGCAGGGTCAGTGCACTCTTCCGTGCGTGCTTCCTACGGATTCGGCCTCTTTAAGGTAGGTCTTTCGCCCGACGCTGGCTCGGGCATTTCAGCAGTTTTCGCCTTTGCCGGCGTGGCGCTGGCATCCGTGGGAGTGACCGCAGGCATGCTGTTTTCCGTGTACGCCTTCTTCACCAGCGCTTCAACGTTATCCTGCGCGCCGCCGGTATTGTCGTTCGTTTGCCGCGCTTTGCTGTATTCGTTCAGGGCGCGCTCGCGTTGCCCCAGCAAATCGAAAATCTTCCCCAGGTAGATGTGGCCCCACACCTCCGTCCACTTCTCGGACGGCTCCGGCACCGTGGCCAGGGCTTCGCGAAAGGCGTTGGCCGCGGCCTGATAATTCTTCTGGTAGAAAAACGCCTCGCCCATGCGGAAATTCGCCAGCGAACGGTTGGGCTGAATGCTCAGCGCCCGCTGGTACTGCTGCACCGCATCGTAGTATTTGCCAAGTTCGGCGAGTTCTTCGCCGCGCGCAATCGCGGCCCGAGCCCGCAGGCTCGGCGAACTCTTCAGCATCAAGTTGTTGGGATCAATGCGAATGCCGCCGGGTTTCGGCCGCCCAAAAGTCTCCACAGTGAAATCGGATTCCGTGCCCACGACGTCGATGGTTTTCAACTCCGGATTCCCCTCGGTATCAATGCGCAACTGGATGGGCATGGCGAAGGTGTCCAGCGGCTGCTTGAGTTTGCCGACGATGCGAAAACCCTTGCGCGTTCGGTAGGTCACATACTCCAGCGTAAATTCCGGTATGCCCGTGGAGTTCAGCCATTGCGAGAAGTAGCCCTGCAAATTCAGTGGCGCTTCACCGCGCTTTGTCGCTGTGTCCGCGGCAGCGGTGGCCATGCTCTCGAAAGCCACCATGGTTGCGGTTTTGCCCTGGAACGTGGTGTAGAAGGTGTGCAGCAGCGTCTTGAACGCGACGTCACCCATCTGCACGCGCAGCATATGAAGGAGCATCGCACCCTTGTTCATCACCACGGAGCGGTACTCCGCGGTGTATGGCACCAGCCGCGCCGACTGCGCCACCGGGGCCGAATCTTCAAACATCAGCGCGCCCACCGCAAATTCGTCAATGGCCTTCAAACCGGCTTCCTTGCCGAAATTCTGCTCGGCGTAAAGCTCTTCGGAATAGCGCGCCAGTCCATCGCTGATCCAGGCATCCGCGGTGGAAGCCGCCAGCACCTCGCTCCCCCACCACTGGCCCGCCACCAGGCGGCTCAGGGTGCGATCGCTGTACTTGGGATCCCACACGCGATGGCCCAGCATCACCACACCTGGCGCGGAAAACTCCCGTAGCGTCCCGTCGGGCAATTCCACGACGCTGATATCCGGGTCCGGCAGCGGCCCGAATAAATCCGAAAAAATAATTTCCTGATGGGCCACGATATTCGCGAACTCCTGCGCCTTGCCGGACTCGGCGTGCGGCGCATACACGGCCACGCTGATCCCTTCGGCCTGCTTGGGATTCAATTGTAGCGGGCCTGCCACGAAGGAGCCGTTGGGTTCCGGGCGGTCGCAGTGAAACGTGTATATCAAGCGGTTGCCCTCGGCAGGTGTGCGCGGCGCCACCGGTTGCGGCGAATCGGCTTTGCCCGTCCCCGCCATCGCCATCGTATCCGGCACATTCAGCCGAAACGTCCCCGTGTAGCGGTTCGACGGATAATTCGTCAGCGGAAACCACCGCGACGGCAGCAGCAGGTACACCCAATCCTTCCCAATGGATGCCACGCGAATATTCGGCACCGGGCTATTCTCTTCATTCACCAGAAGCCCAGCGTAGCTGAAGGTCAGCGTCACGGTTTTGCCGACCGCCACCGGCTCGGGAAGATTTACATCGACGAAGAGGGGATTATCGTTCTCGCGCTGAAACGTGAGCGATTTTCCATCGGCGGTTTTGACGTCCCTCACATCGAGATTTTGGTGTAATTCGACGCGCAGGTTTGTGGATACGTCCATGGCGCGGAAATCGATCTTCACAACCGCGTTGATGGATTGCCCGTTGGTGTCCAGATAGGCGGCCAGCTGGTACTTTTCCGCCAGAAAGCTCGGTGGACGCGCCGTCTGGGCGCGCAGGGGCGAGCAGAAAGCCGTCAGAATCAGAAGCAGGGCCAGCCACACCGCGGGGCGGCCCAATTGGCGTCGCGTCATCGTTTACCTTTCCGGAGGATTCCCGTCCGGTGCATGTACATAGGATAGCAACGCCTTAGGAATCGTTGCCAGTGCCGGGGCCCAGTAAAGCGGCAATCTGGTCGGCGGCGCGTTCGATGGCCCCCGGCGGCCCCAATTTCCGCCGTACCTCGGCCAGTCCGCTCCGCAATTCTTTTCTCGCGCTGGCGTCTTCCAGAAGGCGAAGGGTCTCGGCTGCCACGCGCGCCGGGGTAAAGCGGTCCTGGACCAATTCCGGCACGACCTTGCGCTCTGCTATTAGATTCACCATGGCGAAGAAGGGGGTACGCACGAGGGGCCCCGCCAAAGTGGCCGTCAGCGCCGAAACTTTGTAAATCACCACCATGGGCGCATCGAGCAACGCGGCCTCCACGGTAGCGGTGCCGCTGGAGACGATCGCGGCATCGGCGGCAGCCAGCGCGTTGTACGTTTCCCCCTCGACCACGTGCACGCTCAACTCGGCCGGCCAGCCGGCCTTCAGGCGCTCCACGTTTTGCGGATGCGCGGCCGCGACCACGAACTGTGCCGGTACCTTCCCGTGAATGATGGCGCAGGCCTGCTGTAAGACAGGTAAGTGATGCGCCAACTCCCCCGCGCGGCTGCCTGGCAAAACCGTCACAATCTTTCCGGCGGGATCCAGGCCCTGCGCGGCGCAAAATTGCGCCCGGCTCTGTGTCGCGCTGACCGCACCCACCAGCGGGTGCCCGATAAACTCTGTGGGCACGCCGGCATCGCGGAAAAACTTCTCTTCGAACGGAAAGATGCACAGGGCTTTCACAAAGCGCTCGCGGATCAGCCGCACCCGCCACGGCCGCCAGGCCCAGAATTGCGGGCAGATGAAATAGACATTGCGAATGCCGCGCGGAAGAAGCTTGCGGGCCAGCCGCAGATGAAATCCGGGGAAGTCCGTCAGAATGGCCAACGCGGGCTTCCGGCGGTCCGCTTCGCTGACTAGGCGATCCATAGCCCTTAGCAGCGACGGCAAGCGGCCCAGGATTTCCGTGATGCCTACAACCGCCACTTCGGAAGAGTCTGTGATGATCTCAACGCCGGCCGCGCGCATCTGCAGCCCGCCCATGCCAAAAATCTTCACGTCCAATCGTTCTTGCAGCGCTTTTGCCAGGCGCGCCGCGTACATATCCCCGGAAGCTTCACCCGCAGAAAGCAGTAAGGGAATCGGTGGCATGGGAGAAGATGATGCTCAATCGCTGGTGGGAAGCGAAGCCGGCAGCGGTGAAGATCCTGCAAGGCGGTCGGTAGCCAGCGGTTCGTGGAGCTCCTGCTCCTTATACTGCAACTGGTAAAGGCGATAGTAAATGCCGCGCTGCGCCAGCAGTTCCTGATGCGCGCCCTGCTCGCGCAGTCGGCCCTTGTGGAAAACGAGAATGTGGTCGGCGTCCTGAATGGTGCTCAAGCGGTGGGCGATGACCAGCGCGGTGCGCCCGGTCAGCAGCCGGTTGAGCGCTTCGCGAATCAGCAATTCCGTTTTTGTGTCCACGCTGGAGGTGGCCTCGTCCAAAATCAGGAAGCGCGGATTGTGCGCCAGCGCCCGCGCGAAGCTGATCAGTTGACGCTGGCCCACGGAAAGAGTCGAGCCGCGCTCGTTCACATCCGTGCCCACGCCTTGCGGCAGCGATCGAATAAACTCACCCAGGCCGATTTCCCGCAGCGCATGCTCCACATTTCCCCGTGTGATTCCCGGTGTGCCCAGCCGGACATTCGACTCGATCGTGCCAGTGAACAGAAAAGGATCCTGCAGCACGATGCCGAACTGCTTGCGCAGCTCCTGCAAATTCAGCAGGCGAATGTCCACGCCATCCAGCAGAATCTGGCCGCGCTGAATATCGTAGAAGCGCAGCAGTAGGGAAATCAGCGTGGTCTTCCCCGCGCCCGTGTGGCCAACGATGGCAAACGATTGCCCCGGCAGCATACGGAACGATACATCGCGCAGCACCCAGTCCTGGTCGGCGGGTTCGGCCACGTTGCGGTAGCTGAACCACACATTGCGAAACTCCACTTCGCCGCGCGGCTTCACGATCGCCTGCGCGTTGGGATTCGTGTCAATCGTTATCGGCTCATCCAGCAGCTTGAAAATGCGTTCGGAAGCCGCCATCGCCGATTGCAAGATGTTGAACTTCTCGCTCAAATCCTGAATCGGCCGGAAGAATCTTTGCGCGTACATCGTGAACGCGGTCAGAACGCCCAGGCTCAATGTTCCGCCCAGTATCCGGTTGCCCCCCGAATAATAGATCAGGGCGATGGTCGCGAAGCTCAGGAACTCCACCGCGGGATAAAACAGCGCGTACGCCAGGATGGCATCCCGCCACGCCAGCATGTTGTCTTTGTTCCGCCGCGCAAACTCCTCTCGCGCTTTGCGCTCGCGGTTGAAAAGCTGCACCACACTCATTCCGGAAATGTATTCCTGCAAAAATGCATTGATCCGCGCGATGGCCGTCCGGATCTTGCGGTTCGCGTCGCGCACGTATTTGCGAAACACCAGCGTCACCACAAAAATAAAGGGCAGCACCGCCAGCGCGTCCAGCGCCAGCCTGCGGTCTATGGAAAATAGCCAGATGGCCATCACCGCCAGCAGGAAGAAATCATTGATCATGGTCACGACGCCGGCCGCAAAGAGGTCGTTCAGCGCGTCCACGTCCGTGGTCACCCGCGTCATCATCCGTCCCACCGGGTTCTTGTCGAAATAAGTCATCGGGAGCCGCTGCAGGTGCCCGAAGATCTCCTTGCGCATGTCGTACATCGTCTGCTGGCCGACGCGCTGCATGATCCGGATTTGGATGTATTGCGCCAGAAAATCGAACAGCAGCACGAAAATGTAAATCGCGCTGATCAGCAGCAAGCCATGCTTGGCCTGTGCCACGTTGATGATTCCCGTTGTGCCGGGTACCAGGTATTTGTCGATGGCCTTCCAGAAAAGGGCCGGCGGTGCCAGTTCCAGCGGTGTCACCACGGACACCAGCGCCATTGCGAACACCACGCGCCACTTGTACGGCCGCATGTACTCCAGCAGCCGCTTCATGAGCTGCGAGTCGTACGCTTTTCCTAGCGCTTCTTCCTCTTGAATGTTGCTCATGCCCGTTCGAGCTCTTCTTCCAACAACTGCTTCTGGTACAAATCCGCGTAATAGCCCTGGCGCTCCAGCAATTCATCGTGCGTGCCGCGCTCGATGATCTGGCCGTCCTTCAGCACGACGATCTGGTCGGCGTCGCGCACCGTGGAAGTGCGGTGGGCGATCAAAATCGTGGTGCGGCCGCGCATCACGCCGCGCAATTGCCCTAGGATTTTTTCTTCGGTTTGCGTATCCACGGCGGAAAGGGAATCGTCCAGGATCAGAATCCGGGGATCGCGGACGATCGCGCGAGCGATGGCCGTGCGCTGTTTCTGCCCGCCGGAAAGCGTGATGCCGCGCTCGCCTACCATCGTTTCGTATTTCTTCGCGAAGCCCTCCACATCGCCGTGCAAGCTGGCGATTTCCGCGGCTTCCTGCACTTCAAGGGGATTGTGCACCGGCACGCCAAACGCAATGTTTTCGGCCACCGTCTCGCTGAACAGAAAAGTATCCTGCGGCACGTAGCCGATCGCCCGCCGCAGCGATTCCAGCGGCCAATCGCGGATGGCGTGCCCGTCAATCAGCAACTGCCCGGACGGCACTTCCCACAGCCGCGCCACCAGCGCCGCCAGGGTCGTCTTGCCGCTCCCCGTGGGCCCGACGACGGCGAGAGTTGACCCAGCGGGAATCGTGAGATTGATGTTGCGCAGAACCGGCTTAGGTTTGTGCCCGTTGGAAGCGGGCGCGCCGTTCCCAGAAAGCGTCGTGGGATAAGTGAAGCTTAAGTTGCGAAACTCGATGCTGCCCTCTGGCTGGCTTCCCGCGGGGAGCTTGGCGTCGCGATCGTCAATCTGCGTCTTGGCTCGCAGGATGTAGTTCAAGCGCCCCATGGACGCCGCGCCGCGCTGGAAAATATTCGTCACCCAACCGAGCGCGATCATTGGCCAAACCAGAACGTTCAAATATGTGTTGAAAGTAATTAATGCGCCCAGCGACATCTGCCCGTACAGAATCCGGTAACCGCCCTGCCACAACACGATCAGAAAGGTAGTCTGGATCATCGCCATCAACGACGGCATGAACATGCTCCAAGTGCGAATCAATTGGACGTTTTTCGCCACGTACTCGCGGTTCGGCTCGTCAAAGGCTTGAATCTCAGCCTCTTCCTGCGCGTACGCTCGAATCACCCGCACTCCGGAGAGATTCTCCTGCACTTTGGCGGAAAGCGTTGCCAGCGACGCTTGAATCTTTTCGTACAGTTCGTGGATTACTTTGCCGAAATGCCGCACCGTAAGCGCCACCACCGGAACCGGCAGCAGCACCCATAAAGTCAGCGATTTCGACAAAACCACCATTACCGCAATCGATAAAACCATGGTCACGATGGTCGTGCCGCTGTACATGATTCCCGGGCCCAGCACCATGCGCACGGCGTTCAAATCGTTCGTCGCGCGCGACATCAGTTCCCCGGTGCGGTTGCGCACGTAAAACTCCGGCTCCAGCACCAGCAGCCGGTCCAGAAGATCGTTGCGAATATCGAATTCGATGTCGCGTGAAATACCGATCAGGATCCACCGCGTGGTGAACGACATCAAGCCCTTCAGCGCAATGCACCCGATCAGAATCAGGCAATAAATCCACAGCGTGCGCCGGCTATGCGGCTGATAGTACGGTACCAGGTCGCTCAGCCAACTCAGCGGCGGCACGTCATGCGCTCCATGCATCGCGAGTTCAAACGGCCGCGGGCTCCCCGCCAGCGTGTCGGTGATGATTCCCGTCGTCAGCGGCACCACGTTTCCGATCAGGCCCATCAGCAGGAGCGTGAGCATGCCCAGCGCAATCGCGCCTTTGTAGCGCCCCAGATAGGGCAGCAGCCCTCGCAGGTTCTCCCACGACGAGACCTTGGCGCCCTTCTTCGCGGGCTCCCCTGCGCGCAGCGCTGCAGCCGCCGTGCTCATCGCAATTTGGACCTCGGATTATCCAGCGTGGGGGCTTCACCCAAGAAATGCGTGTACGAATAGTCCATGGACTGGTAGCGTTTCGTCGCCGGATTCCAGCGAACCGCGATCGGCAACGTGCGCCCGCTCGTGCCCGCCTGCACCGGAGTGAGATAAAGCGACAATCCTTGCTCCGCGCTGTTTTCGTACTGCAGTTTCCAGCCGCTCACGGCTTGCAGCGGCGTGAGCGCCAGGTAGCCGTTCGCGTTCTTCAGGTGTTCGTCACAGCGCACCAATTCCACCCACTTGCCATCTTCGTGTTCGGCGATCACGGCGCGCGTGACCACGGTACCCGCGACCGTGCTTTTTGGCGTGTTGGGCACAACATTTGCCGCCAGAAATTGCTGCTTGCCCGTCTTTGCCAGGTCGCCAAAAAGCAAGACCTGCGCCTCGCTCCCCAAAAGCGATTTTGTGGCCTCCTGGATTTCCTCGGGAATGGCGGGCTTCTGAGCGGCGTCTGCGGCGGGCTTTGGCGTATCGCTGCTACAGCCCTGCAAAGATGCGGCGATCACCAGCAGGCCAAGACACGCGGCATAGCGCGATAAACGAAACAGGTGGCCGCTCCGGGAACCCGTCGCTTTCTTGCGGGACTCTGTCTGTTGCTCAGGGGAACAAAGCATTCAAGTCCTTTCCTTCCTAGACGCACCGATCACCGCGGGGTAACCGCCCCATTGGGCTTCCGCTTATCTCGCTACAAGCTGGGCGCCGCCAGCGTAATCTCTACAACGCGTCCAGGCTGCCCTTCCTTTTCCTTCGTGCAAAGCACTTCCATCACTTGCGGCACATCCGGTCCCGCCCAATCGCACGCGTAATACCACAATTCTAACGGTTGCCCGTTCTTCGTGCTAGGACTCCGCGCATCCGGCTCCCCATACAATTGAGTCACTTTGGTCGTCGCATCTCCCAATCTCAGCCCGCGACCCGTCTTCCACGGGCTCGGTGGTACTGCAAGACAATCCGCAGTCAGGTTTACAGCGCCTGCCCGGATCACTTCGATCTTCTTTCCCGTGTCGAAGTCAATGGCCAGCAATTGCTTGCGACACGGGTCCAGCCAGATGGTCTGTGAGTCGTTCGTCGAACTCTTTGGATCAATGTTGCGATAGAGGCGCACCGCTCGACTCAGTCTATCCCGCCCGGGCCGCAACCCCGCCAGCGTCAACTCATTCGCCCGGTGCGCCGCCTTTTTTGGCGGTGTTTGCGCGATTGCGAGTGTGCTCGTTAACAGTGCTGCCAGCAGCACTCTCCTTACAGGGCGACCACTCCGCAAGCCGGCTGGCATGATTCTGTCCTTGTCTCCACTTAAACTGAAAACTGACAACTGAGAACTTACAACTTATTATCCCTGTCCCAGAATCGCATCCAGCCGCGCCTCAAAATTTTCTTCCCCTTCGCTCCACAACTCGCTGCGCTCCACCGGCAAGGCGTGCTCCACCGCTTCCACCCATGCGAATAACTTTTGGATGTTTTCCCGGGTCTTCTGGTGATACTGCTTCAAGTTCTCCCCGCTGGTCATCCAGCTTCGGAAGGTTTTCTCGATGGGGTGATCGGAGCCGGCAAACGGGTCCGAGGCCGCAGCGGGTGCAAGCAGCCCGGCATGCCCGGTAAAGAAATGCTCGAAGCCCAGGTCTGCGGAAAACTGGCCCTCGGTTGCTGCCGCGCCATCTTCGTAGTCTTTCCCCTGGCATAGGATCACGAGCGGCTGCGGGCCATGGCGCCACCTCAAGGTCTCAATGTCGAACGCCCACAAATCCCACCTCGCATTGACAATGTAGGCGACATCCGCAAAGAGCTGCTGCGCGGCGAGCGCCGCGACCTCTGCCGGGCCGTAGTTCTGCGCGCGGAAGTCCCACTCGACAATGGGCGTTTCCGTTGCGGCCACGGCCTGCACGGTAAGCTGATCAAACCCCGGATGCGATTCGGATAGGGGAACGCTGGCGAGGAATCGCGCAAACTCCGCGATCATGGTTTCTTCGGAAAAGTCGCGCGTCCACACGCGCAGATACGCTCGGTTGGCCATGTGCAAACACTCGAATTATACAGGGCTTGGCCTGCGCTCGCGAATGGAGCGCCGGAAGGGAAGATGCTTGAGCAATGTATGCCCCGAGCGGCAATCGGCAGGCGTCACTTTGCGTCAGTGACCGGCTTCACGTGCTCCACTGTTGACTGACCAGCGTCACGCCGGGGAGGGGCCACCTTGGGCACTACCTTCTTGGGCTTTTTCGCTTCCCGTCTTCCTTTGTCTCTGTTTCCCATGAAAGGTAGGTTGCCACAACTTGCCGGCGATAGCCAGTGGAATCACTTCACAACTGAGCAAGGCCGCGTGATGCCGTTCGCTTAGGACTTCGGCGGGGAGGGTTTGTCGAAACTCGAGGCAATCTGCTGCAGTCGTTCGCGCAGGGTCTCCCCAAATCGTGAAAACACTTCGCTGGTGGCTTCTTTCAAGCGTTCCTCGGCGGTCGCGGCGATTTTCGCAATGACGTCACGGGATTGATGATCGAGTGTAGCCACGGTTGCCACCATCCAGGAGTTGGTGATGTTTTCCAGGCGCCCGCGGTATTGTGCCGCCGCCTCTTCGCTGATCTGCGCGACTTCACCGCGCATTTCCGATTGCTTGGCATCGCCCATCGCTCTCCAGGCATCCAGCACGCTGTTGAAGCTGGATTGCACTTTTTCCTGCGCCTCTGCCAGGCCCCTTTCCACCGCGCCGTGCATCGAGGTCTGGAAGCGCCGCAGAAAATCTTCCTGTCCGGAATTCAACTGGTTGCCATATTCCACGCGCGCCACATCCAGGCGTTCGCGCGATTCTTCGACGCCCTTCTGCACCAATTCGTTGAATCCATCCAGCTCCTGCCGCGCATTGCGCTGAATTTCGTCGGTGAAAGCTGCGGAGGTGGTATCGGCCGCTTCGGAAAAGAGGATTCGCACGCGCTCGAACGCGTCGCGCACCGATTCTTCCAATTGCTGCTGCGTCTGGGCCACGAAGCCCCGGCTCGCCTGGCTCAATTCGCTGCTAAACACACCGGAGACCTCGCCGGCCTTTTCGCGAAGCTGTGCGCCGGACTGTTCCGCCAGCTTTTCCGTCAGGTTCTGCAACTGGGTTTGCGTTTTCTTCTCGTACCATTCCGCGGACTTGAACATTTCCTCCAGCGTGTGGTGCTTCAGGTCTGCGGCCTTGCTTTCCAGTTCCTCCAGGTTGCGGCCGGTAATGGTCTGTGAGGACTCGTTCAGGATCTGTTCCACGGTGCCCAGATTTTCGCGAAAACGCGCCAGTGAATCGGCGAAGGCTTCGTCGGCGGTGGCGCGGACGCGATCCTGCTGCATGGTCATGGCCGCATCCAGCAGCGAGCGGCCCCCCGCCAGCCGGTGAATTGCCTCTTCCGTGTGTGTCAGGTGCGGCTGCACCAGGGACTGTACCTGCCCGTCGAATTTCTCCAGCGCCGCGCTGTTGGCTGATTCAAAGCTGCTTTGAATGCGCGCGTGCATTTCCTCAAGCAGATTTTCCGAGCGGCGCTGCAGTTCATTGCGGTGCAGGCTAAGGACCTCGTTGAGTTGCGATTGGAAGCCGTCCACGGCCTGCTGCTGCACCGTTTCGATCCGGGCAGCGTGCTGTTCAAGCCGTTCAGACACGCTGTTGGCGCGCCCCAGGATGTCTTCCAGTTGCCGCGTATGGGCTTCTATCGCTTCGCGCACGCTAGCGCTCTGCCTGGTCCCTTCTTCCTGCAATTCCGCGCGCAGCCCCTTGGTCTGCTCGTGCAACGCTCCCGAAGCCTGCTCCTGGGCCGCCTGAATCGCCGATTCCAGGGTAGCCTGCCAGCGGGTCTGGGCGGACTCAAGTTCGCGGGCCAGCTGTTCGCGCAGGGAATTCTGCGCCTCCGTCAGTGTGCCGGACACGCGTTCGTGCAGTTCGTTCACCGCCGTCGTCAACGCTTCCCGCTCCGCCCCTGTGGACTCCTCGCGCCGCCGCGCCTCTTCTTCGGCATGCTGCGCCGCCGCGTCCAGCCGCGAAGTCACTTGGGTTTCGACCGCCTCCGCTCGCGTGCGCAGTTTTGCCGCGGTTTCCTCGGCTTGTCCGCAGAGTGTTTGCAGGGTGTCGTGAGCGGCGGAGAGTTGCTTCTCGTGCTGGTCGCGCTGCAAAGCGCCTTCGCGCGCGAGTTGCGCCGTCAATTCGTGCGTCAGTTGCTCCAATTGCGGCGCCAGCCAGCGCGGCAATTCCGTTTTCAACGATTCCGCGGCGGCAGCTTGCGCGGAGCGTGCCTGCGTTTCCGTTTCCTGCTGGATCGTACCGATGGCCTGGGCCGTTTCACGCGCTACTTCCGCGCGGAACGCCACGTACTTCTGCTCCCACTGCTCAAAGGCCAGCCGGTGCTCGGCGCTCACCGCTTGCACGGCCGCTTCGTGCGCTGCCGTGTGAATCTGCTGCTTCGCTTCCGCCAGCAGGCGCGCGACCTGCCGCGCCAGTTGCAGCGACGCGTCCGTAGCGCTCGCCGGGGCCGGGAAGACCCGCAAGTTGTCCAGTAACGGTCCGCCCGCTTCCGCTTCGACCGGCGGCGGCGTCACCTCTCCCGCGAGCGGCATCGTCGAACTAGCCGGTAATTCAGCGGGAATCCCGCCGCCTGCGGAAATGCTTGGCTCTTCTGGAAACACAAACCAATCGTCAGGCGGGAACGCTATCCCCCAGGCATTGCCGGCCTGTTCCAATTCCAGGGCCACCTGGAAGAGCTGGCGCACTGTCCGCGGCCGCTGAATCCACGCGACCTTTCCGCGCACGCGCCTCGGCGAATGCCCGGCGTCCGGGTGGGGCACTTCCAGGTTGACCCACATGTTTTTCAGGACGTAATGCTTGGACTGGTAACGGCAGCCGTGGCAATTGATGATGAGTGTGGACGTGCGCTCGGCGAAGGGGCGTCCAAGGGCGTCCACGCCGGTCACCGTGAGCGGCACGGCCTGCACGATCCGCGTGCTGCGCCGCTTCCTCAATTCAGAGCTTGTGTTCACTGCGCCTTCAGTCACCATATCTCCCGCCTCATCCTGTAGCTGAGGCGTCTTATCCGGTGCCAGTTCGGGCCCGCCTTCTTCATTTTGCATCGTCGCCGTACCGTTTCTAACATCCACCTTTACAATGACTTAGGACTGCTTCGGGGGCAGGACATCGTGCTCCGGTCCGCGCTCGGCCCCGCTCAGAAACGTCCATATTTCCTTGGCCACCCAGATCGGCCCTACCAGCAAATAGATCGGTCCCTGAAAAAACGCTGGGTTGTTGCCCTCGACCCGGTGTCCTACGAACAGGAGAATCCACCCACCCGCGAAACACGATACTCCCCAGCGCCACTTCAATAGCACCAGGAGGATAATCCCAGCAAAAATCAACGGGATCCCAACGCCGTGGAGCAACTTATTCCACAGCGAACCATGTTCGTGATCGTACTGAGCCATGTAGTGCGCCAATCGGGGCATTGCGCACCTCCTGCACCGGTTCGTGCCGAACCAGTCGCGATATGGTGGGGACTTCCACCGCGGGATTCAAACTCTATCCTGAATTACTCTGCTTGCCTAGAGGGAGAAAGATGCTAGACGTACTAGCGCCATCGGTTCACGAGTTTTCTGCTTTTTTCTCTTGCATTTGCGCTCAACCCGCGGCAATTCCCGCCTGCTGTCGCACGGCCTCGGAAATGTTGCGCCCGGTTACAAGCAACACTGTGTGCCCCGTGCGTGGTCCACTGCTCAGATACGCTGCCACGGCGGCGGCGCCCGCAGGCTCCGCCAAAATTCCCTCTTCCCGGCGAAGTCGCCGGATGGCCTCGAGCATTTCTTCTTCTTTTACCAGAAGCACCTCGTCCACAACCTCGCGGATGCTCGCCACATTGGCTTCGTCGGGCGTGCGTGTCGCCAATCCGTCGGCGCACGTGTTGCAAGTGTCGGTTTGCACGGCCTTGCCCTGTTGCCAGGACAAATAATAGGAAGGCGCGCGTTCAGCTTGCACGCCCACGACTCTCACGGAAGGCGCGCGCTGCTTCAATGCCGCGCCGATGCCGCGGATCAGCGCCGTGTCTCCCATCGGCACAATCACGGTGCTCATCGCCGGCAACTGCTCGAGGAGCTCCATGGCGATGGTAGCCGTGCCCGCGGGAAGATCGGGATCGGTGGCATCATTCAAGAAATAGACGCCGGGGCGCTGCGCGTACTCGTTCGCATGCTGAAATGCGCCGGCAAGGTCGGGGCTGCCCGTGTCCACGATCCGCGCGCCCAGTTGTTCAATTTTTTTGCGTTTCACGGGAACCGGATGCTCCGGCAGGAAAATGGTGGCTGGCACGCCCAGGGAACTCGCGGCAAACGCGACCCCCGCGCCATGATTGCCGGTGCTGCATGCGATCACTTCTTCGATGTGGCGGCGTTTCAGGTTGCTGGCGAGGGCGAAGAGCGCGCCGCGCGGCTTGAACGAGCCCGTTGGAAGCACCGTTTCGTTTTTAAGGTAAACCTGAGCGCCCGCACTGCCCAGGGATTTCGACTTGATCAGCGGCGTTGGCCCGAAATGCTCCAGCAGAAGTTCTTGCGCCTCGCGGATCGCCGAGAATCGCGGAGAAATAGGCATGGACCGAAGCTCTCTCGCAGGCTGGGGTCTCACCCTCGCAACGCAAGATCGTACTTCGCCGTTTTTCTCTATTCCAGACCCTGACCGTCAACCGCAAAATTTCCAGGACACGAGTCACCGCTATGCCTAATCCTTGCCGGCGTCACAGCTCGCGCCGCCCTTCCATGGCCTTCAGCATGGTGACTTCGTCGGCATATTCCAGATCCGCGCCCACGGGAATGCCTACGCCAATGCGCGTAACGCGTACGCCCAGCGGTTTCAGCAATTTCGACAGGTAAATGGCGGTCGCTTCGCCCTCGGCAGTGGGATTCGTGGCGATGATGATTTCCTCGACCGTGCCGCCTTTCAGGCGTTCGATCAGGCTCTTGATGTGCAGTTGTTCCGGCCCGCGTCCCTGCAAAGGCGAAAGCGAACCGCCCATCACGTGATACATCCCGGTATAAGTGCGGGTCTTCTCGATGGCCAGAATGTTATGCGCTTCCTCCACTACGCAGATCGTGCGCTTGTTCCGGGTGGGGCCGGCGCAATAGATGCACGGATCGGTATCGGTCAGGTTGCAGCAGACCGTGCACGTGCGGATCTTTTCCTTGGCATCGCGGATAGCCTCGGCCAGCGAGAGGGCTTCTTCGGGCGTGGCCCGTAATAAATGGAAGGCCAGGCGCTGCGCGGTTTTCTGCCCGATGCCGGGCAGGTGCTTCAGTTCGTCAATGAGTCTTTCCACGGGAGCGGCAAAATCGGGCATGCCCCTTGTGTAGCACAGGCGTGCTTCCTGAAGCAAACACGCCGCCGTTTGAGTGATGCGTCAGCTTGCGGGAACTGTGTCATTCGATAGCTGGGGGCCAACAACCCGCATCTTATTTTATTTGGCTGAATCAAGCTAAGCTGCGAGAATGACAACTAACAGGGATTGCGTGAAACCTTCTCTTCGCGAAATCTTGGCTGACTCCCACATTGCAGCGGTTGCCATCGCTGTTCTCCTCCTGTGGTCGCTTTACTGGGGATTGCATGCTCTGTGGAGTCCACTTGGGCGTGCCGCCAATTTCTTGTTTACTGCAGTGGCAATTCTTAACATTCCATACTTTTCTCCTACATTGACTGGTGCAGACCGCTGGATGTTGACCACCACATTGTTTTTTCTTTTCAATGCTCTTATTAGCTTTGCCGCAGCCTGGCTTCTGTCCTGCTGGGTGTACGGTATGGGACCGCTCCGTAGCTTGAGCAAGTACCGCACGAGACTAGCAAGGAGGAACCATGTTTGAGCGATTGAAACGGGCTATGGTAGAGAGCTTTGTTGGCGCTATTGCTCTCGGGTACCTGCTCGCGCAGTGCATTCTGCACTTCGTGAATATCTTTGCTTCGCCTGTTGGAGTCTGGTTTGTGCGGGACGAATTTCGAGCAATCGTACCGCACACCACCGGCTCGGCTCGCGGTCTGCTCGGAGCTGCCTTGCCTGAATTCGTCACGTTCTTCCTGCTCCTTTTGGTATGGTATCTTCTGCTGCGCTGGCTCTACTTCACGCCACTGAAAAAAGAGACCTCCGAGCAAGCGACAAGTTCATAACAAGCTGGATAGACGCCGAAAATCATTGAACGGCAACCCGGCCCCGGGGCTAACGCCTGTGAAGTCGGATAATGTGCAACTAACCCACCACCGCCGTTTCCGGGGTATCCTTTAGGGAGAACCCCTCATCTAATCGGCAAGCAACACTGTGTTCAGAGGATATGGCTCAACTACTTGACGGAATCCGCTCCCCCGCGGACGTAAAGCAGCTCAACATCTCGCAGCTCGAGCAGCTCGCGGCGGAAATCCGCGAGGAACTCATCAACGTTCTCGCGAAGAATGGCGGGCACCTGGGCCCAAATCTGGGCGTCGTGGAACTCACCATCGCCATGCACTACGTTTTTGACACGCCCAAGGACCACTTCGTTTTCGACGTCAGCCATCAGGCCTACGTCCACAAATTGCTCACCGGGCGGCGCGACCTTTTTCACACTATTCGTAAGCCCGGCGGCTTGAACGGCTTCATGTTGCGCACGGAAAGCGAGCATGATTGTTACGGCGCGGGCCATGCCGGCACGGCGCTCTCCGCGGCATTGGGCATGGCCGTGGCGCGGGACCGGCAGGGTGGGTCCGAACACGTGGTTGCTCTCGCCGGTGATGCCGCGTTTACCTGTGGCATCACCTTTGAAGCGCTGAACAATATCGCGCATCACACGGAGAAACTGCTGGTCATCCTGAATGACAACGAGTGGTCCATTGACAAAAACGTCGGGGCGATTGCTGCCTACCTCAATAGGATCGTCACTCATCCGAAATTCGACGCGTTGCACGGCCACGCCGGGAAATTCGTAAAACTTATCGGCGGGCAGAGCGCCTTTCGTCTCGCCAAGAAAGCCGAAGAAGCCGCCAAAAGCATGCTGTGGCCCAGCGTCATTTTCGAGGAACTCGGCCTCAAGTATTACGGGCCCATCGATGGCCACGACATTCCGACTTTGATTCACACGCTCGAATCGCTGAAGCGGCAGAAGCGGCCTGCGTTGCTCCACGTGCTCACTACGAAAGGGAAGGGCTTCGAGCCGGCCATGCGCAAGCAGAAGAAATTCCATGGCCTCGGGCCTTACGATCCGGAAACGGGCGAAACACAACCATCCGGCAAACCGACTTACTCGGAAGTCTTCGCCGAAACGCTGAACAAACTCGCGGACCGCGATCCCAACATTGTGGCCATCACCGCGGCAATGCCGAATGGCACCATGCTCGACCGCTTTCAGGCACAGCATCCTGGGAAATACTTCGATGTCGGCATCGCCGAAGAACACGCCGTGCTCTTTGCCGCGGGCCTGGCCGCCAAGGGACTGAAGCCCGTGGTGGCCATCTATTCCACCTTTCTGCAGCGCGCTTTCGATCCCATCGTCCACGACGTCTGCTTGCAGAATCTTCCCGTGGTCTTCTGCATGGACCGCGGCAGCCTTTCCGGCGACGATGGCCCCACGCACCACGGCCTCTTCGACATCAGCTATCTGCGCGGGATACCCAATATCGTGCACATGGTGCCGAAGGATGAAGATGAACTGGCGGACATGCTCTATACCGCGACCCTCCACGATGGCCCGATCGCTATCCGGTATCCTCGCGGCGCCGGTATGGGCGTGGAAATGAAGCCGTTTCCCAAAGTCATTCCCATCGGCAAGGCGGAAATCCTGCGCCACTCCGAAAACGACCGCGTCGCGATTTTCGCTTTGGGCGCCATGGTGCCGCTGGCCGAGGAGATCGCCGCGCAACTCGAAAAGCAGGATGTCAGCGCGGCGGTCATCAACGCGCGCTTCAGCAAACCCTTGGACTCGCAGACGGTGGAGTTTTTCGCCCGGAGTGTGGACGTCATTCTCACGATCGAAGATCACGTGCTTATGGGCGGCTTTGGCAGCGCGGTCCTTGAAGAACTCAGCAACCTTGGCATTCAAAAGCCAGTCGAGCGGATCGGTTGGCCCGACCAGTTCATCGAACATGGCAAACCGGAACAGCTCCGCGCGAAATATGGCCTTACGGCGGCGGCGGCTCTGGAGAGACTGCGTCCCCATCTGCAACTCCGGGAGTCTCGGCGCGCTCCCATTTCGTTCCGTGCGGTTTCCCGTTAGCTCTCCGCTTGCGATTTCGCAGCAACGTTTTCTGCTGCGAAACGGTTGACACCCCGCTCCTCGCGAAGTAAGGTTCCACATGATAATTCGCCTGCGAATTTTCAAGGAGCAACCGCATGACTTCCTTCCGCCAGTCCGCTGCCCCATCACGCCGCCTATTCCTGCTTTTTTGCGCCGTGCTGTTGCTCTTGCCCGCGCTTCTCCAGGCTCAAGCGAAACCCGAAAATCCACCCTCCTACGATGTCAAAGCCCACTACACCAAGTACGAATTCCGCATCCCCATGCGTGATGGGGTGAAGCTCTTCACTGCCGTCTACGTGCCCAAGGACGCCTCGCACGCGTATCCGTTCCTCATCAATCGCACGCCCTACAGCGTTGCTCCCTACGGCCCGGATCGCTACCGCAAATCGCTGGGGCCCGGCGAAAGCTTCGAGCGCGATGGCTTCATATTCGTCTTCCAGGATGCCCGCGGGCGTTTTCTCTCCGAAGGCGATTTCATCGAAGTCACGCCGCACAAGGAAAACAAGAAGTCGGCGAAAGACGTGGACGAAAGCACCGATTGCTACGACACCATTGAATGGCTGCTGCACAACGTTCCCAACAACAACGGCAAGGCGGGCATCTACGGAATTTCCTACGATGGTTTTTACACTGCCGCAAGCATAATCAATTCGCACCCCGCGCTCAAGGCCGCGTCGCCGCAAGCGCCCGTCACCGATCTTTACATGGGCGATGACGCCTATCACAACGGCGCGTTCATGCTGGAGGCCAATTTCGGTTTCTACGTCATTTTTAAGCCGCGCACGGAAATTGCGCCGCCACCGGAGAATTGGCCGCGCTTCGATTACGGCACCACCGATGGCTACGACTTCTATCTGCAGGCGGGTCCGCTCTCTAACCTCAGGAGCCGCTATCTGAAAGACTACAGTGTCTATTGGGATGAACAGGTCAATCACCCCAACTACGACGATTGGTGGAAGGCGCGCAACATTTCCGCGTTCCTGAAGAATGTGCGTTGCGCCGTGCTCGCCGTGGGCGGCTGGTTTGACGCCGAAGATCTGGTCGGCCCGGGAAAAGTTTTTCAATCCGTCGCGAGATTCAATCCGGATACGCCGGACACGCTGGTGATGGGCCCGTGGGTTCACGGCGGCTGGGCGCATGGGGAAGGCGATCACCTCGGCGACGTCGACTTTGCCGCAAAAAATACGTTGTTCTTCAACGACAGCGTGCTACTGCCTTTCTTCCGCCAGTATCTGAAGAGCGAGGGTAACGCCGATCTTCCGCGCGCGCTAGTGTTTGAGACGGGTACGAACGTCTGGCGCCGCTACGATTCCTGGCCGCCGAAAAATACCGAGCCGCGCTCGCTCTACCTGCACGCGAGCGGTCAGCTTTCCTTCGACCCGCCTGCGGAATCAACCAGTAGCTTTGATGAATACGTCAGCGATCCGGCGCATCCCGTGCCCTTCGTGAATTTCCCCGCGCTCGGCGTGCCGCAAACCTACATGGACGCCGACCAGCGCTTTGCCGCCAAGCGCCCGGACGTGCTCGTTTACCAGACCGCGCCGCTGGACGAGGACATAACCGTCTCGGGAGCTGTCTCGCCGCACTTGTGGGTTTCCACCTCGGGCACCGACTCGGATTATGTCGTGAAGCTGATTGATGTCTACCCCAACGATTTTCCCAATCCCGATCCCAATCCGAAGGAAGTGAAAATGGGCGGCTACGAGCAGCTTGTGCGCGGCGAACCATTCCGCGGAAAATTCCGTAACTCCTTTGAGCGGCCCGAGCCTTTCGTACCCGGCCAGCCTACCGCGCTCAATTTTGCGCTGCCCGATATCAATCACACGTTTCGGCGCGGTCATCGCATCATGGTGCAGATCCAGAGCACCTGGTTTCCCCTGGTCGACCGCAACCCGCAAAAGTTCGTGAATATTCCGGAAGCCAGCGAAGCCGATTTCCAGAAGGCCACCGAGCGCGTCTATCACTCCAGGTCCAACGCCTCCGCGCTCGTGCTCCCTGTCGTTCCCTAGCGCCTAGGGCGGCCCGCAGGATGACTGGAGATCATTTGAACTTCAAGGGAACCAGACCTTAACATTGTTCACAACCTTATCGGCTCGATCCCACAACGATGACCTGGTCATAAGTTCTCTCTTGGTCGCGGTGCTCGACCCTTAGAGCGCGAAAACCGGCCATCTGCATCAGGCCAGCAAGCTCGTCGGTGGAAAAAAGACGGAACCCGTGCCTCGTGACCTGGTATTTGTTCATCTTCTCTTTCGATCGGATCGCAACTGCAACGCGCCCCTGAGGCTTGAGTACCCGCCGAATCTCTCCCAGCCCCTTCAAAGCATCCGGCCAGAAATAAATGGTGTTGACCGTCAACCCACGATCGAAACTCTCATCGGGGTAGGGAAGTTGGGAAACGTCTCCGAGTTGTACCTCCATTCGCCCCGCCGCGATTTCTTTGCGGAAGCGCCGTTCGGCGCGGCGAACCATATCCGCAGAGAAATCCACGCCCATGACGACGCCACTTTGAACCTGCTCCGCAAGCCGTGCGAGCCCGGCACCGCCGCCAAATCCAATTTCAAGCACACGATGCTGTGGTTGAATTTCCAGCAACGCAACAGTTGTCGCCACGATTTGCCGGTTGCCGAGATTCATGAGCCGGCTAATCACCTGCGAGCCAAACCAGCCGCTCGGCTGGCGCAGTTGCTCGGCCATGAACCGCCCGACGCCCATTCGTTCTACTTTTCCAATTGAGGTCTAAGAAGTGGGTTACCGTAGATACTTCAGAACAATCCGGGAATCTTCAAACCCGCCATGCCGGGTATGCCGCCCGCAAGGTTCCTCATCTGATTGGCCAGCTCTTCATCCACCCGCCGTGAAGCTTCATTCACCGCCGCCCGCAACAAATCCTGCAGCATCTCCTGATCCTTGCTCGCATACACTTCCGCTTCGATCTTGACGTCCAGCACCTGCTTCTGGCCGTTCATCTTCACCGTGACCATGCCGCCGCCGGCCGAAGCCTCCACCGCGACGGAGTTCACCTGCCGCTGCAGGTCTTCCTGCACCTGCCGCAGCCGCGAAAGCATCTGTTGGAGAGCGTTGACTTCCATAATTTT
>JBEKOE010000028.1:0-30397 GCA_049522075.1 Candidatus Acidiferrum sp.
AAGCGGTAATTACGCTCACTCGCTGAAGTTCCTTCTGACTCAACGTGAATGTCTCCTGTCTCATAGGGTGACATTTTCACGTTGCCGTTAAGGGGTGACAGAATTATGGAGCTAAGACAGGAAGGAAGGGTGAGCTTGACGAAGGAAAGGGGGGAGGGTAAACTGGTATTGTTGTTGCAAATGATTTTCATCTGGAGTTCCCTTGCTCTCCGCTTTCCTCATTGCCCTTCGTGAAGGTGTCGAAGCCGCACTCGTCGTCGGTATCATCCTCGTCTACCTTTCGCGCACCGGGCGCGCCCATCTGGCGCGCTACGTTTGGGGCGGGGTGGCCAGCGCCGTGGCGCTAAGTCTTGCGGCTGCAATTGCTTTGGAGCGTTTCCAGATCAGCGAAGACGGCTTTGAGGGGTTGCTGCTGCTTGTGGCTGCCGTTTTTGTGGTCACCATGATCATCTGGATGAATCGCGTCGCGCGGCACCTGAAAAAGGAAATTGAGCACAAAGTCGAGAGTTACGCGGAGCGTGCCGGCAAGGCCGCTGGATGGGGTATCGCGCTATTCGTTTTCCTGATGGTGCTGCGCGAAGGAGCGGAACTCGCGTTGATTCTGCGCGCGGTGGAGATGTCCACCGAAGGGCTGCAAACGTGGATTGGCACAGGCGTGGGGATTGCCGCGGCGGTGGCGGTGGGAGTTTTCTTTTTCAAGGGGACACTCAAGGTGCCGCTGCACCGCTTTTTCGCGGTCACCAGCGCGATCCTCATACTGGTTGCGATTCAACTTGCGGTTACGGGCTTGCACGAATTGAGCGAGGCGCGCTGGTTGCCTTCGAGCAAAGGCGAGATGGCGCTGCTGGGGCCGATCGTGCGCAATGAATTGTTCTTCTTCATATTTGTGTTTGGCGCAGCAGCGCTGATGATCTTCCGCGAGTGGCAATCGGCGACGCACGCCAAAGCGGCGACCGCGCCAATGAATGACGCGGAGCGCCGCCTCCTGGAGGCGCAAAACCGGCGGCAGCGGCGGTGGATGATTGCGGCCGCCGTGATGAGCCTGAGCGTGATCCTGGCGCTGACGGCCGATTTTATTTATGCGCGAGTCAATGCGGCTCCGGTGCAAGCGAAGCCCGTGGAAGCGGTGAACAATCTTGTGCGCATCCCGGTGGCGGAAGTGCAGGATGGCAATCTGCACTTGTTTTCCATCAACGTGAATGGCCAGGCCATCCGCTTCATGGTGATCAAGAAGCCGGGGGGCTACGGTACGGCACTGGATGCCTGCCTGATTTGCGGCGCGGATGGCTACCGGCAGGAAGGGCAGAACGTCATTTGCCGGCATTGCGCCTCGGCCATCTACATTCCGTCGATCGGACAAAAAGGCGGGTGCAATCCCATTGGTTTCGCATCGAAAGTGGATGGCGACACGATCGTGATTGATGTTTCGGCGCTAACGAAATCCGCGGAAGAGATCCCGCGCTAGGCAAATAGCAGGCGTTTTGGAAGTTTGCTGAAAAACTCCGCACCTCAGGGGGTCGGAGCTTTAGCTCCGACATTAGGTGCTTGGCTATTACGGGGCTTCAGCCCCTGAGGAAGGCTTTTCCGGCGTTCCAGAGAATGAGAAGCAATCGTTGGTTCTGAACGAGCACCGAAATTTTGACCAGGTGAAATGTTCCTTCGACTCGTAGCGGATTCATTTACACGCCGGCCACGCCGTAAGTTGTTGACCATGGCTGCGCTCGCGCTGGGGATGGCCGTGGCCACGGCGGCGCTGAGCGTTTCGCTGGACGTGGGCGACCGTCTGGCCCAGGAATTCCGCAGCCTGGGTGCGAATCTGCTGGTGACGCCGCTGGCGGATTCCTTGCCGCTGGAGATTGGCGGCGTGGATTACCGCCCGGCAAATGCCGGCGCGTACCTGCCGGAAGCGGACCTGGGCAAACTCAAAACAATCTTCTGGCGCTTCAACATCATGTCCTTCGCGCCAATCCTGGATGTGCCAGTGGACGCAGTGGCAGTGAACAACACGGCCGCTGAGCCGCTGCGCGCGATCGGCAGGACGACGTTCATCGGGACATGGCACGACCGGGAGGTTCCCATCCCTGACGGCACCACTTACGAAACGGGAATCGAGAAGACGAATCCGTGGTGGCATGTGGAAGGGAAGTGGTTCAACGATAATTCCACGGATTGCGTCGTTGGTGCGGCCCTTGCCAAGAGATACGGCGTGAAGGTGGGCGATGTCCTGAGTGTGGCGGCAACCGACAAGTCCACCGGGATGGAGCTGAACGTGGTGGGGATTTTGACGACCGGCGGGCCGGAGGACGATGCGATTGTCGCGTCGCTTGGCAGGGCCCAACAACTGGCGAACAAACCGGGACAATACCGCCGCCTGTACGTGAGCGCGCTGACCAAACCGGAAGATGCCTTTGCGCGAAAAGATCCCAAGACCATGACGCCGGCGGAGTTCGACACTTGGTACTGCACGCCATACATCAGCGCGATCGCGCTGCAAATCAGCGAAGAGCTGAAGGGGACGGACGTGCGCGTGATCCGGCGCGTGGCCGAAGGTGAAGGAAACATCTTGACGCGGGTGCGCACGCTGCTGTGGCTGGTGACGTTTGCGGCGCTGCTGGCCTCGGCCTTGGCCGTGGGCGCTTCGGCGGCGGCATCGGTAATCGAGCGGCGCACGGAGATTGGCCTGATGAAGGCGCTGGGTGCGGGCTCCGGACTTGTCGGTGTGCTGCTGGCCGCGGAACAGTTGCTGCTCGCGTTTGTGGGAGGCGGGATCGGCTACGCGCTTGGCATTGTGTTGGCGCGCCTGCTCGGCGAACGGATTTTCGGTTTTGCCCCGGCGCCCAAGTTCTTTGTGCTTCTGATTATTCTTGTGCTCGCGGCACTGATCACTCTATTGGGCAGCGCGTTTCCGTTGCGCCGGGCTTCGCGCTACGATCCGGCGCCGATTTTGCGAGGCGAATGATGCCAACCACCGCAATGTTCTGGCGCATTGTGCGGAGGCTGCTCACCGCGAATTATGCCCGGCTATTTGTGATTTTGCTGGCGCTGGGAGCGGGCGCGGCGGTGACCTCGGCTCTTCTAAATTTGCAGATTGATGCAAAGCGGCGGTTGACCACCGAATTTCGCGGGCTTGGAGCGAACGTGATCGTTGCCCCGCGCGACACCGGCACGGACGGAAATGGCGCGACGTTGGATGAAACGGTGCTGCGGCAGTTACCCGCACACAACGAAGGCAAGCCGGTCCCGGCCGTAGCTTTTCTATACGTTATCGGCGAAATTGCCAAAGTGGGAGAGATTCACTTCGAGCCCGCGGTGATTGCAGGTACGGAGGGGCACGGCTTGACCGAGATTCGCCCGGGCCGGCGCAGCGAATACCTCGCGTCGCTTGAGAACAATCCGGCAGCGTGCGAAGTCGGCGCCAAGGCCGCCACGCAATTTCAAGTGCATGCGGGCGACTCGTTGCAGCTTCGAAATGAAGGACGCACAGCGGCCTGCAAAATATTTGCGGTAGTGGCCACTGGCGGGGCGGAAGACACGCAGATTTTCACGCGCCTCGGCACCGCGCAAGCCCTTGCGAATCTGCCCGGGCGCATTAGCCTGATCCAACTCAGCGTGACTGGCACGCCCAATTCGTTGAACCAGTTCATCGCCCATCTCGGACAGAGCCTTCCCGGCGTTGACGTTCACGGCATCAAGCAACTCGCCGAAGCGGAAGGCCGCATCTACAACCGCATCAGCGGCCTGCTTTCCGCAACGGTGGTACTCGTGCTGATTCTAACTTCCCTGTGCGTGATGGCAGGCATGAGCAACGTAGCCATCGAACGAAAAAATGATGTTGGCCTGATGAAGGCCATTGGCGGCTCAGTGCGGCGCGTGGTGCGGTTGTTCCTCGCCGAAGCCATTCTCATGGGGATTGTCGGGGGCTTGCTCGGGTCGGCGATCGGCTTGCTCCTATCCATCTGGTTGGGAAAAGCGGTGTTCGGCGTGGCTGCACAGCCGCGCTGGATTGTGTATCCTTTTTCTGTGACCGTCACCGTGATTGTTTCCATTGCTAGCGCGTTTCCATTGAGGCGGCTGGCCGGCATACGTCCCGCATCAGTGTTCCGAGGTGAAGCGTGAGCTCGCAAGTGGTGATCGAATCGCTGGTAAAGGAATACGGGACGCTCCGCGCTCTGGACGGCATCTCCGTAAAAATCCATGCGGGCGAGTGGGTGGCCCTCATGGGCCCGTCGGGCTCCGGCAAAACCACCTTGATCAATATTCTCGGCGGATTGGATGCGCTGACCTCGGGCCACGTGAT
The DNA here is from genome assembly GCA_049522075.1 of Candidatus Acidiferrum sp. Taxonomy (GTDB): domain Bacteria; phylum Acidobacteriota; class Terriglobia; order Acidiferrales; family UBA7541; genus Acidiferrum. The sequence continues at coordinate 4,298 of JBEKOE010000028.1, forward strand.
CGTGGATGGAGTCGATCTGGCGAACCTGGGCGAAAGCGAGCTGGTGCGCTACCGTGCCGAAAAGATCGGCTTTGTATTCCAGCAGTTTCACCTGGTGCCCTACCTGACCGCGCTCGAAAACGTAATGCTGGCGCAATACTTTCACAGCGTCACGGACGAACCGCAGGCCTCCGAAGCGCTGAAACGCATGGGGCTCACCCACCGCATGACGCACCTGCCTTCGCAACTTTCCGGTGGCGAGCAGCAACGCGTGGCCATCGCGCGGGCGCTGATCAACCAGCCCAAACTGATCCTTGCCGATGAGCCCACGGGCAATCTGGACGAAGCGAACGAGGAGATCGTGATTGGATTGTTCCGCGAGCTGCACAGCGCGGGCCACACGATCCTGATGGTGACGCACGACCCCGATATCGCGCAGCAAGCGGACCGGCGAATCGAGCTGGCGCACGGGCACCTGGCGGTGGACCAGCGTGTCTCCATGGACGATGGCATTCACTTCGATCACCTGCTCGAGCAAATCTGGGTGTGTAGCGAAGAAGGCAACAAGGCCGACCTGCAGCACATCCGCACGCCCGGCGGAGTGGATCCCGTGCGCACGCTGGCGCGAATGGAGGATCTGCAACTGGTGCACGTGCAGGATCATGAGGTGCAACTGACCAAGCGAGGCGAGAGCCGCGCGCGCGATGTGGTCAGGCGTCACCGTCTGGCGGAAAGATTGTTCAAGGACACCTTCCGGATTGACGATCACGAGGCGCACACGCAGGCCTGCAAGTTCGAGCACATCATCAGCCCGGAACTCGACCAGCGCATCTGCTCCTTTCTCGGCCATCCCACCACGTGCCCGCACGGCAACCCGATTCCTCCAGGCGATTGCTGCAACCATAAGACAAAGGAAGACGCCCACTGATCCTCCTCCTGTACTGGGCCAGTCTTTGCACCGGCGACTCTTGGGCGGCTCTTGGGTTTCATGCTTTCCTAGGGGCGCAGCACGCTGCGCCCCATCTCGCTAGATTGCAGATCTTTCCAAGCTGCTCTTGGGTTACTCTTGCCTTGGATTTTCCCACATCGTCCACCACGCAAATTGTGTCATTCCGACCGTAGGGCCCACGGATTTTGCTTTCGTAGGGGCGCAGCACGCTGCGCCCCATGTCCGCAAGCCCTTTGGGTCTCGGCTGCTCGGCCCATTTGGAGTGCGGCGGCTCGCCGCCGCTTTTAGGCCGCACGCAACTCTGCGAACGTGCTTTTCTCGGGGAGCGGCAAACCCTTAGACGGGCAAACGGATTTCAGAAAAATTCATTCCGGCGGTAAACTGTGAACTGACTACTGATAACCGACAACTGATAACTCTTCCCCCATGCCTATCCCAATCGATCATCGCAAAAAACCCACGGCCGTGAAAATTCACGTGAAAACGGGCGCGGGTGTGGACATCGCGTGGGCCGACGGCCACGAGAGCCACTTCGATTTTCCCTATCTCCGGGATAATTGTCCGTGCGCCACCTGCAACGACGAGCGCGGCAAGAAACAGGCGTTTGCGGAGAGTAGTCCCGCGCCCTCGGCCGTGTTACCAATGTTCAAGCCCAAGCCGCGCGCGCAGTCGGCGACGCAAGTGGGCAATTACGCCATCCAGATCAACTTCACTGACGGCCACTCCACGGGAATTTTCAGCTACGACTATCTCCGCTCGATGTGCCCCTGCACGGATTGCGCCAAGGAATTTCGCAGCCCCACCACTTAACCTGAAAACCGAAACTGGATTTCTTCCACATCCTCCACCGCCCAAAATCTGTCATTTCAACCCGAGGGACGGCGCTTTTTGCCGTCCCGGAGCGGAGAAATCCCTCTGCAACTTTGGATTTGCGGCTTAATTCACCGGCGGCTCCAAGCTCTTCAACTTCTCCTGCACACCGGCAGAAGCCTTGGAATTCGGCTGCAACTGCAAATACTTCTGATAAGCCTATTTGGCCTCGCTCTTTTTCCCCACCTGAAAATACGCGTCTCCCAGATTCAAGTAGGCTATGGCGCGATTTGGATCCAGGGCGATTGTTTTTTCGAACCACTCGATGGCCTCCGCATACAAGCCCAGCTTGAAATGCGCGAAACCCGAGTTATTCGCAAACAACGCGCTGTCCGGCTTCATTTGGGCGGCTTGCTTGAATTTCTCCGCGGCCTCGCTGTACTTTCTCTCTTTGTATAGCCGCATGCCCTCATCGTTTGTCGCCGCTGGCACGTCCTTGACGCCAGCCTCCGCACCTGCCGCGGGCGTCGTGCCAGTTTTGCCAGCCTGCTGCCCCTCCTGAAGTTGCGCTTGCGCTGCCGCCAATTGTTTCTTCAGCTCGGCGTTCTGCGCCGCCTCTTTGCGGATTTGCTCGCGCAATTGTTCCAATTGCGTGTTCAGCTTGATTCCTTCATCGCCCAGTTGCGCCGAATTCTCATTCAGGAATTCCGTCTCGTGGTTCAGCTCAAAAATGAAATCGCCGCCCTCGCTTCCGGGCAGATTGCCAAACGCCGGCGTCTGGTGAGACAGCGCCGACACGGCCGGGGTCACGTACGCCGCTAGTTCCGTTGCGGTGACCACGCCATCGCCATTCAAATCCGCGCGCCCGTCGAGCCCTTGCAGCAAGGTCCACGTAAACACCGAGTGGCCGTTCGGGCCGTTGTCCGCCACTTGCTGGTCCATGCCGCCCGCGGTGAACATTTGCCGCGCCGTCCGCCGCGAAATTTCCAGCAGATAATTGCCCACACCCAGCGTTCCCCCGCCCCTCGTCAGCGCCAGCCCGCTGTAGCAGGAGTCCATCACGAAGAGGATGTGTTTTGCGGGAACGGCCTCCGCAATATCCTGAAAATTCGTCATCGAAATTGCCTGGCCCTCGTAATTGCTCAAGTCCGCATCCACGGGAATGATGTAGCCCAGGTCGCGCCCGGAGGCCAGATGCCGCGTGGCTCCATGCCCTGCAAAAAACACGAACACGCGATCCTCGCGCTTCACCAGATCGGGATTGCCAAGTTTATCTCCCAAGAGCGACAAAATGTTCTGCCGCGTCCCTTCCTTGTCCAGCAGCAGAAAAGTGTGATCCGTCTTGAAATTGTATTTCTTGATCAGCAGATCGCGCACGGCTTGCGCGTCGTTCGCCGCGTAACTCAGTTTCGGCCAGGTCTGGTAAGCATCGATGCCGATCACCGCGGCCCAGCTTTCCCGGTAGATCGGCACCGGAGCCGGCTGGGACTGGGCCGTCTCCAGCCCGCGCGTTCCTTCCACGGCGAACGCGCTGCCGTTCCAGGAAGCAAACTGAAATCCATCCTTCTGCAGCGTTTCAATCAACTGCGGCAGCACTTCCAGGGTTACTTTGTGGATGTCGTGAAACAAGATGATTCCGTGCCCTTGTTTTTCCACTTCCTGCAGCACGCGCTGGGCAATCGAATTCGGCACGGGATCGGCCCAATCCTCCGAATCCACGTTCCACAAAATCGCCTTCATTTTGTCGCTTTGCACTTTGGACAGGATGCCCGCGTTGATCGCGCCATAGGGCGGGCGGAACAATACCGGCGGTGCCTTCAAAAGCGTGGTGAGCAAAGCGCTGGTGGTATCGATCTCTTTTGTGTAGCCGGCCTCGTCCATTTTCGGCAGCACCGGATGGCTGTAGCTGTGATTTCCCAGCGTCGATCCCTGCGCAAGGATTCGCGTGCTCACCGCGGCCGTGGGAGCGAGCTTGGCGTTGGCATCCGTGGTTTCTGGGCCAAGGTTGCGCCCCACCTCGAAGAACACGGCCTTCAATCCATATTTCTTCAGGATTTCCAGGATTTGGTCGGTGTAGCGAGGATGCGGCCCGTCATCGAACGTCAACACCAGCGTTTTTGGCGGCAGGTCCGTTCCAAACACTTCGCCGTTCGATGTTTTTTTCTTCGCACCGCCGCCGCGCGTTTCCGCGGGCGGCAGCGTCCCTTCCAGCCCCTTCAAAATCTTCTCGCGTGAATATTTCTGCTGCAGAAAACTGACGTAACGTTCCCAGGCTTCCCGGTGAACCACCATGCCGCGGGTTTGCAGATTCCCCAGAATTTCGCCGATCTCCTTCTGGTAGAGCGCCTGAATCTGTTCCAGCGCCGCCAGGTCATCGCGAATTCTGGCAAGAAGCTTCGCATTTGCCGCGGTTTCCTTTGCTGCCGCCAGTCCTTCGAGTGTGTCCCGGAAGGCAAGCTTGTCCGCGTCGCGATACTCCGGATAGTTTTCCACGCGGCTTAAAAACTCTTCGGCAGGAGCAGTTCGCCCGCCGGCAAGAGATTGAGTAATCTGCTCTTCCAGTGCGGCCAGGCGCTCCTGGTCTTGTTGGAAGAGGATTTTTCCAGCCGTGGAGACGCGCTCTCTTACACCCGGGTCCAGCGCGCCCGCGCCATTCATCAGTACGATGATTTTCCGGTAGTTGGCGACAATCTCGTCGGTGTCTTTTGCAAGTGCGGAAGATGCCTTCGCCTGCCTTCTCGCCGTGCCGCAAGCCAGCAGGAGCAACGCGACGCAAGCCGCCCAGGACCTGGATAATGGTGCGCGCATAATTGGCCTTTAGTGAAGAATGTGACTCTGCCAAATCATGACTCACGCCCGCCCATAAATCCAGCCGCGCATGGCGTCCCGTTTCCTGCAAGATCTCTCGGCGATTCCCAAACTAGACTTGCTCCAAAAAAGGTGCGAGCATGGAAATCGCAGGTCAATAGTCCTTCTAACGAATGAGCAGCTCTCCCCAAAACCCGGCTGCCCAGAGCCGCCTGGGTAATGGAATTCCGCGTGTTCTGGTTGCCACCACCGCGCTGCTGAGCTTTATCTCCTTCTGGCGCGCGGCAGCCATCGTCTTGAACGACCTTGCTTCCTCGGCCTACTACGCCGGTGGCGAAGCCGAGGGCTACATCGGCAAGGCCGCGCCGTGGTTCATCCTCGGCATCATGCTGTTTTCCTATTGCGTGCGCGCGATCTACGTCGAGAGTTGCAGCATGTTCGTGCGCGGCGGCGTGTACCGCGTGGTCAAAGAGGCCATGGGAGGCACGCTGGCAAAGTTCAGCGTCTCCGCCCTGATGTTCGACTACATCCTGACGGGCCCGATCAGCGGCGTGTCCGCGGGGCAGTACATCGTCGGCCTCATCAACGAAACCTCCGATTACCTCCACATCGGGTTGCACATCGCGCCGGGTATAGGCGCGGCGTGCTTCGCGATCATGTGCACAACCTATTTCTGGTGGTACAACATCAAGGGCGTACACGAATCCAGCCAGAAAGCCATGCGCATCATGCAGATCACGACGGTGATGGTCGTGATCCTGATCAGTTGGTGCCTCTACACCGTTTTTATCCGCCATCCGGCTTTGCCGCCGATCCCATCTCCTCAAAACGTCAGGCTCGGTCCCAACGCCATGGGCTGGCTCTATGGCATGCAATTCGCGCACATGGCCGCGATGATTGCGATTTTTGTGGGGCTGGGGCATTCGGTGCTGGCCATGAGCGGAGAAGAATCGCTGGCGCAGGTATACCGGGAAATCGAGCATCCGAAACTGCCGAACCTGAAGAAAACCGGCCTGGTGATCTTCATTTACAGCCTGGTGTTCACCTCGCTGGTTTCCTTCTTCGCGGTGATGATCATCCCGGACGCGCAGCGCCAGCATTTCCTCGAGAACCTGATCGGCGGCCTGGCCATGAACCTGGAAGGCCCGTTCCTGTTACGCCTGGTCTTCCACGGCTTTGTCGTCGTGGTTGGGACGCTGATTTTGGCGGGAGCGGTGAACACCGCAATCGTCGGCTCCAACGGCGTGCTGAATCGCGTCTCCGAAGATGGCGTCCTGGCGGACTGGTTCCGCCAGCCGCACCGCAAATTCGGCACCTCCTACCGCATCATCAACACCATCGCAGCACTGCAAATTCTGACCATCATCATCAGCCGGGGCCAAGTCACCTTCTTGGCGAACCTGTACGCTTTTGGCGTGATCTGGAGTTTTGCCATGAAGGGGCTGGCGGTGCTGGTGTTGCGCTACACCCACCCCGGCGACCGCGAATACCGCGTGCCCTTGAACTTCCGGATCTTTGGGGTGGAGCTCCCGATGGGCCTGAGTTTGATCACCCTTACGCTGCTGGGGATCGCGGTCGTGAATCTGTTCACGAAGCCCGAAGCGACGGTTGCTGGTGTGACGTTCTCCATCTTCCTGTTTATCGTGTTCACGGCATCGGAGAAATACAACCGTCGTGCGCGAGGCAGCATACAGCATGTGGAGATGGACCAGTTTCACCTGGCGATGGAAAGCGAGCTTACCCCGGAATCCGTGGGTGCGCGCGCGGGAAACATCCTGGTGCCGGTCAGCAATATCCACGCGCTCTACCATTTGGGCAACGTGCTGGAGCGGGTGAAACCCGGGCGGCGCGATGTTGTCGTCTTGCACGTGCGCCTGTTGCGCCGGTCCGCATCGGGCGAATACGATCTGGAAGCCGAGCAGCTTTTTGGAAGCATCGAGCAGCAGTTGTTTTCCCAGGCGCTCTCCATTGCGGAAAAACGGGGCAAGAGCGTGCGCCTCGCGGTGGTGGCGGCCAGCAACTTGTGGGACGGCATCCTGCGCGCGGCCACTTCGCTGCAATCCAGCACCATTGTGCTCGGCCACTCGCCGAGGGAATCAACGGATGAGCAGGCCCGTCTGATTGGGGATGCCTGGGAGCAACTGGGCGATACCAAGCCGCAATTCAATCTGGAAATTCATCTTCCCAACGGCGACAAGGTGTACAAAGTGCTGGGCCCGCACGCGCCGAATCTGACGGCGAACGAAGTGAATCTGCTGCACCGGCTCTGGCTGCGATTCAGCGAGTCCACCGCACCGCTGGAATTGCATCACCATGACGTCGTCCACTTCGCGCTCGAGGAAGTGCAAAAGGAGCTGGAAGACGGTCACGAAGAAAACATCCTGACGCGCCTCCGCGCCCACCTGGAATCCAACCTGAAGAAGTCTCCGCCGAAAAACTAGACGGCGCTGGTGCAGTGCCCGCACTTTCTTGCCGCGACGGGAATGGGCATGGCGCACTGCGGGCAATCCCTCGTCGTAACCGGAGGCGGGGGCGGCACAGGCTTCGGCATCCAGCGATTTACTGAGCGCACCACCATGAAGATCGCAAACGCCACGATCAAAAAATTGATGATCGTGTTGATAAAGTTGCCATAGTTGAGGGTGGGAGCGCCCGCTGCTTTGGCGGCCACGAGCGTGTCAAAGTGCTTGTCGCTGAGGCTCAAAAACAGGTTGGAAAAATCCACATGCCCAATCAAGCGCCCAAGCGGGGGCATGAGGACATCATCCACAAGTGAAGCCACGATCTTTCCAAATGCCGCGCCGATGATCACGCCGACAGCAAGGTCCAAAACACTGCCGCGCATGGCAAATTCTTTGAATTCTTTCAACACAAGTCATCTCCTTCTAGAAGAAATGAAAACTGCAATTCGGTTCCTCGGGCGGAATCCCTGTTTCGGGGAAGGCTACCACTGGCCCCGCATTATAGCCAAAGCGAAGCTAGGAGTGACGCAAAATCAGGATGGAACCAAAAATGCCTCTGAGGATTAGCACCAATCCCGCAAGCGCCAATAATCTGCCGACCCAGAGAAAAGGGACGCGTGTTGCCGCGAGCATGATTGCACCCAAAAGCAGCAGCGAGAGTCCGCGGTTCCATTTCTGCCAGCGGGCCGACCATTGCCCGGGCCGGGCGAGCGCCAGAAGGCCCCACGCCAGCAAGGCGACGCTGAGGACGAGCCAGGAAATGCTCCGGCGATCGAAATAGACGCGTCCGCTGACTCCCAGCCACACGACGAGAGTCCCCAGGAGCAGAAACACCAGTTCCACCATGAGTTCCGTGAGGCGCGCGGGAGAGAGCATAGGTGTCCTACGGCACGCGTTCGATGCGCAACTTCTGAATGACCACGGGTGTGTGCGGGCGGTCCATCGAATCGCGCGGCACATTCGAGATTTTGTCGGCGATGTCCTGGCCTTCGACGACCTCGCCGAAGATGGTGTGCCGATTATCCAGGTGCGGCGTGGCCGCAACGGTGATGAAGAACTGGCTGCCATTGGTGCCGGGGCCGGCATTGGCCATGGAGAGTTTGCCCGCCTTGGAATGGCGCAGTGACGGATGGAACTCGTCCGCGAAGTTGTAACCGGGCCCCCCGCGGCCGTCTCCCCTCGGGCATCCGCCCTGAATCATGAACTGGGGAATCACGCGGTGGAAGATCAGGCCGTCATAGTAATTGCGCTTTTCTTTTTTGCCGGAAGTGTAGTTGACAAATTCCTTCGTGCCTTCGGCCAACCCGATGAAATTCTCCACCGTCTTGGGAGCTTCCTTCTCAAACAGCCGGCAAACGATATTGCCCTGCGATGTCTCGAAAACTGCGTAGGCTCCTGTCGCTCGCGCCATCTGTTCTCCTTTGCCTAAGATTGCTGACCCATCGTACACGACGCGCTCGTGCTTCGGCTACTCTGGCGGCGAAGATTTACCAGCCCTTCTGCTTGCGGAGTTGTGTGATATGCGCGGTGTGATGTTTCCCGTGCCAGGTATACAGAAACAAAAGCCAGTCCAGATTCTTGACGCCGTGATCAGGATGAAGCAAAGTGCGGGCATATTGCTCAGTCTTCACGGAGCGCAACAATCGCACCCAGCGTTCGTGCAGCGGTTCCAGGAGCCTCAGCGAAACTTCCACTGGCGCGCTCCGGGCGTCCTCGAGGTTGGCCCAGTTATTTTCGTCGTAAGGCTTAATTGTCGGCTGATTCTCGGTCAACGCGAAGCGCAACCGTATGTACGCGTTCATGTGGCTGTCCACAAGATGGTGAACCACCTGGCGAACGGTCCATCCGCCTTCGCGATACGGAGTATCAAGTTGCGCGTCGCTGAGTCCGGCGACCGCGGCCCGGACTTTGGCGGGAGTGGCGGCGATATCGTCGATCGCCGCCTGCCGCAGCGCCGGCGTCACTTCTTTGGGCAGTTCAAATTTCCCGATGGGATAGCGCGGATCCATGCAGCAGCCTCCTCGCAAAATGGGAGAATTGACTTTCTACTGTAGATAGATGCCCCGTACGCTGTCCATCGGTATATGCAGGGAAGCTTCGCCAAATTGGCTGCTCTGTACCGGGGCAGGTGGGAATGCAGTTGGGAATCTGTGCTGCTGTTTTGTCTCAGGATTTGCCGGTACGCCACTCGCTGACCTGGCGCGAGGCAATCGAAGCGAGGAATAGCAGAACGCCGCCACGCAAAAATGTGTAATAGGTAATGGGCGCACCCTCGGCGGGCACGAGGTTTGGCCAAATGCCAATGGCCGCCAGCGCGCGAAAGACAATCGTGAGCAGAGCGCACACGATACCCAGCCAATAGCTGACCACGCCTATCTGTTTCTCCATCGCATGCCCCCTGAAAAGCGAATATTCCCGGATGGAAGTGACCTTGCTTGAAACCTACGCTCAGCCCCAGGGAGTGTCAATAATCCGTGCTTGCGCACTTTCCATACCTGCACTTTCCTGTATGGGCGAGGATGTTACAATCATCGTTCGCTCTGTACCTTTAGGCCCCGATTGAGAATCCAATCTGCGGAGCCATGCGCATGCACAAGGTCGTGATTATCGGAAGTGGCTGTGCGGGGCTGACCGCGGCGATCTACGCCGCGCGCGCCAATCTGAGCCCGCTCGTCCTGGAAGGGCACGAACCCGGCGGGCAGCTCTCCCTCACCACACATGTGGAGAATTTCCCCGGATTTCCCGATGGCATTCTGGGCCCGAAATTGATCGAGAATATGCGCAAGCAAGCGCAGAAGTTCGGGGCGCAGTTCAAAGCCGGCACGGTGAGCGAGGTCGATCTTACAAAGCGGCCATTCAAAATCAAGGCAGGCAATGAGGTCTATGAAACGAAATCGCTGATTGTGGCCGCGGGAGCCTCGGCGCGTCTTCTCGGGCTAAAGGGTGAAAAGGAGCTGATCGGCCGGGGGCTTTCCACCTGCGCCACGTGCGACGGTTATTTCTTCCGTGGCAAACCCATTGCCGTGGTCGGCGGCGGGGATTCCGCGATGGAAGAGGCCAATTTTCTGTCGCGCTATGCCAGCAGGGTGTACCTGATCCACCGGCGGAATGAATTTCGCGCCTCGAAAATCATGATTGATCGCGCCAAGGCGAACGAGAAGATCGAGTTTGTCACGCCGTATGTAGTGGCGGAAATTCTATCGCCCACCGGACTGGTGAACGGCGTGCTCCTACATCAAACGCAAACCGGAGAAAAACGGGAAATCGCGCTGGATGGCGTGTTCGTGGCCATCGGCCACAATCCTAATTCGATGGCCTTCCGCGGCAAGCTGGAGATGGACGAGAACGGCTACCTGATCGCGCGTCACGGCAGCCTGACCAGCGTTCCAGGAGTTTTTATCGCTGGCGATGTGCAGGACCACCGCTACCGCCAGGCAGTCACCGCGGCCGGCGCCGGCTGCATGGCGGCAATCGACGCGGAAAAGTTCCTGGAAGAGCACAAAGACTAGCTCGCCACTGGCCTCGCCGGGTAACAACGAGCATAATCAGACTGTCCATGCTCCGCACGATTCTTCTCAAACTCTCCGACAGTAAGGGTCTCGCGCACTGGGTTACTTCCAACCCGACTACACGGCGCATGGCGCTCAGATTTGTTGCGGGCGAAACGCTGGATGAGGCGATTGCAGCGGCGCGCGCGTGCAACCACGCGGGAATCGCCGTGACGCTGGATTGCTTGGGCGAAAACGTGGTCACGCCGGCGGATGCCCAGAAGGCGCGCGACACCTATTTGAAGATTTATGACCGCATTGCCGAGGAAAAGCTGAACGCCAACGTTTCGTGCAAATTGACGCAACTCGGGCTGGACCTCAGCGTGGAATTCTGCGAAGGGCTGGTGCTTTCGATTGCGGAGCGCGCTGCGGCGTATGAAAGCTTTCTGCGCATTGATATGGAAAGCTCGGTGTATACGCAACGTACCGTGGAGCTGGTGAAACGCGTGCGCGTGCAATCGCCGGCCGTGGGTGCGGTAATCCAGTCTTATCTCTACCGCAGTGAAAGCGACGTTCACGACCTGTTGTCTTATGGCTGCCGCATACGCCTGTGCAAGGGCGCGTACAAGGAGTCCATCGAAGTGGCGTATCCGCGGAAAGCCGATGTGGACGGGAATTACCTTCGCCTGATGCGCCTGCTGCTTTCCAGCGGCTTCTATCACGGGATTGCCACGCACGATCCGCGCATGATCGCGGAGACCATCCGCTGGGCCGCCGAAAAAAAGATCTCCAAGGACGATTTTGAGTTTCAGATGCTGTACGGCGTGCGCACGGACCTGCAGCGCCAGTTGGTGCGGGACGGCTACCGCCTGCGCGTCTACGTCCCGTTCGGGACCGAGTGGTTTCCCTACTTTATGCGGCGGCTTGCGGAGCGCCCCGCCAATCTGGGCTTCTTCCTGCGAATTTTCTTCCGTTCCTGAGCACACCCGAGCGCCAGGACCACCCTGGCTCCTGTGGAGTGCGGCGGCTCGCCGCCGCTGTTACAGCTTCAAGCCCCGAGACAATCTGTAATCTCTCTCCGTCCCTCTTTAGGAAGCCGCGGCTTCAGTTTAGCTTGAGCCTCGAAAGGCCCCGGCGCAGCGCGGTTCAACTCAGCGTTTCCCCCGGCTTGATGGCGTGAATTTCCAGCCCCGCGATGTCCTTCGTTTCGGCGCGCAATCCTTCCGGCGTGCCCGTCAGAATCGGAAAAGTCGCGTAATGCATGGGAATGACGTGCTTGACGCCGAGCAAGCGTATGGCGAACGCGGCTTCACGAGGCCCCATCGTATAAATGTCGCCGATGGGCAAAAACGCCAGGTCCGGCCTGTAAATTTCCGCGATCAGCTTCATGTCGCCGAAAACTGCGGTATCTCCCGCATGATAAAACGTAACTCCCCCGGGCAGATTCACGATGAACCCGGCCGGCTCACCGGCGTAGAGCCTCTGCCCATTTTCATCGATGGAACTCGAGTGGAAGGCGTGGGTCATGGTCACCTTGAAATCGCCCACTTGCTGGGTGCCTCCCTTGTTTCCCGGGAGGCATTGACTGCCCAGTCCTTTGGAATCGAGATAAAGATAAGTTTCAAAGTTGACGACGATTTTGGGTTTGAACTGTTTGCCCAGTGCCAGGAGATCCCCCATGTGATCCGTGTGCGCATGGGTAAGAAAGATGGCGTCCAGGCGCGAGATTTTCTTCAAGGTTTCCGGGCATTTCGGGTTCGTGTTGACCCATGGGTCAATCAACGCGAACTGGCCGCCGGGCGTGGTGATCCCAAAAGTGCTATGGCCGAAATAAGTAATCTTGTTGCCTTTCAGATCGAGCATCTTTGTCTCCTTCTGATCTTCTCGTCGCGCTAAGGGACGGCGATGAAACTTTTTTCTATATGTTTTCCTTTGCCGCTCTCTGCTCACTCGGCCAGCAGGCTGCGGATCGCAGCATCGTAGGTGTCGTGATCTCCGGCGCCGAAAACATGCCCGACCTGCCTGCCATCCCTCGCATAAAAAAAGGTAGCAGGGAGCCCACCGTTGTAACCGGGCATCACGGCTTCGGAGAAGGCCTCCTCTTCACCCTTCTTTTTTCGGTAGTTCGGAAAAATGGGCTTATTGCGGGCCAGGAACCGCCGCATCAGGATGAGGTCGCCATCCTGGTCGAAGTTGACGCCGACGACCTGCAAGCCTTTGGGAGCGTACTGCTTGGCGAGCTCGTTGAGCATCGGATACTCGTCGCGGCAGGGTTCGCACCAGGTGGCCCAGAAGTTCACCAGCAACGGCTTGCCTTTGTATTGCTGCAAAATCTTCTGGTACCCCTGGGCATCAATGAGTTCGGGGTCCTTAGGGGCATGGGTCTGCGCGGCAGCCAGCACGATCACCCCTGCTGACACGAAAGCAATAAACAGAGCCCTGATTCTCATGCCCCCTCCTCGGTCGCCTATTTTAGCGCGTTTGCACGGGTTGAGAATCTTGAACCACCCACGTAGAATCGAGTGTAGGTACTTGTGACCTGGCAGCGCCTGGGTTGAGTTGTCTTCCGCCGGTTGCGCTGAGCAGGTCCGGCCCGCTGCCTTCATCAAAGGAGATCTTGCATGGCCTATGTGATTGCCGAACCCTGTATCAACACCAAGGACACCGCTTGTGTTGATGTCTGCCCAGTGGATTGCATTCATCCCCGAAAGGACGAGGCGGCCTACCAGTCCGAAACGATGTTGTACATCAGCCCAGTCGAATGCATCGATTGCGGTGCTTGCGTGCCCGTGTGCCCCGTTACCGCCATCTTCGCGCTCGAAGACTTGCCGGAGAAGTGGCAGAAATTTACAGCGATAAACGCCCAGTGGTACGAAAAGAAGTAATCCTACATTTGCGCGCATAGCCTGGCGCAAGATCTCTCAGCGCGCCCCGAATCGCTCGGGGCGCGCTGCTTTTTGGCACTCACTCGTTGCCGTTCAGGCTGCTTTTTCCCCAGCTTTGACATCCAAGGGTGTGAAAGAATCATGCCTTTGCGGGAGCTCTCTTTGCGCGTCTTTAAAATCCGTAACTTTTTGATGGGCATTGCGCTCGGTGCCTCTCTGCCGTGCTTCCTCTCTGCGCAGACACCCGCCCCGCTCGCAGGCAATTACACCGGGACGCTGCAGGCCGGGGACGCGCAACTGCACCTGGTGCTGCATCTGACAAAATCCGCGGACGGCACCTACCACGCCACGCTCGACAGCCTGGACCAGGGCGTGTACGCGATTGACGCGACCTCCACCAGCATTGCCGGTTCCACGTTGCAGCTCGAAGTCGCCTCTGTGGCCGCGCATTTCGAGGGCAAGTTTTCCGCCGATCATCGGATGATTGATGGCACGTGGTCGCAAGGAAGCGCAAGTCTGCCGCTAATGTTTCATCGGCAAGCGCCCGGCGCCGCTGCGCGCAAGCCGACGGATGCTGTTTTCCCCGTCGAAGGCCTCTGGCAAACCGCGCTGGAAACGCATGGCCTGCGGCTGCGTTTCCAATTGCACGTTTCGCATGACACGGAGGACCAGTTGATCGGGGCGCTGGACAGTCTGGATCAAGGAGTGACTGGCCTGCCGGCCATCAACGTGCAACTGAAGGAAGCCGCCTTTCATTTTGAAATTCCCTCGGTTGCTGGCGTGTTTGAAGGCACTCTGGATCCTGGCAAAAACAAGCTAAGTGGGAATTGGTCGCAAACGGGTGCGGAAGCGAAGCTCGAGTTTGTGCGCTTCGATCAGCCGCTGGAATTGCGGCGCCCGCAAAACCCTTCGAAGCCGTATCCCTATCACGAGGAAGAGATTTCGTTCTCCATCGCGGCGGCAGGGGTTTCGCTGGCCGGCACGCTCACTCTTCCCAAAGGCGCCGGCCCCTTTCCCGCGGCATTGCTGATTGTGGGTTCAGGGCCGCACGACCGCGACGAGGCTCTGGCGAACCACCGGCCCTTTCTTGTGCTTGCGGACCACCTGGCGAGGAAGGGAATTGCCGTGCTGCGGTACGACAAACGCGGAATCGGCAAGTCCATGGGCTCCGCGGACAAGGCCACCACGCTCGATTTGGCAGCCGATGCCCAAGCGGCCCTCGCTTACCTGAAAACCCGAAAGGAAATCGATCCGGCCAAGATCGCGCTGATCGGACACAGCGAAGGCGCGATGATTGCTCCCCTGATCGCTTCGCAAACCAAGGATGTGGCCTGGGTGGTGCTGCTGGCCGCTCCGGCCACCAAGGGCGAAGACACCCTGCTCAACCAGTCGGAACTCATCGGCAGAGCCGGAGGGCTGACGGACGAACAGCTGACAGCAAGCTTGGACTTCGACCAGGCCGCGTACGATTTGGTCCGCGCAGAAAAAGATAGCGTGGCCCTAAACGACAAGCTGAACGCGCTGGTGAAGGCGAGCGGTCTGGCCGCCGCCATGACGCCGGCGGTTCTGGAGCCGCAACTCCGCATGATGGAATCCCCGTGGTTCCGCTTCTTTCTGGATTACGACCCGCTTCCGAATCTCAAGGCGCTGCAAGTGCCCGTGCTCGCGCTCTACGGGCAGAAGGACCTGCAAGTGCCCGCGAAACCCAATCTGGCGTTACTGAAGCAGGCTTTGCAGGATGGCGGCAACAAAGATGCCGACGTGCGTGAACTTCCCGGCTTGAATCACCTTTTCCAGCACGCCTATTCAGGCACACCCGTTGAATACGCGGCCATTGAGGAGACTTTTTCGCCGGAGACACTGCAGATTATCTCTGGCTGGCTGCTGCACCACATCAGCAACTAGCCCAAATGTTGACCAGATAAAGCAATCCCATTACCCACACATAGCAACACTCCTTTCAAGTGGAACATTGCCGGACCTCCGCGACTTGTGGGAAACTTTGGACCACAATGCGCAAAATTGAAACGGAATTCACCTAGCTTCTGCGAATGATGAGCACATCTCCAACAAGCACCGGGGATACCGCCTCGCAGCGGGGAAGATGGCCAATCGCATTTTTGCTGGCGTTTGGCGTTATCATCAATTTCTTCGACCGCATCAACCTGTCGGTTTCCCAGGAAGCCCTGCATGCCTCCTTCGGCCTCTCCCTGATTTCGTTTGGCTATTTGGCCAGCGCCTTCAGTTGGAGCTATGCGGCGATGCAAGTCCCCGCGGGCTTGCTGCTGGACCGGCTGGGGGTGCGCCGCGTCGGCCGGATCACGACATTTTTGTGGAGCGTGGCGTCGTTTTGCGCGGCGCTCTCGACGGGCCTGGCGGGGCTTTTTGCGGCGAGGCTGCTTTTGGGCGTGGCGGAATCGCCCACCTTTCCGGCCAACGCCAAGGCGATCGGCCTATGGTTTCGGGAGCGAGAGAGAAGCTTGGCCATCGCCGTCACCGACTCGGCGGCAAAGCTTTCCTCGGCGATCGGCGTGCCACTCATTGGCGTTTTGCTCCTGCATTTTGGCTGGCGCTGGAGTTTCGCCGCCACCGGTTTCTTCAGCCTGATTTATTTTGGCCTCTTCTGCCGGGTCTATCGCGATCCGGTGGAAGGACACGGCCCGCCGGCTGAACAGCCCGCATCCCCTGCTCATGGGAGCGCGCGGCAAAGCAGTCCGGCGCGGGTAGCGCAGCAGGGCCTGATGAGATATTTGCTGCGCCTGTGGCAAAAAAGCTCACTGAGATATTTGCTGCGTCAACCAAAAGTGTACGGCCTGGCAATTGGCTGGGGGGCTTACAACTACAGTTTTTTTCTGTTGCTGAACTGGCTGCCCACCTACCTTTCCATTTCACTCCACGTGGATCTGCTGCACTCCGTGTTCTACACCAGCGTGCCGTGGCTGTTTGCAGCCATCACGGATTTTGTTGTGGGCGGATGGCTTGTGGACTTCCTCATCCAGCGGGGCTGGAACGACACGCGCGTGCGCCAAACGGTCCTGCTGGTCGGCACGAGCCTGGGGCTGGCGATCTGGGGAGCCGGCCGCGCGCAATCGCCCGCCGCTGCGCTCATTTGGATCAGCATCGCATTGGGAGGCTTAGCGGCGGCCGCCCCGGTGGCGTGGACCGTGCCATCGCTGATTGCGCCACAAGGAGCCGTGGGAACAGTGGGCGGCCTGGCGAACTTCTGTGGTCAGCTTTCCGCCATTTCGGCGCCGATTGTCACGGGCTACATTGTCTCCGCAACGCATTCGTTCGCCGCCGCTTTCGCCATCGCGACCGCAGTTTTGCTTCTGGGCATTGCCAGCTACGTCTTGCTGCTGGGGCGGATGGAACGGATTCCAGAACCCCCTGCTGCGGCTTAGCAGGCCGCGGAAAGAGTTTTTTTCTTTAGGAGGCCGGGGCTTCAGCCCCGGCGTAAAGACTCTGAAACCAACGGGCTTTCGCGCCTTTTGCGTCCGCCGTTTTCTGGCGGAAGCCCCTGAAGAAAGTGTTTCTCGGGTTTTCAGCAACTTCTTAACGGTTAATGCTGGGAACACTGTCTTTTCCATGGCACGTCTCCCGGGGGTGTCGGGTTATCATAGGTAACGAAAGACCATGGCTGCCACCAACCCGCCGTTCCACCTCATCCTGATCATCCACGCGCACCAGCCAGCGGGGAATTTTGAGCATGTTTTCGAGGAGTGCTACGAACATTCCTACTTGGCGTTCCTCACGCTTCTGGAAAAGCATCCCCGCATTCGCGCCGGGCTGCACTATTCCGGATCGCTGCTCCTGTGGATTGAAAAGCACCATCCCGAATACTTCGAGAGCCTCCGCCGCATGGTTGCTTCCAGCCAGATTGAATTGATCGGCGGAGGATTCTACGAGCCGATCCTGATCTCCATCCCGGAGGCGGATCAAAAAGAGCAGCTCACGCGCATGGCAGATTACCTGGAAAAGCATTTTGGCAAGCGGCCCACGGGAGCATGGCTCGCGGAGCGTGTCTGGGAGCCGCAATTGCCATCAGCTCTGGCTGCGGCCAATGTCGGTTACACGCTCGTGGATGATTTGCCCTTTCTCGCCGCGGGCTTCACGCCAGAGGAACTATATGGCCCCTACATTGCCGAGGATTGCGGCAAGTCCGTCTGGCTTTTCCCGGGGCTGAAGGAGTTGCGTTACCTCATACCATTCCGTGGGGTCGAGGAATCCATCGCCTATTTCAAAAAAGCCGCCCAGGTGCGTCCCGGCGGCGCAGCGGCTTTTGGCGACGATATGGAAAAGTTCGGCGTGTGGCCGGGAACGTTCGCACATTGCTATAAGGCCGGCTGGCTGGAGAAATTTTTCCAGGCCCTGGACGAAAACGCATCGTGGCTGAAGATATCCACGCCCAGCGACTACATCGCCGCCCACGTTCCGCTTGGGCGCGCCGATCTTCCCTCGGCTGCTTACGAGGAGATGATGGAGTGGGTGCTCCCCACCGAAACGCGCTTGCGCTATTTTGCTCTGCATAAAGAATTCGCGGGGCGTCCGGACCTGCTCTCCTTTGTTCGCGGCGGCTCGTGGCGCGGATTCTTCCGCAAATATTCGGAATCGAATCTGCTGCACAAGAAAATGCTGCGGGTTTCCGCTCGTGTAGCCTCTGTGCCATCGCGGCGCTCCAGCAGTGAACATTCTTCGCAGTTGCAGGAGGCGCGCGACTTTCTGTTGCGCGGGCAGGGGAATGACGCTTACTGGCACGGCGTGTTTGGAGGTCTCTACGCGCCGCATCTTCGGACGGAGATTTGGCGCAAGCTCATTCGCGCGGAATCCCTGGCTGACCAGCTCACGCCCGGTGGACTTCTGCCGCGCGTGGAAATGCTCGATTACGATGCCGATGGCACGCCGGAACTCCTCTTCACAGCGCAGGAATACCAGGCGCTGCTGAAGCCTTCCGATGGCGCCAGCCTCGCGGCTTTCGATTTTCGCCCGGCTTCCGCGACGCTCATCAATTCCATCATGCGGCGCCGCGAGGCTTATCACGCGCGGCTCCGTGAAGCGGCCGCCAGCGCGCCATCGCAGGGCGGGGCCGTCTCCATCCATGACCAGGTTCACGTGAAGGAGCCGAACCTCGAGCGATTCCTGCACTACGACCGCTTCGCTCGCCATTCTTTCCGCCTTTTGCTGTTTGATCCTTGGCGCACGCCGGCGGATTACGAGACACTGCAACTCAACGAAGTGGCCAGAATCGCCGCGGGCGCGTTCCAGGTGCGAAATTCTTCGGCCAACCACGCCAACCTCGTGTTCGAGCGGGAGCTGGCGGAATTCGCGGCCAATCCCGCCGATCCTCCGGTTCTGAAGGTGACCAAGCATTTTCTGTTCGGCCCGGCTCCGCAGGGCTGCGAAGTGAGCTGCGAAGTTACGCTTTCGCTGACCGCGCCCCTGGGCAGAGCGCTTCTTTTTGGCCTGGAATCGGTGATCAATTTTCTTGCCCCGGCGGACGCGGACCGGTTTTTCGTTACTCCCGCGGGCCCGCAGAATCTCATGTTTTCGGGCGTGTTGCCTGCACCGCATCTCCAGATCGAGGACGGCTGGCAGCGCGTCCGGGTCAACCTGCATGCTCCGAATGCCGAAAGTTTCTGGGTGGCGCCGATCGAGACGGTTTCCGAGTCCGAGGGTGGCTTCGAGCGCGTTTATCAGGGTTCGCAGATTCTTGCCGTGTGGCGTCCGAATTTCACGGTGCAAACTTCCTTCTCCGCGCGCCTGCTCTGGCGCGTCGAATCCCTCTAGCCCGCATTGCTGGCCACCAACCAGCATTTCTCACCAAGATTTTAGCGAACCGAGCAAGCTCTTGTAGCGGCCGCCTTCTGAGGCGGGCGCTTTGCCAGTGACGAAACCCACACGGTGTCGATTACCGCGTTGGAGTACCAGAAAGGCGCTACGGCGGAGTATTCTCTTTAATCGTGAAACACTGGATCTCCCAACTCGGCCGATCGCTCTTGCTTATCCTTGTTGTGGCGCTCTGCCTCAGGTGTGCCTTCCTCTTCCACCAGGCCCGGCTGATTCCTGCGGAAGTGCTCGCCTCGGTGCCGTTTCAGAATGAGGTCGGCAACGTTGCGGACTCCCTGGCGCACGGCCAGGGTTTCTGCCGCTTGTTTCGCCAGCCCACCGGGCCGACAGCGTGGCTCGCTCCGGTTTATCCGCTGCTGATTGCGGCAATCTTCAAGCTCTTCGGCAGCTTCACCGTAGCCTCTTTTTATGTGGCTGCGTTGATGAACACCGTGTTTTCCGCTCTTGCCTGCATCCCGCTCTTCTATGCGGGCAAGTGCATCGCAGGCGTAGGAGCTTCCGCGGCCGCCTGTTGGATCTGGGCAATCTTCCCCAGCGGCGTCATGATGCCATTCGAATGGATTTGGGATCCTTCACTCTCCGCATTTTTTGCGGCGGCGCTGCTCTGGGCCACACTGTACGTTGCGGATAGCCGGCGCGCGCGTGATTTTGCGCTCTATGGGCTGCTTTGGGGAGTATCGTTGCTGACGAATCCTGGCCTGGGGGCCCTTCTGCCCTTTCTCCTGGGTTGGATGGCCTACCGTCAATTCCGTAGCGGAAGCTTTCGGCTGATGCCTCTGATGGTCGTCTTTGCCGTGCTTTTTGCCTGTTGCCTTCCGTGGACGATCCGCAATGCCGTGCAATTTCATCGGCTCATCCCGGTCCGCGCCAATTTTCCTTACGAATTGTGGTCCGGGAATAATGAAATCTTCGACGAACATTCGCGTGCTGTGAATCGCATTACGCGCTACGAGCAGACGCGCCGGTATGCGCAGCTCGGCGAGAATGCTTTTCTCGACGAAAAATGGCAAAAGGCCACGGATTTCATTCGCACCCATCCCGCGTTGTATGCCCAGCTTTTCGGCCGGCGCATCGTGGCCACCTGGCTAGGCGCGGAATCGCCCTGGCAGCTTTTTTCCCGTTCGGACTCGCTTCTCGTTCGTGGCATCCTCATTTGGAACGCGATCACGATGCTCGGCACAATCGGCGGCCTCCTGCGTCTCTTGGCTGCCCGTAACCCCTTCCTCTTTCCTGTGGCGGTGTTCCCATTGGTGTTTCCCGTCACCTTCTACATCGCGCATACTTCTCTGCGGCACCGTCACCCTTGCGATCCGCTGCTGGCCCTGCTCATGGCAGTTGCCCTCTTGAGCGGCCGTTTGACGCCAAGCAACCGGGCATCGCTCGGCTTCCCTGACCCCGCACTCCACAACGCGCGGAGCTAAGAAACAGCCGCCAAAATGAGGCACACTTCCGGGAATTCTTAGCCACGGATACCGGCGCAACGTGAGGCACTAGGCCGGTTTGGCAACTATTCATCCACTTGAGCCCAGTTGGTTGCCAGTGACAGCGAATCTAGCGCGTTCCTCTAAACCCTTATTAAAGTGGCTGTTATGATTGGCCCAAGCACGAGCGGCTCTAGCGATGTGCAGGCTCGGTTGCCATGTCGCCTCCATTGACGATGCCCTCCTGCGCGCGGACGAACTGGTCGCGAAAACAGGGTCAAGCTCATCTAAATGAAAATCGTAGGTCCGCGGGGACTCGAACTCCAGCCCTTTGCTTATCTTGCGGGTAAGACTGCATAGCGCGCGATCACGAGGCCCATGGCCCCGCCGAAGAAGACGTCGGAGGGGAAATGGTTGCTGCCGGTGATGCGCGAAAAACTGATTGCGCCAGCCATGCCGTATGCGACGAAGGGCACCCAGCGATGCCTGCGGTAGCGGTGGGCGATGATAGCAGCGACTGCGGTTGCAGACATGGCATGCACGGAATAAAAGCCACCGGAGTGAAACGGATTGTGTGTGCCATTGAAAAAGCTATCTGTATAAGGGCCGTTGCCCGCGTATTGCATGGGTTGCTTTCTGCCCGTGATGCCCTTGAAGGCGAGGTCAAGCGCGAAGCCGTCCGCGAATGCTTCGGCAGCAAGCAGCGCGGTGCTTTGCGCGTAGGAATCCTTCTTTACCAGGCCGATGGCGTAGATCGAGGCGGGAACCGCGGCGATGAATGCTCCGGTGTTCACTCCGCTGAAGACGCGATTAAAGCCGCTGAAGCTGTTGGTTGTTCGGAAGTACGGAGCAGTGTAGGGGTCGGAAGCGACCAGTGCGGATGTAACGCCCACGATGGCAATGGTGGGCAGCCAGTGTTTGGCTTTGGCAAGTTGTCCGGGAAATAGCCAAATATCCTTCTGATCGGCAAGGAGATTCGCGGGTAGTGTGCGGAGGGAGACTTGGCGCTCAGAGGCAGCAACGGCAGAAGGTAGCGGCTGCTGCGCAGGCGGGAGGGAGGGGGCGGATTCAGAAGGCTCTTGAGAGAATGCAGGCGCTGCGGAGGCGAGAATTGCGAGGAGGAGAGAAGTACGAAGAGCGCGGCAAAATGGTTGCGGCCGAGTCATCGAAATAGCTTATCGCAATAAATGCCTGTTGCGGGTGAGGATGTCCGGTCTGGCAATTTATTAGGGGTTAGCGGGGTGCCCAGACAATAAGTTTTGCAGTATGCTGGCTGGCGAAGCAAATTGCCTTGGCTGAAGGCCGCATGAATGATTCAGGGATAACTGGGAGTCGAGCGTGACAACACGGAGAGAAGTTTTGAAATATGCAGGGCTGGGAATGGGCGTGGCGGCGGCTTCAGCGTTAGGAGTGACGGTAAACGCTAAAGTTGAAGGGAATGTGGCGCAGGCGCCGACGAAGCCCCCGCAGACAGAAGTCACCGATAAGAGCGGCAAGCGGCTGGCAACGGGGGCGGAGATTGCGTGGACGAAGGTTGCGAAAAGGGCCCCGGCAGCGGACCTGACGGTGGACCCGGCGAAACCGGCACAGACGATCTTGGGATTTGGCGCGGCGTTTACCGATGCTGCGTGCTTCACGCTCTCGCGCCTGAGCGAGAACGATCGCGCGAACCTTCTGCATACGATGTTCGGGCAGGATCGACATGCCTTGAGCATGGGGCGCATTCCGATTGGCGCGAGCGATTACAGTGCCGCGGCATACAGCTACGATGACGGTGCGGCCGATCCGGAGTTAAAGCGCTTCAGCATCGATCACGACCGCGATTACATTCTGCCAACATTGCAGGCGGCGCTCAGCGCGAATCGGGAGGTGTTTTTGTTTGGCTCACCGTGGAGCCCTCCTGGATGGATGAAGTACAGCAACTCGATGTTGGGCGGAAACATTCGGCCGGAAAATATTCCCACATACGCGCGATACCTCCAGAAATTCGTGGATGCATACGCGGCAGCGGGCGTGAACGTGCGCGCGGTGACGACCCAAAACGAGGTCGACGCGGACCAGGGCGGGCGGATGCCGGCGTGCTCATGGCCGGAAGAGGACGAGGAACGGCTGGTGGCAGCTCTCGGCCCACTGCTCGAAACGTGCGGCACGAAAATCTGGACGCTCGACCACAATTACAATTTGTGGGGCCGCGTGCTGGATCAACTCACGAAACCCGGCTTCAAGAAATATGTGAACACCGTGGCCTGGCACGGGTACGTGGGAAGCCCGGAGATGATGGGTAACGTGAAACAGAGATTTCCGGACGTGGGAATGCACTGGACCGAAGGCGGAGACGACTACAGGGCCGCTGATTATCTGACGAACTGGAGCAAGTGGGGCGCAACGTTCAGCGGCATTCTGGCGAACGGGCCGCAGAGCATCACTATGTGGAACCTGGCTCTCGACGAACGCGGGCGGCCGAACATCGGTCCGTTCGCTTGCGGCGGGCTTGTGCAGGTTCATTCGGTGACGAAAGAAATCACGCTGACGGGATTGTATTGGGCGTTGGTGCACTATGCCCGGGCGTTTCGCCGCGGAGCTGTGATTGTCGCTTCGCGCGACGTGAACGGCGACGCTCCCGCGGTGAACGCTACACTAATCGGTCAGCCGGGATCATCATCAACTGGGACGGCCACCCCGAATATCGCTGCGACTTCACGCGTGTTTCACACCGCGGCGAAAAATTCCGACGGCTCGATGGTGTTGGTGCTGACGAATCCGGGCGACGCGAGGGAAGTGACGGTCGCGTGCGGCGGCCAAACTGCTAAAATAGCGCTGACCGCGGATTCGATCACCACGCTGCGGTGGGGCTGAATCTAGCTTTGCCGTGCCTGGCAAACGCCATTATTCGTAAAGTAGAATCGCCGTGCGGCGCCTCGGGGTACTCGATTCCTGTGCTTCCATGCACATTGCACCAAAACTGTGCAAAACAGGGAAATTTCGCTCCCTCCTACCACCTACCCCCTTGCGCGTTGACTTAGCGGCAAGGGTAGCCTAACATGCGCCTACTTCGACGGACCTCCCGCGTTGCACGGGAGGCCAGGCGGGAGCGGGCTGATGACCGACTGGATGTACATGCAGGAAAAGCCTTCCGAGCAGTTGGCGCAGTTGCACTATTTTTCGTTCATCAAGCAGCAGCAGGACGTGGCCATTCCTTTTCATATTACCGTGAAGGAATTTGCGGTTCCGCCGCCCGGCCAGCACCTGCG
The DNA here is from genome assembly GCA_049522075.1 of Candidatus Acidiferrum sp. Taxonomy (GTDB): domain Bacteria; phylum Acidobacteriota; class Terriglobia; order Acidiferrales; family UBA7541; genus Acidiferrum. Next base: position 28,195 of record JBEKOE010000028.1, read on the forward strand.
TTTTTTTGCAGAGGCCGACAAGGCGGTCAATCAAAAGGCCGCCTCGTTCGTGCCTTGCGGGTGGGGCAATTCGCTCTATTCCGCGCTGGGTGATTGCCTCCGGTTGATCCGCCAATTTCCCTTCGAAGGGGAATTGCCGCCGCCTGGGCCGTGAGAATCCGGCCGGCGTGGGCGGCGGCGTGAGCAGGCAAGATTCGTAAATTCAGGGCAGCTTACTTCCAATAGACGGAGAAACGAAACATGATCCTCGAAGTCACAAAGCATCAGATTAAGCCCGGCGTGACCTCACTCCATATGAAGGGCAGCATTCATACCGGACCGGACTGCCGGCGTCTGGAGCACGAGGTGGACGAACTCATCCGTGCAGGACAGAAGCGGGTGATCTTTGACGTTTCGGGACTCACGCATATCGACAGCGCCGCAATCGGCAGCATCATTCGCTGCTTGACCAGCCTCAAGCGATCCCACGGAGATTTGCGGTTGGCAGGAGCCACCGGAATGCTGGAAGGCTCGCTGAAGATGACCAAGGTGGACCGGGTCATCTCTTTGTTTCCCACGGTGACGGCGGCGTCGGAAGACTTTGTGGTCGCGCCTCCTCCTGGGCCCTCCGAGACGATTTTCTAGCATTGGGGAGTGCGCGTTCCTCTCCCTAAGCTGCCCACGCCCGATACAAACCGGATTCGAGTCGTCCTCGATGCTCGAGAAGCGGCGTCTTGCTGGTGCATGGGGCGCTTTGTTACAGTTTGGATTCACAGCCCGGAGCGAATCATGAGCATTCCCAAGGAACTACTCGACATCCTGGTATGTCCGCTCTGCAAGCAGCCGGTCCGCCTACTGCCCGATGAGTCCGGGCTCAAGTGCGCGGTGTGCAAGCGCGTCTATCCCGTGCGCGACGATATTCCCGTGATGCTGCCGGAAGAAGCCACGGTTGCGGCGGAATAACCTTCGCCACGGAAAAGAGATGTATGTCCACGGATTTTGCCAGCTCTATTCCTCGCCTTAGACGTTTGCTGCCGCGCTTCCGCAAAATGCACATTGGCGTGCTCGGCGATCTCATGCTGGATCGCTATCTCTGGGGCACGGCCAGCCGGCTATCGCCCGAAGCGGCAGTTCCCGTGGTGGATTTTGTGTCGCAATCCGATTGTCTGGGAGGTGCGGGAAACGTCGCCGCCAATCTTGCGGCTCTCGGTGCACATGTCGAACTCTTCGGAGTTGTGGGCGGCACGAAAAGCACGGAGAAACAGGGCGGCCAAAAAGTGCGCGCTGACGAAGCGGGCAGCGCGCTTCGTGCGTGCTTGCGCAAGGAGAAGATCGGCACCCGTGGTGTGCTGGCCGATGCACATCGTGTAACCACCGTAAAGACGCGCGTCATCGCGCGCCATCAGCAGATCGTGCGCATTGACCACGAGCGCCGCGATGCGCTCGCGCCGGAAACGGAAGAGAAACTCTTTCGCTTGTTGCTGCCTTCGTTGAAGCAGCTTGACGCGCTGGTTCTCTCGGACTATGAGAAAGGTGTCATCACTGATGGCTTCGCGGAGCGCGTCCTGCACGCCTGCCATCAAGGCAATGTTCCAGTATTCGTAAAGCCCAAGACTTCGCGTTTGTACGCTTACCGGGGCGCGCGCGCCATCGTCTGCAACACCAAGGAAGCCGGGTTCTTCGTCACCCGGGCGCTCACCGACGAGAAATCCGTCGAGGATGCGGGCCGCGCCCTGTTGCCGCATTTCGGCTGCGCGGCGGTGGTGATCACGCGCGGGGAAAAGGGCATGAGCATCTTTGAGGAGGTTTCGCCGCGCCATCTGCACATCCCGGCGACCAGTTTTGAGGTGACCTACGCGCGCGTCGGTCAGCCGGGCATCGCACGCGGCGCCACGGGCCGCCAGGTGTTTGACGTGACCGGCGCGGGAGACACCGTGCTCAGTGTTTTGGCTCTGGCGGTTGCGGCGGGCGCTTCGCTGGCCGATGCGGCGTTTCTGGCGAACACCGCGGCCGGCGTCGTGGTCGGCAAACTCGGCACAGCAAGTGTGAGTCCCAACGAACTGGCAGCCGCGCTCGGCGAGATTCAAGAATAGTTTGCACTTTTGGGCTAGCGCGAATTTCTCATAATAAATAGAAAAAGGCTGTCGCTTCATGGCATAACTCTTTTGTCTAGAAAGAAATCTTGCCAAGAAGGAGAACAGCCTTATGACCACAGAGTGTAACC
>JBEKOE010000029.1:0-30237 GCA_049522075.1 Candidatus Acidiferrum sp.
TGCCATTAGAATTTCCTTCCTCAGTACCTGATACTGAAAGTCAGGAAATTTCTTAGGAATTATTTTAGGAAGGCCCTATCCCATTGATTCTAAAGGTATGGCGGAGAGGGTGGGATTCGAACCCACGGTAGGGATTAGCCTACACACGCTTTCCAAGCGTGCGCCTTAAACCGCTCGGCCACCTCTCCACTCGTCTGCTCAACCTTTCCACTCTAGCAGAAATGGCGGCGAGGGCAAAAAGCCGTGCCGACGCTCTATTTCCCGGCTGCCCCAACAGTGTGCAACCCGCAAATTGTCTCCGCTCCCCGAAGATTATTTCCCTCCCTGCGGGCTTTTTCCTTCACGGCGTCTCAAGTACACTAGTAAAGATGTGCTCCTGTTCCGGGGTCGTCTAATTGGTAGGACACCAGCCTTTGGAGCTGGTTATCCTGGTTCGAGTCCAGGCCCCGGAGCCATTTTGGGGGCATTGTCCCGCAGCCTGTTGTGCATGCGGGCTTACTTGTACGTCGCCACCAGTTCGCCGTTTTCGATGTGTAGGTCCGAAATATCCGGCGGCAGGCGCAGCTTTTCGCGGTTCTCGGGAGACTCCATCAATCGCTGCACCGCCGTTTCCAGCGTGGATTGCGGAATCGGCAGCGAACCGATGTGCCCGCTCACCGGCACAAATTGCAAGTAGCCATTCGTCGCGCTCAACTTGCCCTCAAGCTCCAGCGTCATGTCCTTGCCGTGAACATCGAACACCACGTAGGCCTTAACGCGATCGTCCGCCATCGTCACTTTGACGTCGCGCACTGATGAACGCATCTTCTCCACGTCTTCTGGTGTCGGCGAGCCCGGCCCGCCGGGCGTTGCTCCCGGCGTAGGGGCTGCCGCTGGCTGCTCCGTCTTCAGATCAAGATGCGAAACCAAGTAGGAATTCAACTCCGTCTCATCCAAGCGCACGGTGGCCTGCTGCCCTTGCGCTACGCTTTGCTCCACTTGTGCGAATTTCTCTTCCGCCCTCGCCGCAGCCTGTGGCGTGGCCTCCACCAGCGGTGGCGGCGATTTGTGCAGCAGCAGAATCAGTGTGATCAGGGCCGCCAGATAAGTCGTCCAACGAAAAATCCGAAACGCCCAGCGCAACACGCCGGTCTTTGGCCTGGCATTTCCCGCGGGACTGGGTAGGTTCGCGGTGCTCACGGCTCTCGCCTCATTTCCAATGGCCACACTACTCCCCCTGGCCCTCTTTCTCTTAACCCTAGCGCCACGCAGTAGTTGCGGCAATCAATCGGGCCTCCGAAGCGGCCAATGCGACACCTGTCCTCCCGGCTCGCCTATGGGATACTTCCCAAATCCCGCTGCGGGAGTTCCCATGGCTACCCACGCGCTCATCAACCCCAGCATCCCGAAGACGAAGCCAACCTCTAGCTTCGGCTTATCCGCGATCGGTCAACCTCTCACCGCACGTTTCAACCGCCTCAAGATAAGTCTCTTGCCACTCCCCGGAAGCTGCGACACACTAGTGCCGTTCCAACTTTTTTACCCAAATATTGGGGGGCGCGACCTCAAACAGCGTCTGACCTCCTGGCTCTCCGAAATTCGGAGCAATAAGTTGGAACGGCACTAGGTGCGCTTTCGGACTCGTCGCTGCCAAGCCCACGATGGGGTACGTTCATGCGAAACTTTTCTGTTGCACTTTTTTTCTCTTCGCTACTCCTCTGCGCTGTCTGCTTCGCGCAGCAGAATCTCCCCGCCCCGCAGCCGCCCGCGCAAACCGCGCCAGCCGAGCAGCCCGCTCCGAAAACGCGCCCGCGCATTGGTGTTGCTCTGGAAGGAGGCGGCGCGCTCGGCCTGGCCCACATCGGCGTCCTGAAATGGTTTGAAGAGCACCACATCCCCGTGGATTACATCGCGGGCACCAGCATGGGCGGCCTGGTGGGCGGCCTGTATGCCACCGGCAAGTCTGCCGGCAACCTGAAAAGCATTGTCCAAAATGCCGATTGGCCCCTGCTCCTCGCCGGCGGCATGCCGTATCAGGACTTGAGCTTCCGCCGCAAGGAAGACGCGCGCGATGTCCCCAACAACCTCCGAATCGGGCTCAAAAATGGCCCCACTCTTCCGCCGGGTCTCAACTCCGGCCACCAGATCAATCTTTTGATTGACCGCGAAACTCTTCCCTACTCGGAGGTGCTCTCTTTCAACGATTTGCCCATTCCCTTTCGCTGTGTTTCCACCGAACTGGTCTCCGGCAAACCGTACATCTTTCAGGATGGTTCACTCTCCGATGCTCTGCGTGCCACCATTTCCATCCCCGGAGTTTTCGCTCCCGTTCGCCGTGGCGATCAGATCTTCGTTGACGGCGGCCTGGTCAACAACCTTCCCACCGATGTTGCCCGCGATATGGGAGCGGATGTGGTCATCGCCATCCATCTCCAGATTTCCAAGACCGCTGCGAAGGAAATCCAGTCCGCCTTCAGCGTGCTCGGGCGTTCCGTGGAACTCGTCATCGCCGAAACGGAAATCCGCGGCATGGCCGGAGCGGATCTGATCGTGCGCGCCAATGTCGAGGATTTCGACTCCAAGGAATATGAAAAAGCCGCAGCTCTGATCCAGCGCGGCTACGAGGCCGCCGCCGAAAAAGCCCAGATTCTCAACCCCTATGCGTTAAACGACGCCGACTGGGCCCAATACGAGCGACAGATACAGTCGCGCCGCCGCACCACCATCGGCACCCCGCAATTTGTGCGTGTCGAGGGCGTCGGCCCCGAACACGACAAGAACATCCAGGACTTTCTCCGCTCGTTCGTAGGCAAACCCATCAGCACGCCGCAGCTCGATGAATACCTCACTCGCCTGACGGGCTTGGGACGCTATGACAGTGTCACCTACGGCCTAATTCGCGAACATGGCCAGGATGGTTTGCTGGTTCGCGTGCACGAAAAAACCTACGCGCCGCCGCTGCTTCAGCCTTCGTTTGCGGTCGATGGCTCCGAACCCGATGACGTCACCTACACCCTGGGCTCTCGCTTCACCTTCATGGACGTCGCCGGAGAGCGCTCCGAATGGCGCACCGATCTGCAGTTTGGCGGCACCTACGGCATCGCCACGGAGCTTTACCGGCCGTTCCTGCCGCTCAGCCGCTGGTTCTTCGCCCCCTTCCTGGACGCTAGCCAGCACACCTTCAACATTTATAAGAAGCACGATCCGCTCGCGGATTATCGCGTCGACCAGGTCGCATCAGGAATTGATTTCGGCTACAGCTTTAACCGCTTCAGCGAACTCCGCCTCGGCTATAGCATCGGCTACTACGGCGCCTACCTGCGTCTCGGTACGCCGGAATTCGCTTCCACCAGCGGTGGCGTCGCCGCGCTGAAAATGCGCTATATCCTCGATCACACCAACGAACCTGTTATCCCCACCAAGGGCTATTACATCCAATCCTTATTTCATTTCTATAATGACTATCCTGGCGCCACGGAAAATTTCCCCACCCTGCAAGTTACCTTGAATGGCTTCCAGCCGGTCTCTTCCCAGGGCTCCCTTTTTCTCACTACAAGCGGCGGCACGACCTTTGGCTTTCGCCACGTTGGTTCGCCTCCGCCCTTTTTTCTCGGTGGCCCCAACCAGTTAAGCGCCTACGGCTTGCACGAATTGTTGGGCAATCAGTATTTCCTCGCGCGCGGCGGCTATCTCCACAAGATCTTCACCCTCCCTACGTTTGTCGGCAAACAGGTCTATCTCTCCGGCGCGGGCGAATTTGGCAAAATGTATGGTGATCCCTTTCCGGTGCCCAGGTTCTCCGCCGACGTCGTCGGAGGATTCATTGCCGAAACTGCCCTCGGCCCTGTCTTCATCGGCGGCAGCATCGGCGATACCGGCCATCAGAAATGGTTCTTCCAACTTGGCCGCATCTTCTAGCTCAACGTACTCTCGAGCTGCAAATTAGTCTGCCAACCCAAAAACTGAATAAACTGTCATCCTGCGGCGACCAGTTCGAACCCAGAACGACGCCCCGCGCATTCCACTCCAGCACCGTAGGCGCGCCACAACCGTTCAGCCCGGACGACAGCCGCTAAGGCACCTCACGAGCGCCGCAGATCTTCGTCGCTTCTCATGGTGAGAGGCAGCGCTTTACGAGTCCTGAGGAGTCTCTGTAGTTGGTGTTGGAGCCACTTCAGCCGGGACCGCCGCTGTCTCGATCATTTCGGGAAGCGGAGCAGGCACAGGCGTTACGGGGACGCGCGCCGCATGCAATTCGGCGTAGTTCTCGTACCACAGTACAGTTGCCGCGCGTTGCCAAAGGCGGATGGCGACCATCACCAGAGTGACTAGCTCCAGGAGCATCCAACTGAGGCCAAAGAATTTGTGCGGAATGTTGAGCCAAAGTTCCCAGCCTGCCGCGACCACGATCCCTGCAACGACAGTAGTGGCCATGTAGATAGAAAGCAGGCGCGGTGAATTTCGCACCGCCAGCACGAACGACCGAAAGCTTAGCTTGAACATCCCCCGCACGCGATCGATGACCGTGCGTGCCTGTGCCACGTCGAACCACGCTCGCACAAATAGCGCTATCACCAGGCAAAGCAATGTGCCGGCCACTTGTACCCAGAACCCTTGCATCTCGCGCGGAGCGTCGGAGGCCATCTTGCCCGAAACTTTTCCTACCCGTGCGAGCAGCGCAATCGCAATCCCGAATGGAATGAGGGAGCATAGCAGCAAGCGCACCATTCGCCAGAAGAAATCACCGCAACAATCGAAGAATTGCCCGCGAGTGAGCTTGCGGTCTTCGCAATAAACCGCAAGGATTCCGCCAGAGAGAAAGATCATGTAGATGACGAAGATCACCCCAACCACGGCGGAGCCGGCCGCCCACGGTCCTGCGGAAATGTCCGGCCTGGCAAGCAGTTCGATGAACACCGTCGCATCAAAGTGATTGCTCAGTTGCCCCGCATACAGGCTTTTGTCCAGCACGGGGCGGAGCATAAGGCTGGGAGCAACCGACGCGAAAAATCCCAGCAAAAGGTTGACGAAGAAAATCCACCATACCAGCCGCTGGTGCCGCCAAACCAGGAAAAAACCATCTCGAATCGGTCGCTTCATCATCGCACCTCAGACCAGCCAGGCCAGCAACTGGGCAAACCACTGTGTCAACAGCATCCAATAACCGGCGATCTTTATGGTGGCATGCCTGTCAGGCTCGCTCAGCCAACTATTATTGAATCGGTCGCGATCGAGCATGATCGCGTGGTCTGGATCAATCTCCGCAGAAACCAATTGCGCCTTTTTCCGCCAGGTGTAACGGCGCCAGCGGTCCTGGCCGTCCCAGCGTTCCCGAAGCGTTTCCCCGTTGTCGAACTTCACTTCCAAAGTCACGGGGAAAACGAAGTCTCCTCTGCGGTGCACCACCACGTTGGAAATGTATTCCGTCTCGCCCTTCTTCTCTTTTTTCGGAGCGTTTTTATCCGCCCAGTCAGCACGCTCATTGCCGGCGCTCAGGATGCGGTAGTCCAGCACCTGTGTTCCCCGCGCCGCCTGGTTCCAATACCAGTCCAGATTCTGGCCTGCTACTTCATTCACCGTATTCATGAAATCGTCCGCCGTGGGATGCTTGAAACGATAGCGTTCAAAGTACACGTGCTGCGCCTCGCGCACCTTTTGCTCTCCAATAATGTGCTCCAGCGTTAACAGCACCAGGGCCGTTTTGCTGTAGGTGATTCCGCCATAGGAATTGAAGTTCAGAAATTGCCAGGCACGTCGCGTCATCGGATCCAACTCCGCGACGCCAATATAACTGCTGTGGTCCACGCTGCGTTCGCTGGCGGTTGCGACTCGGGTATTCAAGAAGTCCGCATCGCGGCCATAGAGCGCGTCCATAATCTTGCATTCCGTGTATTGATTGATGCCCTCGTCGAGCCACGCTTCTTCAAATTCATTCGTGGCCACCATCCCATACCAATATTGGTGCCCGTATTCATGCTCAACGACGACCTCTGGGATTTTCAATCCATCGATCATCCACCAAGCGGTGTCCGCTGTGATGAACGTGGGATATTCCATCCCCCCGGCGGCACCCCCGCCATGCGGAGGATCCACGACCGTGATTTGCGAATACGAATAAGGGCCAATCCACTCGTCAAACTTCTTCATCGTGCCCTTCAGCGCTTCCATATATCGCGGAGCGCTGGCCATGTGCCCCGGTTGCATGAGCAGCCGCAGCTTCACGGTGCCGCTGCTGAGCGTCACGCTATCCTCGACAATTTTTGTGGTGGGATCGGCGGTCCAGGCAAAGTCGTGCACGTCTTCGGCTCTGAAAACCAGCGTCTTGGTGCCGTCGGTGTTGGAGTTTTCGCCAGTCTGCACGCCAGTGGCGCCTACATTGAAATGGGATGGCAGGGTTACCTTCACGTCGAAAGTGCCGAAGTCGGCGAAGAACTCCGTGGTCGCATGGTACTGATGGCAGTTCCAGCCATTTTTCCACCATACCCCGATTTTCGGGAACCACTGCCCGGCCAGCAGAAAATCCCGCTTGTAGCCCGAACGCGCAACCACCTCGGGAAATTGATCGTGAAACGTAATTCTGAACGTCACCTTTTCCTTCGGTGCCACGGCACGCGGCAGTTGCACTTCCACGACGGTTCGATCTTCGGCATTGTCGTCGTCCGGGTGGATAAACCGGAGTTTCCCGGTCTGGTCACCCAGGCCCACTACTTCAAACGACTTGATCACGTCTTCGCCGAACTTCTTGTCCTCCCACTTTGCGCCAATTTCCACGTCGCGATCACCAACTTCGTGACCTTCGCGGGTAAAGGTGGACTTCGGCTGGAATGCGTTCAGATATAGATGGAACGGCAAGCGATCCTGCGGCTGCCCCGTATAGTTCGTCCACGTCAGTGTCTCCTGGCCGTCGAGACTGTGGTTTTGGGGGTGATAGTTCGCTTCAATTTGGTAGGCCACCACGCGCTCAGAGAGCGGCGCCTTTTGGCTGGGCAGCAGTGGTGAGGTCTGCGCAAAGAGCGGGATAACCCCGCCCAAATAAACCGCCGCGGCGCTAAACAAAAATTGGCGAACGATTTTCATATTTTGTACCCCATGGCAGGGATTCTCGCTGCTGGTAAAATACCCCAATCCCAACAAAATACACAGTGGCCATCTCAAGAATGGCTACTGTGAATGCGCGGCTTCGCCCGGGGAGGAAAGTTGGCGCTCGGCGTTTGCCCAGACCCAGTCGGGACCGTCTCAGCGCAAGTGTGTGCTCTTCGTTTTTCTGTCTTCTAGCTGCAGATGGCCGGCAGATTATTGAGGTCAGCAAGGAGTCTGGGTGCCGCGTCCTGGTGGTTTTCTAGGGTCCACGCTCTGAGTCGCGCACAAGTCATGAGGGTCCGGCAATTGTCAGCTCGCAACTCCAGCCCAGACCCATAGGCCTTGCGGCTTGCCCGAAATCGGTCCTATCCGATGTGGCGTGCAAGGGCCTTGGTGATTTGGTCCTTGGGCACGGCGCCGACGATCTGCTCGACCACCTGGCCATCCTTGAAGACCAGCAACGTCGGAATGCCGCGGATGTTGAACCGCCCGGCGGAATTCATGGCTTCATCCACATTCAATTTCGTCACCTTCAATTTTCCAGCGTAGTCCTGGGCGATCTCCGCCACTGTAGGCGCCAGCATGTGGCAGGGGCGGCACCATTCCGCCCAAAAATCCACCATGACGGGCTGAGCTTTGCTCGCCGTCAACACCTCTGCTTCAAAATTTCCGTCGTTCACCGCAAGAATGTTATCAGCCATAACGTTTCGATGTCCTCTAGGGGCTGCGTCAAAGCAGCCGTTGTACCCAGTTAATTAGATGATGGAGCAGCTTTCTGGTTTCGCGCTGCTTGGGCAGCCTCATATAGTTTCGCATATTCTGCTGCGGAGGTGTTCCACGAAAAATCCTTGGCCATCCCGTTGAGTTGAATACGCTTCCAGACGCCGTCATCGGAATAATGATGCAGCGCCTGCCGAATGGCCTCCAGGAAGGCAGCGCCCGTATACTCGGAAAACTTGAAGCCCGTGCCCGTACCATGTTGCAGGTCGAAGTCCTCGATGGTGTCATCCAGCCCGCCGGTGGCGCGCACGATCGGCACGGTACCATAGCGCAGGCTGTAGATCTGGTTGAGCCCGCAAGGCTCGTAGCGCGAAGGCATCAGGAACATGTCCGATCCCGCTTCCACCAGGTGCGCGAGCCGATTGTCATAAGCAATCTTCAAGCCCACGCGCCCAGGAAAATCCCCGGCCAGCGCGCGAAAGAGCTCCTCATAGCGCCGGTCGCCTGCCCCCAAGACGGCCAGCAAAATGTCCTCCTGGAGGAGTTCGGCTGCAATCTGCGCAATCAGGTCAAAACCCTTCTGGTCCGCGAAACGCGACACTATCCCCAGCACGGCCCGGTTGGGATTGTCGTGCAGCAAGAGGAACTCCTCGAGGAGCGCTTGCTTGCAGATGCGCTTCCCGGCCAGGTCTTTGGCGGAATATTTCATCGGCAGCAGCGCGTCCTTCTCCGGGCACCATTTTGAATAGTCCACACCATTCAGGATGCCCACCAGGCGGTCTGCACGCGAGCGCACCACGCCCTCCAGACCGAAGCCGAATTCCGAGGTCTGAATCTCCTGCGCATATTTGTGGCTGACGGTGGTCAGGTAATCGGAGTACACCAGGCCACCCTTCAGGAAATTGACGCTGCCAAAAAACTCGATGCCGCCGGGATGAAAGACCGCGGGTGGAATGCCGGCGCGCTCGAGCACCTCTTTAGGAAAGATACCGTGATACCCCATGTTGTGGACCGTGAAAACGACCGGGAGCCCCTTCACCATGGGATCTTCGGCATACGAGGAATGCAGCAGCACCGGCACCATGGCGGTTTGCCAGTCGTGGCAATGGATGATGTCCGGCGGCCAGATGTGCTTGGCCATTTCGATGGCGGCGCGAGAGAATTCGGTGAAACGCTCGGCGTTATCGGGATATTCGTGCTTGCGGTCGCCGTAGATGCCCTCGCGGTCAAAGTAGAAAGGGTCGTCGAGGAAAAAGTAGCGCACGCCGTGAAGGAGCGACCCGTTGGTAATGGCAGGAAAGCGCAGCCCGCCGCCTTGGGGAATCGTCAAGCTCGGCATCACCACCGTGTGGGCCTTGACGCCCCGATAACGCGGCAGAAAGACGGCGACCTCGTGCCCTAACCTCACCAGGGCTCTAGGCAGGGCCTCAATCACATCGGCGAGACCCCCGGTTTTCGTGTACGGGAGAGCTTCGGAAGCGACAAAGAGTATGCGCATAGACAAGAAGTGGAATTCTTACGCTATCGGAGGCGGGCGGCAGCGTCAAGCGCGCTTGCGATGCGGTGGTTGGTCAGTCAAACGTCCACTTAGAAATGAGTCATCGAACTCAGAGTGGTATGTGGAACCAATTCTACGAGGTCAACAGATCCCCCTCGACTTGTGCCCGGCAAGATCAAACAGACTCCGCCCGGCCTCTCCAAATGGCGTCTTACCGGGACACCAGCGATGGACGATGTGGTAACTGCCGTCCTGCACTCCCTCCAGGATCCATTCGGCTCCGTCGAGTCCACCCTGCCGCGATTCGGTTGGCATTTGCCAGAACTGGACACGATTTAATAGTGCAGTGAAGTCGGCAACTTGCTGAGAGCTGATCGTACTTGCGCTTTCCACGCTCAAATGCTCGTGACGACCATCTGTGGCTCGAAACTTGATCTGACCTGAGCCATCCGCCAGTACTGTCAGAGTGGCAGACTCCGGAACTGTAAAAGCAGGCAATACGGTGATTCGATACGTACGTTCACTCCCCGACGCCGGTGGCCACAGCGGCTTTTCCTCCAGGGCATACAACTCGCGCGAAAACCAACGCGTTTGGAAATCGTCAGTGCGACCTGTGAAAGTCTGCGGAGGGAAATAATTGACAAGGAAAGAGGCGTTATTGGTCTCAAGCGTCAGAAGGCACGTGCGTGCAAGCTGATAGTTCGGCGACGAATCCGGCACCGCCGTCAATGTTGCCCGTACGGCCTCAAAGCGCGGCCGCAGTAGCCCGAGCATTCCCCCGGCGATGCCCCTAGCAACTGCGTGTTGGTCTGGTTCGGGCAAGTGGGACACCGCCGAGAGAAAACCCTCCGGGTCGCCGACCAATGCCTCGCCGAAGAAGTCACACAGATAAGTGAACCGCAGCAACGTCGGGAGGACCGTTTTGTCGCCCTGCCGGTAGACATCAACCAAGGCCTGGACGTCCTTGTTCAGGTTTTTACACTGCCGGCTGGAGACTTCGTTCCGTTTTAGGCACGCTTCGATTCCTTTGAGCGCTTTGTCTCGCCTCGCACTCGTTTCCGAATCAGCAGACGAGGAGCTCGCAACTGCGACAGTAGACGCGATCACGAGACAGCAAGCATGCACGTAGCGCCAGGTCATATTTCACCTTCAATATCGGAGACCTTGGCAACGATCTTAACATCCTGGGTGGATGAAGGTGAATGAACAAGAGGCCCGTTCGGCAGCCATGACTCCCGATATTCGCGGAGGCAGCAATCTGACCTCATTCCGGCGATTCAATTTCGAGCGACGCCGCGTGGCTGCTACACTCAGGGGCGAGCCATGGCACGGCAACGACTCGGACAACATTTTCTGGCGGACGCGGGATGGCGCGAGCAGATCGCGCGGGCTATTGGGGTGTCTCCGCACGGGATGGAGTCTCCCGCACGTGTGGCGGCGGAAAACTACTGCTGGATTGAAATTGGCGCGGGCCACGGGGAAATGACCGAGCACCTGCTCCGCAGCGGCGTGCCAGTTTACGCAGTGGAACTGGACAGGGCGCTGATCGAGGGGCTGCAGCGGCTTGCGAAAAAAAATCCAAATCTCACCGTAGTGCCGGGGGACGTACTCGAGACGGATTTACGTGCAATCGCAGCGGGGCGTCGCATCAGCCTCTACGGCAATCTGCCTTACTACATCACCTCGCCGATTCTTCACCATTTCTTCCGCTATGCGGACTTGATCGAGGAGATCCACATCGTCATCCAGTGGGAAGTGGCGCAGCGGCTCACGGCACGCCCAGGCACAAAGTCGTACGGCTATTTGTCCGTGGCCACGCAGTTTTATTCGCGCCCAGAGTTGGCGCTGAAAATCCCTCGCGGAGCGTTTCGCCCCCCTCCGGAAGTGGGTTCGGCGTTGGTCACGTTGCGACTGCCCGGGGAGAACGCCAAGCTGGGGCTGGTAAATGGAAATGCCTTTCGCGAATTTGTGAAGATCTGCTTCGGCCAAAAGAGAAAAACGCTTGCCAATAACCTGCGCGGGCTGGCCAAACCGGCGCGGGTAAGAGAAATCCTGGAGCAGCTTAAATTGCGAGCGGACGCACGCGCCGAACAATTAAGTGTGGCGGATCTGGCGGGCGTGTACCGAGCTATTTCTTCAGCGAGTCAAGGAGAAGATCCGGGTAGTCGGACATGATTCCGTCAACGCCTGCTGCTGCCAGCAAGCGCATATGGGCGGGCGAGTTGATCGTCCAGCAAACCACCTGGAGATCCCGCTTGCGCGTTTCGTGGAGCAGGTTCGGGGTCACCAGGTCGCCACGGACGGCAAGCTGCCGCGCGCCGATTTCCACGGCTTTCTGAAAAGGATTCTCGATCTGGCCATCGAACAGCAAGCCGAACATGAGAGTGGGGTCGATGTTTCGCAGGCTGGAGAGAATGACGGGATCGAAGGAAATAACCACCACGCGGGGGATTTCCCCGGATTCGCGAAGAGCGCTGACCAAGGCGTGTTCGCCGCCCCAGAATCCATTGGGCTTCAGTTCCAGGTAGAAGACCACATCGTTTTTCTTGGAAAACACGAGGATCTCTTCGAGGGTTGGTATGCGCTCTCCAATAAACTCGCTGGCAAACCAGGCGCCCGCATCGAGGCGCCGGATTTCCGCCAGGGTCATATGCTGAACCGCGCCGTGACCTCCGGTGGTACGATCAACTGTGTCGTCATGGATGGCGACAAGATGCGCGTCGCGCGTCAGTTGCAGGTCGGTCTCGATGAAGGAGACTCCTTGCGCAACGGCCCGCCGGAAGGCGGCAAGCGTGTTTTCCGGAGCGTATCCGGAAGCACCGCGATGGGCAATCGCCAACACGCGAAAAGCAACCTCCTGGGCAATCGAGCGGGCAGGGATATTCCACGGGAAGCGCGATTCCCAGTCGTATGCTAACACCGCGGATAGCACCTGGGAGACAATACGAGAGGCAGTGGTGCGTGAAGTTAAATGAGGAGCGCAGGGTGACTGGTTTTGACCTCGTGAAGAAGGCGTTGTGGGTGGGCCTGAGTGTGGTACTGGCCGGATGGACGGCGGCATTCCCTGCTATGGCACAGAATGCGCCGGCAGCCAAGAAGCAGGGCGGAGGCGAGAAGTATGAGGAAGGACTGGCCCGCGAAGTGCGCCACCAATTGACAGTTCTTCCCTATGTCTCCGTCTTTGACCATATCGCATTTACGCTGAACGGAAACGACGTCACGCTAATGGGGCAGGTCGTCCGGCGCACATTGAAGACAGCAGCGGAAGCAGCGGTGAAGAGCATCGAAGGCGTCGGAACGGTGGTGAACCAGATTGAGGAGCTGCCCGCTTCGGCTGGGGACGATGATTTGCGGCGTGCCGTGTATCGCGCCATCTACGAGGATCCGGTGCTCTCCCGATATGCCGTGGACGAGTTGCCATCCATCCATATCATCGTCAAAAATGGAGGCGTAGCGCTGGAGGGCCAGGTGGAAAGCGAAGCAGACAAGAACCGTGCCCTCGTTCGGGCCGGATTCGTGGCCAATGTCTCGGGCGTGAAGAACAATCTGGTTGTCCGTCCGAAGGAGAATGTAAAGAAGTAGCAGCGTATCTGGAATGCAGCGCGGAGAAGCTGGGAGGGGATAGACGATGGCGGCAGACAGAGGCCCGTACGCGAATCAAGGCAATTGGCGAGACACTCCGGCGCGCCAGAAGCTCGTGGCCCTGCGCGAAGCGTTGCTGCAATTGCACAAGACACTCCTGGTGATGGAGCGCCGCGAGTTCCAGAAAGCGCATGGCTGCGTCTCTGCGGGTGAACTCTTCCGGCTAGTGGTGGACGACCCGCAATTCGCCTGGCTGCACAACATCTCCGAATTTGTAGTTCGCATCGATGAAGCGTTGGCGGCGGACGCCGAAATTGCGCCGGAGGATACCCGGGGAGCGATTTCCTTGGCGCGAAAGATCTTTGCCCCCACTGAAACAGGAGATGGCTTTCAAAAAAAGTATTTTGATGCCATCCAGAAAGACCCCGCTGTGGTTATGGAGCACGCCGAACTCGTTCGCCTCTTTCATAATGCGCCGCCCGACGCAGAGAACGAGTAAGCAGGAATTCTTGGTCCATTGGAGCCGCTGATTCTCTCCCTTCGGTGGCCAGCCCCGGGAAATCCGCCGCAGAGCGGCCCTTTCGTCAGGGATGCGGCACCATTTTGGTCTGCACCCGAAATGCCCTGTAATCGGAATACTTGTGATCTTCGCGGAGAATCACTCCACGCACATCCGAAGTGACCACGACGTCCCGGGGCAACCACAAGGGCAACGCCACTCCAGCAACGGTTGTCTGCGCAAACTGAATGTCGGCTGTTAACCGGCGCAACGTATCCTCGGGGAAGGGTGAAAGAAGATCGGTCCGTAAACGCACGATCTGGAAATCGAATGCATCAACCCAGGCCACGCCCTGGAGAAAAATGGGGATGATCCTGCCTTCGAAGCGGAACTCCGTGGGCAAACGAACCGATCCCGGCTTTTGGGCAAAGGCCAGAACCACGGTGTGATGCCCATCCATCTTCTGTTGCCCCAGGTAGCGGAACGCCGATTCCGGCCGGTTTAGGGGATAAAAATATGTCCACATGCTGGCGAAGCCCTGGCTCAACGGAGGTCCCCCGGACTTCCACACGCTCAGTTGCTGGTTGGCGGTTGGCAGGTCCAAACTCGAAGCAGAAGAGTGCGATTCCGGCGCTGCCCCGTTCTTCGCCTCCTCGGCTTGGAACTTCTCGCCGGTCTGGAGGTCCACTCGAAATTCCTCGAGGATTACGGCCTCCTGGCCGCGGGGGCGAGACAACATCAGATAGGAGAAATTCTGCCGCGCTATGACGACGTCTTGTTGGGACTTGACCACGGCCTCGTGCGAAATCAGGTCGGGCGTTGCCTGAGCGAGATCTGCCGTCTTGGCCCCCACCTTGTCGAGGAGCGCGGTCAATTCTTCCTGCCCCTGAGCAGCTTTGAGTCCCCGTAACTCCGGGACCGTCTGCTTCAGCTCGGCGATGCCACAGGACGCAAAGTTCGGGAAGTTCACTTCCACAAGGCTGGGCACGCTCGCTGCAGCATGCGTTTCCGGCGGGCTGGCGGGTAAGATGTCGATTTGGTTGGCCTTGGCTGCGGGCGGCGGACTTTCTTCACGGGCCCGTGCGTTTGGGTTGCCCGGGGTTCCGGGCTCTGCAAACCGGGCATCGTCGACCGGGGCATTGATTTTCACTTCGCGCAGGGTAGTGACGAGTTTGTTGTTTTCCGATTGTTGAATGATCTTGAACGGGAGTTTGATTCCGCCAACATCGCGGTAATCGGAATAGAACAGCTCGATTTTGTAAGAAATGTTCCGCAAGGAAGGGCGGACGATCTTCAAACGCACAAGTAGATAGGTTTGGACATCAAAGTAGTACGTCTCCTCGCCTGGCGATTTCGGATCTCGCACCCAGACGGCGTACGCCGGTTGACCGTCGACCTTCTCTTTCCCTTTGAGCCGCATCTTCACATTCGGCGCGCGCAAAACACGGGGCACCGGGTTGTAGCCTGTTTCGCATCCGTACTCATTTCCGGGCTTCGGCTTGAATTCGCTGCGCCGCCCATCGGAAGCGATCGACCAGGCCATCGTTCCGTCACAACCGTACGCTCCAAGCAGCACATTGTTGTCCGCCTTTACAACGCTGAGGTGAAGGTTGGGAGCCTTGAAGTAGAACTCGAACGTTCCGTGCTGCTTGTTCAAGATGGGCGCAGTATAAGGTAGCGCAAAGTTTGTCAGGTTCCCAGACAGTTCGCCCACTTTCACGAAAGTCGTGATCGACGAGAATCTGTCTGCGCCTCCGATTGCCTCCAGGTACTTGGCAATCACTTGCTCGGCAGTTGAGGGTTCCTGCTGCCCCCAAACCGGAGCTTGCCAGCCGAAGAGGAATGCCGCGAGCCCGGTTGCCGCCAAGAGCCATCTCCGCCAGAACACATGCTCTCCTTGAAATCTCGCTATTAACGAAAGCATACTCCCTGGCAGCCAGGGAAAGGAAGGTCGCAGGCTGTGTGAGCGATAGGATGCCAATTCACAGGCAAAGTCCAGCAAGCAACCCAAACTTGCGTCTCAGAACGAACGGCGTGTTCCTGGCGTGTTAAACTTACCTGAGAAGCTGCCACAGGGAGATCCATGAAACATCCGCAATCCCGTGCAATGCATCATCGTTACTTCGAATTCCTGCTCGCGGTGATGCTGGGCGCGCTCTTTCTTGCCCTGCCAGTGCGGGCGAAGGTGGTCGTCGATTTCGACCCCAATCTCGATTTCTCCAAGTACAAGACCTACGCGTTCATCGGCGGCGTTGAGAACCTGGTGGCGATCCAACTGAATCCCGACCTGATCGAGAACCGCATGCATCACTCCGCCTCGCGCGAACTGGATAAGCGTGGATTGCGCGAGGTGAGGCCCGAGGAAAACCCTGACCTGGTCGTGCGTTATTGGGCGAACAGTTCCAGGCAGATGGATGTCGCAGTCGCGGGCAACTGGGGCCCGTATGGCGCGTATGTCGGCAGTTACTGGGGTTTTCTCTTTGAAAGCGTCAGCGCCAGCAGTAAGAAGGAAGGCGCTCTGATCATCGATCTGATTGATCCGAGGGCGAAGAGCCTGGCCTGGCGGTTCTACCTGATTCGCAAGATCACCAACCCCGACAAGGAGTGGAAGAAGGCTGACGAGGAAATCTCCAAGGCCTTCGAGGGCTATCCGCCATCCGACAAGGCGAAAGAAGACAAGAAGAAAGAACGGACCGAGCACCCGCCGAAATCCCAGTGAAGTTGGCTTCGTTTGCCTCAATGCTCTGCTGCCTGCTAGCGGGATATACTTGTGGACACCATGGCCGTGATTATTTCCCTGCTCCGCGGCGTCAACATCGGGGGCCATCACAAAATCAAGATGGACGCGCTGCGGGAGCTCTATAAGAGTTTGGGGCTGCAGGACGCGCAGACCTACTTGCAGAGCGGGAACGTCGTTTTCCGAACCAAGGAGCAGGACCTTCCGAGGCTCGCCAAGCGCATCGAGGACGCCATCGAAAAGAGCTTTGGCTTTCGCCCCGTCGTGGTACCACGGACCACTATCGAATTGAGAGAGGTGATCTCGCGAAACCCGTTCGCCAGGCGCCGCGGCATCGATCCCAAAAAGCTGGCGGTCATGTTCCTCAAGGAGACTCCTGGCCCCGAATGTCTCCAAAATGCCCTGAAGATCAAGACGGTTCCGGAAGAACTATGGATCAACGGGCACGAGGCCTATGTCTATTTCCCGAATGGCATGGCCCGGCCAAAGATGCCCTGGCCCGCAATTGAGCGAGCCCTAAAAACTACGGGCACCGGCCGCAATTGGAATACCGTGACGAAGCTGTTCGAGCTCGCCCAAGCGCTGGAGGCTTTGGCCTAATCTCTCACGCAACTTTCGCAGGAAATGCCACGGGGTTCGCGCCAGATGGCGGCAGCTGCAGGCCCGAAAGAAAGGCCTCGGGCTTGAAGGCCTGAGCTACAGGGAGAGCAACGAGGCGAACGATGAAGGGAGATTCAGCCCTTGGAAGCCGCTTCCTTGCCACGGCCCAGTGGTGGAAAGGCTCCGAGCTGTCGCAGCAGGCCAACCGCATCCCATCGCGCATTGGAATCCAGGATCTTTCCGTTCCGGATGTAATGAATGGTGATGCCTTCCACGGAAACTTTCTTGCCGGTGGCGGGGATATTCATAAAGTCGCCCTTATGCGTTGCGGAAATCACCCACGCGGCAACAACCTTTTCTTTCTCGGCGATCAGGTCGTCCAGCGTAAAACGCAAATCGGGGAAACTCGCGGTCAGCTCCAGAATGCGCCGACGATACAGCTCCGGGCCAACCTGCGAGCCGCTGACAAACGGGTCGTTCAGCGCATGGCTAGGTGAGATGAGTTCGGCCACCAAGTCGAGCTTGCGCTTGTTCCAGACTTCATCGTAGAGGCGGCGAACGATGTTTTTGTTCTCCGTGGACATTGGAACAGGCCTCCTGCGCTATTTTGCTCGGGCATGAAGGAAGATGCTGCCTTACCTGCCGGAATGGGTATGCAGAGATTGAGGGTGTAAGGCTCGTGAAAGACTACTCCTGAGTCGGTTGGGTTGCAATGATGATTTGCTGCGGCGCGCGGGCGAATCGGTGCGCCCCGCCGATGACAGCAAATAGCTCGCGAGCAGGGATTAGAACGGTTGTGCAGGCTCTTCGGCAAGAATCGAGGAGAGCGTCGAGGTGAAAAAAGCGGCGTCGCCGGCTGAGAAAATCAGCGGTGGGCGCAGCTTGAGCACATTGTGGTGAGGGCCGTCGGTCCCGGCGAGGATGCCGCGATCACGCAAACGGTTCACGACGTCGTGGGCCAGAGCTGTGGCGGGAGTGCGCTTGCCGCGATCGGTGACGAGATCGATGCCCAGGAAAAGGCCCATGCCCCGCACATCACCGACGGCCGGATAAAGCGTCTGCAGAGCCCGCAGATCCCCCAGCCATTGCGAGCCGACGTGCTGCGCATTCTCTTGGAGTTGATTCTCTTCGAGGACATCGAGGACGGCCAGGCCGGCGGCGCAGGCAACCGGGTTGCCGCCGAATGTGCTGAAGAACTCCATCCCGTTCGCAAAGGATGCGGCGATTTCCGCGGTCGTGACAACGGCCGCAAGCGGGAACGCGTTGCCGATCGGCTTGCCGAAGACGGCGATGTCCGGCACCACATCCTGCGTTTCAAATCCCCAGAAGTGCGTCCCGAGACGGCCGAAACCCACCTGCACTTCATCGGCGATGCATACTGCGCCCGCAGCCCGCACGTGCTTGTAGACTTCGCTGAGATAGCCCGGCGGAAAAACGATCTGGCCGGCGACGCTGGGCAGGGTTTCCGCAATGAAAGCAGCGGCCCCACGCCGATCACTTTTCAATCCATCCAAAATCGCGGCCACGTGTGTGGCATATTTCTTGCCGAGATCGAGTTCGCCCCGCCGGTAGATGCCACGATAGTCGTCGGCAACCGGAGCGACATGCACCCAAGGCTTTTGGCCCTTTCCGCCCGGGCCGTTGAATTTGCAGGGACTGATATCAATGAGGGTGGAGGTGTGGCCGTGGTAGGCGTGCTCTAGAACGATGATATCTTCCCTGCCGGTGTGGGTGCGCGCCAGGCGAAGCGCGAGCTCATTGGCCTCGCTGCCGGAATTCACAAAGAAACAGACACGCAGCGGCGCGGGAAGAAGCGCTGCAAGACGCTGCGCGTAGCGAAGAAGATTGTCGTGGAGGTAGCGCGTGTTGGTGTTGAGGAGCGCGACCTGCCTCTGCACGGCTTGCACGACGCGCGGATGGGAATGGCCGACCAAAGGAACATTGTTATAGACGTCCAGGAACGCGCGACCCGTATCGTCATAAAGATATTGCATCCAGCCGCGAACGATTTTGAGCGGTCGATCGTAGGAGAGGCTGAGATTGGAAGAGAAGAGTTTGCGGCGGGTAGAAAGGGATTGCTCGAGCGACGGGAGAGACTCCCTCGAGCCCGGGCGATCTGTCGATCGCGCATTACCCGGAGAAGATGTCGCCGCGAGAAGCCGCTCATTTGCCTGCGGCACAGGTATTTTGGTGAGGCGCTCGAGCGCAGCCCACGCGGGAGTCTCGGTAACGGTAACATAAGGATCGTCGGGAATAAGAGATTTACGATGCGCTGAGTTGATAACGCTGACAGCGAGCCGCGTGGCCATAAGAATGAAAAAAACCTCGATTTCGTCGTCGTTCAGAGGAAAACGCCGATGATACCCGGCGAGGACCGACCCTGCGGCGGAGATCGGGTCTTCTTTGCCGAGAATTGCGTAGGCCGCGGCGAGGGAAGGCTCCGCGACGGTCAGGCCTGCGTGCATGTCGCCAAAATCGATGACGCTCACGACCTCTCTGGGCCTCGACGAAACCGGCCCGACAAGAGCGTTGTGATCGTTGCCATCGCCATAGATGACGCTGCGCCGGAGGCGGTGGAAGCGGGGAACAGCCTCCTGCTCGAACAGATTCAGGAAATGCTCAGCAAGAGCGCGCCGCTGGGGGTCAACGACAGAGGGAAGCATCTCGAAGGCCCAAAGCGACCGGCTGAGATCCCACTTCAAAATGCGGTTTGCCGCCGGGTGAGAAAAATCCAGTAGGGCCGCGTCCATCTCGGCAAGCAGGCGGCCGAGACTCTCCAGGAGTTCGGGCGAATGGGGTCGCACTTCGGCCAATGCAGAACCAGGCACGAACGAGAGCAGCCAGACGATGCGGCGGGCGCCATCAGAGGTCTGAATGTGCACGAACAATTGGCCGCTGGAGTTGGGAATCACCCTGGGAAGAGCAAGATGCGGCGCGCGGTCAGCCAGATGGGCGAGTGCCCGGCACTGCATGTCAACGAAAGAATCCTCGCGCGCGGCGTGCATGATTTTCAGAACGAAGGCGCGTCCATCCGAAGTGGCCAAATGGAAGTTATCGTCGTATTCGCCGGGCAGAGGTCGCACATCCGCGTGGAGTGAATAAAGTTCAAGGGCAATGCGCGCGGCTTCAGCCGGAGAAAGAGGAGGCGTAACGCGAGATTCCGGTAGCATGAGCGAGATTGTAGCGGGCGGACTGCAGGTTCGTCCAATCGCTTGCGCAAAGCACCGGCGTGCGCCGTACTACGCCCATTTGCAGGTGTGGATAAACTCTTAAGCCGCCACAGACCGCGGGCGCGCGCGCAACAAGAGCATAGCCATGACTACGGTGACGACCGCCGGCAGTATGAGACCCGCTCGCAAGGAGTTCGTATGCGCTGCGATGATGCCGACAAGCCAGGGCAATACGGCGCCACCGAGCGCCCCACCGCCGAAATAAAGTGTGCTGAGCCAGTTCGCATCCTCGCGAAAAGTCTCCGCGAACCAGGTCACGTATAGAGGATATTGTGGCGCTAACCCGAATCCCGCCACCGCCGCGCCGGCCTGGAGCAGCAACGGTGTTTGCGAGTAAGCGATGATTCCCGCGCCGGCCATTGCGCAGAGCAATCCACCCGCGGAGATAACCACCTGCGATAGACGCCGGAGAGCCAAAGGCGCGAGCCCACGGCCGATCAAGAGGAAGAGGTAAAAAACCAGAGGCGCCAATGCCCAGGCGGAGCTGTCCATTCCGGGCATGCGTTTTTGGTAAGCGGCCACCCAACCGCCGAGGGCAGTTTCCACCCCCACATACAAAAAGAAAAGTAAGAGCAGGGGGACGGCAGAGGCGTGACGCAACTGGGCTAGCCAGGCTCCGGGCGGCCTTCCTGGGGGTTTCGTTGTGCGGAAACGGGTTGTTGTAGGACGAGTGAGATGGAGCCCTGAAAAGATGAGCGCGATCGCGGCGAGAGCGGCAGTGAAGCCACGAAAGCCGAGCGAAGGCAAGAGAGCAGCGAACAGGAATGGACACAAGACCGCCCCAATTCCCCAGGAAGAATTCAAGAGGCTCACAGCGGCTGCGGTGTTCGCGGAAGGCAATTGCGTGGCGCGAAGGTTTGAAGTGGGAACGGAGAGGCCAAGGGCGATGCCATAAAGGAATATGAGAAGGCAAGCAAGCGTCCAGGGGCCGGCCCCGAGGAAGGAGAAGCTGAAGACAAAAAGGAGGAAACTGCTTCCCATTACCTTGGAAAACCCGATTCGCGGCAGCAGCAAACCCGTCAGCAAATTCCCCAATACGCTTCCAGAGTATTCCGCGGTAAAGAGAAATCCGGCTTGTGAATCCGTGAGAGACCAGTGGCGCGCAAGATATGGGAGTAGCGGGCCGAGCAGAATGGTGACAATTCCGATGTAAACAAAACCAGTGTGGAGACGAACCCACTCCGTACGAGTGTTCACTAAAGAAAACAGTTCGGGAGGAATTGGGGGTTGGTCAGGAGTCCCGCCGCTGGCGGAAGAGGATAGAGAGGATTGCCGGTCGGGCATGAGGGGGTACGCAAAGGGAGTCTGGCACAACTCGCAGGGTGGAACAAGCCACGTGGAGTATACTTACGATTCCTTAATGCGCCGCTCACCGTTTTCTTAGAGCGTTTGCGTAACCTAGGATGCGGGCCAGGAGCCATTCATGACTGATGTGATTTTTGTGATGTGCACAATCCTGTTTTTCGCCCTCGGCATTTTGTATCTGAAGGGCTGCGAGCGGCTGAAATAGAGGGCTGAGACGATGCTGGGGAATATTCTTCTTATCGTAATTTCTATTCTTCTTTGTGGCTATTTGCTCTACGCGCTGCTGAAACCGGAGAAATTCTAGCCATGACGGGCAACGGGTGGTTCCAGATTCTACTGTTTTTGGGCGTGGTGCTGCTTGTCACCAAGCCGATGGGCGTGTATTTGTACCGCGTTTTTGAGCGCAAATCGACGTGGCTCGATCCCGCCCTGCGGCCCATCGAGCGCTTGATTTATCGCCTCTGCGGAATCGAAGAAAAAAAAGAGATGAAGTGGACAGAGTACGGCGTGGCGATGCTGGTCTTCAGCGCTGCGTCATTGCTTTTGCTCTACTTGATCGAACGCGTGCAACTGT
Source organism: Candidatus Acidiferrum sp. (assembly GCA_049522075.1). Classification (GTDB taxonomy): domain Bacteria; phylum Acidobacteriota; class Terriglobia; order Acidiferrales; family UBA7541; genus Acidiferrum. Next base: position 21,805 of record JBEKOE010000029.1, read on the forward strand.
GGCTCCCGTGGAACCCGCAGAAGCTGGCAAACGTGGGTCCGGACCTGGCATGGAATACTGCGGTTTCCTTCACCACGAACACCAACTGGCAGGCGTACACGCCGGAATCGACAATGAGTTATCTGACGCAGATGGCGGGGCTCGCCTATCACAATTTCGCGTCGGCGGCGGTGGGTATCGCCCTGGCGATCGCGGTGATTCGCGGTGTGGCGCGCAAGGAATCCTCCACCATAGGGAATTTCTGGGTTGATGCCACGCGGGCATTTCTGTGGGCGCTGCTGCCGTTCAGCCTGGTCGCCGCGCTCTTCCTGGTGTCCCAGGGAGTGGTGCAAAATCTGCATCCCTACACCAACGCTAACCTGCTGGAGTCGCAGGTTGTCGAAACGAAGAACGCCGACGGCAGCGTGAAGCGGGATACGGTGACAACGCAGGTGATTGCGCAGGGGCCCGCGGCTTCCCAGGAAGTGATCAAGGTATTCGGCACAAATGGTGGCGGCTTTTTCAACGCCAACAGCGCGCACCCCTTTGAAAATCCCACGCCGCTCTCCAACTTCTTTCAAATGCTCCTGATTTTTGCCATTCCTTCCGGGTTGACCTACACGCTGGGCCGGATGACGGGATCACGGCGGCATGGCTGGGCGGTGTGGAGCGCGATGGCCGCCCTGTTCCTTGCAGGCGTTGTGGTGGCCTACTCGTCGGAAGCGCGCGGCAACCCTCTGCTGGCCGGCGTGAACACCCGGGCATCGGACTCGCAGTCCGGCGGGAATATGGAAGGGAAAGAAGTGCGTTTCGGAATTGCGAATTCGGCGCTGTTTACGACCGTGACCACGGATGCCAGCTGTGGTGCGGTCAACAACATGCACGATTCCCTGACGCCGATTGGGGGGATGGTACCGCTCATCAACATTCAGCTCGGCGAAGTCATATTTGGGGGAGTGGGAGCCGGGATGTACGGAATCCTCGTGTTCGTGATCCTGTCCGTTTTCATCGCCGGCCTGATGGTAGGGCGCACACCGGAATATCTGGGCAAGAAGATCGAGTCCTTTGACGTGAAGATGGCGGTGCTGGCCATCCTGATAACGTCGCTGACAATTCTGATCTTTTCGGCTGTTGGTGTGGTCACGAAATTTGGAACGTCCAGCATCACCAATCCGAGCGCGCATGGGCTATCACAGGTGCTCTACGCCTACACTTCGGCCGTGGGAAATAACGGCTCCGCGTTTGCCGGGCTCAACGCGAACACTCTCTGGTACAACACGAGCCTAGCTGTGGCGATGCTCCTGGGACGCTTCTTCATGGTAATTCCGATTCTTGCCATTGCGGGAAGTCTTGCGGCAAAGAAACAGGTGCCGGAATCGCTGGGCACTTTTCCGGTTACGGGACCGTTGTTCACCGTGTTGCTGATTTCCGTGGTTCTGATTGTTGGAGCACTCACTTTCTTCCCCGCGCTGAGCTTGGGGCCGATTCTGGAGCACTTGCTCATGAATGCAGGGAAGGCGTTTTGAGGAAAAAGATGACGACGGCACAGGCAAAAAGCGCTTCGATAACCGACCGGAAGATATTAAAGACGGCCATCGTGGATTCGTTCTGGAAGCTGAACCCGCGGCTGCAGATCAAGAATCCCGTGATGTTTGTCGTGGAAGTCGGCGCCGTGACCACGGGAGTCGTGCTGGTGCTGGAAGCGTTCCAGCACAAAGGCAACTTCTGGTTTGGATTGCAGATCACGCTATGGCTGTGGTTCACGGTGCTGTTTGCGAATTTCGCGGAGGCCATGGCCGAAGGACGCGGCAAGGCCCAGGCGGAAACGCTGCGCAAGGCGCGGGCGGAGACGGCGGCGCGCAAATTGCGGCCGGACGGAAAGACGGAGTTAGTGCCGAGCTCGAAATTGCGCTCCGGCGACGTCGTCCTGGTGGCTGCAAGTGAGTTCATCCCCGGCGACGGTGAAGTAATTGAAGGCGTGGCATCGGTGGACGAGTCCGCCATTACTGGCGAATCCGCGCCCGTGATCCGCGAATCGGGAGGCGATCGCTCGGCTGTGACCGGCGGCACGCGCGTCCTCTCCGATGAAATCAAGGTGCGTATCACGTCGAACCCCGGAGAAACGTTTCTCGACCGCATGATTGGGTTGGTAGAAGGGGCGTCGCGACAAAAAACTCCAAATGAAATTGCGCTTAATATCCTGCTGGCCGGGCTGACGATCATTTTCTTGCTGGCGGTGGTGACCTTGCAACCCTTTGCCATCTATTCCGGCGCACCCCAGACAGTATTTGCGCTGGTGTCGCTGCTGGTTTGCCTGATCCCCACGACGATCGGCGGATTGCTTTCCGCGATCGGCATCGCGGGAATGGATCGGCTGATTCAACGCAACGTCATCGCCATGTCTGGACGCGCCGTGGAAGCAGCTGGCGACGTCGACGTGCTGTTGCTGGACAAAACCGGCACGATCACTCTCGGCAATCGCGAAGCAACGGCGTTCCACCCGTGCCCGAGCATAGCCGAGGCGGAGCTCGCGAGCGCGGCGCAATTGGCTTCCTTTGCGGATGAAACTCCGGAAGGGCGCTCCATCGTGGTTCTGGCAAAGGATAAGTATGGCCTGCGCGGTCGCGAATTGGCGCCGCACAACCCCGTGTTCATTCCCTTCTCCGCGCAAACACGCATGTCTGGCGTGGACATGGACGGCAAGGAAATCCGCAAGGGCGCGCCCGAAGCGATCGCGCGCTACGTCGCGGAAAAGGGACAGATTGTACCGGAGGAGATGCAGCAGCACATCGAGCGGATCGCTAAGTCAGGGGGCACGCCGCTTTTGGTGGCGCAGAATTTCCGCGTCCTGGGCGCGATTGAGCTGACCGACATCGTAAAAGGCGGCATTCGCGAGCGCTTTGATCATCTGCGCGCCATGGGCATCCGCACCATGATGATCACGGGAGACAATCCACTGACGGCCGCTGCCATCGCGCGCCAGGCGGGCGTGGACGATTTCCTTGCCGAAGCCAAGCCCGAAGACAAAATGGCGCTGATCCGCAACGAGCAGGGCAAAGGCAAACTCGTGGCCATGACCGGCGATGGAACGAACGATGCCCCGGCTCTGGCGCAGGCTGACGTCGGCGTGGCCATGAATACCGGAACGCAAGCCGCAAAGGAAGCCGGCAACATGGTGGATTTGGACTCCAATCCGACAAAGCTCATCGAAATCGTGGAAATCGGCAAGCAATTGCTGATTACGCGCGGCTCGCTGACAACTTTTTCCGTGGCCAACGATGTGGCGAAATACTTCGCCATCATTCCGGCGATGTTCGCCGGGACGTTCCCCCTGTTGAACACGCTGAACATCATGAAACTCCGCACCGCGGACTCCGCCATTCTTTCGGCGGTGATTTTCAACGCGCTGATCATCATCGCACTGATTCCGCTGGCCCTGCGCGGTGTAAAGTACCGCCCGCTCGGCGCAGCGGCGCTGTTGCGTAGAAATCTGTTCATCTACGGATTGGGCGGCGTGATTGCGCCGTTCGCCGGAATCAAGCTGATTGATATTCTCCTTTCATGGCTGCACCTGGCATAGAGGAAGGTATGAAGAATCATCTGATTGTTGCTCTGAAGTTCACGCTGATCACCACGCTGTTGTTTGGGCTTGTTTATCCGCTGGCAGTGACTGGACTGAGCCAATTGCTCTTCCCTAAGCAGGCGAACGGAAGCCTGATCGAAAAGAATGGCCAGATCCTCGGGTCGCGGCTGATCGGACAGGCCTTCACGTCGGACAAATATTTCCATTCCCGTCCCTCGGCAGCGGGGAACGGCTACGACGCCACGGCATCGTCAGGCTCAAATTTAGCCCCGACGAACCAGCAGCTCGTGGATCGCGTGAAGCAGGACGTGGCGAAATTGCAGCAGGAGAACCCGGGAGTGGCGATTCCGGCGGATCTGGTTACGACGTCGGGATCGGGGCTCGACCCGGACATTTCGCCAGCCGCCGCGGAATTCCAAATCCCCCGGATCGCGCGCGCCCGGGGAATCAGCGCGGAGACGCTGCGGCCATTGGTGGCGCGGCACACGCAACAGCGGCAGTGGGGCATCCTGGGAGAGGCGCGGGTGAATGTACTGGAATTGAATCTGAATTTGGATGCAAGCTTCCCCGCCAAACAATAGAAGTCCCACTGGTGGGTGAGGCCGCTTGATTATTTTCCTGCGGAAGTTTTCGGCGGCTGAAAGCGGTAGCCAATCCAGGGCTCCGTCAGTATGTATTTCGGCCGCGCATGGTCTTTCTCAATTTTCTTGCGCAATTGGTTGATCACCACGCGCAGATTCTCTGTCTCCTCGCCGTATTCAGGCCCCCAAACTGTTTGCAGGAGCCGGCGATGAGTGACGGGCTTCCCCTGATGCATGATTAATTGCTTCAGCACCTCAAATTCCTTCGGGGCCAGGTGGACCTCCTCTCCATTGGCAGTGACCCGGCGCGTTTCAAAATCGACGGATAAGTCTTTCGCGTGAAATGCGGGCAGTGCATCCGCGGGAGCGTGCCGGCGGAGGGAAGCGCGCACGCGCGCCAGCAGTTCCTCGATGCTGAAGGGCTTGGTGACGTAGTCATCGGCGCCGGCATCGAGCGCAACCACCTTGTCCCTTTCGGCGTTGCGCACTGTTAGCATGATGATCGGGGCATCGCTGGAGCGGCGAATCTCCCTGCACGCCTCAATGCCGCTTATGCCTGGCAGATTGACGTCAAGAAGGATCAGGTCGGGTTTCAGCTTGCGGGCAAGCTCGACACCTTCCTCGCCGGTAGAAGCTTCGGAAATTTCGTAACCCCGGAAGGAAAGCGTGGAACGCAGGACGCGCCGAATCTGCGGCTCGTCGTCAACCACGAGAATGCTGGAGGAAGTCATCGGACCTCGCCGCGCCGCACAGCGACGGGCAGCGTGAACGAAAAAACGGAGCCGTGGCCGAGCTGGCTTGTGACGCTGATGGTACCACCGTGGGCGGTGGCAATGGCTTTGGCGATCGGCAGACCCATGCCAGTGCCGCGAACCAGGTAGCGTTGATCTCGCCCGCGATAGAACTTGTCGAAAATGAGTCCCTGCTCGAAGGAATCGATTCCCGGGCCGCTGTCGGCCACACTGAAGGTAACAAAGTCCCCCCCGTGCTCGGCCGTAATCGTGATGGGCTTCTCCTTGGGAGAGTAGAGGTTGGCATTGTCAATAAGCTGCACGAGGATGTCCTTCGCCCGGTTCAAATCGGCGCGGACAGGGGGCAAATCGCCGGCAAGCTTGACGATGATCTCGCGGTCCCCAAGCGCCTTTTTCAGTTGCAGCACGGAAGTCTCAACGAGAGACACCACCGGGACGGCCTCAAAGTGCAACTCGAACTCGCCGCCTTCCAGTTTGGCCATATCGGCCGCTTCCTCCACCAGATGGTTCAAACGATCGCACTCTTCATTGATGATCGTCAGGAGCTCCTGTTGTTGCGGATTCTGGGCTTGCTGCGGACTAAGCAGGTCTGTGACTGCGGCCTTGATGGAAGTGAGCGGCGTGCGAAAGTCGTGTGCAATGGAATCGAGAAGGGCGGATTTGAGGCGCTCCCCCTGGCGTTCCGCTTCTGTTTCGCTGAGTTGCTCAACCGCGCGGGCGCGCTCGATGGCAATCGCTACGAGCGAGCCGATGGCGTCGAGAGTCTGGCGCGAGAGCCGCGCGCCGGAAATTCCCAGGCTGCCAATGGGCTTCACGCCGAGACGAACAGGAAGGAAGTGGAGCGTCCGCTGGGTCTGGGTGGTGACTTCGTCGCGCAAATAGGCGGATTTCATCTGCTCTTCATCGAGTTGCGCGGCACCGTAGCCGGAACGATAGAATTTGTCCTTTTGCGGCACAAAGAGTTCCGCGGCGCCCGCCTCGAAACATTCCACGATGTAGTTGGGGATGGCGTTCATCAGTTGAATCACGTTGCCCGCCCCGAGGAGCTTCTGGCTGAATTCGTAGAGGCGCTCCACCTCGTGCCGCCGGCTGTGCGCCGCGTCCGCTTCCTTCCGGATGCGCGCGGAAAGTTGGCTGCCCATGATCGAGGTGAACAGGAAGGCAAAAAGCGCCACCCAATTCTGAGGATCAGCGATCGTAAAGGTTCCCACCGGGGGTAGAAAGTAGAAGTTAAACAGCAGCATCGCGCTGACGGACATGAACACCGAGACAACCATGCCCCAGACCGCGGAAACTGCTAAAATCGCGAGGAGAAACGACAGCGCGGCGGTGGTCTGGTTGACGTGAAAGACCCGGCTGTAGCCGAACGTGAGGGATACCAGCAGGATGGCCGCAACAACAAAACCCATCCCGCGCCCCATGAAGAAGCGCGTCATGTATGTATTGTAACGCAGCAGCAAAGCGATTCGTGGAGAAGAAAGAGACTTGCCAAAAAAGCCCGAAGATTGGCTGGAGCTAGCTTCACCCGCGACCAAGGCCCGCGGAATCTTCAAGCTCTTCCTCGGATATGCGCCCGGTGTGGGGAAGACCTACGGCATGCTGAGCGAAGCGATTCGCCGGAGCAGCCGCGGCGAAGATATCGTCATCGGTATCGTCGAAACGCATGGGCGCAAAGCCGTTCAGGATCTCGCCGACCAATTGGAAGCCGTGCCGCGAAAGAAGATCGACTATAAGGGCACCGTGTTCGAGGAAATGGACGTGGACGCCATCCTGGCGCGGCGCCCGGAAGTTGTGCTCGTTGACGAATTGGCCCACACCAATATTCCCGGCAGCCGGCACCGCAAACGGTACGAGGATGTTCAGGAGCTCCTGGCCGCGAAGATTGACGTCCTCTCAACCGTAAACATTCAGCACATCGAAAGCATTGCTCCGACGGTCCGCGCGATAACGGGCATCACGGTGCGCGAAACAGTGCCGGACTGGGTGCCGCTTTCCGCGACGGAAACGGTGATGGTGGATCTCACTCCTGAAGCGCTCCAGAACCGCATGAAACGCGGAGATGTTTACGGTGAAGAGAAGGTGCAACGCTCGCTGAAGAATTTCTTCCGCCGCGGCAATTTGATCGCGCTGCGTGAATTGGCCTTACGGCAGGTGGCCGAGCAGGTGGATCGCAGCCTTGAGTCCTACATGGATGCGAAGGAGATTCATGAGAACTGGGGCGTGCGCGAAAGGATTGCCGTTTGCGTTAGCGGGAGCCCCTCGGGGCAGTATCTGATCGCGCGGGCGGCACGCATGGCGCGGCGATTGGATGCGGAGCTGTATGTTGTGCACATTGACCGTGAACTGGCGCCGCGCGAGGAAAACCCAAAGGTATTGGAAGCAAACTTGCGATTCGCCGGAAACCTCGGAGCCGAGGTAATCCGCTTGAAAGGAAAAAGCGTCGCGGATACCATCGCCGACTTCGTCCGCGGAAAGCACATCACGCAGGTCGTCTTTGGCCGTGCCCCCCTTCGGGATTGGCGCAAATATCTGTACCTGTCCGTCGTTCACCGGTTCCTGCGTGAATCGCCGCCTGTGGACGTGCACATCGTGACCCAAGAACCTGGCGACGTGCAGTAGCGCCCCAGGCCGGCGCTTTCCAGCATCTTAAGGTGAGGGTAATGACGCTCCGCGATCGAAAGGACCAGGGTGCCAGATTCGTTCCCAGCACTACGGGCATTTGCGAATTGGTGTGTGAGGCGGTTCTTTTTGATCTCGATGGCACGTTGGTTGACTCCTCCAAGGTTGTCGAACGATTGTGGGCCGAATGGGCGTCCCGTCATTCCCTGAACGTGGATGACATCCTGGCCATCTCACACGGCCGCAGGGCCGAAGAGACCATGCGCCTGATGGCGCCGCATCTCCCAACATTGAAGGAGGAGGCTGCGGCCCGCCTCCGCGAAGAAGAGCGGCAGAGCGAGGGCCTCGTGGCAGTAGCGGGTGCGAAAACATTGCTGAACAGCATTCCGCAGACCAGGTGGGCCGTCGTGACTTCCTGTACTCGGACGCTCGCTGAGGTACGGTTACGGAGTGTCGGGCTGCCCGTACCAGCGGTGGTGATTTCGCAGGAATCCGTACCGCTGGGAAAACCGCATCCTGATGGTTTTCTGGAAGCTGCGCGAATCCTGGGCTGGGCGCCGCGGAATTGTCTCGTGGTTGAAGATGCACCCGTCGGCGTCGAAGCAGGCCGCGCCGCGGGTATGCGGGTGCTCGGAGTCACTACGACATTTCCCGCAGACCAGCTTTCCGCAGATCTGAGTGTTGCGGACCTTTCGGAAGTGGCAATCATTCCGGGGGTGCTACTGACAATCAGGATCGGCGCTGCTTCTCCCACGAGGTCATAGGCGCTGCTGAATGTGGGGTGGCGAACGCGTCGCCGGACCTACTGAGCATTGCATAATATAGTTACATTGGAAAAAGGTCGGCCTGCTGCCAGAAGGCCATGATCAGAGTGGGGCGGCGACGCATACGTTTCAGGGCGCGGATGGCGTGCAGGCTC
>JBEKOE010000030.1:0-28946 GCA_049522075.1 Candidatus Acidiferrum sp.
ACCATGGACATCATCAAGTATGCGGGCGGGTCGCCGGCCAACTTCCTGGATGTGGGCGGCGGCGCTTCCGCCGATCAGGTCAAGAATGCCTTCCGCATTCTCCTGAGCGATCCCGAGGTGAGAGCGGTTTTCATCAACATTTTTGGCGGCATTCTGCGCTGCGACGTGCTGGCGACGGGCGTTGTAGCGGCGGCGAAGGATCTGCAGGTGAAATTACCGATTGTGGTGCGAATGGAAGGAACGAATGTGGAGGCAGGACAACGGATTCTTCGCGAAAGCGGATTGAACTTTACGATCGCAGAGGGCATGAAGGATGGCGCGCAAAAGGTCGTTGCGTTGGCAGGAGGTGCGCGATGAGCATCCTGGTCAATGAAAATACGAGGCTTCTGGTGCAGGGATTTACCGGGCGGGAAGGGACATTCCACTCGCAGCAAATGATCGAGTATGGAACGAACGTCGTAGGCGGTGTGACCCCGGGAAAAGGCGGCACGAAGCACCTGGAGCGCCCCGTATTCAACACCGTCGCAGAAGGCGTGAAGGCGACAGGCGCGGATGCCACCGTAATTCTTGTGCCGCCGGCGTATTCAGCGGACGCGATTCTGGAAGCTGCCGACGCGAAGGTGGCACTGGTGGTTTGCATCACGGAAGGGATTCCCACCCTGGACATGGTGCGAGTCACCAACGTCGTGGACAAGTCCAAGACGCGCCTGATCGGGCCGAACTGCCCGGGGATTATTTCTCCCGGCAAATGCAAGATCGGGATCATGCCGGGGCGCATTCACAAGCAGGGAAATGTCGGGGTGGTGAGCCGCAGCGGCACCTTGACCTATGAGGCCGTACACCAACTGACGCAACTGGGGATTGGCCAGTCCACGTGCATTGGAATTGGCGGCGATCCGATCATCGGCACGACGTTTCTGGAGGCCATCAAGATGTTCAATGATGATCCGGACACGCACGCCATCGTATTGATCGGCGAAATCGGCGGGAATGCGGAAGAGCGCGCTTCCGAATGGATTAAGGCGAATGTGAAGAAGCCCGTGGTGGGCTTCATCGCCGGGCAAACGGCGCCTCCGGGACGGCGCATGGGCCACGCGGGAGCGATCATCAGCGGCGGCCAAGGCACGGCAAAGGACAAATACGCCGCGATGAATGCGGCGGGGATTCACACGGTGGAGACGCCGGCGGATTTGGGATCCCAGGTTGCCGCGGCGCTGAAATGAAGGAAGAAGTAAAGAAGCAATGAAGCAGAGAAGCAGAGAAACAAGGAAGTAGCGATTATTTAGGTGCGCGCGGAAGTTGCGGATGTCCATATAGATTTTATGAGGTAGAGTTTTTCATTGCTTCCTTACTTCGTTGCGTCATTACATCATCGGGGAGAATCTTGTGGCGGTTGAACGCACGTTAGCAATCATCAAGCCGGACGCAGTTGGCCGCGGCCAGCAAGGAGAAATCCTGGCGCGCATCCATAAGGCGGGATTCAAGATCGTCGCTATGAAGTCGATGCGGTTGACAAGGGAAGAGGCTGGCGGGTTCTACTACGTTCACCGGGAGCGTCCGTTTTTCGGCGAGCTCACGGAATTCATGAGTTCTGGGAAAATCTTTGCCATGGTCTTGGAAGCGGAGGGCGCCATCAACAAATGGCGCGACACCATGGGCGCAACGGATCCGAAGAAGGCTGCTGCCGGTACGATTCGGCGCGACCTGGGCACTAGCATCGGCAACAATTGTGTGCATGGCTCCGATGCGCCGGAAACCGCGGCGTTCGAGATCGGCTATTTCTTTTCTGGACTGGAACTGATCTGAACGCGCATTACCTTCTTTAGAACCACTTGCGACGCTTCAGCTTGAATTCCGAAGTTGCAGAGGGATTCCTCCGCTCCGGGACGGCCAAAACCGCCGTCCCTCCGGTCGGAATGACAATTTTTGGGTAGTGGATCATGGGAGAGAATCCAACCTCGATGAAGTTGAACCCACTTTCGACAGTCGATTGAAGCAATACAGGATGCGCTCGCCTAGTGGACGTAAGTCATCAACCCCATTGATGCGAGTTTGGGTTCTGCTGGGACGCTCCGGAGATCCGCGCCGCTTCTGCTGGCAACTCCACTAGACCTTCCTGCCTGCGGCAGGATAGCGGACAATAGTGCGATCACGATGCTGCAGGCACAAAAAGCGAACGATTGTTCGTGACAGCCCAATTCACGTAAGCTGAAACCGGGAGCAGAAGTGCAAGTCCAGGAAGGCGGCTATGTCCGCGTATTTCCTTTTACGTTCGGCGGTACTGCTCGTCGCATTGGCGCCATTTGGCTACTATTTGCTCGCGATTTACTGTGGTTGGGACTATTTTCGCAAGGCACGAACGAAGGCTCCAAAGATCACCGCGTTTGCGCCGGCAGCCAGCATTCTGAAACCAGTTCGCGGCGTGGATCGCGACGCTTATGCGAACTTTGCCAGTTTTTGCAGCCTGGACTATCCGGAATACGAGATTCTATTCGCGGTCGAAGAGGCGAACGATCCCATCGTCGCCGTGATCGAGCAGTTGCAGCGGGATTTCCCGGAGCGGGCTATCCGGCTGTTTACCGGCGTGCCCCAGCCCGGCGCGAACCACAAGGTGAACAATCTCTGCAAGCTAGTCCAGGAGGCGCGTTACGAACTCCTGGCAATAAGCGACAGCGACGTCCGTGTCGAACGCGATTATTTGCGTGAAGTTGCGGCGCCGTTTGCAAACCCGGAGGTCGGCGCGGTGACAGCGTTTTTCCGGGCAGTGCCAGGGGGCACGCTGGCAGCTGATCTGGAGGCGCTGGTGCTGGCGACGGAAACGGTGCCGAACGCTCTGGTCGCGCGAAAGATCGAGGGCCGGATGCAGTTTCTTTTCGGCTGGACGATGGCCACAACCAGAATTCACCTGGCCTCAATCCATGGCTTCGAGGCGATGGTGAACTTCCACTCCGACGATTTTGAGCTGGGAAACCGAATGGCGGCGCGCGGATTGAGAATCGAATTGATGAACCAGCCAGTCCAGATGATGTATCCACGGAGTACGATGCGCGATTTCTCTCAGCACGAATTGCGCTGGGCGATCGGCCTGAGAAATGTGCGGCCGAGCGGGTATGCCGGGTTGTTACTGACGTTCGGATTGCCGTGGGCGATTCTGGCCGCTATCTTAGCGCCCTCGCGTGGACTTGCCGGCGCTTATCTGGCTTCGTATTTCGTGCTGCGTCTGGCTTTGGTCTGGCTGGTGGGGATATGGGGCTTGCATGATGAAGTCACGCGCAAAAGCTGGTGGCTGGTGCCGTTGCGCGATTTGCTGAATTTTGGGGTGTGGGTTGCCGGATTTCTGACGAACAAAATCACCTGGCGCGGGCTGAAGTACCGCGTGGAAAAAGGGTTGTTGCTACCGTCGAAACCAGACACGTAGGCCGGTTTGCCTCTTCCCTTCGCCTGGTCTTACTTGCATAATAGGCGGACCCGCCTCGAATCATTCATCCGGGGGGGTTCGTATGTCACTAATGCATCGCCGCGAATTTCTTAGCCGCAGCGCCAGAGCAGCATCCGGCGCTGTTTTCAGTTTGCACCCGCTTGCGCGGAGGTTGCTGGCGCTGCCCCCGATTGCCAGCAAGTTCCGCGCGAACGACACGGTGACCCTGGGCCGCACGGGAATTCAAACATCGCGTCTGGCGATGGGCACGGGCACGGTCGGCTCTGGCCACCACTCGCACCAGACCGCGCTTGGCGTGCAGGGCCTCGCGGCCGTGCTCCTGAACGGCTACGATCAAGGGCTGCGCTTTTTTGACGCGGCGGATTCCTACGGCAGCCATCCGCACGTTGCGGAAGCGCTGAAGCACGTTGACCGCAGCAAGGTGACGGTCCTGACGAAGAGCTTTTCGCGCGATGCCGCCGGGGTGAAGGCAGACCTCGACCGTTTCCGGCGCGAACTTGGCACGGACTACCTGGACATCGTGCTGATGCATTGCGTCACGGAAGCCGATTGGAGCACGCGGTACCGCTCGGTGATGGATGTGCTCTCCGAAGCGAAGCAAAAGGGAATCATCCACGCGCACGGCTGCTCCTGCCATTCGATTGAAGCATTGCGCGCTGCGGCAAAATCACCGTGGGTGGAAGTGGACCTGGCGCGGATCAATCCCATTGGCGCGTACATGGACGGCGATCCCGATACGGTGGTGAGCGTGCTCCGCGAAATGCGCGCAGCGGGCAAGGGAATTGTTGGCATGAAGATCCTCGGGCAGGGGAGTTTGCGCAACAAGCAGGATGAAGCATTCAAATACGCGCTCGGACTAGACGTGCTGCATGCCTTCACCGTGGGCGCGGAGTCGATCGCAGAGCAGAATGACGTTGTGCGCCGCATTGCCGCCGTGGCGTGAGGCATGGATCCCGCTCGCGAGATTGGGCGCACGCTGCTGATTCTGGGAGCGGTGCTGCTCGTCGTGGGTACGTTTTTCTTTTTTGGCGGCGGACTGCCGTTTCGCCTGGGGCGATTGCCCGGCGACATTGTGCATAAGGGCGAGCACAGCACGTTTTATTTTCCCATCGTGACCTGCATTGTGCTGAGTGTGGGGTTGTCGCTGCTGGTCTGGCTGCTCTCGCGCCTGCGCCGCTGAAGCGGGCTAGTGCCGTTCCAACTATTTGGGCCAAATGACGGTCCAAGCATCTGACGCGCACACGCAGAGAGTATTCTCGGAGGGATTTGCCGGAACAAGTTGGAACGGTACTAGGCGCGATCCCGCCACCTGCGCTAGACTTGGGCCACCAAGGGAGGTCCACGATGAAAGGCTCGGCAAAAGTTATCGAACAACTGAACAAGGCTTTGTGCGAAGAACTGACCGCGATCAACCAGTATTTTCTCCATGCCGAAATGTTCGAGAATTGGGGTTACGAGAAGCTGTCGGAGTACATCAAGATGCAGTCGCTCGGCGAAATGAAACACGCCGAGGCGCTGATGGAGCGCATTCTTTTTCTGGATGGAGCACCAACAATGCAGCCGCTCGAGCTGACCGTGGGGAAAAACGTTCAGGACATGCTGCAGAGCGACCTGAACCTTGAGCTTGGCGCGGTGAAGGATTACAACGCGGCGATCCAGATTGCCGTGGCGGAGAAGGACAACGGGTCGCGCGACCTTTTCGTGCAACTGTTAAAGGATGAAGAGGGCCATGTGGACTGGCTCGAGGCGCAGATGCACCTGATCAAGGAGCTGGGCTACGAGCGTTACCTCACCATGCAGATGGGCGAGGACGAAGAAGAAGAATAACCCGGCGATTGGGGCCATACTGCTCTTGCCTCGGATCGCTGGACTGTTTCCGCTGACCTATGGATCAACTGCAACTCAACCTGCAACCCGAGCGGCGCGTGTTCACGGTCAGCGACCTGACCGCGCGCATTCGCGACCTGCTGGCGAAAAACTTCACCGACATTTCTGTGCAGGGAGAAATTTCCAATTGCCGCGAGGCGCAATCGGGCCATTGCTACTTCACGTTGAAAGACGAACGCGCGCAGATCCGTTGCGTGTTGTTCAAGCAGCAGAGGCGCGGCGTGAAATTCCGGCCGGAGGATGGGTTACAGGTTACGGTGCGGGGTTCGCTCAGCGTGTATGAAGCGCGCGGCGAGTATCAGATTTACGTGGAAGCGCTGGAGCCGGTGGGGCGCGGGGCGTTGCAATTGGCATTCGAGCAGCTGAAGAAGCGGCTGGAGGAAGAAGGGCTGTTCGCCGCAGAACGCAAGAAGCCTCTGCCGCTGCTCCCGAAGCGCATCGGCGTAATCACCTCGCCGAGGGGCGCGGCCGTGCGCGATGTGGTGCGCATCTTGACACGGCGCTTTCCCAATGTGCATTTGACGGTGTATCCGGTGCGCGTGCAGGGCGAAGGAGCGGCGGAGGAGATCGTCGAAGCGTTGCGGCACTTCCACAAGAAGCGCGCGGCGGACGTGATCCTACTGGTGCGGGGCGGTGGCTCGATGGAAGACCTCTGGGCGTTCAACGAAGAACCGGTGGCCCGGGCGATTGCCGCTTCGGGCATACCGGTCATCTCGGGCGTGGGACATGAAACCGATTTCACGATTGCGGATTTTGTCGCGGATGTGCGAGCGTCCACGCCATCCGCGGCTGCCGAGTTGGTGGTGCAGACGCGGCGCGAATTCGACAAGCATGTGGCCGATTTGCGCGAAACGCTGGAAAGCCTGCTGCGCTACCGGCTGCTGGAGCTTTCGCGTCGCGTGCACGAACTGGCGGGCAGACGCGGGTTCCGGCGGCCGCTGGATTTGCTGCGGCAGCGGCGGCAGCGGGCCGATGAGTTGACTTCGCGGCTGGCGCTTGGCCTGCGCGCGCGGCTGGAGTTTTCACGGAAGCGCTTCACGAAGGCACATCTGCGCGTGGCTTCGTTCGATTTTCGCGCGAAAGTCGGGGTGCTGCGTTTGCGGCTGCAGAAGCGCAGCCAGGAATTGGGCTTGCGCGCGGAACGTTTGCTACGCAGAAAACGCGAGCGCTGGGAACGCTTATCGCTGCAATTGCAGGAACGCGGCCCGCTGAAGGTGCTGGAGCGCGGTTATGCGGTTGCAACCGATGCCGCCGGAAATGTCTTGCGCGATGCGGCGCAAGTGCAGGCCGGCGACGAGGTGAATCTCCAACTCCATCGTGGACGCCTTTCCGCGGAAGTTACGCGCAAGGAGTAACTTCTGTCCGTCATCCGGCGGAACCTTCAGAACGGTGCGAAAAGCGTGCTGGCGGATCTCAAACTGTCCGAGGCGCTTCCTGCACCCTCAGCGGTAGATCTCCTTGCGGTGGCCGACGCGTAGAACTGTGACGGTTCTAGTGGTGTCGTCTATTTCATAGACGATGCGGTAATCGCCGACTCGAACTCTCCAACCCAGATAGCCTTTCAGCTTGCGGCAGCCAGGGGGGCGGGGCTCTTCCGCCAAGGCATAGATCTTCTTCTTGATGGAGTCGTACGGCTTGGAATCGAGCGCGGCCAGCTCTTTTTCGGCTCGCGGCAGGATGCGAAGAGTGCAGCTCACTTTCGATTTCGTTCTATGCGGGCGATGGCGTCGTCGAAGGGCACGGGAGCTTCGCCCGATGCCTTGGCCTCTTCGTATTCGCGTATGGCCTCAAGATCTTCCAGTTCTTCGAGCATCTCCTCGTAGTCTTCGATACTTATTACGACGGCAATCCTCTCGCCGCGCTCGTTCACCACGAATTGGCGTTCCTTGCCCATGTTAATTTCACTGCTAGTGAGTCTACTCTCCAGCACATAAGGGGGCAACGGAAACGTGTTGGAGAGTTGTCGAATGCCGATAGCCACGGACGAAAGAGGGTGAAATTTGGGTCAAGAGTTGGGGCTAGTCTTCTTCGTCGGAGGAGACCTTGAGGACGGCGAGGAAGGCTTCCTGGGGGATGTCCACCTGGCCGACGCGCTTCATGCGCTTTTTGCCTTCTTTCTGTTTTTCGAGCAGTTTGCGTTTGCGCGTAATGTCGCCGCCATAGCATTTGGCCAAAACGTTCTTGCGCATGGCCGCGACGGTTTCGCGCGCGATGATACGGCTGCCGATGGCCGCCTGGATGGGCACCTCAAACATCTGGCGGGGAATCAGCTTGCGAAGGCGCGTGGCGAGTTCGCGGCCGCGCTCGTAAGACTGATCACGATGACAGATCAGCGCGAGGGCATCCACTGGCTCGCCGCCGACAAGCACATCCAGCTTCACGAGGTCGGCTTCCTTGTAGCCGGCCAGGTGGTAATCCAGCGAAGCGTAGCCGCGCGAGACGCTCTTCAGCCGATCGTAGAAATCCATCACGATTTCGTTCAGGGGAAGTTCGTAGGTGAACATCACGCGCGTCGGGGAGAGATACTCGAAGTTCTTCTGTATGCCGCGCTTCTCTTGACAGAGCCGCAGGATGCTGCCGACAGATTCGTCGCTGGTGATGATCATGGCCTTAATGATGGGTTCTTCGATCTTGCTGATGTCGCTGGGATTGGGGAATTTCGCGGGGCTATCGACTTCAATGACTGCTTCGCCGACGCGGGTGATGCGGTACCGCACGCTGGGCGCGGTGGTAATCAGGTTCAGGCCAAATTCGCGTTCCAGCCGCTCCTGCACAATCTCCATGTGCAGCAGCCCGAGAAAGCCGCAGCGGTAACCAAAACCAAGAGCGACAGAGTTTTCCGGCTCGTAGAAAAACGAGGCGTCATTTAATTTCAATTTGCCGAGCGCATCGCGGAGCGGCTCGTAGTCATCGGCCAACACCGGAAAAAGACCCGCGAAAACCATCGGCTGGATGGCTTCAAAGCCGGGAAGCGGCGGCGCGCTGCTGCCCGCTTCGACGATGGTGTCGCCCATGCGCGCGTCGGCCACCTGCTTGATATTGGCGATGACGAAGCCGACATCGCCGGCTTCGAGTTCCTGAAGCGCGATGGGTTTGGGCGTGAGCGTGCCGAGCTGTTCGACTTCGTAGGTTTCATCCCCGGCGCACAACCTGATCTTCATGCGCCGCGCGATGCGGCCCTGCTTCACGCAAACGAGGACGACCGCGCCGCGATAAGGGTCAAACCAGGAATCGAAAATCAGCGCCTGCAGCGGGTTTTCCACATTTCCTTTGGGCGACGGAACACGTTGCACGATGGCCTCGAGCACATTGTCCACACCGATCCCGCTTTTCGCGCTGATCAGCAAAGCATCCTCAGCGGGAATGGCCAACACGGTCTCAATCTGTTCCTTGACGAAGTCGGGCTGCGCGGCGGGCAGATCGATTTTGTTGATCAACGGAATGATGGTGAGATTGTGGCCGGCGGCAAGAAAGGTGTTCGCCACAGTTTGCGCTTCGACGCCCTGGCTGGCGTCCACCACCAACAGAGCACCCTCGCAGGCGGAAAGCGCGCGGGAAACTTCATAGGAAAAATCCACATGGCCCGGGGTATCAATCAGATTCAGGCGGTAGGTGTTGCCGTTCTTGGCCTGATAGTGCAGCCGGATACTCTTCGCCTTGATGGTGATGCCGCGCTCGCGCTCCAGGTCCATGGAGTCGAGTACCTGTTCGTGCATCTCGCGCTGCGTGAGGGCGCCGGTGAGTTCGAGCAAGCGATCGGCGAGCGTTGACTTGCCGTGGTCAATGTGCGCGACGATGCAGAAATTTCGTATGAACTTTGGGTCCATTCGCTTCCATTACCGCCAGGGTTGTGCCTGATGGTGTTTCCGAGAGATAGACGGCGGGCTCAGTGGCTGGGGCGAGCACCTCTCACCCTGCTCGAAGCTTGCCGTGCAAACTCCTAGTGCCGTTCCAACTAAATGGACCAATCGCGCGAGCGGCTGACTCCCGCGTAATGGCCTTCACCCAGCTTGGCGACAAATTCCCGAAACGAGTTGGAACGGTACTAGTTTGCCACAAACGTAGGGGGACGTCAGCCGGGATGGCTGCGAGGTAGTGGATCAGTTTCCGGCAAGCGCGTTTCTCCGATTGCCGCGCTTATCACGGATTGGGTAAGAGCGCCGTCCATCAGATGGAGCGAACTCGGACTTTGGCAATTTACTCGGATGGCGTATCGCGCTGGACCAAGACGATGCGCTTTACCTGATTACGATTGAGGCTCTGAATTGTTCCGTCGATTCGTATAAAGACTTCGGTGGCGGACATGGATTGCACGTCGCCGCTCAGAACGGAACCGTCGCGCAGTTCAATGGTGTCGTGGGCAGATACGCCAAGTTCGTAGCTTACGCTGCCTCCGGAGACATCGTTGGGAGTAATCTCCAACGGAAAAGTGCCGGGATTGAAGCCCTCTTTGCTGAAGACCAGCGTGTGTTTTCCGGGCGTGACTTGAACGATCTTTGGCGTCGTTCCCTGGGTGATGCCATCCATTCTGACATCTGCTCCCTGCGGCACGGAATTGACGGTGATGGAAATCGCTTTGGGAGGAAGAGCCGGCTGCAGCTCCGGTGGAAGCGATTGCGGAACAAGTTCCATGGAACTGATGACGCCAGAGGCGGTTATGGTGGTCTGAAATTTAACCACGCCCGCGGGGCTCACGTCACTGATGGAAATCCATCCTTCGCCAATGCGCACTTTGGCTTTGTCAAAAACATAAAGCGTGAAATCCGCTCGGGAGATTTTCTTTTCCCAAAGATTCTCGGCGGTGACATCTGTGGTGTAAACGTGTTGCTTGCCGACGGAGCTAAGCTCCTTGAACTTGCCAAAGCTGAAGCGCAAGACGGTTTTTCCTGAGGCTGGCCAGTCGATCACCAGCGGCGGAGGTTCCTTCGCATTTGACACGGCAATGAAAACAACACTAAGGCTAATAAACCACATTGCTAGTTTACGTAGACGCATAAATTCACCTTGCCGATAGTATAAACGGATAACCTCACGCGCCAGCGCCCGATTAGTAATCGGAAACTGACCTACTTTCGGCTGCGAGGCGCCGCAGGAGATTCGCCGCACCAAAATGCCGGAAGTGGCGCTGGAGTGCCTCTTGCCGGATTGCCCATCAGGGCGCGAGTCTGGTTTTGCCGCGTTTCGGGGCGGGTATATAGTGAAAGAGGGGTTCGTGCCAGCCGCGAACCTGCCTTATCCAACGCCAAGGTAGCATCCAAAGGCAAATCGGACAGATGGCCTCAGACGTCAACAAGCATCTGGAACGCGCGAAGAAGTTTCTGGAAAAGAACCGCGTGGAAGACGCCATTGAGGCGTACCTGGCGGTTCTGGACGAGGCGCCGTTGCACGCGGAGGCATCACAGGCACTGGGCGATCTTTATACGCGCGTGGACCTGCCAGACCGCGCGGCCGTTTATTATGGCCACCTGTTTGACCTGCTGGTCGAGCCTAAGGACGAAACCAAGGCGCTGGCCATCTACAATCGTTTTCTGCGCCATTCCTCCGTGCCGCAGTCGCCAGAACGTATTGCGCGTTACGCCTTCCTGCAGCAGAAGCAAAACCGGCCGGAAGAAGCCATCGAGCAATACAGCAAAGCCGCGGAACTCTTCAGCGAGGTGGGCCGGGGGGAGGATGCATTGTTTTGCTGGGAGCGCACCGCGCAGCTCGATCCAGACAATTTGAAACGTCAATTGAAGGTGGCGGAGGGAGCGGCGCAACTGGGAATGAATGCGCTGGCGGCGCGGTCGTTTCTGCGTGCCGGACAACTGGCGGCGGCGAGCGGCGACCAGAAAGAGGCGCTGAACTTCCTCGGCCGCGCGTACGGGCTGGCGCCGCAAGAACGCAGCGTGGCACTGTTGTACGCCGGAGCGAAATTGCGCAATGGAGAGTCGGCGGAGGCCGCGGCGCTGCTTGAACCCTTCGCCGCGAGCGAAAGTGACGTGGCCTTCCTGAATACGTTTGCCGATGCGCTGCGCCAGGCGGGACAACTCGATCGCGCCCGGTCCATCCTAGAACGCCTGCTGCGCGAAAAAAATGAAGGCATTACGCGGCTGTTCGATCTTGCCGACGCCTTTTCCGATACCGGGCAGGACAACAAGTCGGTGGAAATCCTGCAGACGCTAAAGAAGCGGATGTTCGCGGACAAGAAACTTGGCGAATTCATGGCGCAAGTCGAAGAGTTGGGCGCCAAACATCCGGAGTCACTCCCCATCCTCGAATTTTGGGCGGCAGTCTACAACGAATTGAATCGCGAGTCGCAATACTTTGAAGTACTCATCAGATTGTTTGACGCCAATTTCAATTCCGGAAGTTTTCAGAAGGCCAGCGAAATCCTCGAGCGCCTGGTGGATATTGATTCGTACGATTATCGCTGCCAACAGCGGCTGGAGCAGCTCAGTGGGCACGTCGACGAAGCTTTTCTACGCCGCGTGGCCGCGCGCATGGCCAAAACCGCGACCGTAGCTCCCCCACCTACTTCTCACCCAAAGGCAGTGGCGAGCCAGGAGGTTGCGGAAACCGCGCCAGTAACCGAAGAAGGCCGCAAGCTGCAGGCATTGGAAGACCTGATTGTGCAGACGGAGATATTTTTGCAGTATTCGCTGCAAAGTAAGGCCGTGGAAAGGCTACAGAAAATCGCGGCGATGTTTCCGGGAGAAGAAGACCGCAACGAACGATTACACAACTTGTATCAACTGGCGAACTGGTGGCCGAAGCCGCAAGGAAGGCCCGGGGGTTCCGCAAGAATAGCAGCCCCGCCGGTTGGAGAAGCGCAACCCACGCCGCCGACCGGGCGCACGGGAAGCTACTCCGCGGAGACTTTGCGCGACCTTACGAAGATTTCGGAGATCAACCAAAAGATTTTCCGGCAGCAGACGCCGCGGGCCATGCTGAACACCACGGTCAACGAGGTGGGCAATTATCTGAAGGCCGCGCGAACACTCGCGGTCATCGGTGTTCCCGGCAGGCCGCCGGAGATGGCCGCGGAATACTGTACGTCGGGATTGAAGCCCGCACCGGGCGCGCAAGTGGTGTTCGTGCTCGCGCAGATGGAAAAAGCCGTGCCGGACGAACTGGGCGGGCTGGTGGTGGACGCAAGCGAGGGATCCATCCTGAACGAGCTGGGACTGCAGACGGCACTGGGTGTAACCATCACGGACAAGGAGACGCAAAGCCCGGCGGGGATGCTGATCGTCGGCCACCAGGGGGAGCACCGCTGGAAGCCGAATGAGACCTACTTCCTGCAGGCCATTGGCGACCAGATGATGATGAGCGTCAGCCACACGCGGTTGCGCTCGCTAGTACGCCGCATGGGCGTTTCGGATGAACGCACTGGATTACTCAGCCGCAGTTCCTACGTTGGATGTCTCCTGAATGAAGCGGACCGCGCGCGCACACAGGGGACCCCGCTTTCGCTGGCCGTTCTGCAGATCGACCGCGGAGCAGAAATGCTGCGCCAGCAGGGGGAAACACCTCTCGAGAAATTCCTGGAGCAGTTGGCGCGCTCGTTGCAGCCCATGGTCCGGCAAAACGATATGGCCGTGAAGTACACGTCGTGGGCGCTGGCATTCATTTTGCCCGACACATCGCTTTCGGGCGCGCAGAACCTGGTGGAGAAGCTGCGCCGCGCCGCCGCGGGGGTTCGCCCGCCGTGGGATTCGACGCAGATCACGCTGAGCGCGGGAATTGTGGAAGCTGTGGCGAAGCAGGAGTATGAAAGCGAAGATATTGTGACCGACCTGATCAACCGCGCGGAATCAAGCATCGATGAAGCGCGGAAACGCGGGGGAGACACCGTGGTGGTCGCCGAAATTCAACGGCTGTGAAGCAAAGCCCGCCCGATCGCGGGCTTCCAGCACTAAAATCATTGCAAGCGAGGCAAACATGTTTCCAACCGATGTGGTAATCGTTGCGGGCGCGCGCACGCCCATGGCGCGTTATACCGGGGTGTTCTCGGAAGTATCTGCAATCGACCTGGGCAGCCATGCGGCCGTAGCCGCGATTCAAAGGTCGGGCGTTGATCCGAACGAAATCGATCACGTCATTTTCGGGAACGTTATGCAGACGAGCGCGGATGCTATCTATGGCGCGCGGCATGTGGGTTTGAAAGCCGGCTTGAAGATGGAAACGCCGGCGGTGACCGTCAATCGCCTGTGTGGGTCAGGCATTGAAGCGATAGTGCAGGCGGGGCAACGGCTGTTGCTGGGCGAGGCAAATATCGTGCTTGCAGGCGGCATGGAGAACATGACCCAGGCGCCATTTGTGATTCGCGGGGCACGCAGTGGTCTGAAACTCGGCGGCGGCGTTCTGGAGGATTTTCTCTTTGTGGGATTGACGGACACCTATTGCGGACTGCCGATGGCGCTCACGGCGGAAAAACTCGCGGCGCAGACCGGGATCACCCGACAGGACGCGGACCTCTATGCATTGCGGAGCCAGAAGGCGGCGGATGCTGCTGCGAAGGCGGGATATTTCCGGGAAGAGATCGCGCCTGTGGAAGTCAGGCAGGGGAAAAAGGTGACGCTGGTGAGCGAGGATGATCATCGCCGGCCGGAAACAACCATGGAGACGCTGGAAAAGCTGCCACCTTCGTTCAAGAAGGGCGGCATTGTCACGGCGGGAAATGCCAGCGGGATTGTGGATGGAGCGGCAGCCGTGATCGTGACGCGGGGAAAAACAGCGAAGGAACGCGGGCTTAAGCCGATCGGCAGAATTGTGTCCTGGGCCGTGGCGGGGGTCGATCCCAGCATCATGGGGATTGGGCCGGTGCCATCCACGCGCAAGGCGTTGCAACTTGCGGGGCTGAAGCTGGAACAGATCGATCGCATCGAAGTGAACGAAGCGTTTGCCGCGCAGTATCTGGCGGTCGAGAAGGAACTCGGGCTGCCGCGCGATAAAACGAATGTGAATGGAGGCGCGATCGCTCTTGGTCATCCGTTGGGCGCATCCGGCACGCGCCTGGTGATCACTGTGTTGAACGAATTGCGCCGCAAGGGTTTGCGCTACGGCTTGGCCACGGCGTGCATCGGCGGGGGCCAGGGGATTGCCATGATCGTGGAAGCCTTGGGAAACTGACGGGCCGGGAGTTCTGCGGAAACCTCTGGTACACTTTTCCGGGGTAGTTGTTCCCGCCGCAGGCATCGGAATTCGCAGATGTGAGGAAAGAAAATGGCGATCCAAAAAGTCGGCGTCGTTGGGTGTGGGCTGATGGGCTCGGGAATCGCGCAGGTGTCGGCGCAAGCCGGATTTCAGACCGTGGTGAGGGAAGTGAGCGTGGAGCTTGTCGAAAAAGGTCTCAAGGGCATCGAGAAGAATTTGGCGCGGCTGGTGGAGAAAGGCAGTCTGACGGAAGCGGCAAAGGGCGAAATCCGAGGGCGACTGAAGGGCACGACTTCCCTTGAGGACCTGAAGGATTGCGACGTAATCGTGGAAGCAATCATTGAGCAATTGCCGGCAAAAAGGGAGCTATTCTCCGCATTGGATGTCATTTGCGGCCCAAACACCATTTTCGCGAGCAATACTTCATCCCTCACGATTACGGAAATTGCCGCAGCCACGAAGCGGCCGCAGCGCTTCGTCGGCCTGCATTTTTTCAATCCGGTGCCGGTGATGAAGCTGGTGGAAGTGGTCAGGACGATTGCGACCGACCTGAGCGTCTATGAGGAAATGGTCGGCTTCGGAGCGAAGCTGGGCAAGACCCCGGTGCGGGCTCAGGACGGCGGCGGGTTCATCGTGAACCGGCTTTTGGTGCCGTACCTGTTGGACGCGATTCGCGCGCTGGAGGAGGGCGTCGGCTCCGTACTCGATATCGACAACTCGATGAAGCTGGGCTGCGGCTACCCCATGGGGCCTTTCACTCTGCTTGATTTTGTCGGCCTCGACACGACGTATTACATTTCTCAGATCATGTTCGACGAGTTCAAGGAAAAGCGTTTCGCTGCGCCACCGCTCTTGAAGCGCATGGTGCTGGCGGGCTGGCACGGCAAAAAGAGCGGCCGCGGATTCTACGACTACAGCGACCCGAATAATCCGAAACCGATGCAACTTTAGGGAAGAAATGATGGCCTACGAAAACCTGCTGTACGAGAAAAAGGAAGGAATTGCCCATATCACATTCAACCGGCCCAAGGTGTTGAACGCGCTGAACCGCAAGACCGTCGAGGAATTGCAACAGGTGCTGCTGGACGCGCGCGATGACGCAGCGGTGCGCGTGCTGATTCTCACAGGCTCCGGCGAAAAGGCGTTTGTTGCCGGCGCCGATATCAATGAATTGGCGCAGCAAACGCCCGTGAATGGCCAGGAGTTTTCCATTTTCGGCCAGGGCGTGTTCCACCTGCTGGAGACCATCGGCAAGCCCTCCATCTGCGCCATTAACGGGTTTGCGCTCGGCGGCGGGTGCGAGCTGGCGCTCGCCTGTTCCATTCGGCTGGCCAGCAAAACCGCAAAGCTTGGGCAGCCCGAAGTGAAGCTCGGCATCATTCCCGGCTACGGTGGATCGCAACGCTTGGCGCGGCTTTGCGGCAAAGGCGTGGCTCACGAACTTTGCTTGACGGGCGAAATGATTACGGCGGAGGAGGCGCAACGCATCGGGCTGGTGAATCACGTCTGCGAACCCGCTGAACTGTTGTCCGTCGCTGAAGCCTTGGCAAAAAAGATTATCGAGAAAGCGCCGCTGGCCGTGAAATACTGCATGGAGGCCATCGAGCGCGGCGTGGAGATGCCGCAGGAGGAAGGTCTCTTCCTGGAAGCCACTCTTTTTGGGCTATGCTGTGCTACGGAAGACATGCGGGAGGGAACCAAAGCATTTTTGGAGAAGCGCGCAGCCACCTTCAAAGGGAAGTAGCAGATGAAGCGCATGATTTAGTGCGCGAAGTTTTACGCGGGCGGATCGAGAATGGTAGAAAATCACAAGTTTGGGAAAATCGATGGCGGCTTAAGTGCCGACGGCTTGAGCTTCGGGATCGCTGTCAGCCGGTTCAACAGTTTCATTACTGAAAGGCTGTTGCAGGGTGCAGTAGATGCGTTGGAGCGCGCGGGCGCAGGCAGCAAGAATATTGATGTGGCACATGTGCCGGGGTCGTTTGAGCTACCTTTGACGGCCAAGAAACTCGCGATGACCGGAAAATATGATGCGCTGATCGCCATCGGGTGCATTATCCGCGGCGAAACCGCGCATTACGATTATGTCTGCTCGGAAACGGCACGGGGTTTGCAACTCGCGCAGATGGATACCGGGATTCCCATTATGTTTTGTGTGTTGACCTGCGATACGCTCGAGCAAGCCGTCGATCGCGCGGGCCTGAAGGGCGGCAACAAAGGCTTTGAGGCGGGGCTCGGGGCGATTGAGATGGCGCAGCTTGCGCGGAAGCTCCGCGGCGCCGCAAAGCCGGTGGCAGCGCGCAAAGGCCGGCGAACCTAACGTGTCCCTGCGAACCAAATCCCGCGAGTTTGCCATGCAGATGCTCTTTCAGTGGGAGATGAGCCAGCAGGAAGCTGCGAAACTCGAAGCAAAATTCTGGAAGGGCGCCAAAGCCGCAGAGCAAACGCGCACGTTTGCCAATCAGCTGTTTGAAGGCGCCGTACACGATTCCAAAGCGCTTGACGAATTGATTTCAAAGCATGCCGCAAACTGGCGCCTGGAACGCCTTTCCGTCATCGACCGCGCTATTCTTCGGCTGGCACTGCACGAACTGCGCGCCACGGACACGCCGCCGAAAGTGGTGATCAATGAAGCGGTGGATCTGGCCAAGAAGTTCTCCTCGGAAGAAGCGGGCGGCTTCGTGAACGGGATTTTGGACACTTTTCGTAAGACAATGCAGGAATCGTAGTCGCGGGATTTTCTGGCCTCGGTGGAACCCGAAGCCCTTTTTCATTTTGAAGAGGCGAGCCGGTGCATCAAGTGCGGATCACGCCTTCAAAGACTTTCACAGCCGCGCCGCTGACTCTTGGGGTGAGTTTTTTCCCGGTTTGCGAGACTTCCACCTCAATTTCGCTGGGGCGCCCCATCTCCACTCCCTGGGAAACATGCAGCGTGTGTCCCGCGCCCAGCTTCCCGCGTTTCACAAGATACGCTCCCAGCGAGCCCGCCGCCGATCCTGTGGCGGCATCTTCGTAGAGTTCCCAGGGCATCATCCCGCGGGCGAAAGCGGCGGTGCCATTCCCAAGCGCGAAGCAATACGCGAGCGCACCCTGCTTGCCGATCAGCCGCGCCAATTCCACCATGTTCATTTCGATTTTCGCCAGCGCTGCGCGGTTCCGCAGCGGCACCATTAGGTTGAAAATACCGGTCGAGACGAACTCCGGCGGGAGCTTCGGATCGAAGTCCTTGGGAGTGAAACCAAGAGCGGCGGCAAGTTTTTTCTGATCCACCTTCGAAGGTTTGAAGATGGCTTCTTTTTGCGTCATCGTCACGCGCTGCGGCCGCCCGTCCTTGAACCGGATTTCCACGGGAAGAATGCCCGCGCCCGTTTGCTGCATCACGTGCACACCGCCTTCCTGTGCGGGAACGACGCCCAGCTCCGCGAGCAGAAACCACGTTCCGATTACCGGATGGCCGGCCAGCTTGAGTTCTTCCTTCGTGGTGAAGATGCGCAGACGCGCCAGCGCGCGATCGTTGGTGGGCTTTTGCACGAACACCGTTTCCGAAAGGTTCATCTCGCGGGCGATAGCCAGCATCTGATCGTGCGAAAAACCGTCGCCATCGGTGATGACGGCGAGGGGATTGCCTTGAAAGCGCGTGGTGGTGAAAACGTCCATGGTGTAGAAGCGATGATCCATAAGTGCTCCGTATCTATCGCCGATGGGGCGACGGGCTGCTTCAAATCCGCTCGAGTTGGCTGACGGTCCTTTCGTTGCTGATGTTCCCGGTGTTCAGCGTGCTCTTCGGTTCAAACAGGACAATGTGAACTTCCTCGTCGGCAACGGGCAGATGCTCCACGCCATGAGGCACGATGACAAACTCCCCTTCGCGCACAACCGCTTCATGGCCGCGAAACTTCATGCGCAAGGTTCCCTTGACCACTAGAAAGAGCTCATCTTCCGTTTCATGGTGGTGCCATAGGAATTCGCCCTTCAGCTTCACGGCTTTTACATGGAAGTCATTCACTTCGCCGATGAGGCGGGGCTTGCAGTAATCCTGAAACTTGCTGAACTTATCGGCCAGATTCACGGTTTGCATCTTCATCCCCTAGAGGTCTTGAATCGCCGCAACTGTAGCCTGCAAGACTTTCTGAGTGGTTTCCGCGCTGGTTGTTTCGGAATAGATTCGCAACAGATTCTCGGTACCGGAAGCGCGCACCATTACCCATCCAATATCGCCCAGATAGACCTTTATTCCATCCAGGGATTCCCGCCGCACCACAGGCCAGTTGAGTAACCGCTGCAGATGGCCATCGGAAAAATAAACAATGGCCTTTTCCTTTTGCCGGCGGGTCACGTCCAGATCGATGCGGCCGTAGCGGTGTTCGCCAAATTCCGCGTGCAGCGCGTCAAGCAACTCTCCCAGCGACTTGCCGTGCCAGGCCATGAGTTCGGCAAGCAGAAGTGCGGAGACCGTGGCATCGCGTTCGGGCAAATACAGGCTGGTGCCGATGCCGCCGCTTTCTTCTCCGCCGATCAGGATATTTTGTTCCAACATGAGTTCGCAGATGTATTTGAAACCCACGGGAACTTCGTGGAGCTTGCGGCCGTATTTGGCGGCGAGTTTATCGATCAGCTTGGTCACCGAAAAGGTTTTGGCGATATCGCCGGGAAGATTTCGCGTGCCGGCGAGGTGCCAAACCATCAGCGCAAAGATTTGGTGGGGGTTGATGAAGCTGCCGTTGCGATCGATGGCGCCAATGCGGTCGCCATCGCCATCCGCAGCGAAGCCCGCGTCATACTTCCCGGCAAGGACCGCTTTGCGCAACGCTTCGATGTGCGGCTCGATCGGCTCCGGATGCACACCTCCGAAGCGCGGATCGCGCGCGCCGCGAATCTCATCGCATTTCACGCCATTCCGGGTGAACAATTCGGGCAGCAACCCTGCCGCGGAGCCATGCATAGGGTCCGAAACAAATCGAAATTTCGCGACGCGCAACTTCTCCCAGTCCACAAGTTTTTCCACCGTATCGAGATATGGCCCCCGCGGATCAAATGAGTGGATCAAATCCTTGCGCGGCGGCAACGGCGGCACTCCCGTATGCAGCACAGATTCGAGCTCGCTTTCAATCTGAGCCACGATGGATGGCAGCGCACTGCTGCCATAGCTTGCCTTGTATTTGATCCCATTCCACTGGGCAGGATTGTGGCTGGCGGTGACGACGATGCCCCCGGCCGCGCCGCGTTGCCGCACCAGCAGGGAAATGGCGGGCGTCGGACAGGGTTTGTCTGCCAGCCAGACGGGTGTCCCCGTCGCGCTGATGACCTCGGCGATTTCGGCCGCTGTGCGATCCGCAAATTGGCGGTGATCGTAGCCGATCAGCACGCCCTTTCGCGCGTCTTCGCCGCGAACCACATAGCGCGCAATGGCATAAGAGACCAAGCGCACATTCTCCGGCGTGAAATCTTCGCCGATCACGCCGCGCCAGCCATCGGTTCCAAACTTGATATTGGTCATTGCTTGTGAGTATACGCGAAGCGCCTGGGAGGCCAAATACCGCAATGGCCTGCTTCGAGATGAGGCGGCTAGAGGAGCTTTTTTCGTTTCTTGTCTTCCAGGGCCTTGACGATTTTGCCGACGTCCTGGGCGCGCTCACGGGGGCAAATGAGCAGCGCATCCGGCGTATCCACCACGACAAGGTCACGCACGCCGATGGCCGCAACGAACTTATCCGGGCTCCACAGGAAATTGCCTCCCGCATCGATGGTGTGGCCCTCACCCGCTAAAATGTTTTCACCTGGCTGCTTTGCAGCGAGTTCATAAACCGCGGCCCAGGAGCCGATATCGCTCCAGCCGATGTCCGCGGGGATCACGAAGACCCGGCTGGCGCCATCTTCGCGCGTGGCGTGTTCCAAGATAGCGTAGTCCACCGAAATGTTCTCGAGCTTCCCGTAGGTTTTCTTCAGCGTGGCGGCATAGCTGCGTTTCCCGATGTGCAGAGCCAACGCTTCCAGTGCGTCATGAGTCTTGGGAAGGTATTTCTTCAGCGCTGCCAGGAACGTGGACACACGCCAGAAAAACATTCCGGCATTCCACTGGTAATTTCCCGAGGCGACATATTCCTTGGCCATTTCAAGCTGCGGCTTTTCCGTGAAGCGCCGGACGGCGTATACGGGGTAGCCGTCCACATCCAGCGGCTCACCCATCTTCTCGACATAGCCAAAACCCGTATCCGGGCGCGTGGGTGGAATTCCCAGCACCACCATGCGTTCCGGCTCGCGCGCAAGCTTCAGCGCAGCGCGCACAATTTCCCGGTAACTTTCCGGCCGCGCGACGTAATGATCCGCGGGCAGAACCGCGAGCAACGCATCGCCCTTTGCCGCATGGCGGACGTGAATGGCTGCCAGCGCGATGGCCGCAGCGGTATTTCTGGCAACGGGCTCCGTCAAGACGCGCCGGCGGGCCGCCGCCGGCAGTTGCTTGCACAAAGCCACGGCTTGCTCGGCGTTTGTGACGGACCAGATGCGATCCGCGGGAAAAAGTGGCCGGAGCCGCGCCACGGTCTGCTCCAGCATGGTGGTTTTGCCCACAATGTTGAGCAACTGCTTTGGCGTGCGTGTGCGGCTGCGCGGCCAGAAGCGCGTGCCGCGTCCCCCGGCGAGGATGATGGCGTGGGTGCTCAGTTCTTGCTTGGTCATGCAGCGTTACTCAAATAGGACGCGGGCAATCGCCGCTTCCTCAAAACCCATTCTTCGCAGTTGACGATGTAGCGCCGCAAGATCCGGCACCGTGATGCGCAAAAGTGCGGTCGCGCTTGCGGGCTGCAAAGAAAGCACCGGTAGGGAAGCCGGAAGAAACCATGCCTCGCCGATGCGGTAATCGAGCGCTCTGTCCGTGTCGTAAATTTTGCCGTGGCCCTGCAGAATGACCAGCAACTGGAATCGCTCCGGGTCGCTTTCGATGAGCGTTGTCTTGTGGCAGTCCCAGCGCTCCGTGGCAAAGAATTCGCACGCCGCCAGCAATTGCTTTTTGGCATCGGGCGAATGGAGCGCGAGTGGGGGAATCTTGCCGCCCCGCGTCCCCGCAAAATTCGTGACTTCCAGCGCCTTCTCGATATGCAGTTCGCGCGGTTTGCCGGAAGGGTCGACACGGCCAAAATCGTACACCCGGTAGGTCAAATCCGAGTACTCCTGCACTTCACAAAGAACCATGCCGGGCCCGATGGCGTGTTGCGTGCCCGCAGGCAGAAAATAAGTCTCTTCAGGGCGCACCGGGTGGCGTAGGAAGAGGGCTTCGACATTGCCTTTGGCGATGCTCTCGCGAAACACTTCTTTTGTCACCCCGGTCTTCAATCCGATCAGCAATTCCGCTCCAGGCTGAGCGGAGAGGATGTGCCACATCTCGGTTTTGCCGCGTCCCCCGGCCTCCTGCTCGTGCGTTGCCGCATAGGCGTCATCGGGATGCACCTGGATTGAGAGCATGTCGCACGGGAAGATGAACTTCACGAGCAACGGGAAGCCGCAATAGTGGCCAAGCCGGGTACCACGCCATTCCTCGGGCATGGCTCGCCAACTCTCCCCTAAGGATTTTCCGGTAAAAGGACCGTTGGCGACGGGGCTGTCCGCGCTGGTGAGCCACGCCTCGCCCAAGAGCTCCTTCAGGTTGGTTTTTTCAGGGAAAAAGGGAGCCAGCGAGCGCGCACCCCACGGGCGCGGGCTAAAGAACGGTTCGATGCGCGCTGGAACGGGCTCGATCACGGTTCAGGAGGCAGCCTCGGCGCGCACGAATGTTTTCCGCAGCCGGCGAAGCCCTTCGTCAATGCGTTCCAACGAAGTTGCGTAGGAAAGCCGCAGGAAGCCGGGTGCGCCAAAGGCCGCGCCAGGGACCAGCGCAACGTGCGCTTGCTCTAGCAGCAACTTCGCCAGATCGGTGCAGTCCTTCGCAATAGCGTCCTTGCCTTCCCCAAGGTGCGCGGACACATTCGGGAACGCGTAGAACGCGCCGCCCGGCCATTCGCAAGTCACGCCGGGAATGGCGCGGAGCCCCTCGACGATGCGTTTGCGCCGCGCGGCATATTCCGCGAGCATGACCGGCAACGTGTCCATCGTGCCACGCATGGCTTCCAGCGCCGCGTATTGCGCGATGGAGGTGGGGTTTGATGTGGACTGGCTCTGCACCTTGATGATGGCCTGAATCAGCGGCTCCGGTGCCAGCGTATAGCCGATGCGCCAGCCGGTCATCGCAAATGTCTTGGACACCGAACCAATCACGATGACGTTGCTTTTTGAGTCCTTGGCACTGGCGATCGAAAACGGCTTGTGCGGCTCGTACACAA
The DNA here is from genome assembly GCA_049522075.1 of Candidatus Acidiferrum sp. Taxonomy (GTDB): domain Bacteria; phylum Acidobacteriota; class Terriglobia; order Acidiferrales; family UBA7541; genus Acidiferrum. The sequence goes on from JBEKOE010000030.1 coordinate 22,777, forward strand.
AATGCGAATAGCACTCATCGTCCATCAGCCAGATGTTATGTTTCCTGCAGAGCGCCAGGATGCGCTGGTATTCCTCGGGAGTGACGACGCCGCCCGTCGGATTGCACGGTGAATTGATGATGACCATCTTCGTTTTTGGCGTGATGGCTTCTTCAATGTCGGCCGCTTTGGCCCCGAATCCGTCTTCCGCGCGTGTTTGCACAATCACCGGGGTTCCGCCGGCATACTTGATGATGTCCGGGAAACTGACCCAATACGGAGCGGGCAGAATGACCTCGTCGCCGTGCTGGATCAGCACGCACACGGTGTTGAAGATGGCGTGCTTCCCGCCGACGTTGACCACACATTCTTTTGCGGTGTAGTCGGAGCCAAGCTCGCGCTTGTGCCACGCCACAATCGCTTCACGCAACGGCATGATTCCGCCGGTGGGCGTGTACTTGGAGCGATTCTCTTCGATGGCCTTGATGGCAGCTTTCTTGATGTGATCGGGAGTAGGAAAGTCGGGTTCGCCCGGACCGAAATCGGCGAGGTCCACGCCCTGGGCCTTAAGCTGCGCCGCGGCATTGATGACCGCCGCGGTCGGCGAGATCTGAATGCGGTTGATGCGGTTGGTTAGTTGCACATGCTCTCCTTGGAGCGAGCTAGCAGATATAACCCAACAGTTTTCAGGAAAACGGGGAGAAATTCAATCGGGAAGAACGTAGCAGCGGGACAGCCGTTGTGACGCGCAACCCGAGGTCATAGCGCACCACCGTCCCAACCTTTGGAGGCCCCTGATTCAGGAGACTTTTGTGCGCAGGCGCTGCTCCACTGTCGCGGGAACCAGCCCGTTGAGCGGTCCGCCGAGCTGCGCGAGTTCCCGGACCAGCTTGGCGCTAAGGTAGCTGTAGGTTTCGCTGGGCAGCATGAAAACGGTTTCCAGGCGCGGCTCCAGCTTGCGGTTCATCAGCGCCATCTGCAGCTCGTACTCGTAATCGGAAATGGCGCGAATCCCGCGGAGGATTACGCCGGCTCCGCGATGCCGGGCGTAATCCACCAGCAGCCCCTCGAAGACGTCCACCTCCACGCAATCCCATTTCTTTGTGACCTCGCGGAGCATATCCACGCGCTCGGCGACGGAAAACATCGGTTCTTTTTCCAGGTTCTTCAAAACCGCAACGATCAGGCGGTCAAACATCTTCTCCCCGCGTTCGATCAGATCCAGGTGACCGTTCGTTACGGGATCGAACGAACCGGGGTAGATGGCTACAGAAGTTTTCATTTCGTAGGCGTCCGCCGCACATTCTATCCTAAACATTCCGCAAAGGGCGAGGGAACTTGCAAAATCAGGGACTTGGCGAAGGGAAAGCATTTCCCTTAGGGAGAGAATTATGCCAATCTCAAGTGTTTCGCAGTGCCACAGATGGGTTCCTTGATCGCAGCGGATGGATTTTCTGGAGGATTGCTCTATGCGGAGTCTTTTCCCCGGCAAAATTGCCGTTTTCGTTCCCGTATTGTCGCTGGCTTTTGGAGCACTTTCGATGCGCGCGCAATCTCCTCCGTCCGTGTACCTGATGCCTCTGCCCGCCAAGCTGCAAGCGGGGAACGGCTTCCTGAGGGTGGACGAGAATTTCCGCCTGGCTTTTGCGGGTTACCGGGAATCCCGGCTGGAGCGTGCTGGACAGCGGTTCCTGGAACAACTCCACCGCCAGACGGCCCTGGTGTTTGCGAACCGAGAAACAGGTGATCCAGCAAAAGCGACGCTGCTGGTGACCACCGAGCATGAGAGCAGAGTGGTCCAGGAACTTGGCGAAGATGAGTCCTACACGCTGGACGTAACCCTGTCTGGCGCGAAGCTGCATGCAGCGAATCCCCTGGGAGTGTTGCGCGGGCTACAGACATTTCTGCAGTTGGTCAACATCACGCCGGACGGTTTCGGGACGCCAGTTGTCAGTATTCAGGATCAACCGAGATTTTCCTGGCGCGGCTTGATGATTGATTCCGGACGCCACTTCATGCCGATCGCGGTACTGGAGCGCAATCTGGACGGCATGGAAGCCGTCAAGCTGAACGTCTTCCATTGGCACTTGTCTGAAAATCAGGGCTTCCGCGTGGAAAGCCAAAAATATCCCAAACTGCACGAGCTGGGTTCCGACGGGCTTTACTACTCGCAGACGGAAATCCACAGCTTGATTGCGTATGCCCGCGACCGCGGCATTCGCGTCGTGCCGGAATTCGATATGCCCGGCCACAGCACAGCCTGGTTCGTGGGCCACCCGGAACTGGCCAGCGGCGCCGGGCCCTACCAGATCGAGCGCAAATGGGGCGTTTTCGATCCGGCGATGGATCCTACCAATGAGAAAACGTACAAGTTTCTCAACGAATTCATCGCGGAAATGGCGAAAATCTTTCCGGACGCGTTCTTTCATATCGGCGGCGATGAGGTGAATGGAAAAGAATGGGACGCCAATGCGGGCATTCAGGCGTACAAGAAGGCCCACGGGATCAAGGACAATAATGCCCTGCAAGCGTATTTCAGCCAGCGCGTGCAAGAGCTTGTGGTGAAACACGGGAAAACGCCCATCGGCTGGGACGAAATCCTGGTGCCGGGCGTGCCGAAGAGCATCGTAATCCAATCCTGGCGCGGCGCGGATTCGCTGGCGGCCGCGGCAAAGCAAGGTTATCGCGGGATTCTTTCAAACGGCTATTACGTGGATCTGGGTTGGAGCGCGGCACGGCACTATGCCGTCGATCCGCTGGGAGACGCCGCGGCAAACCTCACACCCGAAGAGCAGAAGCTGGTGCTTGGCGGAGAGGCCTGCATGTGGTCGGAATACGTGGACCCGGAAAACATCGATTCACGCATCTGGCCGCGCACCGCGGCGATTGCCGAAAGGCTTTGGTCGCCCGCGGATGTCCGCGATCCAGCTTCGCTGTACTCACGGCTGCCCGTGATCAGCCAGCGCCTGGAGTGGGTGGGCCTGAACCATCGCACGTACCAGCGGGGAATGATCGAGCGAATAGCCGGAACCTCTTCGCCCGAAGAAATCGTGGCCGTGCAGTCACTTGTCGAGGCCCTCGAACCCGTGAAGGACTACACTCGAGAGGGAATTGGCAAGGAGCCTACCAGCCAGACGCCTTTGGACCACGTCGTGGATGCTGTGAATCCGGAAAGCGAAGCATCTCGCCTGTTTTCCGGAAAAGTGGATGAGTACCTCGCCAGCTCTTGCAAGGACTTTGCCAAGGCGTCCGAACTGCGCGCACAACTTGTGCAGTGGGCGGGGAACGACGCGCGCCTCCGGGCTCTTGCGGAACGGTCATTCCTTGTGAAGGAAGCCAGTCCCGCTTCGTCGGCGCTTTCCCAGGCTGCGGAACTCGCGCTCGCCGCGATTGACCGCATCACCCTGGGTGCCCTTCTCTCCCCAGAACTCAAGACGCAACAGCTCGACGGTCTGAGATTGCTTGAAGTGCAGGCCCATAAGGCTCATCTGACGATTCCGGCGCTGCCGGCGTTTCAGAAGTTGATCGAGGCGGCCACCGCTGGAGGGTCGTGCACAATCGCAAAGTAATGTCCGGCCTGTGTCGGCCGGATTGCGTCCAGTTCGCCAGGGGAACGGGCTGTATTGTTCCGCACTTTGAGAAGCCCTGCAAACGTACAGCTGGCGGTTGCCGTTGGGAGGACCCTGGTTGCCATTCACCCTTCAAAATCATCCATTTAGCGAAAAGTCCTCTATATCCGACCGAATTGGTCTTACTCTAAGATTAAGCAAATTAATAGTTTGCTGAGAATCTTGAAAAACGTGGAGAGTTGACAAGAGCGCCCGTCAGAGGATATAGTTTAAATTGCGACTAGAACAGTCGCATATTTGCTGAGCCGTTCTGGGGGCAGCAGGCAAGCGGAATGTTCAAACTCTCCAAGAAGGCGGACTATGGCTTGATTGCCATGAAGCATTTGGCCAAACACCGCGAGCAGCACGCGTGCAGTGCGAGCGAAATCGCCGAGGAGTATGGGATTTCCGCCACGTTGATGGCCAAGGTGCTGCAGAAACTGGCCCGGCAGAGTTTGGTTACGGCGAAGCACGGTTCGACCGGCGGGTACCAACTGGCGAAGGCGCCAGAGAAAGTGTCTGCTTTGGAAGTGATCACGGCAATTGATGGGCCGGTGCTGATCACCTCCTGCGTGACAACGCACGGAAATTGTGACGCAACGGAGCGTTGCTCCATCAAAGAACCGTTGCGCCGTGTGAATGAAAGTATTTTGAGCGTGTTGAGTACGGTGACCATCGCGCAGTTGACCGAGGACACCCCGGAGCCCGCGCTCGTGGAATTGAAAGGGATGGAGCGCTTGGCCGTAACCGGCTGAGCGGAATCCCGGTCTGGATAGGAGAATACGGAAATGGCTGTCAAGCTGCCGATTTACATGGACAATCACGCCACCACGCCGATGGATCCGCGCGTGTTGCAGGCGATGTTGCCCTATTTCACGGAGAAGTTCGGGAACGCCGCGAGCCGCAACCACTCGTTCGGCTGGGCTGGCGAAGAAGCGGTGGAGACTGCCCGGCAGCAGATAGCCTCCCTGATCAACGCGACGCCGAAGGAGATCATCTTCACCAGCGGAGCGACGGAATCCGACAACCTGATGTTGAAGGGCGTCGCGGAAATGTACCGCGAAAAGGGCAATCACATCATTACCCAGGCGATCGAGCATAAGGCCGTGCTGGACACCTGCAAGAACCTGGAAAAGCACGGGTTCGAGGTCACCTATCTGCCGGTGCAGAGGGACGGCCGCGTGGATCCCGAGGACGTACGCAAGGCCATCAGACCGAGCACGATTCTCATCAGCATCATGTACGCCAATAATGAAATTGGCGTAATTAACCCGATTGCTGAAATCGGCAAGATTGCCAAGGAGCACGGCATCTTCCTGGCGGTGGATGGCGTGCAAGCTGTTGGCAAAATCCCGGTGGACGTCCAAAAGGACAATATCGACCTGCTGGCGATTAGCGGGCACAAGATCTACGGGCCGAAGGGCGTTGGTGCGCTGTATGTTCGCCGGCGCAATCCGCGCGTGCAGCTCGCAGCCATTATCGATGGCGGCGGTCACGAGCGTGGCATGCGGTCCGGGACGCTCAACGTCACTGGCATCGTGGGCCTCGGCAAAGCTTGCGAGATTTGTCAGCAGGAAATGCCGGAAGAGACCAAGCGGATGCTCGCGTTGCGCGAGCGGCTGAAGGCCGGGCTGGAGGCCAGACTCGACGAGACTTTCATCAACGGTTCGATGGAGCATCGCCTCCCGAACAACCTCAACATGAGCTTCGCCTATGTCGAAGGCGAGTCGCTCCTGATGGGAATCAACGACGTTGCGGTTTCCAGCGGTTCCGCGTGCACCTCGGCAACCCTGGAACCGAGTTACGTACTCAAAGCTCTAGGCGTGGGCGAGGACCTGGCTCATACGTCGATCCGCTTCGGCCTGGGGCGCTTCAATACCGAGGAAGAAGTGGATTACGTGATCGACAAAATGGTGCAGGTTGTGACCAAGCTGCGCGAACTTTCGCCGCTCTATGAAATGGCCAAGGAGGGGATCGACATCTCCAAGGTCAAGTGGCAGACCGCGTAAATCAGGGAAAGATAAAAGGGAAGGAAAATGCCAAGTGCAATTGCAAGTGAAGGGACACTCAGGATTCACCGGTCCATTGCCGGAACGTCGGCACCATTTCGCGTGACGTTTCAGGCGTATCAGGATGGCGACGAACCGGCGCCTACTGCGGAGCGCGCTTTTTATCACCTCCAGGACGTGCGGCAGTTCCTCCATGTTCTGGGGCTCACCGCGGAATACATCCGCGAGGCGTTGCGGGAACTCACTGCGGGGCGTTCCGCGTTTCTGACGAACATCGCCCTGACCGAAAAGGCGATCAAAAATGCAGGATTTGGCTCGCTCGTCACCGTGGCGAAGGGCTGAAGTTTGAACAAGGAAAAACCAGAAGGAGCAAGCGGCCCATGGCATACAGCGAAAAAGTAGTCGATCATTACAACAACCCGCGCAACGTCGGCAGCCTGCCCAAGGAAGATCCCAACGTCGGGACCGGCCTGGTGGGCGCGCCGGAGTGCGGCGACGTGATGAAGCTGCAGATGCGCATCAATCCGGAGACGCAGGTCATTGAAGAAGCCAAGTTCAAGACCTTCGGCTGCGG
>JBEKOE010000031.1:0-66017 GCA_049522075.1 Candidatus Acidiferrum sp.
GCAAAAGGCAGGAGTCCAACTTCGGCCATCGCACCTCCTGCCTCCATAGAAAACCACGGAGGCGGCTAATCGCCCGCCCGAATTTCAATGAAGTTGCGAGGATGTCAACAGAGCCAGATGGCTTCTAGTCTGGTGGCAAGGATCTCGTTGTAACGGTCCTTTGACCCCGTTGGAGAGTTTCTTAAACCGTTCGTCACCGGGCCGAACCGAATCCCTATTTCCAGCAAGGAGAACAGGGATGAGGACGGACAAAAGGGTGTGGTGGAATCGCAAGGCAAGGAAGGAACTAGCGCGGCGGTTGCAATCGGAGAATCCGGGTTTAGAGGTGGTCCATGCACACGCCGCAGGAATCGATGTCGGCAATGGCGCACATTATGACTTCTAATGGACCCTGTTCCCAACAGGTATCCACAGGCACCCCAGTTTCCGGTACAGGCTACCAAGCCCCATGGCTTGTAGTCCCTGGGGAGCAAATTCATCTTCACAGCCGACCATAAATCTCTCACTTCTCCTGGACTAAATCCTCGGGCCGGTCAAGTTCCTTTCGCCAAATGGTGGTACAACAACGTCGTCTGCCACATGCTCGCCACCAGAGCCGCCACCACATAGCACCCCGAGGCCGCAAGCAGCACTGCTGGAAGCCCCGCACCCAGAGCGAATAGTGTGGCCAACGGGCCAGCGAGGACGGAAGCACAGCCATTAATCGCCCAGGCCCAAGGCAACAGTTCTGCATGGCTTTGGCCGAGGTGGCGCAGGCCAACAGGGAAAGGCATGCCCATGGCAGCCAGCGGCAACATCACTGCGAATGCGAGGACCATTCGGGCCAGTAGCGGCCAGCCGAGCAGAGGCGTCAGCAATGCGTGCAAGCCGAATGCATACCCGGTGCCGGCGAAGGCGACGATGAGGGCAGCCAAGCAGGCTAGCCGCGTCGCCGAGGTTCCCTTTCTTAGCTGCCGCCCGGCCCAGGCGCTACCCCATCCGGAGACAAACAACAAGCCTGCTAAGACCACAGCCACAGCATAGCCGGGATTCGCAAGAAAGAAGACCAATCGCTGAATCAGCGCCATTTCCACGAACAGATAACCCAGTCCCAACGCCAGAAAGTAAAAAAGGACCTGCAGGCGCACTGCCCCGCCAGCTAGCGGCCTAGCAATCGGTGAATCATTGGGCGGGTTGTGACGTGGCAGCAGGACCAGGGGAGAAACAATCAACAGCATGCCTAGAAGGGTCGCCTGCGCAAGCGTTGCGAGCAGGATGAGGTAACCCCACTCTGAGAACGGAATCCACGATTGGCGGAAGGTGCGGAGCATGAGGGGCAAAACGCGCCAACGGAAGAAATGGAAGAAGTAGGGACGATCGTCGGTGGCCGGCCTCAGGTTGAACGCATAGTCCCGGAAAAATTGTTCTCGGCTTTCGCCTCCAGCAAGGAACGCACTCGTCGCCTCGAAGTAATAATCACGTTCTAATACATTGAAACGGTTGTGCTGATCCGCCGCGATCCCGGGAAAGTAAGATGTATCGAACAAGCGCTCTTCGGCCCACCGGCGCAAAGCAAACAATTCTTGGGCCGTGAACGCTTCCTTCTTGACCAATAGCGTCGCGGCCGCCCAGCTTCGGATCAACACCAAGCGCTCAGCTGGGTTTAAGCTCATCCGCTCCAACGCCGCAACTCCCGTGGCGAATAGCTTCAGCTCATCCCGCGGCGGTGTGCGCACCCAACGCGTCACAGCCAGCACACCACCTGGACGGAGGTGGCGCAAAAAGGCCTCAAAGGCCTCGCGCGTGTAAAGATAGTTCTCTCCTACGGCACCGACGCCCACTGCCGAGGCCGCAAAGGAGTCGACAAGCGAGAGGTCAATGACGTTCCAGTTCTCATGCGCGGCCTGCACAAAGGCGCGGGCGTCCGCACGGTGGAGACGTACCTCGGGCCGGTCATAGAGCCCGCCAGCAAAGTTACGAAATTCCCCGCGCAATAACTCCGGCACGTTAGGGTCGAGCTCGACTGCGTCCACTTGCCGAGCGGCGTGCCGCAGCGCTAGCAAGACACCCGCGCCGCCACCGGCCCCAAGGACGCACACCCGCAAGTCCCGGGGCGCATCTTGAAGAGCGAAATAAGGTGCCGCCGTGATCATCCAGTCGAGATAGTTGAGTTTGCTCGTGTCGCCATCAAATGCCGTGATGGCCCCGGCGCTCTCTGCGTCTATGTAGAGCCCGAGTTGCCGCGGCGGGACGGCATCCATTGGCGCGATCAACGAAAGCCCAGGGGCTTCGCGGATGGCGGGGCTGGCAACCACGTCTACGCGGCCAAGAGGGCTGGATCGCTCTGCCACCACCCGTGCATCAGGAAGATTGAGCGCGTAGCTGAGTCCCTTATACTGCGACAAGCGCACGGTAGGTGGGCGAAAAACGGAAGCGAGCATCAGAATTGCCATGATTGCAACACCCGCCAAGGCAAAAAGCCGGCGCGCACCTCGATCAATGAAAAACTTCCCATCAAACAAGGCAAGGACTGCAGCACCCTGCGCCAGACCTGTCACACCTACAAGCGCCCAATGCACCGCCGCGACAGACAACAGGACAAGGGCTAGAAGTGCACCCGCGCCCGATCCGGCCATGTTAAAGGCATAAAGACGGGGGCACTTCGACGATTCACCGGTAAGGGCGAGACCAATCGCAGTCGCTGCAGCGAAGAAGGGAACAAACAAGGCGAGATAGTAGCCGCCCAGGTACAGCACTTGGTGCCAATCCCAAATAATCAGGAATGGATCAAAAGGAATGCGTTGCGTAAGCCAGAAAGAAATCGGCAGCGCAATTGCGAACGATGTCGCAGAAATTGCAAACCAGCTCACATCGGAAACCTGAAGGCGTGCAGCAGTGCTCGCCCTTTTCCGTTCCAAAGCCGCGAGCATTGTGCCGCTGGCACCAAAACCGAGAAGTGCAATCGAAATGACCATGTAGGCGAAGTGGTGCCACTGGCCAATGGAGAATGCGCGAACCAGTATCACCTGGTAAGACAAAACTGATGCGGATACCAATAGAAGCGCCGCTTCACGGCACCGGATGCCGAGCAAAAGGCGACGAATCTGATCACAGACGGACACAGACTTATTGCCGTTGTTCGTTCGGCCGTCCGCCCGTCTAACGCAACGGGGGCCGGCTGACCGTGCTTCTCAGTTTGCTTTCGGCCCGCCGACCAGTGGAACAAAGGCCACGGCCATCAAGTTCCGCACCTGGAGGTCATGTGGTCCTTTGCTGCCCTTGGTCACTAGCATGAGCATCTGAGTTTGGAAGGGATTGCCCACTGGAATCACCATCCTCCCACCGGGCTTTAGTTGCTCGACCAAAGGGGGCGGAATGTGGTTAGCGGCGGCTGTTACGACAATGCCGTCAAAGGGCCCCTTTTCGGGCCAACCGAAGTAACCGTCGCCCACGCGCACCTCGATATTCTTGTAGCCGAGAGCGTCCAACCGCTGGCGTGCGGCCGTACCCAGTGGCTCGATGATTTCGATGGAATACACTTGTGCAACCAGCGGTGAAAGGACCGCGGCTTGATAGCCTGAGCCGGTGCCAATTTCGAGTACGCGGTGCTCTCCTTTTAGCTCGAGGAGTTCTGTCATCTTGGCCACGATGTAAGGTTGCGAGATGGTTTGACCATAACCGATGGGCAGCGGCCGGTCGTCGTACGCGTAGGCTACGAGCTCAGCAGGCACAAAACGATGACGCGGCGTCTTGCGCATCGAATCGAGGACGCGCGAGTCCCGCACTGCTTGCGATCCGCTCCAACGCGGCGTAGCGATCTGCGTCCCGACCATCTCTTCGCGCTGCGTGCGGTAATCTTCGTTGTCTCTTTGGGCAAGAAGAAATCCAGTGACAGCCAGGGCGAAACACAGATATACGAGAACACGAAAAGAGGTCTTGCCCCTGGATTGCTCTAAGGAACAGGTCGGTGCCCATCGTGGGTTCATAGGATTTCCCCAGCGAGCGGTCAATCGATGGGAAGGCGCATCCAGGTTGATTATAAATCCCGTGTTCGCCGGCAATCCAGACATTGTCTGTTTGCGGGCAGCCAGAAGCCGAGCCAATGATTGGGGCAGAATCGTTGCTCGGACACTCGGATCTGAAAACTTCACGGAAGGACCACATGCGCGCGGTTCCTGAGGCGCAAAGAGGGCCGTAGAGGGCACGGCGGCGGTTTTGTTCTCGGCGAATGTGGAAACTGTCAGTGGTGGGGGCACTGCGAGAAAGCTCTTGTCGCGGCTGACGACGTAACCCTCTTGGCAGATGTTGGCCGAGGTAAAAAGATTGTGTTGAACGGGGTCGGTGTACGGTCGATCCACCACCTAGCAAAATTCGATTTCTCTGCCGTGAGATTAAAGGGTATTGGGGTTAAGACTGCCGAAGCAATAAAGCGGTCAGCAGCCTCGGTGCTTTCAAACAAGATTCAGGTTCTCTGCAAGCGATGAGCACGCTGCTGCAATACAACAGAGAAGATTGTTTAGCCATGAAGTACGTCGAGGAATGGCTCAGAAATCTTACGGGCTGACTTCAGACAGATTTGCATCGCAAATGCTCTCCGAACCGTCGGGCGAAAACGGGCCAATCAAAGCCATTAGGACTCTTGCAAGGCCTTCATGTCGCGTTTATCACCCGAATCGTCCAAAGCTCCCGTGAAAACTGCCGCCTCCGCCCCTAAGCGCTCCCCGCGACATGCCACGCTGGATGAAAGCACTGCGCAGCTCGACATGCCCGCAATGCGAGCACGTCCACCTGTCGCGCTGCGCCGCCGACTCATACGACGCCACGTCACCGCAGCGTCCGCAGACGGTCGCTACGGCCGAAGCTGGCTGCGTTTGCGGACCAGGCGGCCGATTGTGCGGCGGCAGAAACGGGTCGTCCGCAAGGCGAATCTCGCCTTTATCGAGCTGCTTGAAAAATTCGACGCAGCCCAGCACGCCGCCGCCTGCCGCGACTAACACCAACACGCGCGCCGCGACGTTCGACAGATCGTCGTGCTGCCCCGGCTTGTGATCAACCGTGTCCTTGCCCCCGCTGCGCGTGCGACGCACGAGGCCGGCGAGCTGCGCCTTCAATCGCGGAATATCCAGCAACTTCACGGCGCGACTGTTCAGCATCGGAAAAAAATCAAGGTAGATTTCGCTGCGGTTCCTCTCCGACACGGAATACTGCACGCCGTTTACTGAGAAGCGCTCGCGCGGCCACTCGCCCGCGTAACGATCGCCCGTGACGCTCGAAACTCGGTACCTCTTTAGATCAGCGCAAAACTCCTTGACAGCCGCCTCTGGCGAGAAAGGCGGGTGTATCTCGCGCAGCAGGTCGAGCACGCCCACGCCGTGCTCGGCGTGCGCGACGGCGAGCGTCATCGCATCGCCAACCGCGCCGCTCGTGTCCACGAACCCGTAATAGGTGTGACCTGTGATTGGCGGCAACTCGAATCGCCCAGCCGTAACGCACGCGGCGATCGCTTCATAGGTCAAAAAGTTTGCGAGGTCTTGCCTGAACTGCGCACCGTACTCCGCGCTCGCTGCTGCTGGGTCTTTCTCGTACGCCTTCTCGATCAGACGCTGGCTTATCGTCGGGTTCATCGACCGCGTGTCGGCTTGCCAGACCAGCTCGTCCGTGTCCTTTCCGAAATTGCGCTGGTGCGCTTCCCACAGCGCGCCTTGCTGCGCGTAGGGCGAAGAGACGCCCAGCAACATTGCGCCGGGAATGTTCGCCGAGCCTTTTTCGAGCGCGTTCAGAATCTCAACGTCGGGCGACGCCGAATGTTCGTCGCTGGGCCAAAAAGCCACTTCGTCGCAAACAGCGCCGATCATCGAATAGCCGCGCACTGAGCGATAGTCTGACGTGTGAATCTCGATTCGGATTCCATTCGACAACTCCAGCGAGTCCTTTGTCTCGTCTATGACCATTTTTGCGAGCAGCGGAATGTCGTGGAAGAAACTGCGCACGTAGCCAAAGATCACGCCAGCCTGCGCGCGGTCTGATGCGATGACCGGTATCACGCCGACCTCGCCGCGCTGCAGCTCAGGGTATTTGCGAAACACGGAATTGTAAGTCGCCGTGAGTGCTGACACGCGCGATTTGCCGCTGCGCCTGCCGCACACGAGCCACGCTTTTGTGAAGGGTTCTGTTGGCGCTTTGCTTCGCCCCGTGTGCCGCTGGTAGATTTCAAACTCTGCAGCAGACATCGGCAAGCCGTAAAGCGCTTTCAAAAACACGCTCCACGTTGTCCATGTGTCTTTCTGCAGCCAGGGCTTGTCGAACCACGGCAGGAACAGTTCGCGGTCAGCGAGCGCTTCAATGATCGTCGGCTGCAGGTTCGGTGTTTTGGGCTTCATCACCACCCGCCTCTGCTTTCTCTTTTGCCCGGCGTTCAATCCAAGCGTCGAGCTCTTCGACTTTCTTCATCTGTTTTTCCAACCCGAGACGATCTAAGGTTTTCTGCAAGCTCTCGGCGAGAGTGGCGCGCTGCATCACAATCGGTATGGCTATTTTCTTCCTGCGATTAATCAGCGACGGTAAGCTGAAGATGAACGCGTCGATGTGAGAGATGATCAGGCGCTGCCGCGTGGCAAGTTCGACGAGCATTTTTTTCTGCGGGCTGAGATCGTCTTCACCCCCAAGCGCAGTAAACAGCTCGCGACGCCAGTACAGAAGCTCTTGCCCTCCCGCCGATCGCTTGTCGAGACAGGCGAGCCCCTGTAGCTGGACGCGACGGCGCAGCGTGCGAAGCCCGGCGCGCGCGGCGCCCTTACGCGGCTCAAAACTCGAGCTCACGTCGAGGCCCCCTCTACGACCGCTAACGCCGCGATAGAGACAGCTGGTAACGCGCAGATCGCGCGCGAAACGCATCTAACACTACGTCTAAAGGGGCTCTGGGACACCTCTGTGCACGCTCTGCGCATCGAGTACGTTCTACGCAATAACGTAGTCCGTTTACTAACATCCTTTATACTCAATCTGTTACGATGGCCAAAGCTGCAAAAATGTAAGCATAGTTTAAGAAAAACGCGAAATCTCACGTTGAGACGCGCCTGCGCAGAGGCAGGGAGAGCGATACTGCGCAGATGCGCAGATGAAGGGGCATTTCTAAGAACTTTCCTCACGCGTACGCTTGTAAAAAGTTCTTCGATTTGCGCATCTATCTGCGCATCTGCGCAAAGCCACTCAGATCGCATCATAGCCACCCTTCCCCCTCATTCTCCGGGTCCCCAGGTTGCCTCAAGCGAATGCCGAGCCAATGCCGGATTCCACTGTCATCACCGTCAATACCAATGCGCTTCATTTCCCTGCCAAAAGGAATCGACTTCATCGTGTACTTCTGATTCGTTTCCTTCCGCCAAGCTATATACTTACTGTATAAGTCTTTACGTGATATTCTTGCAGTATCATCTTTGATGCAGCACTCGTTGAGAAAATCCTTGATTTCGTCTTCTCGATTCCGATCCTCCTCAACCGCTTTCTTAACCTCCTCAGGTTCATCGAGTCTCCCAGCCTGCCATGCAAGGCACCCGAGCACCGCCCAACGAAGAATTCCCGGACCTTCTTCTTCGAGAAGCTGTTTTGCAAGGCCGGGAATCCGCTTCTCTTCGGGCACAGTTTTCCTGAAGGGCATCTCTTTCAGCCTTCGCCAAGTCGCGTCGTCGCCAGCCGGAACGTGCGGCTCGTGATTCGTTCCCAGTAACAGCTTGGACTGCGGTTCGAACTCAAAAGCGTTCTGGTATTTGAATTCACCTGATACCGTGTCCTCAGCTGTGAGTTCTTTGATCTTCGCAACGTCAAGTCTTTTGCCTTCGTTCGTCTCGACGCATGTGGCGAGGCGGACTCCGGCAAGGTTTGCTTTCGTGAAGTCGCTCGTGTTGTCCGCGAGCAAGAAGTAGCCCTCTTTCAAGGCGAACGCATAGGGGCCGAGAATTGTGTGCAGTATCTTGATCAGCGTCGATTTCCCGCTGGCCGTCGGGCCGTGGAATATCCACCAGCACTGCTCTGTAGTGAGGCCGGTCAAGAAATAGCCAGCCACTCGCGTCATGTAGCCGATGAGTTTCGCGTTTCCGTCAAACGTTTCAGATAAAAAGTTCGAAAAGCACGGGCATTTCGCATCGGGGTCATACTCAAGCGGGACGATTTTCGTCAAGAAATCTTCGCGCCGATGCGGGCGCACTTTTCCTGTTTTCAAGTCGATTGTGCCGTTTTTGACGTTGAGTAGAAGCGGATGAGTGTCGAAGACTTCGCTGAATCTCGGCACTTGGATACCTAGGAAGTTCTGCGCCACGGCAACGGAATTCTCCAGCGTGCGCCGAGATTCAGACTGCACGGCCCATTGGGCTAGTTGCCGTCTCCGGTCCTCGAAGGTCTCCCTTGCAGCTTCAAAATAAATGTCACGCGCGACTTCCTGCATTCGGCGAATTGCAGCGCTCTTGTCTTTCACATCCCAGAACTTCCCGTTCCAAGAGACCCAGACTTCGCGGTCTCTGCAGTAGCGGAAATCTTCCCGATGTTTGGCGAAAAACCGTTCCGCGTTGGAGGTCTCGGTGATCGGCATGCGACCGGGGACATCGGATTGCGGCGCTGTCGGGGCAGGTTTAGTAAGGAGCTGCACGATCGCCTTGTCGCCATTGATGCCGATGTAGTCGTCGGGGCCGTTCCAGTCACCGGCGGGAAGATCGAGGATTGAGACGCGCGCGCCTTTCTTCATCAGCACCGTTGCAAATGCGTGGCGCGCCTTCTGGACGTTTTCGTTCGTGGCAGCGTTGGCGTCGAAAAGGATGCCAATATCACGGCCCTTTACGCAGGCTAGGTCTGGTGAAGGTCCGGTCTTGGGCTTGCGCTTCCCGCTTTCAGAGACTGCGATTTCAGTCTTGCACTTCCAGCCCCAGCAGCCGCCCGTCGCGATCGCCACGACTTTGTGCTTGACGCGCGCAGCCCATGCGGTGATTGCCAAAGCTGATTTCTCCGCCTCGACGAAGATGATGGGCGTCTTCGGGTTAGCAAGCAGTTCTTTTGCTCCCGGCGGGAAGTAGAGGTGCTTCCAGTCGCCCAGCGGGCAGACGTACTTGCTCTCCGACTTGCCGTCTACTTCCTCAGGGTAGTCACGCCGCAGACGGCATGTCGCACGGTGCCCGTTCCCGCTGGGAACGTAGTAGGGGAAGACGATTCCCGACATGTCTCCGGGCAGCGTGATGCCATATTCTCGCGCCCCTGCATCGGTGACGCGAACGATGCGGGCGGCTTCGACCAATTCTGGGCCGATGCCGAGGTCTGCGAACATCTTGAAGTCGGCGGGGGATGGCCTTGAGCCAGGCAGCGCGTCGGTCATGGTCGACTCTCGCGCCGCCGCCCGGAGGTCGCGATCCACGCGTCCAAGTCCGACCGAAGATACCGCGGGCGCGTTGCCACGAAGATGCACTTAGGGCCGCAACCCCGCGATCGCCATACCTCCAAACTCCCCGGCGACAATCCTAGGTAGATCGCGCTTTGCTGCGTGTCCAACGGGATGCCCGTCGCCGCCAGTTGCGCGACGGCTGTTTGCAGTTCTAGGTCTGCGAGGATTTTCTTGCGGTTTAGCTTCTTAGGTGATTTCGCCATGGTCGCGCTCCAGAAAAGTGAGGGGAGCAGATGTGGGGCTGCCCCCCTCGACCGAGGCGCACGACACGACGACGGTTTAAGAAACCATCGCTCTCAAGGTGTGAGAAGTACCTTGATACTTGGACTGCAAAATTTCGTGCTGGGATTTTTTGTGCCACATTCGCCTCGTTCGCATCGAATCCCGGGCTTGTCATCCGGTTGAGTCACTAGCGACGATTGTTAAGTGGCGCGAGATGAACGTATACGCTATAGAGTGTACGCACTTTATAATTCAGAATCAGCGGCTCATCCAAGCCTCGATCACGCGGACGGCGACGTAGCTCGCCAGGCGCTTGCCCCCGAACATGCGTTGAATCCGGTAGTAGGACTGGCTCAGGCCAGAAGCGTCCTTCGTCGCTATCCACATTTTTTCTTTTTCCATGACCGCGAACGCATCATCTATCATGTAGGACCCGCGCAGGCGTTCGCGGGGTTTCTTAGCCGGGCACCGGGGATATTTCTGTCCTAGCAGGTCCTTGATGAAGAATTCATCTTGACGTACCGATCCGGGTGCTTCTCTCCATCGCAGAGCAAGACACACGCATAGCGCATCAGGTCCGTGAAGAAAGTCACCATCTTGCGGCGCAGCTTGTTCTGCCTTGGATGGCCGCGCCGGGAAACGGTCAATAACTGCATGACCCCCAGCCGGGCTTTCACCCAATCGGGCAACTCCAAACCGAGCATGTTGCAGTAGACGAGCGCGGCGGCCAAGCCGTCTAAATGACCCTTGTCACGCTTGGGGTCCTCATAACGGCGCATCTGCGAAAGCACGACGCCTGAAAGAACTTCATCCATGGCGTTTACCGAGATGGATTCTTTCTTAGCCACGGGACGCCTCTGCCGGGAGTTGCTTCTGCGCTGCTGCGATCATCGCCCGCGTGGCTTGGTTAACTGCCTGGCGCACGGGGTCCAGAGACAACTGCGAATAGATCGCCGTCGCCGAAACGCTTCGATGCCCCAGCGACTTCCCAATGACCAGCAGGGACGTGCCCTGCATCGCCTGCCAACTGGCGAGTGTCCGCCGCAGGTCGTGTATGTGCAGGTCCGCGATGCCCGCCCTCTTGAGCAATTCGCTCCAGCAATTCTGCAGGTCCACGAGGTGTCCGGTTTTGCCCGCCCCCGGAAACACCCAAGGGGAAGCTGAATAACCCGTCTGGAGGCTCTTCCGGTTCTTCAGAATCTCTACCGCTTCAGGGGTCAGCGCAATCTGATAAGAGTCCCCGGCCTTCGGGAAGGGCACGTTCCAGCGGTTGTCCTCCAGCGCGAGGTCTTGCCAGCGCATGCTCAACACGTCCGACTTGCGCGCCCCGGTCCACAGGGCCAGATGCACGAAGTCGACCAAGTCCTGATTTTCTTCCGTCTCCAGAGCTTTGAACAGTTTCGGCAGTTCATCGGGTTGCAGGAACCGCTTGCGCTTCGTCTCGTGGAACTTTTCGACGTTGGCTGCCGGGTTGGCGCCCGCGAACTGTTCCGTCTTGATTCCGAAGTTGAAGATCCGCCCCACGAACCCGACGACCGCGTTCGCCGCGCAGGGGCCGGCCGTCTTGCCGACGCGCTCGTGAAGCTGCTGCACGTCCTTCCGGGTGATCGTTGACAAGCGCCGGGTTTTCCACTCTGCGAGATGGGTGTCCAGCTTATAGCGGTCCTGCCGCTCCGCCACTTCAGGGCGCGTCGCGTGTGTGCGGACGTGGCGCGCGAAGAAGTCCTCTGCCAGTTCTCCGAGCGTCAGCTCGCCCGTATCCTTCACCTTGAAAGGACTCGGGCGCGGGCAACCCGCGGCTTTCCATCGGGCAAGCGTCGTGTCATACTCCTGGGCGCGGGTGCGAGCGTCAGCAAGAGGTAGGGCGGGCGACTCGCCGATGGACTTCCAGCAAGGGCGACCGGGGCGTTCTGGTTGCATTTCCGCGGGCACGCTGCGGAACCAGAAATAGACCCGCCGTCCGCTGGGCAGCACCCTCACCCCCAAGCTCGTGACCTTCTCGTCGTAGGTGGTCAGGGGACGGTCGCCTGCCGGGAGCGAGGCGACGCGTCCCTCGGTGAACGGCTTGCGCTCCGTGGCTGCGCGCTTTCTCGTTTTAGTCATAGTTTAACTCCGAGCTTAAAATAGGTTAAACTAGATGCCATCTGAATTTAAGCTCCTGACGCTAGAATAAGCTAAGTCGTTGAAAATGTATAGTCTTATTTTACTAGGTTAAACTTGATTAAACCCGTCGTAGTTCTGTACAATGACGTGGTTCGATTGTTACCTAGCCATTCGTAGGGCGGAATGAAGGAGATAAAGTTAACGCACAGGCGCTGATGGGAAGGATATCAGCGATCAGATATCAGCGATCAGGAAGCAAGAAGAAGAGAGAGATGAGATAACGCAGAGGCGCAGAGAGCACTGAGGTTCGCAGAGGAAGAAGAGAGAAACCCAAGTGAAAGCCCCGGGCCTGAAGGCCTGAGCTACAAGGGATTACTTCATGGCAGTTGCTCCAAGCCATCGCGTGTCGTCTGGGGAACGGCTAAATACCGCTGAGACGACGGGGCCGTTGCAGCAATCGCTGCGGAAGAAGGGGCTCCGGCTGACGCGGCAGCGGCGGGTGATCCTGCAGGTGATGGACAACGCGGAGCAGCACCTGGACGTGGATCAGATTCTCGAGCGGGCGCAGAAGATCAATCCGGAAGTGCACCTGGTGACGGTGTACCGCACGATTGATTTGCTGAAGAAGCATGGGCTGATTGATGAGCTGGATTTGCTGCATTTGCGGGGCGACCGGCACTACTACGAGTCGCACGGGCCCCGGGACCACATTCATGTGGCGTGTTTGCGGTGCGGGAAGGTGCGGGAATTCGAGAGCCGCTTGTATGAGCAATTGAAGGAACAGATTGCGCGGGATTTTCAGATGCAGGTGACGGTGTCGCGGACGGAGGTTGGGGGCATTTGCAATGAATGCCTGGCGGGGGAGAGCGGAAAGAGCAAGGCGTAGGACTTTGATATCCCTTAAAAGTTAGAAAGGCGTAGATTTTCGTGGGGAGTGGTGTGTTTAGGGAAGTTGAAAGTCGAAAGTTGAGAGAAAAGACGAAGAGAAAGGCTTTAACGCAGAGAACGCAGAGGGCACAGAGGTCGCAGAGAAGAGTGCAGGAGAGAAGGGGGAACAGGACGTCTGATCGCAAGAGCCCACCCTTCCCGCCGGAGGCGGGCGAAGGGTGGGGCACCCTCAAGTTCACGTGTCAGGGAACGTTTTAGGGAAAACCAAGAGATTCAGCAGAAGGGCCGGAGAGCTGCGGCACTGCAAAATAGCGAGCGACAGGGGCCCACGGGGCGGTGTGGTAGAATGAAGGATTAATTTATTGGGAAAGTAGCGGCATGGCGGAATTTCCACTCATTGAAAACACACAATTTGAGCCGGAAGACGAGTATCGCCCGGAACCCGAACCCGAGCCCCAGCCGCCGGCGTGGACGGACGGGAGCCTGCGGATCGGGATCCACACGTCCATTGCGGGGAGTTACCTGAACGCGCTGGAATCGGCCAGGAAGCTGGGGTGCAACGCGCTGCAGATATTTTCGGCAAGCCCGCGGATGTGGCAGGGCGCGGTGGCGCGCATTCCGGCGACGGACGCGAAGGCGTTTCGCGCGCGGCGGGAAGAGTTGGGGCTGGGGCCGCTGGTCATCCATGCGAATTACCTGGTGAACCTGGCGGCCACGCAGCCGATGCTGCGGACGCGGTCGATCCAGGCATTCCATGAGGAGTTGGTGCGCGGGGTGGTGCTGGGGGCGGATTTCCTGGTGGTGCATCCGGGGGCGCGCGGGGAATCGTCGATGGAGCAGGCGATTGCGACGATCGTGGAGAGTGTGAAACAGGCGGCGCGACAGGTGCCGCTGGGGCATCTGCGAGTTTTGATCGAGAACACGGCAGGGATGGGCACGGCGGTGGGGTCGCGGCTGGAAGAAGTGGCGCAAATCGTGCGCGGGCTGCGCGATTTGGATGCCGGGGCGTGCCTGGATACGGCGCACCTGTTCGCGGCTGGATACGATATTCGCAGCGAAGAAGGACTGGCGAATACCATAGGGCAAATTGAGCGGACGATTGGGCTGGAGAATGTGCCAGTGTTCCACGTGAACGATTCGAAGATACCGCTGGGCGGGCGCGTGGACCGGCACGAGCATATCGGCAAAGGAAAGATCGGCGAGGCGGCGTTTGCGAGGATTTTGCGGCACCCGCGATTTGGGGCGGTGGAACCGGAAGGCTTGGCGGGGCGGGCGTTTTTGCTGGAGACGCCCATCGATGATCCGGGAGATGACCGCCGGAATGTGGCGAAGATTTGGGAGTT
Source organism: Candidatus Acidiferrum sp. (assembly GCA_049522075.1). Classification (GTDB taxonomy): domain Bacteria; phylum Acidobacteriota; class Terriglobia; order Acidiferrales; family UBA7541; genus Acidiferrum. The sequence continues at coordinate 13,960 of JBEKOE010000031.1, forward strand.
GGCGGGATTGCAGGGCCCGGCGGCGGAGAAGGGGTTTAGTATGTTGACTCCGGCGCTGAGGAAAATGAAGAAAGAAATGGAGAAGAAGGGGAAGAAATTCGCGAGTTCGCGGGATTTGCCGGCGCGGAAGAGTGCGGCGAAGAGTAAGAAGGCGAAGAGAAAGATCAAGAATTAACGCAGAGGACACATAGAGCGCAGAGGTCGCAGAGAAGAGGTTGAGAGTCTAAAGTTGAAAGTCAAAGGTTGAAGAGAAGAGAACCCAAGACCCACCCTTAAAAAGCAAGGGTGGGGCACCCGCGGAGGGAAAAAGGACCCGTGGCGGACTATAACCCGCAGGCGATTGAGAAGAAGTGGCAGAAACGTTGGGAAGAGAAGCGCGTCTTTGAATCCGAAGTAGATCTCCAAAAACCGAAATACTATGTGCTGGAGATGCTGCCGTACCCTAGCGGGACGCTGCACATGGGACACATGCGCAACTACACGATTGGGGATGTGGTGGCGCGTGTGAAGAGGATGCGCGGGTTCAACGTGCTCCATCCGATGGGGTGGGACGCGTTTGGCTTGCCCGCCGAAAACGCCGCGATCAAGAACCATACCCACCCGCGAACGTGGACCAACAACAACATTGCGGAATTTCAGCGCGTGCTGCGGCGCTTCGGGTTCAGCTACGACTGGCGGCGTGAGATTTCCACTTGTGAGCCGGAGTATTACCGGTGGAACCAGTGGTTCTTCCTGCGCATGCTGGAACGCGGGATTGCCTACAAGAAAAAGAGCCGGGTGAACTGGTGTCCGAAATGCTGCACGGTGCTGGCGAATGAACAGGTGGTGAACGGCGGGTTCTGCTGGCGGCACGAGGATACGCGTGTGGAAGCCCGGGACATCGAGCAGTGGTTCTTGCGGACGACAGCTTACTCGGAGCAGTTGCTCGATGATTTGAAAGAGTTGGAGGGTGGATGGCCGGAGCGCGTCGTCACCATGCAGCGGAATTGGATCGGGAAGTCGATTGGAGGCAAGGTTTGGTTTGATGTGGCGGATGTGACGGGCGCCGGAAAGATAGAGATATTTACTACGCGGATTGACACGATATATGGGGCTTCGGCGATTATTCTGGCGCCGACGCACCCGCTGGTGGAGAAGTTGATTGCGGGCGCGAAGAATCAGCCGGGGTTGGAAGCGAAACTGGCGGAGATGAAGCAGTCGTCGGTGAAGATAGAGGACATCGCGACGGCGGAGAAGGACGGATTTTTTACCGGGCGGTATGCGGTGAATCCGTTCAATGGGGAAAAGACTCCGATTTGGGTGGGGAACTTCGTGCTGCTGGAATATGGAACGGGCGCGATTATGGCGGTGCCCGCGCATGATCAGAGGGATTTTGAGTTTGCGAAGAAGTTTGGGTTGCCGATACCCGTGGTGGTGAGAAAGAAAGACTTCACCACAGAGGACACAGAGGGCACAGAGAAAGAGCCGAAAGAGGCGTACACCGAGTATGGGATTAGCGTGAATTCCGGGGCGTATTCGGGGCTAGAGACTGAGGCCGCGATTGAGAAGATGGCGGCGGACGCGGAGGCGGGCAGGTTTGGGAAGAAGGAGACGATCTACCGGCTGAGGGATTGGGGGATTTCGCGGCAGAGGTATTGGGGGACGCCGATTCCCGTGGTGTATTGCGAGAAGGACGGCATGGTGCCGGTGCCGGACAAGGATTTGCCGGTGCTGCTGCCGGCGCATCCGAAACTGACGGGAGAAGGGCAATCCCCGCTGGCAACCGATCCGGAGTTTTTGAATACGAAGTGTCCGAAGTGCGGAGGGGCGGCGCGGCGGGAGACGGACACGATGGATACGTTCGTGGATTCGTCGTGGTACTTCTACCGGTATTGCGATCCGGGGAATGACCAAGCGCCCTACGATTCGGCGAAGGTGGGCTACTGGTTCCCGATTGACCAGTACATTGGCGGGATCACACACGCGATTTTGCACCTGCTGTACGCGCGGTTCTGGTGCAAGGTGATGCGGGATTTGGGATTGATTACGCATGATGAGCCGGCGGCGCGGTTGTTCACCCAGGGCATGGTGTTGAAGGGCGGAGAAGCCATGTCCAAGTCGAAGGGGAATGTAGTGGGCGCGATTGACATGGCGGAGAAGTTTGGGGCGGATACGGGGAGGCTATATACGCTGTTTGCGGCACCGCCGGAGAAGGATTTGGAATGGAGCGAGGAGAGTATCGAGGGGGCGTGGCGGTTTTTGAACCGAGTGTACCGGTTGGTGGAGAAACATGCTGGGAACGGGGGAGGGATATCAGCGATCAGCGATCAGCGATCAGGAAGCGCGGAAGACCCAAGAGCACACCCAAAAGTGGCTGTGCCACAAAAGACGCTGACGGAGAGGGAGAAGGGGTTGCTGCGGAAGGCCCACCAGACGGTGAGGCGGGTAACACAGGATTTTGAGACGCGGTGGCACTTCAATTCGGCGATTGCGCAGATCATGGAATTGACGAACGCAATCTATGCGGCGGAACCGTTGGCAGAGAATCTGCGGCCAGAGGTGCGGAAGGAAGTATTGGAACTTGTGACGCTGATGCTGGCGCCGATGACGCCGCACCTGGCGGAAGAGTTGTGGGAGATGCTGGGACACAGCGATGGCTTGTGGAAGACGAACTGGCCGGCGTTTAACCCGGAACTGGCGAAGGATGAAGAGGTGGAGATTGTGGTGCAGGTCAACGGGAGAGTGCGGGGGAAGGTGAAGGTGGCGGCGGGAACAGGGCAGGAGGAAGTGCTGAAGTTGGCGCATGCGGATTCGGGAGCGGCGGCGCATCTGGCGGGGAAGACGGTGCGGAAGGTGATTTTTGTGGGGGATAAGCTTTTGAATATTGTGGTGGGGTGAAGGTGATCAGCGATCAGATATCCGTGATCAGGAAGCGAAGAGAAAAGATAGCGCAGAGGCGCAAAGAACGCTGAGGTTCGCAGAGGAAAGAAGAAGAGAAGAACACCCAAGACCCACCCTTCCCGCCGGAGGCGGGCGAAGGATGGGGCACCCGAAACCGTGGGCGGGGATTGAGGTGAAGGGATGGAAAGTGCGGCACAGATGAAATCAGCCACACAGATGGGGACGTTGAAGACGGAGCAGGGCGGGGTGGTGGTGCTGGATTTCGGGGGGCAGTATACCCAATTGATTGCGCGGCGGGTGCGCGAGCAGCAGGTGTTCAGCGCGATATTGCCGTGCACCACGGCGCTGGAGGCGATCCGCAAGCTGGAGCCGGCGGGGATAATTCTGTCGGGCGGGCCGAGTTCGGTGTACGACAAGGACGCGCCGAAATGCGATCCGGCGGTGCTGGCGATGGGCATCCCGGTGCTGGGGATCTGTTACGGGATGCAGTGGATCGCGAAGAACCTGGGCGGAAAAGTGGAGCCAGCGGAGCGGCGTGAGTATGGACCGGCGCGACTGGACGTGGAAGAGGCCGAGAGCGACATCCTGGCAAATTTCCCGCGGACGATGAAGATCTGGACTAGCCACGGAGATAACGTGCTGGCTTTGCCGCCGGGTTTTCATTTGACGGGAAAGACAACCAATGCGTTTGCGGCGACGGAAGATCCCGTGCGGAAGATCTACGCGGTGCAGTTCCACCCAGAGGTGAATCACACGGAGCGGGGCACGGAAATCCTGCGGAATTTCCTGTTCAAGGTGTGCAAGGCCGAGCCGAAGTGGAGCGGGGCGGCGTTTATTGAGGAGTCCGTGAAGGCGATACGGCGGAAGGTGGGTTCGCACTGGGCGATATGCGGGTTGAGCGGCGGGGTGGACTCGACGGTGGCGGCGACGCTGGTGCACCGGGCGATGGGCGACCGGCTGACGAACATCTTCGTGAATACGGGACTCCTGCGGAAGAACGAGTTTGAGCACACGCTGGAGATGTACCGCGAGCGGCTGGGGCTGCGCGTGATCGGAGTGGATGCTTCGGAGCGCTTCCTGTCGAAACTGAAGGGAGTGGCGGACCCGGAACAAAAGCGAAAGATCATCGGACGGGAGTTCATCGCGGAGTTTGCCAAGGAGGCGGAGAAGCTGCAGAAGGGCGAGGCGCACGGGGAGATCAAGTTCCTGGTACAGGGGACACTCTATCCGGATGTGATTGAGTCGGTGTCCGTTAAGGGTCCTTCCGCGACGATCAAGTCGCACCACAACGTGGGGGGATTGCCGGACAAGATGCCGTTTGCGCTGGTGGAACCGCTGCGAGACCTGTTTAAGGACGAGGTGCGGAGGATTGGAAAAGACCTAGGCTTGCCGCAGGAGATATTGGTGAAGCATCCGTTTCCGGGGCCAGGATTGGCAGTGCGGCTACTGGGCGAGATAACAGCTGAGAGTTTGGTAAAGCTGCGGGAATCGGACGCGATTGTAACCGAAGAGATCCGCCGGGCGGGGCTGTATGAGAAGGTATGGCAGGCGTTTGCGGTGTTATTGCCGGTGCGGAGCGTGGGGGTCATGGGGGATGGCCGGACGTACGGGTTGACGGTGGCGGTGCGGGTGGTGCAGTCCGACGATGCGATGACGGCGGACTGGGTGAGGCTGCCCGGAGAGGTACTGGAACGGATATCGACGAGGATTGTGAACGAGGTGCCGGGAGTAACGCGGGTGGTGTATGACGTAAGCAGCAAGCCGCCGAGCACCATCGAGTGGGAATGAGGGCGGGGCCAAACTCTCAGGACGGGCTGGGAGGGTGCGGCCAAGGCAGGGATGCGCATAGCTAGGTGAGAAGAGAAAAGCCGCCCTTGGCGCGAAGGAGCGGCTTTTTTCGTCATCGAGTTTTAAACAAGCGAGACGAGAATGATTGCGGTGCTACCGATTGGCCATTTTCTGCGCCATATACAGGAGCAACTTGCGATCTTCCTCATCCGACTTGCTCAGCAAGCGGCGAAGCTTGTTGAGATAGCGCGCCTCTTTGCCGGCGCTGCCCCAGGCGATGTCGTCAGACGACCTGCGCTTGGGAAGGTTGGGCAACTGGGGCGGCTCTTCGCCGTCGTAGAAGAGTTGATAAAGTGGGCATTCGAGAGCGCGCGCCAGTTTTTCCAGCGTTTCAATGGCTGGGACAGTGTGGCCATTTTCCACGCGGGAAATGTAACAACGCAAGAGTCCGGTACGCTTCTCGATATCACCCTGGGAGAGTTTCTTTTCCTCGCGCAGAGCGCGAAGACGGTCACCGATAATCATGGTTTAAGTATTCCACAACTAGTTAGAGGTAGCAACTAGAAACATCGGCGGGTTGTGGAAACCCAGGTGCCCGGACTGGACAGATTCCTAAGAATAGCGTAACCAAATAGCGATGGCACACGTCCCAAAATCAGAGGCTAGGGCGCTCCCCGGGCTGGCGGAGACGGAGAAGCCTGTGACGGAGTCGCCCAGGAGCGGCGAGGACCGGGAACTCGTCCGGCGAGCCAAGAACGGGGACAGGGAAGCATTCGAGTCACTGGTGCGGCGGCACCAAGGCAGGGTGTTTGCGGTGGCCGGAGGCATCCTGCGGAACCGGGAGGACGTGGAAGACATAGCCCAACAGGTCTTCCTGAAGGCCTACTTTTCGCTGAAACGATTCGATCAGCGGGCTGCCTTCAGTACATGGCTGTACAAGATCACGGTGAACGAATGTTGGGATTTGCTTAGGAAGAGGAAAGTGCGGCCGCTGGTGTTGGAGGTGGACCTGAGCGAGGAGCAGGCGCGGCAGTATCAGGCAGCGGAAGCGGTTGCCGACGGGCGCCCCGACGCGGGCGAGCGGCTGGCAGCCCGGGAACGGGTGGAGCAATTGCTGGAGTGCCTGGAGGAACGCGACCGGTCGATGCTGGTGCTGAAGGAAGTCCAAGGGTTTTCGGTGGAGGAGATCGCCGAGGTTCTGGAACTCAATGCCAACACCGTGAAGGTGAGGCTGTTTCGGGCGAGACAAAGGATTGCAGAGAGTGTGCGGCGACGGTTGAAGCCGCGGAAATAAGGAATGTAGTAGCTGACAAGAGTAGGCGCAGTAGAGAGGTGAACCGGGATGTCTGACGACCTGGAAATGAAGAAGAGCCAATGCCAGCGCTTCCTGGAAGAACTGGAAGGGGTGCTGACTGGCGCAGTTGAAGTGAATTCACAGACGGTTCTGGCCCAGATGTCGAGCGCGGCGCGCGGGCACGCCGAGGTGTGCGCGGAGTGCAGCGGGGCGGTGGAAGACCTGGCGGAGACACGCAAGGCGCTGCTGCCAATGAGCACTCCAGTCGCGGAGGCGGGTCCGTGGTTCGCGGCGCGGGTGATGGCGGCGATTCGCGCCAAGGAAAATGAGCTGGAAGAGCGGAGCAATGGAGTATGGCTGGGCGTACGGCGGTTGGCGCCTCGGCTGGTGGCGCTGTGTGCGGTGGTGTTGGTGGTGGGGACAACGTGGGCGTATCAGGTGCGGCAGGAGGATTTGGCGCGACAGTTGGCGCTGCGTCCGGCGGAATCGGTGTTTGAATCGGCCCCGGCGCCGCTGAATGATGACGTGCTGGTGGGCGGGCAGGGAGAGCGTCCATGAACGGAGAGACGCGGCGGAAGGCGTGGGAGTGGCTGGCACTGTTGTTCGTGCTGGGGGCCGCGATTGGTGGAGTGTTTGGGTATAGTTTTGCACATCGAAGCTATGCGGCGACCAATCCGAACGTGCAGACACTGAGCGAGCCGGAGCGGCGGGCCAAGCGCGTGGCGGAGGTGGCTAAAGAACTCGGGCTGACGCCGGAGCAGAGCCAGAAGGCGGATGGGATCATCGCGGCTGCGCATTTGGAGATGAAGGCGATTCACGACAAGGCGGAGACGGACGTGGATGCCGTGCGGCAGAAGGCGCGGACGCAGATACGGGAGTTCCTGACGGCGGAACAGAAGGCGAAATATGAAGAGCTTGTGCACCGCATGGATGAGGAGAGGAAGAGGCAGCAGAGGTAAGGAGTCAGAAGTAAGAAGCTAGAAGGTGGACGGTTGTGCGCCGGGCAGAGAGAGAAAAAAGGCTTACGCAGAGGTCACAGAGACCACAAAGTTCGCGGAGAAGAGGGGAGAGAAGCAGATCCCTTCACTGCGGCCCGCAAAAGGCGCGGGCCTTCGGTCGGGATGACAATTCGGGGATGGCAGTGGAAGGCCGCATCCCTGGAGGGGTGAAGTACAAGGCGCGCGGTAGAAGCTAGATTTCAACGATGAGTTTGCCGATGTTTTTGCCCTCGAAGAGCATGTTGATGGCTTCGGGGACTTTTTCCAGGCCTTTGACGATGGTCTGACGGTCCTTGAGTTTGCCCATCATCTTCCACATGGCCAGCTGCTTGCCGGCGTCCATGAAGCGTGAAACGTAATCCAGAATGATGAAGCCTTCGACGCGGAGGCGCTTCATAAGGACCTGGCCGAAACTGGCCAGGGCGGGATCTTCCCTGGTGTAGCCTGATATGAGGCCGCAGAGAATGACGCGGCCATGTAGATTCATGCGGTCGAGCACGGCTTGCATGATTTTCCCACCGACATTTTCAAAATCGATGTCTATGCCGTTAGGAGTGGCAGCGGCGAGCTGCTGCTTCCAATCGGGGTGCTTGTAGTTAATGGCGGCGTCGAAACCGAGATCGTCCTTGATCCATTTGCATTTGTCGTCGCTGCCGGCGATACCCACAACGCGGCAGCCGTGAATTTTGCCGATCTGGCCGGCAATGCTGCCAGTGGCGCCAGCGGCCGCCGACACGACAAGGGTCTCGCCGGATTGCGGCTTGCCGATTTCGAGGAGGCCGAAATAGGCGGTGAGGCCATTGATGCCGAGAAGACCGAGGAAGATGCTGTCGGAGAGGAAGGGAATGGAGGGGAGCTTTTGGAAGGAGCGGGGTTCCTTGGCGTCGACGAGGACATAGTCTTGAAGGCCGGTGAGGCCGGAAACCTTGTCACCCTTCCTGAAATCGGGGTGGCGGGACTCGACGATTTCGGCGAGGCCGAAGGAGCGCATGACGTCACCGAGGGCGACGGGCGGCATGTACTGGGGGATGTCAGCCATCCAGACGCGCATGGTGGGGTCAATGGAGAGATATTTGACGCGGGCGAGGGCTTGCCCGTCCTGAAGGGTGGGGAAGGGAGATTCGGAGAGTTGGAGATCGGTCGGGGCAACCAGGCCTGTGGGACGGGCGACGAGTTTCCACTGACGGATGGTGTCGGGCATGGGAGCCTCCGGGAGAAGAGTAGTGGAGTAGGGGGAGAGAAGCAAATGTAGGAGAAAGGCGAAGGATTACGCGGAGTTCACAGAGGACGCGGAGTTCACAGAGAAGAGCGACCGAGGTCACCGGTCGTACGAGCCCGCCCTTCCCGCCGGAGGCGGGCGAAGGATGGGGCACCCTCAAGTTCATTTATGCATTGCCGTTAGAGGAGTGTGAGGTTACTTGAGGTGACGCATGAGTTCGGCGGCGGATTTGGCGGCTTTTTTGATTTCGGCGACACTATGGGCGGCGGGATCGGAGCCTTCCAGGCGATCGGCGAGGACATCAGCATTGGCACTGATCACGCAGAGAAGATTGTTGAGGGCGTGGGAGATAGCGTGCATGCGATGGGCGGGAAAGCCTTCATCGTGGCGGGGGTCGCCGGGAGCGAGATCCATTAGAGAACCCTTTCTGAGATGAGCCTGAGTCTTGTTTTCGGAATGAACGGCGAGTAGCGCCGTGTGTAGGACGTCAGCGGTGAGGTGATTGAAAGAAAGGCAATGGGAGGCGCCGGCTTGCTTGGCCTTTTTGTCCAGATCTTTTACGGAAGGGTAGAGCAGCGCGAATACGGGAATGGCCGGATATTCGGCACGAATTTTCTGCACAACGCGCAGGCCCTGAAAACTCCAGGCATGAAGATCGATGGCCAGGGCGTCCCACTGGCCGGCGGCGAGGAGACGAAAGAGCTCACTCGGAGACTGGGAACGATGTACGCGCAGAGGGGCTTCGGGGGCTTCCGCAAACGCATGGGAAACTCTCAACCAGGACGGATTTTCGCCCAGGAACAGGATCTGGAAAACAGGGTCGTACATAGGTCTTTCTTGCCTCTCCTTGCAAAACGGTACGAGCACGTTCATGGTTGAACCCTCGCTCGCCACAACGCGAATTGTTCCACGTAAACGGAATTACGAGACGCTCTCGCTAGACACGCGACGGCCACCCGGAGGAAAAAGGCGCTGAATCTCCATCAAGAGCCCCTCCGGCATAAGACTCTTGGGAACGAAGCTGTGCGCGCCGCGCCGCAAACATTCTTCGGCCAGGGAAAGACCCTGCAATTCGGAGAAAATGATGATGCGTATGTCAGGGTTGGAAAGGCGAATGTGCTCCGCGGCTTCTAGCCCAGTGACGCGCGGCATGCTGAGATCGAGGAGGACAAGATCGGGTTTGTAAAGGGCCGCGAGTTGCACGGCATTCTGGCCATCACTGGCCGTTCCCACGATCTCAAAAGTGCCCGCAAATTCCAGGTAGTCACAGATGGAGCGCAACGCGGTAGGCGAATCATCAGCGATCAGAACGCGAATTTTAGTCGTTGTGCGCATCAGTTGTTCCAGGTCGCTTTGATGAACGTTCGTTAATAATGCAGGGAAACGGGGAGAAGCGAAATTGGAGTGATTGCCTAGGGAGAATGCACTAGGAAATTCACGGTAGTTGCCGCGAGCGTAAGGATGCGGGACATTGGGAATGGGTGACGAAGCAGAAATTTCGCGGCGGAGGGAAAAAAGGCTTACCCAGAGAACACGGAGAGCGCAGAGTTCGCAGAGTAGAGCAAGGCAAGAGGAACCCACCGCGTAAAAGGTGTGCGACGAGGGAGAGAGGGATCAGGTGGTGATGATCTTGTTGCGGATGGCGTAGAGGACGAGTTCGGCGAGGGAGTGGAGATCGAGCTTGACCATGATGTTGGCGCGATGGGCTTCGGCAGTGTTGACGCTGATGCCGAGGAGGTTGGCGACGTCCTTGTTGCTTTTGCCTTCGGCGAGGAGTTGGAGGATCTCGCGTTCGCGGGGAGTAAGGCGAGAACGGTGAGGTTTTGAAGGATCGGCGGAAGGATTGTGGGGATCGACGGCAAGGGAGGTGCGGACGGAGAAGTAGGGCTTGTTTTGGCGGATGGCATCAACGGCGGCGAGGAGAACACGGTCGGCGTCATCTTTCAGGATGTAGCCGCGAGCCCCGGCTTCGACGACCTGCTGAACGAGCTCGTCGGATTCGTGCATGGTGAGGATGAGGACCTGGGTGTGGGGAGAGGCTTTGCGAATGCGACGTGTGGCTTCCACGCCGTTCAGAAGGGGCATGCCGATATCGAGGACGGCAACATCGGGTTTATACTTGGCGGCTTTTTCGACGGCGTCGCGGCCGTCAATGGCTTCGGCGCAGACCTGCCAGCCAACGCGGGAATCGAGGAGGGTGCGCAGGCCGGTGCGGACGACAGCGTGATCATCCGCGATCAGGATGCGAAGGGGCGCCATCGAGTGCCTCCTTGGAAAGACCTTCCGAGGTAGAGATAGTAGCCCGAATGGTGGTGCCGGAGGGGCCGGATTCAATAGCGAGGTGGCCACCGAGTTGGGCCATGCGTTCGCGCATGCCGGGAATGCCCACGCCAAGGCGCGCGACATTGGGCTGGGCTGGGCCGTTGGAGGCAAGCTTCATGCCGCGACCGTAATCGATGATCTCCAGGGTGACCGCGGGAGGGTCTTCGCGGAGACGGATGGTCGCAGAGTCGCTGCCGGAATGGCGCTGGATGTTGGCGAGGCCTTCCTGAACGACGCGGAAGAGGGCTATTTCAACGAATTGCGGCAAGCGGCTGAACTGTTTGGGAAAGACAAGTTCGGTCTCAATGCCGCTGCGTTCGCTGAAACCGCGGACATATTCCTTGAGCGCGGAGACAAGGCCGAGTTCATCGAGCAGCGGAGGATGCAGGAGATAGGAGAGAGTGCGGATTTCGCGGGACATCTGTTGCAGAAGGGCACGGGCTTTTTCGAGGGCGCGTTCGGCGGCTTCGCTGAGGGAGGGAGACGATTGATGAACCTGGGCCAGGCTCAAGTTTACGGCCAGAACGGTTTGCGCCATGCCATCGTGGAGCTCGCGGCCGATGCGGCGGCGCTCTTCGTCCTGCAGTTTGAGCAACTGCATCGAGAGCTGACGGATGGCCTGCTCGGCATTTTTCATCTCGGTGATATCGGTGAAGGAAGAGATGACACGGAGGATGGAGCCGTCGGGATTGAATTGCGGGACGGCATTGCCGAAAATCCAAAGAATTTCCGGTACACCCGGGCGACGCCATCCCATCGTGCCATTGCGAACAGACCCCTTCGTGCGAATCACGGTAGCCACAGGACGATCAGCCAGGGACATATCGCGGCCTTGCTCATCCACGGGGATCATGCCGGTTGCGGCAACGTCGCTGCCAATCGTCGCGAAGTCGGTAATCCCGAGCATTTTGAGGGCGGCCTGATTGGCGAATTCGATTTTGCCATCCGGGGCGTTCAGGACAACGCCAACGTGGAGATCGCGGACCAGAGTGCGGAAACGCTCTTCGCTTTCCCGGAGAGCATCGAGAGCTTTGCGCTGCTCGGTGATGTTGGTAGCAGAAGCGAGGACACGTGTGAGATTCCCTGTGGCGTCGAATTCAGGAACCATATCCGTAAGAGTCCAAAGAATCTGATCGGTGTGGGAAAGATGCCAACCGAACACCTGGCCATAGAGGGCCCGTCCGGTGGCGATAACGGTGAGGAGAGGAGTGGCAGCATCTGGAATGGGAGTGCCGTCCTCCTGCAAAGGCTGCACGCCGATTTCCTGGGGAATCTTATGCAGGATGTCGTCGAGCTTGAATCCAAACATTTCCAGGGCAGCCTGATTGGCGAATTGCAGCCGGGCCTGAGGATCGAAGGAGACCATGCCGACATGAAGGCGCTCAACGAGGGAACGGAAGCGCTCTTCGCTGGAGCGGAGAAGTTCTTCGGCGGCCTTGCGTTCGGTGACGTCGCGGACCACAACCAGGGAGCAGCGCCTGCCGTCGAGATCGAGAAGGGCGCCGGACATCTGCCCGGTGCGGACCTGGCCGGACTTGGTGCGGAAGCGAAACTCCCTTTCGTGAAGTTCGCCGGTTTGCACAAATTGCGAGAACAACTGGGCGCGGCGGGAGGGATCTTCCCAAATATTCATCTCGGTGGGCGTTTTGTGAAGGACTTCCGCGCGCGTGTAGCCCGTTAAACGGGTAAAGCCATCGTTGACGTCAAGGTAAGGGCCGTCGGGGAAAACGTTGATGGACATGGAATCGGGACTGGAACGAAACGCGGAAGCGAACATGCGCTCCGAGCTGCGCAGAGCTTTTTCGGTGTCGAGCAGTTGATTGGAGATGCGGCGCTGCCTGCGGTTGGCGAGGATCAGGCGAGTGGAGGAACAGACCACGGAGGCGGTGACGGCAAGCCAAGCGAGGGACAATTGCTCACGGGCAATGGCGCGGCCCATGAAGATGACGAGGAGAGGGATGGCGACAGGGAGAATCTGAGCGGCAACGAGCTGGCTGGCGGACGGGGAAGACGAGACAGCCGCGGGTCCCGGCTGCTTCCAGGTGACCGCGAAGAGGATGACGATGAAGAGGGGCAACATCCAGAGGAGGTCGCCCCAAGTGGCAGCACCGACGGAGGTGCCGAGCGTGAAAAGGTATTCGCCATCGGAGAGAACAGCGGTGAGGAAGACGAGACCAAGGGCCAAAGAGAAAGAGCGAAGCCAGGAGGGGAGAGAAGCCCGGGAGCGGAAGAAGAAGGCGAGAGAGAGAAAGAGATCCCGGGCAATGTAGAGAATGAGGATCTGCCGGAGGAGAGCGGGTTGCGCGGCTTGCCAGCGGGCGGAGGAGTAGAAGAAATAGAGATAGGCGGTGACGGCAACGATCGCGACCTGGATGAAGTCGAGGATGCGGAGCCAATCAATGCCGACGGAGTCCTCGTCGGAACGAGGAAGGAACATCATGAAGACGGGAGCGGGCCAGACGAAGAACAAGACATCGGAGGGCCAGGGAATGTGCGCGGAACCCGAGACAAAACTCTGGTAGTAAGAGCTGATGGCCTGAGCGAGGGCTTCGAGAGCAATGGCGAAAGTGAGAAGAAACCAGAGCTGGCGTGCGTAGGCGGAAGAGCGGCGCGCGGCATACCACGAGCAGGCGGCAGCAAGGAGGGCCAGCGCCAGGTCGAGGGAATTGGAGATCAGGAGCCTGGTGGTGGCGGAGCGAACAAACTCAAGGTCGAAGACGAGTTGCAGGGCCAGAAGGAGGGCGGCCACAACGGCGAGTCGAGGAAACTTGCCAGAGGGGAGCAAAGTAACCTCACGAACGACGATCGGGACAGACCCAGAGAGGTGCGAGTTGGGAAGAGTCTACACCAGAGTGGGTTGGGGGGCGGAAGAGTTTTTAGTTGTCAGTTTTTGGCAAAAAGAAGAGGGAATCAGTGGTCGGGGTAGGCTCGGAAGGGGCACTTAGAATGGGGAATTGGTGCAGGCAAGAGTGACCTTGGCCTTGGGGTGGAGGGGAAAAAGAGGGGAGAAATAAAAAGGGCGGAGCGCAGGGCGCTCCGCCTGGAGATGAGGGATCAGATTAAAGGGGCTGAACGTTGGAGGCTTGCAGACCCTTGGGTCCACGAACAACCTCGAATTCAACGGCCTGGCCCTCGTTGAGAGAGCGGTAGCCGTCAGCCTGAATGGCGGAGAAATGGACGAAAACGTCCTCTCCGGTCTGGCGCTGGATGAATCCGAAGCCCTTACTCGCGTTAAACCACTTTACAGTTCCTTGTTCCTTACTCAATGCAGTTTCTCTTTTCAAATAAGCTATCTGATGCTTCTCTCTCCAGGACCCTTGCGGATACCGGGCGTCTTCCGTTGTTTCTCCCCACCGCGGTGAAGCGGGCGGAAAACAAAAAAGGCCGCAAGTTGTAGCCTGCGACCCTTCAAAAACAAAAGGCGAAACAAGAGCAACAAACGCAGAGCGCAGAGGGATTCCTCGACTGCGCGACCCGACGCGCCAAACTGCGACGCGGAAGAGAAAAATCGGGTCGCTCCGCTCGGAATGACGGAGGGAGAAGAGCGGACCGCCTCTCTCCTACGGCGGGCAGGCAGCAGGCGATCCCTACACGAGCATGAACGAATTAGCCACCGGCGATGGAGGGGACTAGTAGGACGCGGTCGCCGTCTTTCAGGGAGCAGGATTCGCCGCCTAGGAAGCGAATGTCCTCCTCGTTGAGATAAACGTTGAGGAATTGGCGGACTTGTCCCTGTTCATCGCGGACATGGCGCGAGAGGGCGGGGTAGCGCGCGGTCAAGTCGTTGAGGGCTTCGGCGACGGTGGAGGCGGAGGAGGCGAGCTTGGGGATGCCGTCGGTGAAGCGGCGGAATGCGGTGGGGATTTCGATCGTGATGGCCATGACTAGAGACTCCTATTGTTAGTGTACAACGAGAATTCGTGGATGCGTGTCAAGCGGCTACCTCGCTGCCGAGGCTCTGGCCGAGGAGCGCTTCAAAGGCGTCGAGGCGGGGCTCAATGGCTTCGCTGGGCGGAAAGTCCGCGGCGATGGCGTCGGTGGTCTTCAACCCGTTACCGGTGATGCAGACGACGGTCGTCTCGCCGGGGCGAATGCGGCCCTGTTCGATGAGTTTGGCGGTGACGCCGGTGGTGACGCCGCCAGCGGTCTCCGCAAAGATGCCTTCGGTTTCCGCAAGCAGCTTGATGGAGTCGATGATCTCGGGATCGGAGATGTCCTCTGCCCAGCCACCGGACTCGCGAATGAGGCGCAGGGCAAAGGGGCCGTCTGCGGGAGTGCCGATGGCCAACGAGCGCGCGATGGTATTGGGCTTTTGCGGCTGGAAACGCGGCAGATTGCGCTTCACGCCGTCGGCAATCGGAGAGCAGCCGGTAGCCTGCGCGCCAAAGAACTTGACCTGCTTGGGTTCGACCCAGCCGAGATGCGCCAGCTCGCAGAAGGCCTTGGCAATCTTGCCGATCAACGAGCCGCCGGCCATGGGCACAACGATGTTGTCGGGAAGTTCCCAGCCGAGTTGCTCGGCGATTTCATAACCGTGCGTCTTGGAACCTTCCGCGTAATAGGGGCGCAGATTGACGTTGACCAAACCCCACTTGAAGCGGTCGGCGATCTGCGTACACAAGCGGTTGACGTGGTCGTAGTTGCCGTTGATACGGATGATGCGCGCGCCGTAGACGGCGGTGTTCAGAATTTTCGCGGGCTCGAGATCGGCGGGCACGAAGACGCAGGTGTCGAATCCAAGTTGCGCGCCTTGCGCGGCGACGGCGTTGGCGAGGTTGCCGGTGGAAGAACAGCCAATCTTCGTGAAGCCGAAGCGGCGGGCGGCGGCCAGGGCCGTTCCTACAACGCGGTCCTTGAAAGAGAGCGTGGGGAAACAGACCGCGTCATTCTTGAAGTAGACGTTCTTTGTGCCCCAGCGCGCCCCCAGCTTTCGGGATTTCACCAGCGGCGTGCCGCCGATGGCTACGGTAGGCGTAAAGCCCTCCGGCAGCGGCAGGAGTTCCGCATAGCGCCACATGTTGAACGCGCGGTGCTGCAGAGCTCCGCGGTGCGCCACGTGGGCGAGCGCTTCGTAGTCGTAGCTCACTTCGAGCGGAGAGAAGCACTCTTCGCAATAAGATAGGGGAGCGTTGGCAAATTTCTTGCCACATTCCCTGCATCGTAAGAAATAGAGTTCCTTCATAAGTCACCTCGCCGTGGACTCCTCGGACCGAATAACACGCCGGGCCGGGTGCCCCCGTGTGAAATGACGTGGAGATTGATGTCGGGCAGCGCGGAGGGGGAAAATGAAAAACCCTCCGTGCCAAAGCGCTTGGAGGGTCTCAGAAACTCTGTGACTTCACCAGCTCTTTAGCAGTTTTTTACGTGGAGCAAGTCGCCCTAAATCGCCACGTGACGCCGCCGAAGCGGCTTCCGATTATTAGGCGGGATTTGGGAGCGGATGTCAAGGGCAAAATGAAAAAGAATGAGGGGCGTAGAATGGGAGCACGTTGAAGTCCGAATAAAACGTGAGATTTCTAGTATTTTCGTGCTAGTGGCCGCAGGGGGAGCGACCCGGATCGAGCACCGCTCAGGTCCCCGTGAAGCGAGGATTTGCGCGCATCTGGCGGCGCGACGAACTTATAGACAACAAAGCGGGGTTGAGATGCGTCCAATATAGACGTGGGTAAAACTGTTTCAAAGACGACCCGGCCATGTGGCCAGTTATCCAAATGGCGCATCTCAGGGGAAGAGAAACTCCACGCAAGGTGGGATGTTATACTTCCGGAAGGTGCACTGGCCAAGGGTCGGAAGAGGAGCACGAAAGATGGATCCTGTAAGAGGAATGGTGGATTGGACGCGACGTCGAAAGATTGTAGTGGCAGGACTGGTGGCGGCAACGCTGGTTGTCGGCATCCTGATCGGGACGGTGATATCGGGCAGGGTGTCCGCGATGAAGGCGTTGTCTTTCGCGGGAACGAATGCCACCCCGCTGGCGCTGCCGGATCCCATTCCGTCGTCCAGTTCGTTTAACGCGATTGTCACGCGGGTAGAGCCTGCGGTGGTGAATATTGCCACGACGCAGGTGATTGACCGCAAGTCAAAGAAGCACCGGTCCTCCCCCCTGGACCCGGACGATCCCAGTGAAGACTTTTTCTTCCACTTTTTCGACGGGCGGCCCGATGCGCAGCCCCAGGCGGAACGCAGCCTCGGCTCCGGTGTGATCGTGGACCGGCGCGGGTACATCCTGACGAACAACCACGTAGTTGAGCAGGCGACCAAGATCCAGGTGCAATTGAACGGGGATACCACCAAGTACACGGCGAAGGTGGTGGGCGTGGATGAAGATACCGACCTGGCGGTGATCAAAATTGACACGCCGAAGGACCTGCCGTTTGCCAAGCTTGGCAATTCCGACGGCGTGCAGGTGGGCGACTGGGTGCTGGCGATTGGCAGCCCGTTTGGCTTGAACGCGACGGTGACGGCGGGAATCATCAGCGCCAAGGACCGTGGCGGCATCGGAAGGCAGTTTCAGCGCTTCCTGCAAACGGATGCGGCCATCAACCCGGGCAATTCGGGCGGGCCGCTGGTGGACATGGCCGGACAGGTAATCGGCATCAACACGGCGATCATTACCGGCGGGCGTGGGTACGAGGGCGTGGGTTTTGCCATGCCGTCCACGACAGCGTTGAGCGTGTATGACCAGATTGTGAAGAACGGGCGGGTGACGCGCGGCTCCATCGGCGTGAGTTTCCAGGAAGAGCAGGGGACCAACCAGATGACTCTGAAATATCTGGGCGCCCCCTACGGCGTGGTTATCCAGGGCATTGAGCCCGGCAGCCCGGCGGAAAAGGCGGGGTTGAAGGATGGCGACGTCATTACGGCCATCAACGGCACGGCCGTGAAAACGGGCAACGACCTGGTGAACCCGATTGCGGGGGCGCCGATTGGCAGCAAGGTCAAGATCACCTATTTCCGCGACAAGCAGCAGCGCGAGACTTCGGCGACGGTCGAGGATCGCACACGCGTTTTCCCGAATGTGGCCAACCGCATTAATGGCACGCCCGATGAGCCGGCGCCGGCGGAATTCGGCTTGCACGTCGAATCGCTTACACCCGAGCGCGCGCAGCGCGTGGGCATGGAAGGGCAGAAGGGCGTGGTGGTAAGCGAGGTTGAGCCCGCCAGCTTCGCCGACGACCTGGGCTTCAGCCCCGGCGACGTCATCGCCGAAGTGAACGGCCAGCCGGTTAATTCCCTGGACGACTACCGCAAGGCAATCGGGAAGCTGAAGGCTGGCGATAACGTGGTGTTCAAAGTGCGCCGCCACAGCTACAACGACCGGACCGTCACGGTGTTTTTGCCGGGCGTCGTGCCGGCAGACGGCAAGTAACCGACTGCGGAGGACGCATACACCCAGACATGCGCACCTTGCTCTGCAGACAGACACTCACAGCATGGATTCTTGCGGCGATGGCCGCGGGCAGTTGGAGCATGCCCGCGGCTACCGCACAGAGCACTGCGTCGAACACAGGCCACAACAGCGCTGCTGGAAGCACGGCATCGTCCGGTGCCAAGACGACGGGAACTACTGTCAGGAAATCCAGCAAATCCGGAAAAAGTTCATCCAGGAAGAGGTCGCGCCGCGTGAAGGGGCAGGCTGCCCCGGCGCCCGATCGCATTGGCGAAATTCAGGCCGCGCTGGTGAAAGATGGCTCGTACGCCGGCGTGCCCACAGGAAAGTGGGACGATTCCACGGCCGCCGCTTTGAGAAGATACCAATCGGCGCATGGGCTGAGCCCCACGGGCAAACTGGATGCGTTGACGCTGGAGAAACTGGGTCTGGGCTCGGAGACGGCCGGAGTGGCGCCACCCACGCCTCCGCCGAATGCCGCGGCCAACCGCTTGCTGTCGCGCAGCGCGCAGCGGGAAGAAATCAAGAACGAAAACCAGCCGGAGTAGGCCGCAGGATTGGCGATTGCTAGTGTGCTGTCCCACAAAATCGTTGCAGTTCTTTTTAGGAGGTCAGGGCTTCAGCCCTGACATAAAGCCTGCAAAATGAATTGGGCTTTAGCCCCTGAAGACTCTTGACATTTTCACATTATTCTCGGGACACAACACTAGAGGTAGGGCTTTCCACCAGACCGAATGCCCGAGAAACTCCGATGAAATGCATTGGAAATTTGCATTGGCCACGGAGCGTGGACGGCGCTACGCTGCATTCATGATGACCAACCCACAGAGGAACGCGCGGATGTGTTGCGATTGTACCTGCGGCGCACGTGTGATTTCTGGTGCGGGGAGGCTGAACGGGTAGAAATCCAGGTTCAGTGCAAGACGAGAAAGCGACCCACCACCAGAGAGCTGGCCGGTGGTTTTTTTTGTTTTGGGAGAGCGGGGAAGACGGCGGTACAAAAGAGTTTGGCGCGGTAGCCAAGTGGCAAGGCATGGGTCTGCAAAACCCTCATCGGCGGTTCGATTCCGCCTCGCGCCTCCACGCATCACAGCGCAAAACAGTTGATTCCACAGAGTTTCTCGCGTTCCCCGTAGTTTTCCTTTCTTGCTGCCGGGCGCACTCTAGCGCACAATTCTGCGTATTGGTTAGCACCACTGCAGCACCGCGCGGCCGGGCAATGCGCGTCTTGGTTTGGCAAGGAACGGACAGAGGCGATTGCGCTTTGATCCGAGCTACAACAAGCATCGATGGTCCCCCATTCACGGTCGTTGCGACCGTCAGTGGATTGGCGGTTTACCTTGATAACTGGGCGGTGATCGACCTCGCGAAGGGTGACCCTTCACGACAGAGACGGTTCGTTAACGCGATCTGTGCTGGCAGCGACCTCTTATTCTCAAGTGCGAACGCGGCAGAGCTGTCCGGACCACAAGGCAGATCATTCGATGCCGTAAAGAGTTTCCTGGACCAACTTGGACCACACTGGGTACCGGTCGAGCTTAACCCGTTTAAGGTTGTCGAGCGGGAGTGGAACGGGGTGAGCCGGGCAGAAAGCTGCCTCTCGGCAGACTTCATGCATGCCTATTTCCGCGATCGGACCACAGGTTTCACGTCAGGCTCCGGAAAGGTCATTGACCTGTCCCAGGATTTCTTTCGCTTGGGCGCAGTGCTGGACTGGGTTGCTCAAAGTGACGAGATTCGCAAACTATCGGCGGAGTTTGATGAAGTTTTGAAGAAAGCGATCCGTGAGGCCCGTGGACGGAAACCGATGCCTGCCCAGCCGTTCACCCCGTCCAAGCCTGCGACTTTCACCTGTGGCAACTTGTTAAGGACTCTAATCGTCGAGGCGAAGGCCTACCACGTGAAAAAGGGCGATGGATTGGACTTCTGCCACGCCGTTATAGGCAGCGCATTCGCGAGTGTTGCGGCGCTGGACAAACACTGGAAGCGTCGAGTCGCGAGTCTACCTACCCCGAATGGCCTTGCGCGCATCTACTCCAAGCCGGAACTCGACGCGATGGTGACGGACATCGAGTCGTGGGTGACACAACATGGTGCGGCCTTACATTGAGGGCATTGCCTCACGCGCGAGCACTCAAGGTGTGGTGACGCCGACGCACGTCACTTCTGATTCTTCCGCGGAATCCTAGCACGGTCGGGGTTCTGTGCTCACGGCCGCAGACGGTGTGAGTCTTTTCCGCGTTGATATTCGTAACGTAAGCGGTGGGTTTCAGGAAGGGACAGGAAACAGGAGAAAACAGATGCGCTTTCAAAAGGCGTTTTTACTGGGCCTTGTATGTGTGGCCGCATTGTTTTTGGTGGGTTGTGCGGCAGGTCCGAATGTGCTCGCGCACAGCGCAGGCGCCCATGGAGGCATTGCGGGGTTCTGGCTTGGCCTGTGGCACGGCTTCATCTGCCAGGTGACTTTCATCGTTTCGCTGTTTTCAGACAAGGTGCACTTGTATGAAGTGCATAACAACGGCGGTTGGTACAACTTCGGGTTCTTGTTGGGCGCCTGCATGATTTTTGGAGGCGGCGGGTCGTCTGCAAGGCAGAGGAAATCCTGCACACAATCCTGAGGGCTAACTCGCAACCGCACTGACGACCAGCACGCACAGTTGGTTCGACAAACAACCAGACCAGTGCCGCAGCGTTGTTGACTTCAAACGCTTGGGGAGTAGGTTTCTGGCGGCGTTTCTTCGAAGCTCTTTTGGGGGAAACCCGTGGTGTGTAAGCCTTGACCCACAGCTTTAATCTGTTCTAAATGTTAAGAATGGCGGACGCTACTCTTTCATCCAAATACCAGATTGTCATCCCGCGCGAGGCCCGCCAGAAATTGGGCCTTAAACCCGGAGACAAGCTGCTTGTAGTTCTGATGGGCGATGACATGATCGTCCTTCGGAAACCCAAATCCTACAGGGCCGCGATCACCGGGATTGGCCGCGGATTGTACCCGGCGGATTATCTCAAGAAGGAACGCGAGAGCTGGGAATAGAGCGCCTGGTTGGTTAGAAACTGAGGGTTGTGGGCTTTGACGGGGCTTGACAGGCTTCCTAGAATAGTAAGTAGCACCCCATGGCGAGTGCTGCTATGAGGAACCTCGCTCTTCAGGAACGGCGTAACCGCCAGATTCTGGCCGACCTTGTCCGCACGTACATCGAGACGGGCGAGCCGGTGTCCTCGCGCGCCATATCGAAGCGCTTCGAGGAATCGCTGAGCACGGCGACGATTCGCAACGTCATGGCGGACCTGGAAGATGGCGGATACCTCTACCAGCCGCACACCTCGGCGGGGCGCGTGCCGACGGCCGAGGCGTACCGGTTCTTCGCACAAGAGATTGCTTCGCAGGCGACGCTGAGCGTCGAGGACCGCGATTGGATCCAGCGAGAAATGGCCGCGGGAGTATCCGCGGCGGAGATCACCGAGCACGCGGGGCACGTGCTGGCGGAAGTGTCAAAAGGCGTGGGCATCATCGTATCGCCACCGCTGCGCAAAACGGTACTGGAGCATGCGCGGATGTGGCTGCTGCCGGACGGGCGCGTAGTGGTGGTGTTGATTTCACCCGGCGGCAACACTCGGGATAAAGTGCTGCGGCCGGCGCGGCCCTTTACACAGGAAGAGCTTGACGCCACCGCCGACTTTCTGAACCGCCACTATTCCGGATGGACGCTGGAAGCGATCCGCGGCGACCTGCTGCTGAAGCTGGCCAATGAGCGTGAGAAGTACGAAGGCATTGTGCGCAGCGCGTTGACACTGTGCGATCCGGCTATTCTGGGAGAAAACACAGAGCAGCAGGTACACGTGGAGGGCACGGCGCAAATTGTGGGCTCGCCGGAATTCCCGGACCAGGCGCAACTGCGGGAACTGCTGGAGGCGATTGAGGAGAAGCACCGGCTGGTGGCGGTGTTGAACGCGTGCATTGAGGCGCCGGAGCCGGTGTTCGTCCAAATCGGCGTGAAAGAGTTTTCTCCTGGCGGAGAGAATATCGCACTCATCAGCGCACCCTACGCGCACAGCGACCGGGTGCAAGGCTCGCTGGGCGTGCTGGGGCCGACGCGGATGCACTACGAGCGCGCCATGACTGCCGTGGCCTATGTGGCGCAGCTTTTCAGCGAAGCCTTGAGCAAGATCGAATAGCAAACTGATTTGAGGGATGAGGCATGAAAGACCGAGAAAGCAAGTTGAACGTGTTCGATAGTGAGGACGTGGGCCCGGCCGCGGAAGACAAAGCGGTGGTGGAAGATGCCGCGCGCGAGGAGGCGGACGTAAAGAAGCTGGCCACGGACCTAGAAGAGCTGCGGCAGACCATGCTGCGGCGACAAGCGGACTTCGACAACTACCGCAAGCGGATTGAGCGGGAACGCAGCGAAGACGGGCGGCGGGCCACTGCGCGTGTTATCGAAGGGTTGATTCCGGTGCTGGATGGCTTTGAGCATGCGTTGGCGGCGCATCGCGAAGCGGAGTACGAAAGTTATCGCAAGGGCTTTGAGCTAATCTACAAGCAATTGATGGACAACGTGGCGAAGCTGGGGGCGAAGCGCATCGACCCGCTGGGCAAGGCGTTTGACCCGCACCTGCACCAAGCGATGGACCGCGTCGAGACCACCGAGCATCCCGATGGCACGATTTTGGCGGTGTTTCAGCCCGGCTACGAATTTCATGGGCGCGTGTTGAGGCCGGCGCTGGTGCGCGTAGCGGTTCATCCGGGTGGAGCATCGAAGGGAGAGGCGTGCTAGGAGCAGTTATCAGTTGTCAGTAGTCAGTTATCAGTTTTCGGAGAAGAGAAGAAAAGAGAAGAGTTCGGAAGTTGGGCGCTGGCAAACGTTGCTGGGAGTCATTCGGAGCATTCGGGCGAGCCGAGTAGCGGCGTGGGGACGGGTTACTGACAACTTATAACTGATTACTGACAACTGATTCCTGATCGCTGAGATCTAATAAGCGGTCGCAGTAAACTACTAACGTAAAAAGTGGAGCCAAGGAAAACGCATGACCCGCGGACAGCAACGAGATTATTACGAGATTCTGGGCGTCGCAAAGACGGCTTCGGTCGATGAGATCAAGTCGGCTTACCGCAAAGCGGCGCTGCAGTGGCACCCCGATCGTAACCCGACGCACAAGGAAGAAGCCGCACTGCGCTTTCGGGAAAGCACGGAGGCCTACAGCATCCTAAGCGACGCGCAGAAGCGGCAGATTTACGACACCTACGGCCACGCTGGTTTGGCGGGCGTCGGGGCGCAGCCCGACTTCAACGGCACCATCTTCCAGGACTTCCACGACATTTTCGGCGACTTTTTCGGATTCGAGGACCTTTTCGGCGCGGCCGGTGGGCGCCGCGGCGGACGCACCCGCGCGAAGCGTGGCGCTGACTTGCGGTATGACATGACGTTAAGTTTCGATGAAGCGGCCATGGGCGTCAGCACAAAGATTCGCGTGCCGCGGATGGAGTACTGCGAAGCGTGCAACGGCACGGGCGCAAAAAAGGGCACTGGCGTTGTGAATTGCCATGCTTGCGGCGGGCGCGGCCAATTGGTCTACCAGCAGGGATTTTTCACGGTGAACCGCACGTGCCCCGCGTGCCAGGGCGCCGGGCAAATCGTGAAAGAACGCTGCGCGGAGTGCCACGGCCAGGGACGCATGGAGCGCGAGCACACCATTGAATTGCGCATTCCTCCCGGCGTGGATACCGGAACGCGGATGCGCGTGCAGGGCGAAGGCGAGCCGGGACCGAACGGAGGTCCGGCGGGCGATCTGTATGTCGTCCTGGAAGTGAAGGAGCACAAGTTCTTCGAGCGGCGCGGCGCGGATTTGTACTGCACGGTACCGCTGAGCATGGCGCAAGCCACGCTGGGCACGGAGTTGCAGGTTCCCGGCTTGAATGGAGAAGAGACGCTGAAGATTCCCGAGGGCACGCAAGGCGGCGCGGTTTTTCGCCTGAAGGGCAAGGGTTTGCCCGACCCACACGGCGGCGGGCGCGGGGATTTGTACTTTCACGTCCGCGTGCTGACGCCCACGAAGCTAACCCGTGAGCAGCGCAAATTGATGGAGCAGCTTCACGCGACCTTGAAGGTGGAAAACAAGCCGGCGGAACGCGATTCCAACATTTTTGACAAGGTGAAGGATATTTTCGGGTAGAGCGGTTTCCCACCAGGAAGAGTTGATCCCGCAAGGCATGACCGAAATGAGGTAGGTCTATACACCTTGCCGAGATGGGGTCGAGCGGTGCTCGACCCCTACGAAGAAACGGCGAGACTGGGATCCCATTACAAATTACGGATTCAGCGAGTTGGCGTTTCGTGGCAAGATAGGCGCGAGATGCGACGCCGATTTTTCGTGGAACGATTTGAGGTGCAGCGGGCGCGGATGGAGGGCGAGGCCGCGCACCACTTGGGCCGGGTGCTCCGCGCGCAGCCGGGGCAGGTGTATGAGCTGAGCGATGGCGAGCGGGTGTGGCTGGGCCGGGTTGAGATGGTGGGCCGCGACACGGTTGAATTTGCACTGGTGGAAGAGTTGCCTGCGCACCAGCCGTCGCTTGATAGCACGCTGCTGCTGGCTGTGGTGAAATTCGATGCGTTTGAATGGGCGCTGGAAAAGGCCACAGAACTTGGAGTGACGCGCATTGTGCCGCTGGCGGCGGGGCGGAGCGAAAAGGCGTTGTTGGTGGCGGCTCCCAAGCGGGCGGAGCGCTGGAAGAAGATTCTGTTGGAAGCTTCGCAGCAATCGCGGCGGGTAAAGGCGCCGCTGCTCGAGCCGCTGGCCAAGCCGGAAGCTGCGTTTGGCTGGAAGGCTGAAGCGTTGCGCGTGGTGCTTTCGGAGGCGGCGGGGGCGAAACCGTTGCGCGCGGTGCTCGCTGGGCAGCAGCAGAAGGCTGTTGTTCTGGCGATTGGTCCGGAAGGCGGGTGGACGGAGGCGGAGTTTGCGGCCGCACGCGGCGCGGAGTTCCAGGAGGCGTCGCTGGGGAAGTTGATACTGCGCACGGAGACGGCTGTTGTTGCGGCGCTCGCTTCGCTGAATTTTGCGCTATCTCAAGACGAATAGTTCTTGCCCCGATCCCTCCACTACGGCTCGCAAACAGCGCGAGCCTCCGGTCGGGATGACAAGAGTGCCTACGCATTGCCGGGATGGGGTCGAGCGTGCTTGGCCCCTACGAAGAGCACCTCCAATAAGCCGAAGCGCGGGCACGACGGGTGGAAGAATTAGGGTTTGATGGCGGTACATGGAGTCGTGAAAGCGGCGGCCCTTCGAAGCTCAGGGTGAACCAGCCGCCGCACTCCAAAGGCGCGACATGCAGGCAACAGGGAGGCGGTGACGGGGCTTCCAACTAGGAGCGTTCGCGAGGCTGGGTCATGCATGGCAAATGGTAATTGGCCCAATGCGGATGTGCATGCTATAAAGGAGAGGCAGCACGAAATGCTGAAACCTGACGAAAATCAAACCCCTGCGCCCACGGGCGAGCACTCCTCAGCCCTCGATACTTCATTGTCCCCAGCGGACCCTTCCGCGAATTCTCCCGCGGCAGCTCCTGCGCCTGCGCATCACGCTTTGCGGCACGAAATCCGCGTATGGACGCGCGATCTGCTGATCGCCATCGGCCTGGCCCTGGTCATCATTGTCTTCCTCTATCAGCCGGTGAAGGTGGAAGGCACCAGCATGGCGCCGCTGCTCTCGGATCAGGAGCGCATCTTCATCAATAAATTTGTTTACCGGTTTGAGCCCATCGAGCGCGGGGACGTGGTAGTGTTCTGGTACCCGCTGGACCGCTCGAAGTCTTTTATCAAGCGCGTGCTGGCGCTGCCGGGAGAAACGATTGAAATCCGCCGCGGCGCGGTATATGTGAACGGGCAGATGGTCCCCGAGCCCTACGTGCCGCCGCAGTACGCTGATGTCACCGATTTCGGACCTGTTCGCGTGCCCCAGGGGAGTTTCTTCGTGATGGGGGACCACCGCATTAGCTCGAACGATTCGCGGGTGTTCGGGCCGGTCGCCAGCCAGTACATTTACGGCCGCGCCGTGTTTGCCTACTGGCCCGTGGATCATTTCGGTTCGTTGTCCACGACTGAGGCCAGCGGCAAATGAGGTTCGACGGAGGGCACACTGACAACGGAAGTTTTGCATCGCCCCGCAATCCTCGCGCTCGAAGACGGGCGCGTCTTTAACGGCCGCGCTGCCGGCGCCATCACGCGCCGGGGCGGGGAAGTCGTTTTCAATACCAGCCTCACCGGATACCAGGAAGTATTTACCGATCCCAGCTATGCAGGGCAGATCGTTTGTTTGACGTATCCGCATATTGGCAACGTGGGCGCCAATCTGGATGACGAGGAGTCCTCGCGGCCGTACATCGAGTCGCTGATCGTGCGCGAATTTTCGCAGATAGCGTCGAACTGGCGCTCCGGGGAAACGGCGCAGTTGTACCTGAACCGGCACAAAATTCCGGTGATTTGGGACATTGATACCCGCGCGCTGGTGCGCCACATCCGCAAGGTCGGCGCGCTTCGCGGTATGGTGGCCACGGATGGCACGGCTGCCGACCAATTGATCCATGAAACCAAGCAGCTTCCGACGATGGCCGGGCAGGAGCTTGCGGGCCGCGTAACCTGCGCGAAAGGCTACGACTGGCAGCAGGGCTCGATTGAACTGGCCACTTCACCGTGGGCCGAGCAGATGGGCGAATCGGGGACGAGTCCTGATGCGCACCGGTTTCGCGTCGTGGCTTACGATTACGGCATCAAGCAGAACATTCTGCGGCTACTGGTGGATCACCACTGCGAGGTCAGCGTCGTGCCCGCGAACACTTTTGCTGACGACGTAATGGCGATGCGCCCAGACGGCGTGTTTCTGTCGAACGGGCCGGGCGATCCCGAGCCCGTCACGTACGCCATCGAAAACATCCGTAAGCTGGCGGGGCGCGTGCCGATCTTCGGGATTTGCCTGGGCCATCAATTGTGCGGTCTGGCGCTGGGCGGGAAGACGTTCAAGCTGAAGTTCGGGCACCATGGCTCGAATCATCCCGTGAAGAATCTGTTGACGAGCCAAGTAGAGATTACCGCGCAGAATCACGGGTTTTGCGTTGATCCGGAATCGCTACCGTCCAGTGACGTGGAGATCACCCACGTCAACCTGAACGACGGCACCAACGAGGGCATGCGCAGCAAGAAGCTGCCGCTCTTCAGCGTGCAGTATCACCCGGAAGCTTCGCCGGGACCGCACGATTCGCATTATTTGTTCACCCAGTTCACCGACATGATGAAGGAATTTGCCCATCCCGGGAGTTCGCGGGGATGAAACGCCTGCGCACGATAGCTTTCGACTGAATATGCCTAAACGCCAGGACATCCACAAGATTCTGATCATCGGCTCCGGGCCGATCGTGATTGGCCAGGCTTGTGAGTTTGACTATTCCGGGGCGCAGGCGTGCAAGGCGCTGCGGGCCGAGGGCTACGAAATCGTGCTGGTGAATTCCAATCCCGCCACGATCATGACCGACCCGGAACTTGCGCACCGCACGTACATCGAGCCGCTGACCAAGGAATATCTCGAGGAAATTCTTATCAAGGAAAGGCCGGACGCGCTTTTGCCGACTGTTGGGGGGCAGACGGCGTTGAATCTTGCAGTCGAGCTGGCCGAAAGCGGCATCCTCGAAAAATACAAAGTGGAAATGATCGGGGCATCGCTGCGGGCCATCAAGGTTGCCGAGGACCGCCTGTGGTTCAAGGACGCCTGCCGCAAGATTGGTCTGGAGGTGCCCGCTTCGGCGCTGGTCAATAACGCGCAAGATGCCCTGCGGCTTTGCGATCAATTGGGATTCCCGCTGGTGATCCGGCCATCGTTCACGCTCGGGGGCACCGGCGGCTCGATTGCGTACAACAAGGAAGAGTTTGCCGAAGCCATCGCGCACGCGCTGGACGTGAGCCCGGTGCACGAGGCGCTGGTGGAAGAATCCGTGCTGGGCTGGAAAGAGTACGAACTGGAAGTAATGCGCGACTTTCGCGACAACTTCGTGGTGATCTGCTCGATCGAGAACTTCGACCCCATGGGCGTACACACGGGCGATTCGATTACCGTGGCGCCCGCGCAGACGCTGACGGACAAGGAATACCAGCGCATGAGGGATGCCGCCGCAGCGATTATCCGTGAAGTCGGCGTGGAAACCGGCGGGTCCAACGTGCAGTTTGCCGTGAATCCGGAAAACGGGCGCATGGTGGTGATCGAGATGAATCCGCGCGTTTCGCGGAGTTCGGCGCTGGCCAGCAAGGCGACCGGCTTCCCAATCGCAAAAATCGCCGCACGCCTGGCGGTGGGAATGTCGCTGGATGAAATTCCCAACGACATCACTCAAAAAACGCCCGCATGCTTTGAACCTACCATTGATTATGTGGTGGTGAAAATTCCGAAGTGGCAGTTTGAAAAGTTTGCGGGCGCCGATACCACGCTGGGCACGCAGATGAAATCCGTGGGCGAGGTGATGGCCATCGGGCGTACGTTCAAGGAGGCGCTGCAAAAGGGGATACGTTCGCTGGAGCCGAGCACGCCGTGGCGCGCGCCCGCCGAAACGCCGGGTTCGCTGCTGCGCGAAAAACTGGCCACGCCACGGCCAGACCGCATCCACTGGATTCTGACGGCGGTGGAGCACGGCCTGCCCGCCGATGAAATTTGCGAACTCACGAAAATCGACCCATGGTTCATTCACCAGATTGAAGAGATCAATGCCGCCAACCAGCGCGCTGCCGCGGTGACGGTGGAAACGGCCTCGAAGGATTTGCTGAGGGAAGTGAAACGCATCGGCACGAGCGACGAGCTGCTGGCGCAAATCTGGAAGACCACGCCGGCGGTGGTGCGGCTGCAACGCGCGCGCTATGGCGTTGCCCCGGTGTTCAAGCGCGTGGACACGTGCGCCGCGGAATTCGATTCCTTCACGCCGTATATGTATTCGAGCTACGAAGACGAAGATGAAACCGACGCCACGCACAAGCAGAAAATCATGATTTTGGGCAGCGGACCCAACCGCATCGGGCAGGGCATCGAGTTCGACTACTGCTGCTGCCACGCATCGTTTGCGCTGCACGCCGACGGATTTGAGACGCTGATGGTCAATTGCAATCCGGAAACGGTCTCGACCGACTACGACACTTCGGATCGCTTGTACTTCGAGCCGCTGACGCTGGAAGACGTGCTCTCGATCATGGACCGCGAAAAGCCGCAGGGTGTAATCGTGCAGTTCGGCGGGCAGACGCCGCTGAACCTGGCGCTGGAATTGAAGCGCAACGGCGTGCCCATCGTGGGCACGGCGCCGGAGTCCATTGATTTGGCCGAAGACCGCCGGCGATTCGGGCGGCTGCTCGACGAATTGCGCATTCCGCAGCCGCGCAACGGCACGGCGCTGGTGCCGGAAGAAGCCGCGCGCGTTGCCGGGGAAATCGGATTGCCGGTGCTGGTGCGGCCGAGTTACGTGCTCGGCGGGCGAGCGATGGTAATCGCCTACGATGTGAACACCGTGCAGGAATATGTGGCACAAGCGGCAATGATGGGCCCGGCGCGGCCGGTGCTGATCGACCAGTTCCTGGAAGAAGCCACAGAAGTGGATGTGGACGCGCTTGCGGACGGCACAGACGTGGTGATCGGCGGGATCATGGAGCACATCGAAGAAGCCGGGGTACACTCCGGCGACTCTTCGTGCGTGCTTCCGCCGGTGAGCCTCTCGCCGAAGGTGCTGGAGACGATTCGCGACTACACGAAACGGCTGGCACTGGCGCTAAAAGTGGTTGGGTTGATGAACGTGCAGTATGCCATCCAGCGGGAAACCGTGTACGTCCTGGAAGTGAACCCGCGCGCTTCGCGGACCGTGCCGTTCGTCAGCAAAGCCACGGGCGTGCCGATAGCGAAAGTTGCAGCGCGGCTGATGGTGGGGCGGCGCCTGGCGGACATGCAATTGCCACTGGTGCACCACAACGGCGTGGCGGAAATTTCCGTGCACGAGTACTACTCCGTGAAATCGCCGGTTTTCCCGTTCAACAAATTCCGCGGCGTGGATACGATTCTGGGCCCGGAAATGCGCTCCACCGGCGAAGTGATGGGGATATCGACTTCTTATGGGCAGGCATTCGCGAAAGCACAACTGGCCGCGGGGCAGAAATTGCCGCGCACGGGCACGGTGTTCATCAGCGTGAACGATCGCGACAAACGGCAAGTCGGCACTCTGGGGAAGGAGTTGGTGGCGCTCGGGTTCAAGCTGGTGGCCACGCGCGGCACGGCTTCCGCGCTGCACGCTACCGGCGTTCCCTGCGACGAAGTCTACAAAGTGAACGAAGGCCGGCCGAATATCGTCGACCTCATCAAAACCGGGAAAATCCACCTGGTCATCAATACGCCGCTGGGCCGCGAATCGTTCTACGACGAGAAATCCATCCGGCGCGCGGCGATTCGCTACAATATTACCTGCATCACGACGCTGTCCGCGGCACAAGCGGCAGTGCGCGGGATTCACGCGCTGATCGAACTGCAGCGCGAAGTGTCTTGCCTGCAGGACCTGCACCAGAACAGCGTGACGGCGACCGGTAACCCCGGCGGAGGCAATTGAACCGTGAAGTTTCAAGGCATTTTTCCGGCGCTGACAACGCCCTTTGAGGTGGACGGCTGGGTTTCCCTTGGCGGCTTAAAGGAAAATGTCCGCCGTTTTAACAAGACTGGCCTGGCGGGCTACCTGGTGCTTGGCTCAACGGGCGAGTCGGTGATGCTCCTGCGCGCGGAGGCGGACGCTGTGCTCGCAGCGGTAAAAGAAGTGGCTGCACCGGGAAAGTTGCTGATCGCCGGGACTGGCGCGGAGTCCACCGCGGAAACGATCACGCGCACCAAGCGCGCCGCAGCGCTCGGCTACCAAGCCGCGCTGGTGAAGACGCCTTACTACTACAAGCCCGTATATGGCTCGGAAACCTACATTCGGCACTACCGCGCCGTTGCGGATGCCTCGCCGATCCCCGTCCTGCTCTATTCCGTCCCGGCGTTCACGGGCGTTACGCTGGAATCTCCGGAGATTCTTAAGCTCGCCGAGCATTCCAACATTGCCGGGATCAAGGACAGCTCCGGCAGCGTGCAGCGAGTCGGGGAAGTCGTTTCCGGCGCGCCTGCGGATTTTCAATTCCTCACGGGCGGCGCGGCAGTGGTGTATCCGGCGCTGGCCGTGGGCGCCAGCGGGGCGATCCTGGCGCTTGCATCGGCGCTGCCGGAGAAATTCGTGGAGCTGTACGAATTGGTGCAGCAGGGGAAGCATGAGCAAGCCAAGGAACTGCAGCTTGCCTTGGCGAACGCCTCCAAACGCATCGTCTCTGAAAACGGAATTGCCGGCGTAAAATATGCGATGGACCTGCGCGGCTATCACGGGGGTGTGCCGCGATTGCCGCTTTTGCCCTTGGTGGAAGAGAAGAAGCAGCAGATCGCCGCGCTCCTGGTGCAATTCGATCCATCCGCCGCGCGCGTCTAACCAGGGCGTGTTGCTGTCACCTTTGACTGCGATTATCATCTAAACGTTCATGGATTGCCGCGTCATTCCTCCGCAGCAGTTGCCGCACACGTCGAAGCTCTTTCGCGATTTCAATGAGAATTTCTCCTCCGTGAAGGGCTTCTTTGCGCACACCCCGGACCTGAAGAGTGTCGCTTCCTGTGCGAAGTCGCTCGATTTTCCGCGCGACCGCCGCCTGACCGTGGCGGGCATCCTGCGCGATCAGAACCTGCGTTATGGCCATAGCGCGGAAACCGAAGCGAATCTGAAGCGCCTGGAAGAGGGCGCCGCTGCCGTGGTCAGCGGCCAGCAGGTGGGGCTGTTCGGCGGGCCCGCCTTCTCGATTTACAAAGCGTTGAGCGTGATCGAAATGGCGCGCCATTTGACGGACGAGGGCATTCCCGCCGTGCCGGTGTTCTGGATGGCGGCCGAAGATCACGACGTGGACGAAGTGCGCCACACCACGTGGTTTGCCGAGGGCAAGTTGCACCGGCTGGAGCTTCCGAAGCCTGCGGAGGATGCGATTCCCGTGGGCACGATTCCACTTGGTGAGGCCGTCGTCGAACTGGTGGAACAGGCCATCGCGCAATTGACCGGCCCTGCCGCCGCGCAGATTGCGGAGATTCTGCACCGTAGCTATACGCGGCTGGATACCTACACCAGCGCATTTGGCAAACTTTTTGCCCGGTTCTTCGGCGATGATGGGCTGATCCTGCTCGACCCCATGGATCACCGCTTGCACGGCGTGGCCGCGCCCATTTTGGGGGCTGCGCTGGCGGAACGCGATGAGCTGAACGAGTTGCTGCTGCGCCGCGGCCAGAAGCTGGAGAACGCCGGGTACGACGTGCAGGTCAAAGTGAGCCCGCGCAGCACGCTGCTGTTCTCCCTGAAGGGCGGCAAGCGCCAGGTGATTGCCGCGGCCAATGGGAATTTTAATTGCGGAGGGAAAAGCTGTCCGCGGGAAGACGCGTTGCGCTGCGTGGAGCTCAGCCCGGAAAACTTTAGCCCCAACGCGCTATTCCGGCCGGTGGTGCAGGATTATCTGCTGCCCACGGTGGCGTACTTCGGAGGCCCGGCGGAAATTTCTTATTTCGCGCAATCGCAGGTGCTGTACGAAAAGCTGTTGGTGCGGATGCCGGTGATTTTGCCGCGCGCGGACTTTACGCTAGTTGATCCGAAGGGCGCCCGGCTGCTAAAGAAGTACGGCCTGGACATGGAAGATGCCTGGAAAGGCAAGCAGGAGCTGCGAAGGAAGATGTACGGGGCCAATGTGCCGAAGAAACTGGCGCGGGAGTTCGATGCGAATTTGCGGCAGACGGAAAAGAACTTGAAGAAGCTGCACCGTGCCATCGCCAAGGTGGATCCCACTGTGCAGGGAACGATCACCCGCGTCGAAAAGCGTATGCGCTACCAGTTGGGACGCTTGCGCGAAAAAACCGGCGCCTCGCTCGATCGCCACGAGAAAATCGTCGCGCAGCACGAGGAGTTCCTGGAGAACCTGTTGTATCCGCAGAAGGGGCTGCAATCGCGCGATTTGTGTTTCCTGCCGTTTCTGGCGCGCTGGGGCAGCGAGGGGCTGACGGAATTGCGGAAACTGGCCAGCGCCAAGGAGCCCGGGCAGCATTGCGTCGTGCCTATCCCGTAAGTCGCCTCACGCCATCCGTGCGTAGATTCCCCTGTACATTGCCATGGCGCGCTTCTATACCTTCTTTTAGGGTTGTGCGTTCAGGGAGAACGAAGATGCAGAGCATTCGCGTAAGGACCGACCGCCGCACGCAGATGGTGGACATTACTACGGAGGTGCAGCGCGTGGTGACTGCGCTGGGCGTACGCGTGGGCACGTGCTTCCTCTATGTGCCGCACACGACCGCCGCGATTCTGATCAACGAGCACGCCGATCCGGACGTGGCGAGCGACGCCGAGGGCGCACTGGACAGGATCGTGCCCATGGCCGGGCCGTATCGCCACAGCGAGGGCAATTCGGATTCGCATGTGAAGACCATGCTCGTCGGCGCGAGCCAGTTCGTCTTTGTGGAAGAAGGGAAGCTGGCGCTTGGCCGGTGGCAGGGGATTTTCTTCGCGGAGTTTGACGGGCCGCGCGAACGCCATGTGTACGTGAAGGTGCTGCCGGATCGCGTGTAAACCGTTTTGAAAACTCCTCTTGTATCTTCTGCCAGCGGGCATACACTGTCCCAACGGAGGAGTGCCATGCGCCGCATGCTTGTGGCCCTTTTCGTCCTAAGCGTTTCCGCCTTCGCGCAAAAGTCCGATAATCCTCACGCTTTCGATTACGACGCGAAGCCTCCGTTGGATGCGCAGGACGTCGGCGTGGACTTCCGAGGTCCGGTCGGTATTTACGATTTTTCCTACGCCAGCCCCAAAGGCGGACGCGTGCCTGCCTATCTTGTCTTGCCGCCCGGCAAAGGGCCATTTGCCGCCATAATTTGGGGCCATTGGTGTTGGCCGAATTCGGATTTCCGCAATCGCAAGGAATTCTTGGACGAAGCCGTTGCCCTTGCTCCTGCGGGCGTCGCGTCTCTCCTGATCGATTTCCCGATCGCGCGCCCTGGATACATTCCAGACAATGACCCGCTATCCGCCAAACAAATCGTCAACCTCGTTCAGATGGTTGTCGATGTCCGCCGCGGCGCCGATCTTCTGCTCGGCCGTCCGTTCGTTGATCCCAAGCGCGTTGCGTATGTGGGCCACAGTTGTGGCGCGACGGCGGGTGGCATCGTCAGCGGTGTCGACAAACGATTTCGCGCCTTCGTTCTGATGGCCGGAGGCCTCTCCGACGAAATCGAACTCAAGAGCCCTGAATTCCAGGAGTTCCGCCAGAAGACGGGCCCGGAGAAAGTTGACGCCTTTGTCGCCAGATACTCCTGGGCCGACGCGGCGAAGTATGTTTCTCACGCCGCGCCCGCAGCCTTATTTTTGCAGTACGCCACCCAGGAAAAATTTCTCACGCCGGAACGCTCAAAAGCGACTGCCGCCTTGGCCAGCGAACCCAAGCAGTTCAAGCTTTACGACGCACCTCACGCCTTGAACGCCGAAGCCCGCCGCGACCGCATCACCTTTCTCACCGAGCAACTCAATCTGAAGCCATTGCCGCCAGAGGCGATCGCCGCCATCCCGCCGCTTCCCCAGCCTGCCGAGCCGCAACACTGACGGCAAATTACAGTCCACGATCGGCTCCTGTTTTGGCATCGCGTCAATTGCGCGAGGATGGTTGTGTAGCTGCCGCCTCCTCCTGATTCTTCTCTATTGTTGCGGCCAATCTTCCGATCGGCGCGACCGTCTCCTCGATATGCTAAAGTCTTCATCGATGAGGAATTTCGGCGTTTACATTCAGGTGCCGTTTTGTCAGACGAAGTGCACTTACTGCAACTTCCACACGGGCGTGGTGTCGGCAGGCCGCTTTGCCCCGTATGCGGATGCCGTGTGCCGGGAGATTCGCGGGCATGCAGCGTTGTTGCGGGCGGCGGGCGTGGAGTGGGGCGAAGCGCCAACACGAACGGCCGCGGATAACGTTGTGGTGGATACGGTGTACATCGGCGGTGGCACGCCGAGCCTTCTGGAGCCTGTGCTTCTCGCAGACATGCTGCGTACTTTGCGCGAGACGTTCGCGTGCGTGTGGGAAGAAGTGACGCTGGAGGCCGATCCGGAAACCATCGAGGCCGAAAAGACCGCGCAATGGGTGGCCGCCGGAATCAATCGCATCAGCCTGGGGACGCAATCCTTCGTGGATCACGAACTCAAAGCCGCGGGACGCCTGCACAGGCGCGAAGATATTTACCGCGCCGTGCCCATCCTGCGCGACGCCGGGATTCGCAACATCAGTTTCGACCTGATCGCCGGGCTGCCGAAACAATCGCGGGCAAGCTGGCGCAGGTCCCTGGATGAATTGGTAGAGCTGTCTCCCGAACACGTTTCCGTTTACATCATGGAGATTGATGAGGGCAGCCGCCTGGGGCTGGAAGTACTGCGGGGCGGCACGCGCTATAGCGCCCGCGATCTGCCAAGCGAAGATGAGATGGCGGAATTTTACGAGACCGCGCAGGCCATCCTGAAAGCCGCTGGCTACGAGCAGTACGAAATTTCCAATTGGGCCAAGCCGGGATATGCTTCGCGGCACAACCTGAAATACTGGCGACGCGAGGCGTACCTGGGATTTGGCGCTGGCGCGCACTCGTTTTCCGGATCGCAGCGCTGGGCCAACGCGCATGACGCAGCGGCTTATGTCGCCGCGATCAGCGCGGGCCGCAGCGCCGCGGAAAGCGTGGAGCGCGTGACGCGCGAACAGGCGCTTGCAGAAGAGCTGTTTTTGGGCTTGCGGCAGCTTAGCGGCATCGATCTGCCGCGCATTCAACGCGAATACAGCGTCAATCTGGAAGAAAAGGTGGGGCGGCTGGCCTCGGCAGGAATGATCGAACGCGAGGGCGAACTGGTGCGGCTGGCAGCAGGAAAGTTGAGTGTGTCGAATGAGGTGATCGTGGAGCTGTTGCGGTAGGGGGTTTGCGTTAGAGTTGACGTCAGCTCGCGATTCCTCCGCTCCGGGACGGCATACAGCGCCGTCCCTCCAGTCGGAGTGACAGTTTTGGGGCGGCGGACGAATAGAACACGGAGAAGCGCACATGAGCTACACGGTGGCAAAAGGGAATCAGATGGTGGACCCGGACGACGTCTCGCCTGCGGAAGGCGTGGTGGACCTGCGCAGCGATACTGTAACGCGCCCGAGCCAGGAGATGCGGCGCGCCATGGCTGCAGCCGAGGTGGGCGATGACGTTTATGGTGAGGATCCCACTGTCAACCGCCTGCAGAAGCGCGCCGCGGAAATATTTGGCAAGGAGGCGGCCCTGTTCGTGCCCACGGGCTGCATGGGCAACCTGATCTGCATCAAGATATGGACGCACCACGGCAGCGAAGTAATTTGCGAAGAGCGCAGCCACGTCAACCTTTACGAACTGGCCTCCATGTCCGCCATTGCCGGGTGCATGCCGCGCACGACGCGCGGCGGCGACGACGGCATCCTGACCTGGAAGCAGATTGAAGCCGTCGTGCGTCCCAAGATTTATTACGACTCGCAGACGGCGTTGGTGTGCCTGGAGAATACCAGCAACATGGCCGGCGGCACGGTCTATCCCACGGCGCGCGTGAACGATATTTGCGACCATGCGCACGCCCTGGGTTTGAAAGTGCATCTGGATGGAGCGCGCATCTTCAATGCGGCCGTGGCGTTGGGCGATGACGTGGCGCGCATGACCCGGAAGGTCGACTCCGTGATGTTCTGCTTGTCGAAAGGCCTGGGGGCGCCGGTGGGCTCGATGATTGCCGGGTCGAAGGAGTTCATCGAGCGGGCGCGCATCTACCGCAAGTTATTTGGCGGCGGGATGCGGCAGGTGGGCGTGCTTGCGGCGGCGGGATTGATTGCGCTGGAAAAGTCGCCCGCGCGGCTGCACGAAGACCACGACAACGCCCAGCGCCTGGCGCAGGGCATCGCGGCGATTCCAGGATTGAAGATCGATCCTGTCAGTGTGAAGAGCAACATCGTGATTTTCGATTGCACGGCGAGCGGCATGACCGCGGTGGAGTTGTGCGACGCGCTGCACGATAGAGGCGTGTGGGCGCAGGACACGGCGCTCTATTCGGTGCGCATGGTAACGCACTGGAACGTGGATCGTGCTGGAATTGAAAAGGCGCTCGTGGAATTGCAGTCGGTGGCAGGCAAAAAAGTGGGGCGGAGCGCGTAAGTCGCCATTCGCCACCGGCGCTCGGGTGGCACAAAGTACAAGGAGACAACGATGAGATCTGCATGGATGCGCACGATTGTGGGAGTTTTGTGTTTTGCGATGGTGGGGGCGTTGGGCGCGCGGGTGGCCAACGGGCAAGCAAAGCCCGCGCCGACGCCTGAAGAAGCGAAAAAGTTCATCGAGGATGCGGAGCAGCGGCTGTTCGATCTGAATAACAGGGCTTCGCGCGCTTCCTGGGTGCAGGAAAATTTCATTACCGACGATACCGAGCAGATCGCGGCGGATGCGAACGAGATTCTCAACACCGCAAGCGCGAAGTATGCGAAAGAGGCGCACCGCTACGATGGCGTGAAGCTCTCGCCAGAGTTGGCCCGCAAGCGGCTGCTGCTGGAACTGGCCACCGGCTTTCCCGCTCCCGATGATCCCAAGGCGCAGAAGGAACTCGCGCAAGTGCTGGCTTCCCTCGACGGCGATTATGGAAAAGGGAAGTGGTGCCCGGACGGCGACAAGAAACCGTGTCTGGACATAACCGCGATTGAAAGGCTGATGGCCACGAGCCGCGATCCCGAGGAATTGAAGCGCGCATGGCTGGGCTGGCACGCCGTGGGCGCGCCGATGCGGCAGCGCTATGCGCGCATGGTGGAGCTGGGCAATCAAGGCTCGAAAGAATTGGGCTACGCGGACGTGGGCGCGCTGTGGCGCTCGAATTACGACATGCCGCCAGATGCGTTCGCCAAGGAACTCGATCGCACCTGGGAACAATTGCGGCCACTGTACCTATCGCTGCATGCGTATGTCCGCGGCCAACTGGCGAAAAAATACGGCAAGGACGTTGTGCCGCCGAACGGGCCGATTCCCGCGCACCTGCTGGGAAATATTTGGGCGCAGGAATGGAACAACGTGTATGACTTGATGGATTCGCCAAAACCCGCGCAGAGTTTCGACCTGACAAAAATCCTGCAGGAACGCAAGACCGATCCGAAGGGCATGGTCAAGTACGGCGAAAACTTTTTCATGTCGCTGGGCTTTCCGGCGCTGCCGCAAACTTTTTGGGAGCGCTCGCTCTTCACCAAGCCCGCCGACCGCGACGTCGTTTGCCATGCCAGCGCGTGGGACGTGGATTCCAAGGACGACTTGCGCGTCAAAATGTGCATCCTGATCACCGAAGAAGATTTCCGCGTGATTCACCACGAACTGGGCCACAATTTTTACCAGCGCGCTTACAACCCGCTGCCGCCGCTGTTTGAGAACAGCGCGAACGACGGTTTTCACGAAGCTGTGGGCGACACCATCGCGCTTTCCGTCACGCCGGAATACCTGAAAAAGATTGGATTGATTGATGCTGTCCCGCCGGCCTCGGGCGATACGGATTACCTTTTGCAGAAGGCGCTGGAGAAGGTGGCGTTTCTTCCCTTTGGACTCGTGATTGATAAGTGGCGCTGGGAAGTCTTCTCGGGGAAGGTGAAGCCGGAGCAGTACAACCAGGCCTGGTGGGATTTGCGGCTGAAATACCAGGGCGTGGCGCCGCCGGTTGCCCGGACGGAGGCGGATTTTGATCCCGGCGCGAAATACCATGTGCCCGGGAATGTCCCCTACGCCCGCTATTTTCTTGCGGCCATCTATCAATTCCAGTTCCATCGCGCGCTGTGCAAGGAAGCCGGGGTGGACGGGCCGCTGCACCGCTGCTCGATCTACGCGAACAAAAAGGCCGGCGAGAAGCTGAACGCCATGCTCTCCATGGGCGCCAGCAAGCCGTGGCCGGATGCACTGGAAACGCTGACTGGCCAGCGGGAGATGGATGCCACGGCGCTGGCCGATTATTTTGCGCCGCTGAAGACCTGGCTCGACGCGCAGAACAAAAAGAACGGGTATCCCGTCGGCTGGTGAGGGGAGATAACCGCAGGACGTCTGTAGGGGAAATGTGCCCCCGGGTGTCATCCCGAGCGGAGGACCGGCGGTTTTTGCCGGGCCGGAGTCGAGGGATCGAGGCAAGGCGCGATTTCCTTGCGAGCCGGTTTGGTGGAAGCGCGCTTGCTGTTCGTGGCGCCAGGGAAATCCGCGCTTAGATCACGAAATGTGGGATTGAGGGCCCGGATAAGCGCCAACTTCTTTTCGCGGCGCCAGTTCTTGATTTGTTTTTCCCTGCTGATCGCGGCGCGCACATCTGTGAAGGGCTCAAAATAACGCGGCGTTCAAGAAAACTGGTTACGCCAGTGTAGAGGACACCGGAAGCGCTTGCCAGAATATAGACATGGTAAACAGCCACAGATGGTTAGTATGGCAGGGCAGCGCTTAGAGTGGAAGGGGTGCCACGATTCCTCCGCTACGCGGCCCGACGCGCCAGAAGGCGGCGCGGAATAGAAAGTCGGGCCGCTCCGGTCGGAATGACAGGTCGAGTTGCTTTTGGTGGGGGAGTAAAGAGGAAGCGGCGTTTCCGCAAGGCGGTTACAGAAGTTGCGACACGGCAGGCGAGCGCATCTCATTCTATTTCAAACGCTTATCCTGTGGAGGACCAACTTCGCCGAAGTTGGCTTCTCCCAAACCATCCGCCGCCCCAAATCTGTCATTTCGACCGGAGGGACGGCGCTGTTTGCCGTCCCGGAGCGGAGAAATCCCTCTTCGACTTCGGATTTCAAGATAAGATAAACTTTTGGCGAGCATTAGTAGAATGTTGAGGGGACGCCTGCATGGATTTTACCTTCAGCGAAGAACAGCAGCATTTGCGCAAGAGCGTGCGCGAATTCGCCGAGGGCGAGATTGCGCCGCACGTCCTGGAATGGGATGAGGCGTCGCACTTCCCGCAGGAGCTGCTGCCAAAGCTAGCGGAGATGGGCCTGCTCGGCGTCATTTTTCCGGAAGAATACGGCGGCGCGGGGCTCGGCTACATCGAATACGCCACCGTTGTGGAAGAACTTTCGCGCGTGGATGGCGCGGTTGGGTTGACCGTCGCGGCCCATAATTCGCTCTGCAGCAATCACATCTTCAAATTCGGGAACGAAGAGCAGAAGCGTAAGTATCTGGTGCCGCTGGCGCAGGGCAAGAAACTCGGCGCATGGTCGCTGACCGAGCCGGAAGCAGGCTCCGACGCCGGCGGCACGCGCACCACCGCTGTGCGCGACGGCAAGCATTGGGTGTTGAAGGGCGCAAAGACATTCACGACCAACGGCCATTTCGCCGATACCTGCGTGGCCATGGCGGTCACGGACAAGTCCAAGGAATCGCACGGCATCAGCGCGTTCATCCTCGAAAAGGGCATGCCCGGTTTCCGTCCCGGGAAAAAAGAAAACAAGCTGGGCATGCGCGCCAGCGATACTTCGGAAGTGATCTTCAGCGATTGCCGCGTGCCCGCGGAAAACCTGCTCGGCGCGGAGGGCGAAGGGTTCATCAGCAGCCTGAAAATTCTGGATGGCGGGCGCATCTCGATTGCCGCGCTGGCGCTGGGCATGGCGCAAGGCGCGCTGGAAGTGGCCACGCGTTACGCCAAGCAGCGCAAGCAATTTGGCAAGACCATCAGCGAGTTTCAGGCCATACAGTTCAAGCTGGCGGACATGGCCACGGAAGTGGAAGCCGCGCGGTTGATGGTGTATCAGGCGGCGTGGCTGGCCGACCGGAAGGATGCGCGCTTCACCCGCGAATCCAGCATGGCGAAGCTCTTTGCTAGCG
Source organism: Candidatus Acidiferrum sp. (assembly GCA_049522075.1). Taxonomy (GTDB): domain Bacteria; phylum Acidobacteriota; class Terriglobia; order Acidiferrales; family UBA7541; genus Acidiferrum. The sequence continues at coordinate 54,792 of JBEKOE010000031.1, forward strand.
AGGTGGCCGTGCGCGTGGCCAACGAGTGCGTGCAGATTCACGGCGGCTACGGTTTCATCAAGGATTACCCCGCGGAGAAGTTCTACCGCGACGTCAAGCTGTGCACTATCGGCGAGGGCACCAGCGAAATCCAGCGGCTGGTCATTGCGCGGCAACTGCTCGGCAAGAAATGATAGGGCTTTGGTGGCTAAAGACTTTACGCAGGGCGAGCCCCAGAGGATAATTTCAGGCAATGTTAAGTCGCCGCTTCGCCACCTCCATTGGCCAATTCTGGAAGCGTTGGAAGCGTGCGCTGACGGGACCTTTGTTCACGATATCCCTGCTTATTTACCAACAAGTGGAGGGGAAGTCGCCGACTTGGAGCTGGTTCATTGCCTTCGTGGCTCTCGGGTTTGCCTGGCAGTTTTATGACGAGCTCAGCAGATTGAAGAAACGTGCGCAACCGGAACAGGTTCCGCAACTCTATCTGCAATATGTGCCAGAATATGCTTCCCTGACCGCCACAGGATTTGTCCTCCGCACCGAAGATGATCGGCCGGCCTTCAATGTCAAAATGACATCAGAGGAGACTGTTGGAGATGATCATGTTCGGCTTTCTATGGAATGGGAACAGGTAAATGGCCCCATAGGAAAAACGGGCGTCGGAGTGGTTGCAAGGTGCATGTATCAGAAGAATAACCGGAAGGATTATTACAGCGCGAACTTGGGGGACCAGCTCAACCTGTTTTTTAAGCACAAGAAAGAGTACCCAGATGAGTTGATAGTGGTTATCGAATATACAGATGCGGGAGGAAACGCTTGTACTGCTAGGAAGTTTAGGATTTCACGGCCAGGCGACATATTCAAGGACAAGATATCATGTCAGCCGGTTGGGAACGCGCTCACATCCTAGGCGCGACCACGGGAACAGCTAAATCCGAATGAAGGGGATCGATTGCTCTGAGGGCTGGATTTTTGAGTCGGTACGAACATCTGGGGTAAGTGGAACATAGTATGCTGACGCGCGCTGTGGCCGAATCAACAGGAACACATGCATAGCAACGTTAAGGAGTGGGCCGCGAAGGTCCGCGCGGGAGACGTGCGCGCGATTTCACGCGCCATCACGGCGATTGAAAATCACGCTCCCGAGGCCGAGCAATTGCTGCGGGAAGTTTTCCCCGCGACGGGGCAGGCTTACCTGACGGGCATCACCGGAGCGCCCGGGACCGGCAAGAGCACGCTGGTGGATCGGCTGGCCGCGTACTACCGCAAGCGCGAGGAACGCGTGGGCGTGGTGGCCGTGGATCCTACCAGCCCGTATTCCGGCGGCGCGATTCTGGGCGATCGCATACGCATGCAGGGGCACGCGGGCGACAGCGGCGTTTTTATCCGCTCGATGGCCACGCGGGGATTTCTGGGCGGGCTGGCGCGCGCGACCGCGGAGGTGGCGCTGCTGCTGGATGCGGCGGGCAAACGCCAGGTGCTGATCGAAACCGTGGGCGTGGGGCAGGACGAAATTGACATCGTGCGGCTGGCGGATTGCGTGGTGGTGGTGCTGGTGCCCGGCCTGGGCGACGACATCCAGAACATGAAGGCCGGGCTGATGGAGATTGGCGACATCTTCGTGCTGAATAAAGCGGACCGCGAAGGCGCGGACCGTTTGGAGGAGCAGCTCCGCGCCATGCTTTCCCTGGTGATGCCGCGGGATGGCTGGCGCCCGCCGGTGATGCGCACCGTGGCGACGGAAAATCGCGGAATTACCGAGCTTGCCGAAACCATCGAGAAATTCCGCAAACATTTCGAGGCCAGCGGCGAGCGGCAGAAGAAGCACATCGAGCACTGGAAGAATCGCCTGGTGGAGATGGTGGAGTCGCGTTTGCTCGAAAAAGTGCTGGGAGGAAAAGAGGGCGAGGCGAAACTGCGCGAGTTGGCTACGGCGGTGGCCGAGCGGAAGAAGGATCCCTTCGCCGCGGTGAGCGAGATTTTGAAGGGAAGCGGGGTGGAGGGGTAGGGCGCCATCTCAAGAATGATGCTCGGGAGGGCGCGGCTTCACAGCTTGCGGAAGAAGTCTTGTCTTTAGGAGGCCGGGGCTTCAGCCCCGGCGTAAAGCTTCCGTCATGAAGGGGCTTCAGCCCCTGAAGAAAGGCTTTTGATGTTTTTCGGCAGCCTCTTCAGCCGTAGCGGGGGGCTTCGGAGCTTCAGGGGCTAAAGCCCGGCTCATTTTGGTGCGGGTACTTGGGGGCTGAAGCCCCCACCTCCTAAGGAAACGTCATGCATTTTGGCGAGATTGAGGTGAGGTATCTGGACGGCGGCGGGTTACGGCTGGATGGTGGTGGCTCTTCGAAGCTCCCCTCGAAGATCGGGGCAAGCAGGGCAAGCAAGAAGCTCGCGTTTGTTGCGGATTTGCTCCTGACGCGTCACCATATCGAAATCAAGCCGGTGGACTTGAACCGGTAATCCCAGGAGAAAAACGCATGGCAAGCGCGAAAAAAGCGAAAGGGAAGAGTGCGCGGGGCAGCGCGAAAGGCCCGGTGGCGGAAATTGGCGTGATTGGCGGCAGCGGGCTGTACGGGATGAGCGGCCTTACCGATACGCACGAGATTCGCGTAAAGACCCCGTTTGGCGATCCCTCGGACGCGTTCGTTGTCGGCACGCTGGAAGGGAAGCGCGTGGCCTTTCTGGCGCGGCACGGGCGCGGGCATCGGCTAATGCCCAGCGAACTGAATTTTCGCGCCAACATTTACGCCATGAAATTGCTGGGCGTGGAGCGGGTCATCTCCGTCAGCGCGGTGGGATCGCTGCAGGAAGAGCTGCGCCCCGGTGAGTTTCTCGTTCCCGACCAGTTTTTCGACAGCACCAAGGGCCGCGTCTCCACGTTCTTTGGAAACGGACTGGTGGCGCATGTGTCATTTGACAAGCCCACCTGCGCGCAACTGTCCACGGTGCTCGCCGATGCCTGTGTCTCTTCCGGAGTGGCGGTTCACCGCAAGGGAATTTACGTCTGCATGGAAGGGCCGCAATTCTCCACGCTCGCGGAAGCCAATTTCCATCGCGCCATGAAATTCGATGTGATCGGCATGACCAACGTCACCGAAGCCAAACTGGCGCGTGAAGCCGAGCTGTGCTACGCCACCATCGCCATGATCACGGATTACGATTGCTGGCACCCGCAACACGACTCGGTGACGGTGGCGCAGATCATCGCCACACTGAATCAAAACGCCAGCAACGCGCAAAATGTCTTGCGTGAAGCGATTAAGACCATGCCGGCCGCGCGCAGTTGCAAGTGCGGCTCGGCGCTGGCTCATGCCATTCTGACGGACCCCAAGGTTATCCCCGCGAAAACCAAGAAGAATCTCGCGGCCCTCATCGGCAAATACATTTCCTAGGAGAGACTCGTGTCGCTACTCGTGGTGGGTTCGGTTGCTTATGATGCCCTGGAAAGTCCTTACGGGAAAGTGGACCGCACGCTCGGCGGAGCCGCCACCTATTTCGCCGTGGCCGCGCGATTTTTTACGCCGGTGAGCCTGGTGGCCATTGTCGGCGAGGATTTCAGCGCGGCAGATGAAGCCGTTTTCCGCAGCCGCTCGATTGACATCGAAGGCCTGGAGCGCGCTTCCGGCAAATGCTTTTTCTGGGCCGGACGCTACTCGGAGAATCTGAATGATCGCGTGACGCTAACGACGGACCTCAACGTTTTCGCGGAGTTCAAGCCGCGCTTGCCGGAAAAATACCGCTCGTCGAAATATGTTTTCCTGGCCAACATCGCGCCGGACTTGCAGCGCGACGTCCTGCACCAGGTGAAGGGCAAGCCGAAACTCGCCGCCCTGGACACCATGAACTATTGGATCGAGCGCACCAACGCGGAATTGCGAGAGACGCTCAGGCACGTGGATATCCTGATGATCAACGATTCGGAGACGCGGCAGCTTTCCAGCGAGCACAACCTGCTGCGCGCCGCCCGCTCCATTTTCAAAATGGGGCCATGCACGCTGGTAGTGAAGCGCGGCGAATACGGCGCCATGCTCGTGGACAAGTACGGCGTCTTCTGTGTTCCGGCGTTTCCTCTGGAGGAGCCGCATGATCCCACCGGCGCGGGCGACAGTTTTGCCGGCGGATTCATGGGCTATCTGGCGGGCAGCGGCGGGAGCAGCGACGCGGCGCTGCGGCGCGCCATGGTGTACGGCTCAGTGATGGGCAGCTTTGCCGTGGAGAGATTCGGCCTGGAGCGGCTGCTGCACCTGAAAAAGAGCGAGATACACGCCAGAGCACGGCACTTCTCGAAATTGACGCAATTCAAACTGTAAAGAGTAGAATCACGTTGAAACGGACAGGGCCGTTTGGCGATGCTTTCCTTTCACGAAATATTCCTAAGAATATTGTTTGCCGCCGGGCTGGGTGCGGCCATTGGCGTGGAGCGCGATCTGCGGCGCCGCCCCGCCGGGATCCGCACGAGCGCGTTCGTCTGCCTGGCCACGGCGCTCTTCACAATACTTTCCAATGAATTGGCGCGTCTCTGGGGCGACACTGGCCCCACGCGCATCGCTTCCAACATCGTGCAGGGCATCGGTTTCCTCGGCGCAGGGGCTATCCTGAGAGACAGAGGGGGGCTGGTCGGGATGACCACCGCGGCGACGATTTTTGTCGAGGCAGCCATCGGCATGGCCGCGGGCGGGGGGATGTATAAGGTCGCCGCTGCCGCCACGGGGATCGTGTTGTTTGGACTGGTCGTACTGAGCTGGGGCGCAGAGAAGCTTCACCTGAAAGCCCGGGTGAGGGTGTTCCGCTTTACCACCAGCCACGCGGAGAATGTGGCAACTGAAATCCAGCAACTGATGGCCGGGCTAAAGATTGTTATGAACCACTTTCGCGTTTCCATGGCAGGCGCAAGTTCCATTGTGGAATTTGAAGCCGAGGTGAACGGGCGCCAGCAGGAACAGATTGTGCAACAACTGAACCGGCAGGGCGTGGTGACCGAGGTGGTCCCGGTCGAAGGCCGTCACGAATGAAACGCCGCTCCGTTCTCCTGCAAAAGCCGAAGGCCCTGCGTGAGGGCTCGCGAATCGCCGTCGTTTCTCCATCGTCTCCCGCGGAGCCTGCCGCTGTTGCAGCGGGTATGGCCGAACTTCGTCGGCTTGGCTTTCAGGTCGAAGAGTTGCCGCCGCTGCCGGCGCAAGGCTATTTCGCCGGGCGGCATGAGGAACTCGTCAAGCTTTTCCGCAAGCCATTTCATGACAAGAGTGTTGACGGTGTGATTGCTACGCGCGGGGGTTACGGTGCGAACTACCTCATTGATTTCAGATTGGGTACTTCTCTGTTCGGCCCAAAGTGCCTCGTCGGTTTCAGCGACTTGAACGTCATTCAACTGCTGCTTTACGAGGTGCGCAGTTGGGCCGGTTTTTACGGTCCCATGGTGGCCGCGGGTTTCAATCACGGCGCGAACCAACCCTCCGGCTACGACGAGGTGTCTTTTTTGCAGGCTGTCCGCGAGACGAAATCCAAGTGGAGTATTCCGCTGCGCGGCGAAAGCGTGGCTTCTGGAAGCGCTACCGGGCGCATTGTCGGGGGCTGCTTGACGATGCTGCAAACGACGCTAGGAACAGGCTGGGACCCAGACACGCGGGGAGCCATTCTCGTTCTGGAAGATCGCGGGATGAAGCCGTACCAGGTGGATCGCGCGCTGCGGCATCTGTGGCAAGCAGGCAAATTGCAGAACGTGAATGGCGTTGTGCTCGGTGATTTCCCGGATAGCGAATCTCCTGTGGCGGGCAGCCCCACCATTCCCGAAATTTGCGAGAGAATCCTGGGGCCGCTCGGCGTTCCCATCGTCTTCGGCGCGCCCATCGGCCACACCAAGCGGCCCATGCTGACAATTCCGCTGGGCGTGCGCGCAAAATTGCATGCCAAAGGCGAAGGCACGCTGGAAATTCTGGAACCGGCAGTGATTGAATAGACTGGGGACGCTTGCTTGGCCAAGGTAAAACACATCCACATGATCGGGATTGGCGGTTCGGCCATGGCGCCGCTTGCCGGAATGCTGCGCGAACGGGGCTACCGCGTGACCGGGTCGGATGCGGGTGTCTACCCGCCGGCCTCCACGCTGCTCGAATCGCTGGGCATCCCGTTCTCCCCCAAATTTGACGCCGCGAATCTTACTCCCGCGCCCGACCTAGTGGTGGTGGGCAATGCCCTCTCTCGCGGCAACGTGGAAATCGAGGAGATGCTCGACCGCAAGCTGAAATACCACTCGCTGCCGGAAATCCTTGAGGAAGAATTCCTCCCCGGGAAACATTCTATCGTCGTCAGCGGCACACACGGAAAAACCACCAGCACCGCCATGCTCGCCTGGATTTTCCAGGTAGGAGGGAAGAAGCCCAATTTTCTGGTGGGCGGCATCGCCGAAAACTTTGGCAAAAGGTACGGCCTCGCCGGTGGTGAAGAGTTCATTCTGGAAGGCGACGAGTACGATTCCGCCTATTGGGACAAAGCCGCGAAATTTTTCCACTACCACCCGGACGACTTGATCATCACTTCGCTCGAATACGATCACGCCGATATTTACGCCGATTTCGACGCCTACCAGTTAGCCTTTCGCCGCCTGGTGAATCTGGTGCCACGGCGCGGGCGCATCGTCGTTTGGGGCGACACGGATGCTGGCGAAGCGCTGCGCCACGCCGCCGAAAAAGCCTTCTGCCCCGTGATTACGTATGGCCTGGAAAGCGGCAACCATTGGAGCGCCACGGACGTGCAATCCGACGGCGACGGCATGAAGTTTCGCGTCAAATACAAAGGCGAGGCTTACGGCGAATTTCGGCTGGCCGCCATCGGCCACCACAACGTCTTGAATGCGCTTGCGGCGCTCGTGGTCGCTCAGGGCCGCGGCATCAACCGCGAAACGTTGCAGCAGGCCCTTTCCACCTTTCGCAGCGTGCGGCGTCGCATGGATGTGAAATGCGAAGTGGACGGCATTGTGGTGGTTGACGATTTCGCGCATCACCCGACCGCCGTGCGCGCCACAATCGAAGCCGCGCGCCTGCGCTGGCCGAATCGCCGTTTGTGGGCAATCTTGGAGCCGCGCTCGAATTCCATGCGCCGCCGCGTTTTTCAGGATGCGCTACCACCGGCGCTGGCGCTGGGCGATCGCGTGCTGCTGGGCAGCGTGCATCGCGCCGGACAATTGAGCGACGAGCAGCGCCTCGACCCGGAAGCGGTCGCTGCCGCGGTTCGGCAACTCGGCAAAGATGCGCGTGTCCTGCCGGGAGCGGACGCCATTGCCGACCTACTTGCTGCCGAAGCGCGCGCCGGCGATTTGCTGCTGGTGATGTCCAATGGTAACTTTGATGGCTTGTGCGAGAAACTTCTAAAGAAATTGGCGGCAAGACAAATTCCCACCGGGGCACAAGCAAAGTGACGCTAAGCGCGCGAAGGTTGCCATATGCAGCCGCGACGGCATTTTTCTGCCTGCTGCTGGTTTCTCCTCAGGCATCACGCGCGGAAATCCGCTACGCCGTTTCTCTTGCTCATCCGGAACAGCATCTCTTTCACGTCTCCATCGAAATTCCCGGCGTTAAAGATGATTTGAAGCTGCAAATGGCCGCCTGGAACGCTCTTTACCAAATTCGCGATTTCAGCAGCCACGTGCAGCAAATTCAGGCCTTCGTGGACGGCGAACGCGTGCCCATCGAGAAGTTGGACAAGTTGACCTGGCACGTCAAGGGCAGCGGCACGGTCACCGTGCGCTACGACACGTTTTGGGATGATCCGGGACCGTTCAATAGCCAGCTCAACGAAGAGCACGCTTTCATCAATCCGGCGATGATTTTGCTGTACGTGCCCGAGCGCCGCGCGGAAAAGAGCGTCATCACGCTCAGCGATGTGCCGGGACAGTGGCGTGTGGCATCGGAAACGCTCAGCGGCGGAGTCCTTCAGGGCCGAACTTTCCTGCTAGAAGCGGCCAGCTACGACGCGCTGGCGGATGCGCCGATTGAAGCATCGAAATTCGAGGAGTTTACGTTGCCCGACGTTTCACCATCGGTTCGCGTAGTCATCCATGGCGACAGTTGGAAAAAGCAGGATGTGGAAAGCGCGCTCCGCAAAATCGTCAGTTACGAAGTCAAGTTGATGAACGGGGCTCCCTACGACCACTACACCTTCATCTTTCACACAGGCAAAGCCGCTAACGGCGCCGGTGGCGGCATGGAGCACGCCAATTGCACGGCGATCTACGTCACATCCGCGTCGTACCTGCAAAACGTCTCCGCGCACGAATTTTTCCACGCATGGAACGTCAAGCGCATCCGCCCCGCCTCGCTTGAGCCCGTTGACTACACGCACGAGATGTACACGCGCGCGCTGTGGTTCGCCGAGGGTGTCACCAACACCTACGCTTCTTATGCGCTGGTGCGCACGGGACTCTGGAGCAAGCAGGAATTCTACCAGGACCTCAGCGGCCAGATCAGCGAACTCGAAGCCCGCCCCGCCGAGCGGTGGCAGAGCGCGGAACAATCCAGCCTGGATGCATGGCTCGAGAAGTATGCACTCTACAACCAGCCGCAGCGAAGCGTTTCGTATTACACCAAGGGCCAAGTGCTCGGCATTCTGCTGGACATCCTGATTCGCGACCGCACGGACAACCAGAAAAGCCTCGACGACGTGCTCCGCACCATGAACCGGGACTTCGCCAAGGAAGGGAAGTTCTATCGCGACAGCCTGGATATACGGCTGACCGCGGAGAAAGTGGCCGGAGTTCCGATGGAGGATTTCTTTGCCAAATACGTGAGCGGCGCCGAGCCCCTGCCTTATACCGAACTGCTGGCGCGTGCCGGCCTCGAATTGCAGCAGCGAGAAATCATCCACGCGGTAATGGGTTTCACGGTGGAACGCGATCCCAACGGCCCCTGGACCGTCAGGGTGGTCGACGCTGATGGACCTGCAGCAAAGAGCAAGCTCCTTGTGGGCGACGAAATTGTGCGCTGGAACAATGGCGAACCTCCGCGCAGGCCGGAACGTTGGCTCCGCCAGCAAAAACCAGGCGACGTTTTGCACCTGCGCGTGCGTCGCGACAATCAGGAACAGAACATCGACATTCGGCTCGGCGAGCAGCGCGAAACGTTCTACCAGGTTGCGGAAAGCGCAAATGCTGGGGACCGCCCGCGGCGCATTCGCGAGGGCATCCTGCGCGGCAGCACCGATCCGGTCACTGCCAAGAATCACTGAGGGAGCACTTGACCTCGCGCCGAGGATTGGAGAAAGTTTTTCGTAAAGCATGCTGCGTGGTGCTTTCATCTGCGTTTTTGTGACCCTGTACACCCTGGTGGCGGGGCCGCCGCTGCTCATCTACACCTTCGTTACCCGCCATGTTGATCCGCTGTACTGGGCTGGTGTGGGCGGCTTGATGTTCCTGGTGCGTTGCGTTGGCGTGCGCGTCCACGTGAAGGGCTTGGAGCGCATACCGCCCGGCACGTGCATTTTCGCCGCGAATCACACGAGCTCCGCGGATGCGCCCGCGGTGGTGTGGTCCATTCCGCGCCGCATCGCCGTTCTGCTGAAGCGCTCGCTCTTCGATTATCCGATTGTGGGCCAGGCGTTTCATCTGGCGCATTTCATTCCTGTGGACCGCTTCAACCGCGATTCCGCCATCGTGAGCATGGAAAAAGCCACGGAAGCAATTCGCGCGGGCCAATCGTTCCTCATCTACCCGGAAGGCACGCGCAGCAGCGATGGACGCTTGCAGGAATTGAAGAAGGGAACAGCGGTGATGGCCATCAAGGCGGGTGTGCCGATCGTGCCCATTGCGTGCTCCGGCGCGCATCGCGTGATGGAGAAGCGCAAGCTGAATATCAAGCCGGGCGAAATCCTGGTGGAGTTTCTCGCTCCCATTGACGCTTCGCAATACACCTTTGAAGAGCGCGGCGCCCTCACGAATCGTCTGCACGATGAACTTGCCGCCGGCCTTCCACCCGATCAGCGCCCTCTAGGCTTCTCCGGCACCGAATGAGGCCCGTCCGGTGCGCCGGCAAGCTCACTTCTTCCCTCGTGCCTCCAACTCTGCCTCCAACTGCTGCACGCGCCGCTGTAATTCCGGTAAACGATTCAGCGCCGCCATCATCTTCAGCCACTGGCGGTTTTCCACCGCCGGATAACCGGAATAGAGCGAGCGCGGCGGCACATCATTGGGCACGCCACTCTGCGCTGTAATCACCGCGCCATCGCCTACAGTCAGATGCCCCGCCGTGCCTACCTGCCCCGCCAGAATGCAGTTGTCTCCAACATGTGTTGAGCCCGCCAGGCCGACCTGACCGCAGAGCATGGTGTTCACGCCCACCTGCGAAGCGTGGCCCACCAGCACCAGGTCATCAATCTTTGTGCCGCGGGCGATGCGCGTTTCGCCCACAGTGGCGCGGTCAATGCACGCATTGGCTTGCACCTCCACGTCGTCCTCCAAAATTGCCGGGCCGGACTGAGCCATTTTGTGCCAGGTGCCGTCCGCGCGCTTGGCAAAGCCCAAGCCGTCGCCGCCGATAATCACGCCGTTCTGCAGGATCACACGATCGCCGATACGACAATGTTCGCGGACCACCGCGTGGGCGTGGGCGAAGAAATGCGCGCCGATTTTCGCGCCCCGGTAGAGGGTCACAAAACTGTGGAGCACCGCGCCAGCGCCGAGCTCCACGTCTTCATCCACAAAACAATACGGGCCGATATGCGCGCCGTCGCCAATTCGCGCTGAAGCGGCGATCACCGCGGTCGGGTGTACACCCGGCGGATACGCTGGCGGTTGATAGAACAGCTCAATGGACTGCGCAAACGCGAGATAGGGATTGCCCGTGCGCAAAGCCGCCAGTGGCGCGTGCCCGGCGGCGCGTTCGAGCGCCACACCGTCTTCAACGAACACGGCCGAGGCCTGCGTCGTCTTCAATTGCGGCGAGTAGCGCCGGTTCGCTAAAAATGTCGCTTCTCCGGACCGCGCGTGATCAATCCCGGCGACGCCGTTAATCTCGATCGAAGGATCGCCTTCCAACCGGCAGTCAAGTTTTTGTGCAAGTTCCTGGAGTCTCATGAACGCTTCGCCTCCGCAATCTGTGAGTCTCGCACAGCGCCAAGAGGGAAGTACAGGAGGAGGATTTACTGTGTCTTAGCTCCATAATTCTGTCACCCCTTAACGGCAACGTGAAAATGTCACCCTATGAGACAGGAGACATTCACGTTGAGTCAGAAGGAACTTCAGCGAGTGAGCGTAATTACCGC
>JBEKOE010000032.1:0-26940 GCA_049522075.1 Candidatus Acidiferrum sp.
GAGCAAGCGCCGCTCTTCCAGTTTCTCGAAGTCCCGCCGAACACCTTTTGGGTTTCCCATGCTCTGAACATAGCACAAGAATCTACGAATGTCACTATATTATGCAATACTCAGTAGGTTGCTCACGGCAACCAACTCCGCTGCTTAAGGCAGAACGGTCGGCACAACCGCGAAAGAAGATGTGCCTTCGACTAAATCTCGGCCAAGGCGATTTGCGGTTGACGCACGAGGGCCATAGACGTATGGTTTGCTCAAGGATCGAGTCGAATTTGGGACACTTGGTCCCGATCTCCAAGGTTTCGCCGTCATTGGAGCTTGGCCCAGGGGAGTGTGGTTCTGCACGAGTGATCGACGTTTAAGACAAAAGATGGGAGGCCACTGAAATGTTTCTAGATTTTTACGGTCTCCGTGAACAACCCTTCGGCGTTACACCTGATCCCAATTACCTTTATTTGAGCCGCACGCACGGCGAAGCCCTGGGTGCGCTCCTGGATGGCGTCACAGCCGACCGTGGATTCATGGCGCTCATCGCCGAGCCGGGAATGGGAAAGACCACGATTCTCTACCGGCTCCTGGAGGAACTGCGGGATTCCGCTCGTACTGTGTTTCTTTTCCAGACCCAGTGTGATTCTCGCGAGTTTTTCCGCTACATCCTCAGCGAGCTTGGCATCAAGACCGCTCGCATGGGTCTCGTGTCAATGCACAATAAATTGAATGAGATCCTGTTTAGCGAAATGCTGGCGGGCAGGCGTTTTGTGCTGGTCGTTGATGAGGCGCAAGATCTCGAGGGACCTGTTCTGGAAACGATCAGGCTGCTCTCCGATTTTGAGACTCCCCATGCAAAACTCATGGGAATCATCCTCTCTGGACAGCCACTGTTAGCCGAAAAGCTGGCGCAGCCTGCTTTGTCGCAATTGAAACAGCGCGTCGCTATCGTACGCCGCCTGGAACCCTTGAGTGCCGGCGAGACGGCCGGTTATATCGAGCACCGGCTGAAGGTTGCCGGCTTTTCCGGCGGCCAGTTATTCGAGCCCGAGGCTTTGGCGCTGATTGGAGAGCAAAGCCAAGGCATCCCGAGAGAGATCAACAACCTCTGCTTCAATGCTTTGTCGCTGGGAGAGGCCAGAAGGAACCCGACGATCAGCGGTGAAATCGCGCAAGAGGTTATTGCGAGTGTAACCGTCGATTCCATCGTGCGGCAATTGCACATCGAGGTGAGTCCTGCCCCCGCGACTCCTGTTCGAGCGCCGATCCTTAACAATTCCGGCGATCTCATTTTCAACCTTGCAGTGGAGATCAAAAACGCCATTGAGCGGCGTGCCTACGAGTTGTTTGAGGCCGGGGGTTTTGCGCACGGCCATGACCGTGAGGACTGGCTGAGAGCTGAGTCTGAGATTCTGTCTAACGTGCCAGTGGAAATTATGGAGGGGGAAACGGAGCTTGCCGTCCACGCCAATGTTCCGGGGTTCGGTGTGGGCGATCTAAAAGTGGAAGTGGCGCCTCGCTGCCTGTGCATCCTGGGCAAACACGAAGAAGCATCAGAAGAGTCACAAGTACAGGCCGTTCCTTCCCAGCGGCGTTGCAAACGCATCTTCCGTCTCGTGGACCTGCCTTCTGAGATTGACCCCGATGGCATGAAGACAACGCTTCGCGACGGACTACTCGAGATCACACTCCGCAAGGCTGGGGCGCGCGAGAAAGAGCGCGAGATCGCCAGAGCAGCAACTGCCTGACCCGCGAAAATCTGTGATCTCAGCACACTTAGTTTGGCAGACACTGACAGCAGCAAACTAACTTCGGATCAGTCGGGCAATCGGAAACTGGCCCGCTGCCAACAATGGGGAACTCCCGCATCCATTGCAGTCAACTTGAGGTTCTGAGTAATCCCGCAAAAAAGAATAAGGGAGGCAGGCCAGGTCTTCCCGCCTCCCTCTTATTCCCCTTTCAGGGAATCCAACCAGCCTGACGGAGGGCGGCTAGTTGGTCGTGTGTTGGCCTGACAGTGTAACCCCACTGGCGCGAAAAAGGTTTCAATTATTTTTGAAAAACTGACTAGAATTGGGTTGCAGCTCCCTCGCTCACAGAAAGGGCCAAGCGATGCCTCGCCCGTCCCACCTGAGTTCCGACAATATCCTTCGTTTTCTTCAACTTAGAAATGATCCTGTCTCCATCGAGGATCTTTCCCGCGCCCTCCATGTGAAAAAAGGTAACCGTCGCCTCCTCCTCCAGATGCTCGCCAAACTCCAAACTCGCGGCCTCGTCGAGGAACTTTCCCACGGCCGCTTCCTTCTCCGCCGCTCGCAACGCGATCCCGCCCCCGCTCCCGAACCCCCTCCCGAGAAGATCGCCCAACAGAAAGCCGCCTCCCGCGATGAAATCAAGGGCCGCCTCGTTCTCCATCAAGATGGCTACGGCTTTGTTGTTCCCGATGTCGCTCTCCCCAACGTGGATGGCGACATCTTCATTCCGCGCGACTCCGTCGAAGATGCCATGCACGGCGATCACGTCGTCGCCAAGATCAACCGCCTTAGCGGGCACTCCGGCGCCCGCCGCGCCGAAGGCCGTATTGTGCGCATTGTCGGCCGCGCGCATCCTTCCATCGTCGGCCAGTTCCGCTACACCTCGCGCGGGAGTGTCGTCGCGCCTTATGACCCCCGCGTCCAACATGAGATCGAGCTCCTAGCCGGCGAAGAACTCTCTCCCGCTCTCCGCGAACAGCTTCTGCCTTCCGCCAGGGACTCCGCGCGCCAGAAGCGTCTCCCGCACATTCCCAAGCTCGACGGCGCCGTCGTCAACGTCGAACTCCTCCGCTATCCGCGCGGCGGCGCTTCGCCCACCGGCCGCGTCATCGAAATCCTCGGCCGCCCCGGCGATCTCGGTGTGGATACCGAAATCATTATTCGCAAGCATCATCTTCCTCACACCTTCCCCGGCGAAGTCCTGCACGAATCCGAGCGTCTCGCCTTGCCCGTTTCCGAAATCGACCGCGCCGGCCGGGAAGATTTCCGCGAACTCCCCATCGTCACCATCGACGGCGAAACCGCGCGCGACTTCGACGACGCCGTTTACGTCGAGCGCCGCGACGACGGCGGCTGGCTCCTTCAAGTGCACATCGCCGACGTTGCCCACTACGTTCGTCCCGAGTCACCGCTCGATCGCGAAGCCCGCCTACGCGGCAATTCCGTTTACTTCATCGATCGCGCCGTTCCCATGCTTCCGGAAGCTCTTTCCAACGGCATGTGCTCGCTCAATCCCCGCGAAGAGCGCCTTGTCCTCAGCGCCATCATGCACTTCGATGCCGCAGGACGCATGCTCAACTCCTGGATGGTGCCCGGCGTCATCCGCTCCGTCGAGCGCATGACCTACACCAACGTCAACAAGGTTCTCGAGGGCGATCCGGAAATGACCGCTCGCTATTCCCAGCTCAACCATCATTTCCGCGCCATGAAAGGCCTTGCGCTGCTGCTCAACGCCCGCCGCGCCGAAAATGGCTCCATCGACTTCGATCTTCCCGAGCCGGTCATTTCCTTCGATGAACAACAGCAGATCACCGGCGTCTCCCGCAGCGAGCGCAACATCGCGCACCGCATCATCGAAGAATTTATGCTCGCCGCAAACCGCGCCGTCGCTCACCAGCTCAATTCCCGCGCGATCAAGTCGCTTCATCGCGTGCACGAAAAGCCCGATGGCCGCAAAGTCCTCGAGTTTGAGGATCTCGCCCGCGCCTTTGGTTATTCCCTTGGCGTCGAGGATCTCTACCAGCGCGAAGTCGCCGTGCGCCACGGCCGCGTCCCGGCTCCCGCAAAAGCCGGCCGCCCCGATTCTTACGGCAAAGGCCGCGAGCGCCAACAGCGCGTCGCTCTGCCCGTTTACGATCTACGCATCACGCCGCAGCATTACCAGCGCCTGGTGCAGAAACTTGCCGGCAAGCCCGAAGAGCGCATCCTCTCCTATCTCATGCTGCGTTCGTTGAAGCAGGCGCGCTACTCCGCCGATTCACTTGGCCACTTCGCGCTCGGCTTCGACGAATACACCCACTTCACTTCGCCCATTCGCCGTTATCCCGATCTCGTCGTCCATCGCATCCTGAAATGGGCCATTGCTCATCCGGACGCCGCGCCGCCCTCGTTCATCAAGCCCGTCGTCGGCGCCGAAGCCACGCTTTACTCCCAGCAACATCTCGAGGAAATCGCCGCGGAAACTTCGGAGACGGAGCGCCGTGCCGCTTCTGCCGAACGCGAACTCGTCACCTGGAAAACCGCGCAATACATGGAGCAGCGCCTGGGCGACGAGTTTGATGGCCTCATTATCTCCGTTCAGAAATACGGCTGCTTCATCGAGCTTCTGGACCTCTTTATCGAGGGTCTTCTTCCCATCGGCGTCCTTGAAGAAGCCGCCGGCGCTCGCTGCGTGTTTCGGGAGAGCGATCGCGCCATCGTGGCCATGGGAGAATCCGGCGGCTCGCGCCGCAGCCGCTCCACCCGCCGCAAACCTGCTGCTCCGCTCATCTGGAAACTCGGCGATCGCATCCGCGTGCGCGCCGAACGCATCGACCCGATGCGCCGCCGCGTCGAATTCGCCCTCGTTACCGGGATTCCCACAGCGCCGTAGGCGCGTTTTTTGCGCCCGCCGTCTTCTGGAGGATGCGGCACATTCTTTCCGCGTTCGGGAATGCCGGCGCGTTTTTTGCGTCCGCCATCTTCTGGAGGGCGCGCCGCTCTTGCCCTTTCTCTGATTTGTCATCCCGAGCGGAACGACCCGATTTTCTCTTTCGCGCTGAATTCCGGCGCGTCGGGTCGCGAAGTCGAGGGATCTGCTTCATGCTTTCTGCTTTGTGCTTTCTATTTTCTACTTTCCACTTTCTGCTTTGTTCCTGCCTCCTGATCGCTGGTCGCTGATAACTTTCCCAGGAGGATCTGCTTTTCCAGAAACAGCAAGCCCCGAATGCCTGGCGAAAAACATTCGGGGCCACGCCGGTTTGCTTGTTACACGGAGGCAACCGCTACTTCGGCGTCACTTCGTGCGCCAATTTGCTCGCTACTACTTCGCGTATCTCATTGCGTTTCTTTGCCGCGTCCAGCATGGCGTCTCGCGACCCGTAGTGCTTGGTGGAAATGGTTGCGGCTTTGGCGTCCAGCTGATCGAGCGCCGCCCAGTTCGGAAAGAGGAGCCCCACGGCAATGTCCCAGTCGTCCGGGTGATCTGTGGTGACGTTCGTCCAGACTTTGTAATCGGTGAGCATGCCTTCTTTTTTCACCGCATCGTACACAGGCTTCAGGTTCTCGCGAAAATCCTTCCAGAACGCTTCGCCTTGACCCGGCTTGATGTGGTAATACGTGACGCGCCACACCGGCCCGACGTCATAGTTTGGACTTTGTGCATAGCTCGGAAGCGCGCTCAGCAACATCACAACAAACAGAGTGGCCCATAGAACTTTTCTCATGTGTTCTCCTGAATTTTTTGAAAAAGATTGTATTTGGCCCAGGTCCAGCCCCAAAGGGCAGGCGTGAGTCTACATGCCGCATTGTCATCCGTCAAACGCAATGGCCTCTCTTTGTCTGTCTCTGTGTTGTCATCCCGATCCCGCCAAGGTGAGAGAGGGTTCTCTCCTTAGTCTTTAGGGGGTCGGAGCGGCGCCTGTCCCGGCCCGGTCGGGAGCTCCGACATGCAGACTATCCAGAAAGAAAACTCCCCAATCTTTCCCGCCCTCCTTAGGAGGCCGGGGCTTTAGCCCCGGCGTAAGGCTCCTAAAACCAATGGGCTTTCGTCCGCCGCAGGTGGATCCGCCGTTTTCTGGAGGACGCGCCACGGTTTTTCGTTGTCTTTGTAGGGGCCGCCTTCTGAGGCGGGCCGTCTTTTCCGTTCGAGGGGCACGATACGCGCTGTTTGCGTCCGCCGTTCCTTGGAGGACATCGTTCCCGCGTCCTCGCACCGATGCCCCCGGACTCGGGACGTAATCCAATCCCGCTCGCATGGCCCAAAATCACTTCTTGGGCATTTCGTGCTATAAACTCATCCCATGACAGACAAATGGGGAAGACGATTCTTCAAATCTGGAGGCGTGTTTCTGATTCTCCTGGGACTGGTGCACTCACTCTCTTTCTTCGAGAAACTCGTCCCTGCCAACGATAGGGAGCGCCAATTGCTGGACCTAATGAGCAGCTACAAGTTCAATCTGATGGGCTCGCTCCGCAGCATGGACAATCTCCTGCAGGGGTTTAGCGTAACCTTTATGCTGGCCGCGCTGGGAATGGGAGCGCTCACCCTGGCGGTGTCCAACGAGCGCACCAGCCTCCTGAAGCGGGTCGCGCTGGTCATCGCCATTTGGCTGGCGGTGATGACGGGCGTTTCCTTGCACTATTTCTTTGCCGCCCCAACTTCTTTCCTCGTCGCCGCGCTGCTCCTCTTTGTGTTGGCCTGGCTGAGACTTCCCGCCGATGACGTGCCTGTGACCAAGCAGGGGGCTTAGTCCGGCGCCCCCAGGAGAGGTTGCGTCACAACCGCCCAAAACGACCGATTCTGGAGTAATCTAACGACGCGCATAGCTTCCAGCTAGTTCAGGAGTGAATGATGGAATTCTCTGAGTTGACGCTAGAGAGAGCCATATTAGAAGTTCGATACCCAACCACGTTCCTCTTTTGGGACAACTCCGGCAAGACCATGTCTCTCGTAACCCAGAAGTTTCCCAAGATTGAACTCCGGGACGCCCAAGTTAGCAACGTCCAGTCTGATTGGTGGGAAGAAGGATTAACCCTCAACTTTAACCAGACGAAAGCTGACGTGACGCAAGATTTTCCCAAGAATCTCGACAATTTCAAGATGGTCTGTGACGAACTTTGTGAGGCAATTAGAAACGTACTTGAGGTTAAATCTTTTGGGCGCGTTGGGGTTCGATATATTTTTGTCTTTCCAAGAGAATCAATAGACGCAGCCCGCGATTTCTTCTTACGAATGTCATTGGTTTCCCTGAACGCAGAGAAGCTTCAGTCTTTTCTCAAAGGTGGGATTGAGGAGCAACAGACGCTCGTTCGCTACGAAGATGAGGATCGCGGCTATGCATTCCGACTCTCACACACGCCGCGAGAGCTATCATTCAGACTCAGCCGCCCATTTACGTTGGACGCGAGTAGATTTCACAAAAATGGGATCATATTCGACATAGATTGCTACACAAAGAAACCACTTGAGGCACCTGCGTTCGTTGCGAAGGATTTCGTTCGTCTGACCTACAGAACGATTGAAGAACACCTTCTGTCCGCCTTAGGATTATGACCTATGTCCGATACAACCAGCTCAGGAGCAAATGGCAAGATCGTCAACTGGGCCTCTGTTCCATCAACAGGTGGGGACCTCGACCCTGGGAAACAGGCGAGGATTGTCAAACTCCCTCCCTCCGCCCAACCGTCACACCAAACTCTTCAGCAGCAGCCACTTGAACCCGCAAAACTCTATGAGTTCTTTTCCCGGGAAACTGGTTCGTTTGAAGTTGATGTCCCGATAGCGATTGCGTCACGTGCGTTTGGGGAAAGTCTCGAAAGAATGCGTGCCGCCATGGATGAACCCGATCAACTGGAAAGAGAGAACCACATTTCCTTGGCTTGGTCGAAGGCATTAGGGCTGGCACGATTTGTTGGCACCTGGCCAGCCTTCGACGAGGCGCTTTCAATTCTGTTTACGGTCTTCGAGGGCCATCGCACGATCCCCTACCGAACTTCTGAACTCATCGGGCTTCAAAAAGTCTTGGAGATTCTTCGACGCAATCCGCTTCCGGGCGACGAAGGGATTGGTTTAATTTTCGATTCCCTGGTGGAGGCTGGATTTGACCTAAATGCCCCGCTCGCAGGTCTCACCTTGGATGAAGATTCAGAGGAGATTTAGGTGGAAGTCTTTCTGGAAACAACCACCGTCGTCGACCTCCTATTCAAAGAACGTGCGACGACAGAGCCTATCAAGGCGATTCTCGATACGTACGACGTGTGGTATTCGTCCCAGTACGTGCGAATGGAAATCAAGCGCGGAGTGTTGCGACACTTTGTCTATCTGCACAACAAGGCTGTTGAGTGCAAAACGTTCGCGGAAGTGCAGACTTGCATCTCTGCGCTCACCTCCACCACACAAAAAAACAAGTTGGGTACGATTCTTAAGGCAATCGAAGGCTTTTTTGTACATTTTGAGCGAGTCCAACTTAGCAGTCTCCCCAACGACAAGCGGCCCGCAGAGTTTTTGAAAACGATGCTTGCGGCGTTCCTTCGCGTGCGGATCAAGCGTTTCTGGACAGCCTTTGACCGATTGGTTGACGTGGTTCTCGACGGTGCGGAGTGCTACAAGTACCGCTTCGTTCTTTCTCCGCCTCAATTTGACGGAAAGCTCTTCGACAATACTCTACCCAATTGCGATCGCTTCAAGCCGGGGATCTGCCGACTCAGGGAGCTGTGCAGAGACAACAACGCAGCTCTGAGCGCTATCCATTCCCATCTTAAGGACATCGAGAATCCGGATTTGGAGACGGTAAAACGTATCTCAGCTATCAAAGAGGTCCTTCGGCTGCCAAAGCGGGACATTCCACAAAAGACTTGCTGGAGGATGGGGGATGCGGTTCTCGTGCTTGAGGCGCCTTCGAGCGCGCACATTCTGAACGGAAACTGTAAGCATTACGACCCGATATGCCAGGCTGCGGGAAAGATCGCTATCTGTTATCGGCGACCAGGACGGGTGGCGCAGCCCTAATTTCCGAATACAACTTTGGGTGCTGAACCCTCGTGCATTTCTAGGGTGCGCGCTTTCTGGCGGGTGACCGACAGGTTGCAATTCAGAGCAACTCTGGGTGCCGCACCCTTGTGATTCTCTAGGGTGCGGATTTTGACATTCTCCCTCGGGCCGCCAGTCGCCTCGCACTAGTTTTGGCCCTAGTACCTCCTAAATATAGATTGACAGTTGGTAAATAGTGTGATATGATGCCTTGTGAATACTTGGCACCAGCCCGCCCGCGCTGCACAGCTCCCCAGTACACTCACCCTCTGCACCAACAGTGCGCATCCATATCAAAACAAGCGGTTTATAAGTCCCTTGTTTTCACATCGTTGCGCACACTTGCGCCCGCAAGCCCTTTGTTTTGACATGCTTCACAAAAACACCCGGGGGGAGGGATGGCTTCCTTGCCAACAGTTCCTTCCCGAATCGGGAGGGGGAAAAGCACCGAACCCCAAGAGGGAAGAGAGATTCCTCGCTGCGCGGACTCCGCTCGGAATGACGAAGAGAGAGGAAGGCGGGATGACGGCTAGGAGGAGGGGCAAGAGAAAGACGGGCACGATGTATCGTGCCCCTACGGGCGGAAAGGCAGGACGGAGAGAGAAACGCGGGCGATCAAGGGGAGACGACGGGGCCGGGGGCGGGGCGGCGCTTCATGATGAACATGAGGGGAATCATGGCCAGGCACACCACGGCGAGAATCCAGTACACGTCAATGAAGGCCAGCATGGAGGACTGGCGCTGCAATTCGTAATACAGGATTCCCTGGGCCTGATGCGCTCCCGTGGCCCAGCTTGACCCGCGCTGGTGCAACAAGGCGGCGAGTCCCTGGAGCGCGGCGCGATAGCGGGGATCGAGCGGCGTCATGTGACTGACGAGGGTGGTCTGGTGGCTCTGCGTGAAGCGCGCCTGCAGCGTGGTGACCAGCGAAATGCCCACGCTGCCGCCGATGTTGCGCGCCAGATTGATGAGGCCGGTGGCGCTGTTCATGCGTTCCTTGGGCACGAACGAAAACGCCATGACGTTGATGGGCACAAACAGAAATGGCATGCCGGCGCGCGAAACAATCCACACGAACACAAACGTCCAGAAGCTGGCGTAGAGATTAAGCTTTGAAAGCTGGAACATGCCGATAGACAAAAACGACAGCCCCACCACCACGAGCCAGCGCGGATCGCGCTTCACCAGCAGACGCCCGACCATCGGCAGCATAAACAACGTGAAGAGGGCGCCGGGAGAAAGCACCAGCCCGCTGAGCTGCGCGGTATAGCCGCTGAGCGTTTGCAGCATGACGGGGAGAAGCACCGTGGTGCCGTACAAGACAATGCCAAGCGCGAACATGAAGAACGTGGCGGTGGCGTAGTTGCGGTCGCGGAAGAGATGCAGCTCGATGACGGGATCCTTATGGTGCAGCTCCCAGAAGATTGTGCCAATCAGGCCGACGGCGGCAAGCACGGCGCACCAGACGATGAAGTGGGATTCGAACCAGTCGTCGCGCTGCCCCTTGTCAAGAACTACCTGGAGGAAGCCGAGGCCGACGCTGAGAAGTCCCAAGCCGATGAAATCAATCTTGGTGCGCAGCCCATTGTTTTTCCCGGAGACGTGCGGCGGATCGATAATGAGCGCGGCGGTCAAAAAGAGGGAGAGAAGCCCGACCGGAATATTGATGAAGAAGATCCAGCGCCAGGAATAGTTATCGGTGATCCAGCCGCCAAAAGTGGGCCCGATGATGGGCGCAACGACGACGCCCATGCCGTAGATGGCCATGGCCATGCCTTGTTTTTCGCGGGGGAAACTCTCGACCAGGATGGCCTGTGAGACGGGTTGCAGGCCGCCGCCGCCCGCTCCCTGCAATACGCGGAAAAACACCAGCCAGGGCAGGCTGGGAGCAAGGCCACAGAGCAGCGAGCTGACGATGAAGATGAACACGCAACTCATGTAGAAGCGTTTGCGGCCGAAGAGGCGCGAGAACCATCCGGTGAGCGGAAGAACGATGGCGTTGGAAACCAGGTAGGAGGTGAGCACCCAGGTGCTCTCGTCAATGCCGGCCGATAGGCTGCCGGCGATGTGGGGAAGAGCGACGTTGGCGATGCTGGTGTCCAGCACCTCCATGAACGTGGAGAGCATCACCGTGAAGGCGATCCACCAGGGATTGATGGTGGGCCGCCAGGCGTCATGCATGGCGAGTTCGGCTTGGGCGAGGCTGCTCATTCGCGAGGCCCTGCGCTTTCGGGCGCAGGAGAACGAAGGTGGCCGGTCTCCGCGGCGTGCTGAAGGTCAGCAGGAGCGCGCATGGGAAACAAAAGATGCTCGCGGAGAGGGCACACAAACAGTATACGGCAGCAAGGAAGAGCGGGGTGTGGCGTAGGTCACAAACGCAGAGAAGCTGCTGAATCGCAAGGAAATGAGCGGGAATGGCGAAGCATGGGGAACGGGCAAGCAAAGGATGGCGCGCGCGACCGTCGACGCAATCGCTGGACACGCTGGACCTGCGGCAGAGCAAGCGTTTCATCGAATTGGGCTTACGGACATGGGGTCCAGCATGCTGGACCCCTACAATGGCAGCTCATCTGTGGAAGCGGCGATCAGCCACTGGGCTACGTAATAGGGCAGAAGCACCAGAAGGGGCGCCAGGGGAAGCGGTTTATAGAAACGATCAAAGGCCAGCAGGCCATCGGAAAGGACAAACAGTAGGGCTCCGATGGCCGCCCATCGCGCGGCGGACGTGCGCAGAAGAAAAGAACGCCCCATGGCCTGAGCGGCCATGGACACGAGGAATAGGGAATAAACCGCAACCGGGAACCGGAGCCCTGCCGGGAGCCGCGAAAACAGCAGGAAATTGCAGCAGGCGGCAAACAGGAGATAGAGAATCCACACGCGGGGACGCGCGGAGAAACGGGTGTCTCGGGTAAACGCAAAGAGATAAGCGATGTGGGTAAGCAAGAAAGCCGACAGGCCCAGCATGAAGAAATGATCCGGTGTAAGCAGCAGAATATCGCCCACGAGGGAGAACAACAGCCCGATCGTAATCCACAGCGAGTAACGGTCTTTGCGCGCGCGCCAGTTCGCAAACGCGATGGCGAGAATCAGAATCGTCGCGAGTGGGGCGAAAATCCAAAGGAGCAGGGGGCTCGCGAGGAAATGAACTGCGATCGCGGCAACGATGCCGACACCAGTGGCGACTTTCAAAGCGCGGGTGAAAGGAGGCGACATACTGGGGAGAGTTTACTCCCGGGCGGCATCAAAAGCGCACATGGGAGAACGGCTGGTGGATTGCTGAAAAACACCGGGAACACTTTCTTCAGGGGCTAAAGCCCATTCGTTATGGGAACATTACGCCGGGGCTGAAGCCCCGGCCTCCTAAAGAGAACGACTGTTACAGCAGCTTGCCAGAAAAAAGAGAGGGCGGGATTTGAATTCCCGCCCTTTCGTTCATTTGAAAAGGATAACTACCTGAGTGGGGCTTTGCCGTTGAAGCGGGCGGCGGGGCCGAGTTCCTCCTCGATGCGGAGGAGTTGGTTGTATTTGGAGATGCGGTCGGTGCGGGAGGCGGAGCCGGTCTTGATCTGTCCGGCAGCGGTGGCGACAGCGAGGTCGGCAATGAAGGTGTCTTCGGTTTCGCCGGAGCGGTGGGAGATCACGGAATTGTAGCCGGCCTTGCGAGCAAGCTCGATAGCTTGGATCGTTTCGGTGACGGTGCCGATCTGATTGAGCTTGATGAGGATGGCGTTGGCGATGCCTTCGTTGATGCCACGGGAAAGGCGCTCGGTATTGGTGACGAAGATGTCGTCGCCGACGAGCTGAATCCTCTTCTTGGAGGTTTTACTGCCAAGCACCTGGGTCTGTTCCTTCCATCCGGACCAGTCATCCTCGGCGAGCCCGTCTTCCAGGGAAACGATGGGATATTTCTCCACCCACTTTCCCCAGTAGGCCGTCATTTCCGAAGAGGTGTGCGCGGACTTGTCGGACTTTTTGAAAATGTATTTGCCGGAAGGCTTGTCGTAGAACTCACTTGCCGCGGGATCGAGAGCGATGGCCACCTGTTCGCCGGGTTTGTAGCCGGCGGCGGAGATGGCCTCGAGAATGATCTGAATAGCTTCCTCGTTCGACTTGCAGCTTGGCGCGAAACCGCCCTCATCGCCGACGGACGTGGAATAGCCGTGCTTTTTGAGAGCGGCCTTCAGCGCATGGAAAACTTCGACGCCCCACCGGAGGGCTTCGCTGAAAGTGGGAGCGCCAATCGGCATGGCCATGAATTCCTGGAAATCAACGGAGCTGTCGGCATGGGCGCCACCATTGAGAATATTCATCATGGGGACGGGGAGGAGATTGCCGGAAGTATCCGTAGAGTAGAGGGAAAGATATTTGTAAAGCGGCTTTTTGAGCGCAACGGCAGCAGCGCGAGCAGCGGCCATAGAAACGGCGAGGATGGCGTTGGCACCGAGCCGGGATTTGGTGGGCGTGCCATCGAGCGTGATCAATGTGTGATCGAGGGCACGCTGGTCAACGCCGTCCGTGCCAGTGACCGCTTTGGCAATCTCGGAATTGACATTGGCGACGGCTTTGAGGACGCCTTTGCCGAGGTATTTGGACTTATCTCCATCGCGGAGCTCGAGGGCTTCGTGTTCGCCGGTGGAAGCGCCCGAAGGAACAATGGCGCGGCCAAAAGCGCCGGATTCGAGCAGGACTTCGGCTTCGACGGTGGGATTGCCGCGCGAATCAAGGACCTGACGGGCATGGACGCGGGTGATTTTAGTGGACATATAGGTAGTGTCTCCTGAGAGATTTGCAACAGAAGATTGTAGCAGAGGGAGGACGGGGGGAGAGTGACGGGGGACACGTGGTTAAGAGTTGTGGTTCGTGACTCGTGACTTGTGATTCGTGACTCGTGCGAAGTGACCAATGGCCAGCGAAGAGGGGGCCGAGATGCCTGTCAGTGGAAGTAGCGGTCCAATAGCCAAACCATGCCGCGGAACAAAAGAATTGCGATTGCTATGGAACTTAGCCCAAAACCAGACCCCTTGAATTTATCTTGCCAATCCTCCCAACGCTTAAACTTGGAAGGAATGAATTCAAAATAGAATAAGTAAACGGCTGAGACCCCGCGCCAATGTTGAGGAAGTCTCGCAAGAACCAAGACCACGACATGTTGTGTGCCTCACTGGGCTTCGGGCTCTTCGATGAGGGACTCCTGGCGAACGACGACGACGATGCCGGAGGGGGTGACATGGAAGCGGCGGCGATCGGCTTCCAGGTCGTAGCCGATTTCCGTATGTTCGGGAAGGCTGACGTGGCGGTCGATGATGGCGCGGCGGATGCGCGAGTGGCGGCCGACGTTGACGTGATTGTAGAGGATGGATTCCGAGACTTCGCAATAGCTATTGACGCGGACGTCGTAGCCGACGACGCAATTCTGCACGTGGCCGCCGGAGAGGATGGAGCCGCCGGCGACAATGGAGTCAATAGCCACGCCCATGCGGTCGGCATCGGCAAATACGAATTTCGCGGGGGGATACTGGTGTTGCCAGCCGCGAAGAGGCCAATGCTTGTCGTAGAGGTTGAAGACGGGCGAAACGCTGACGAGGTCCATGTTGGCTTCGTAGTAGGCGTCGAGGGTGCCGACATCGCGCCAGTAGAGGGTCTCCCTGCTGTTTTCGTCGACGAAGTTATAGGCGTAGACGCGGTGCTTGGCGATGATGCGGGGAAGAATGTCCTTTCCGAAATCGTGAGCAGAATTAGGGTCCTCGGAATCCGCAAGAAGGATGGGGATAAGGAGCTGGGTATTGAAAATATAGATGCCCATGGAGGCGTTGCAATGGGCCGCTTTGTGCGGTGAATGCTTGGGTTTGGTGGGCTTTTCCTCGAAGCCGATGATGCGCCAGTCCTTATCGGTTTCGATGACGCCGAACTGCTTGGCGGCCTCAGCGGCGGGGACTTCGATGGTGGCCACGGTAACATCGGCGGCGGAGTCGATGTGCTGCTGAAGCATTCTGGCGTAGTTCATTTTGTAAATCTGGTCGCCGGAGAGGATGAAGACAAACTTGGAGCGTTCGCTGCCAATGGAGTAGATATTCTGATAAACGGCGTCCGAAGTGCCCTGGTACCACTGCTGAGAAACGCGCATTTGCGGGGGAAGCACTTCGATGAATTCGCCGAGGCCCATAAGCGGAGACCAACCGGCGCGAATGTGGCGATTAAGACTGAGGGCTTTGTACTGAGTCAGGACGAAAACGCGGCGGAGCGAAGAGTTGATGCAGTTCGAGAGAGTGACATCAATGATGCGGTAAAGAGCGCCAAAGGGGACGGCAGGCTTGGCACGATCTCTGGTGAGCGGCCAGAGACGTTCACCTTGTCCACCCGCGAGGAGAACTCCAAGGGCATCGCGCATATCAGCCATGAGGATCAGCTCCCGAGGCAGGACTCTGAAGCAGCTTAGTGTAACAGCAGAGGCAAGGGGGACGCACGATGAGAAAAGGAGAGGGGCAGAAGTTAGCAAGGAAGTGAGGAGTAACTGGCGAGACAGCCCGAGGCGGAAAGAGGGCGAAGAACCATAAAGAAGGCTTGACTTAGGGGTCTGGAATTGACTACAAGAAGCCAGCAACCTCGTGAGATAATCTAGCAGGGAGTGTCTGAGATTGTTGGCAGGCACTGCAAGTGACCAATCCGAGCCGGAATTGGGGTGAAGACCTTTGGCAGAAGTAGTGATTCAAGAGAGCGAATCTCTTGAGAATGCGTTGCGGCGGTTTAAGCGCAAGGTGCAGCAGGAAGACATCATTAAGGAAATAAAGAAGCACAGCTTCTACATGAAGCCCGGTGAGAAGCGCCGGGCCAAAGAAGCGCTTTCGCGGAAGCGACTGCGCAAGAAGCAGCGTCGCGAGCAGGATTGAAAACCTGAACGAGACGCGGCTCGGCGCCGCACTTCCGGGATCAGGCCCCTATCAGGCAGAGACGTTTTGGGTGTTCGTACATTAACTGCGCCCACAGGCCCAAGGGATCCGTACCCGGCGTTCCCGGACTACAGGTCTAGATTCACAAACAAGCCCTGGTGCAAGATGAGCCCGTCCCCGCTGCCCGCTGGGGGTCCAAGGGGAGCGGCTCATGGAATACCACGATAGGGTCCTGAAGTGCTCGGAGTGTGGTGCCGAGTTTGTGTTTACCGCCGGCGAACAGATGTTTTTCGCCGACAAGGGATTCAAGAACGAACCGAAACGTTGTAAGGCGTGCAAGGCCAAACGAGCGGAGGGAGGCGGAGGAGGCGGGGCGACGCAAGCGCGGGCAGAAACCAAGACCACATGCTCGCAATGCGGAAAAGAGACCACGGTTCCTTTCCGACCGACGCAAGGGCGCCCGGTGTTTTGCCGGGAATGCTTCCAAGCAAGGCGGTCCATGGGCGCAGCGTAACCGAAACCTAAAAACTTAAGACTGAGGGAGAGGGCTATCGAAGGTGATAGCCCTTTTTTCTTTTTAAAGAGTGCCGCGAGCGGGAGAGCCGAGTATCGATTGGGTGCAGCTGAATGATTGCGGCCGGCTGGTAGCAAATCGAATCGGGTGCTAGCGAGCCAGATCAGTGGAAGGTGGCAAGCCAGGATTCGAGGTGGGCGAGGGATTCAGGCATGTTGCGGCGGCCATAGCCGAAGCGGATGTGACGGGGTTCATCGTAGACGGTGCCGGGCAGGAGAAGGACTCCGGCCTCGCGGACGAGGCGTTCGCAGAAGGATTGGACGTCTTGCGCGGGCTTGAAGCGAGCGAAGCCGATGGTGCTGGCGTTGGGAGGAGTCCAATCGAAAACATCCGCGTGACGCGCGAAGAAGGCGCTCAGTTGGGGAAGATTGCGTAGAACGATCTGGAGACTGCGGTCAATGAGTTTCTGGCGGTGGCGGAAGGCGACGGCGGTGAGGAATTCGCTGGGAGCGCTGGCGCAGATGGTGGTGTAGTGCTTGAAGGAGACGATCTTCTGAAGGATGGAAGTGTCGCGGCATGCGAGCCAGCCGAGGCGCAGCCCGGGGAGGCCGTAGGTCTTGCTGACGGAGGCGAGGCTGAGGGCGCGCTCATAGAAATCGCAAGCGGCGGCAAGGCGAGTGGCGGGATCGTGCTCGAGTTCGCGGTAGACCTCGTCGGAGAAGACGTAAATGCCATGGCGAGCAGCAAGTTCCAGGACACGGCGGAAAATGTCGGGAGGCATGAGCAATCCGGTGGGATTGTGGGGCGAATTGATGTAAAGGGCACGCGTGTTGGGACGGATAAGAGATTCGAGGGCGGAGAAATCGTGGGCCCAGGCGTTCGTTGAGTTGCGGCGCCATTCGGAAACAGCGGCGCCGGTGCTTTTGGGGACAGTGAGAGCGCTTTCGTAGCAGGGCGTTTCGACAATGGCGTGATCTTGGGGCGTGAGCAAGGCGTGATAGAAGACGAAGATGGCTTCTTCGGCGGCGGAAAGAACGACGAGCTGGTCGGGGGAGATTTGCGAGTACATGGTGGCAAGAACATCACGAAGCCAGGGAGCGCCGGGGGATTCGGTGTAACCGCACCAGTGGTTGAGCAAGGCCTCATGGGCGCCCGGTTCGAGGGCCAGTATTTCCTGGATGGTTTGGGATTCGGCGTCGGATGAGGACAACAGGTACTTGGCAGAAAATTCATGCTTGCCCATGTACTCTTCAATGCGGAAGGGAGAGATCTGCATGAGGGTGAGTGTGCCAAGGGGCGAGGCGGGGCGTCCAGAACCAAATTGAGCGGAGGCAGGCTGGGCCTTGGCAATGGGTGCAATTGGGAGGGGGGAGAGGGTATGATACGGCTCCGAAGTCGCCATTAGGACCAAACGATCCGGAGGGCCAAAAGATGGCTCACCGCTTCACCATCGGTGTCGAAGAAGAATTCCAGATTATTGATCCAGATACGTTGGAGCTGCGTTCGCACGTGGTGCAACTGCTCTCCGCGGCGGCGCGCGGATTGGGCGACCAGGTCAAGGGCGAGATGCACCAGTCCATCGTCGAGACAGGCACGAAAATCTGCGAAAACGTGAGCGAATTGCGGCTGGAGATTCACCGCACGCGGAACGAACTGGTGTCCGCGGCCGAGAGCACGGGGCTGCAGGTGGCGGCGGCGGGAACGCACCCGTTTTCGAACTGGATCGATCAGGTGATTTCGCCGGGAGAGCGTTACCAGCACATCGTGGAAGAGATGGGCCAACTGGCGAGGTCGCTGCTGATCTTTGGGATGCACATCCACGTGGCCATGCCGGACAAGCAGTCGACCATCGACATGATGAACATGGTGCGGTATTTCCTGCCGCATTTGCTGGCGCTTTCGACGAGTTCGCCATTCTGGATGGGGCGGAACACGGGGTTGAAATCGTTCCGGACGACGGTGTTCCGGAGATTTCCCCGGACGGGGGTGCCGGAAACGTTTGAGTCGTGGAGCGCATACGAAAATTTCGTGAATCTGCTGGTGAAGCTGAACAGCATCGACACCGGAAAGAAGATCTGGTGGGATGTGCGGCCACACCCGACGTTTGGGACGCTGGAGTTCCGGATGTGCGACGTGGCCACGAAGGTAGAAGAAGCGGTAGCGATTGCGGCGCTGACACAGGCGATCGTGGTGAAGATCCACCGTCTGTACACGGGGAACATGGGCTGGCGGCTATACCGGCGGGCGTTGATCGAAGAAAACAAGTGGCGCGCGGCGCGGTATGGAATTGAGGGGAAGCTGATCGATTTCGGGAAAGAGGCGGAAGTGCCGATGAGGCAACTAATCCCCGAACTACTGGAATTTGTGGATGACGTGGTGGACGATCTGGGTAGCCGGAGCGCCGTGGACTATGTGCACACGATCATGAATGAAGGCACGAGCGCGGAACGGCAACTGCGAGTTTTCCAGCAGACCGGGGACCTGAAGGATGTGGTGCGGCATTTGGTGCGGGAGACGCGGGGAAGCGCGGAAGATGGGAAGTCGGCGATGGCGGGAGTGATCAACTAGGGGCAGGCGCTGCGCGTGACAATGGGGCCGGGGTTTTCACTGGGCTTGCCGAAACAAAGGGAACGAGAGGTGCGCGATGGTGAAGGTGGGGCTTTTGTGCGGGCGGGAATACAGTTTTCCTCCAGCGTTTCTGGCCCGGGTGAACGAACTGGGCAAGAAAGAGGGCGTGAGCGCAGAAATTGTGAAGCTGGGCGGGACACGGATGGGCGAGCCGGCGGAATACCGGGTGATTGTGGACCGGATTTCGCATGAGGTGGATTATTACCGCGGCTATCTGAAACACGCAGTGCTGCAGGGCACGTACGTCATCAACAATCCATTCTGGTGGACGGCGGACGACAAGTTTTTCAACTACAGCCTTGCCGCGAGACTCGGCATCGCGATTCCCAAGACGATTCTGCTGCCGCAGAAGGGCTATCCCTCGGATGTGGACATCACCTCGGAGTCGTTGCGCAACCTGAAGTACCCGATGGACTGGGTGGGGCTGCTGGACACGGTGGGGCGGCCAGCCATCCTGAAACCGTTTTCGGGCGGCGGGTGGAAGCACGTGTACAAGGTAAATAATGAGGAGGAACTGCTGGAGGCATTCGACAAGACTTCGCCGTATTGCATGATGCTGCAGGAGTTCATCGATTTCGAGCAGTACGTGAGATGTTTCACGTTCGGCAAGACGGACATTTTGCCGGTAGCGTACGACCCGAAAGAACGGAAATACCTTGTGGAGCACAAATACCTGTCGGATGAGCTGGGCGCGCGGGTGGTAGAGGACGCGCAGGCGATCAATCTAGCACTGGGCTACGAGATGAACACAATCGAGTTTGCGGTGAAGGACGGCGTGCCTTACGCGATCGATTTCCTGAATCCCGCGCCGGATTTCGAGAAGGACCGGATCACCGAGTTTTACTTTACGTATGTGGTGGAGAAGATGGCGCGGCTGGTGATCGATCGCGCGCTGAACGGAAACGTGGCAAATACGTGGCCGCAGTGGGAAGAGATGCTGGGCATTGGGGCGACTGCAGGATTTACCGGAGCGCCGCGTACGGCGCCGGCGGCGCAGTCCGCCAGGTCCGCTCCTTCGGGAACGACGGCGCGATGAAGTCCAGAAAGCCGGCGGTGAAACAGCACGGTCCAGCCGAGCAGTGGCACGAACTGTTGCGGCCCATGGTGAAGAAGTCGCCGGCACTTGCCCAGAGATTCCTGGCAGATGTGCGCGCGGCGAAACTAACGTTTGGGCGGCGAGTACACTGCCCCTTTTTGCGGCCCTATTTTTTGTCGCCTGGGGACGAGCAGCGCGTGCGCCACGTTGCCGAGACCATCGCAATAGTGGCGGAACGGGTTACGACCGCGGCGCTCAATGACAAATCCCTTTTCTTACAATTCCACTTGCGGCCGGAGGAAGAGCGGCTGGCTCGGCTGGTGGCGGGAGCGGGGCCGGCGAGCACGGCGTCCCGGCTGGACGCGTTTCTTCTGCCGGACTCACTGAAGTTCACGGAATACAACGGGGAATCGCCGGCAGGCTCTGGCTACTCGGAAACGCTTTCGGACATTTTCCGGAAACTGCCGGTGATGGAGGAATTTGCGAAGCGGTATGAGGTGCACAGCTACCCGCTGAGCGCGAAGCTGCTGGATGCGCTGATGACGACCTATGTGGAATGGGGCGGGAAGACGAATCGGCCACAAATAGCGATTGTGGATTGGAAGGAAGTGCCAACTTGGAGCGAGTTTGAGATTCTGCAGGGGCGATTCGAGGCGTTGGGCGTGCCGGTAGTTCTTGCGGACCCGCGGGAATTGGAGTTTGACGGGAAGCAACTGGCGGCGAAAGGAAAGAAGATCGATCTGGTGTACCGGCGCGTGCTGATCAATGACATTGTGGCGAAACCCGCCGAGTGCGCGGCGCTGGTAAAGGCATACGAAGCGGGAACCGTATGCATGGCGAATAATTTTCGCTGCAAGATTCCGCATGTGAAGGCGTTTTTTGCGGTGCTGACGGACGCGAAGAATGGGGCGCTGTTTACTGCGGAGGAGCGCGAACTGATCCGGCGGCACGTGCCGTGGACGCGGGTAGTAGAGGACGTGAGAAGCGATTACAACGGCAAGCCGATTGAGCTGTTGAAGTACATAAGGAAACGTCAGAAGGACCTGGTGCTGAAGCCCAGTGATGAATATGGAGGAATGGGCGTGACGCTGGGTTGGGATACAGACGCAAAACAATGGGAGCGCGCCATCGAAGATGCATTGCCCGGCGGAAAGAAGGCTGAGGCGCATGGCTGCTGGATCGTGCAAGAGCGCATACCTGTCAGCCGGGAAGTGTTTCCGCATATCGGTGCGGGCGGCAAAGTGGATTTCCGGGACATGCTGGTGGATTTCGCGCCGTATTTGTTTCGCGGGAAGCTGGCGGGGTTTTTAACGCGTTTAAGCGCGACAGGGCTGGCGAATGTGACGAGCGGCGGAGGGCAGATTCCGTCGTTTCGTGTGGAAGCAAGAAAAGTGGGAGCAGCGTAGTCAGCAGGGGAGATAATCAAGAACCGTGGATCAGTTTCCGTTAAAGGCGCTGTAAGTCCAAGTAAACTGGATTTCTACTTCCAAACTTCCTCGAACGCTGTTTCTGGAACGTGAGGTCGATCAGCGACTCGTCCGAAATCCCCGCTTGTCTCGCTAGTATCTGCTCTGGAGGCAAATTCGTTGTGTCCAGAGCAGGAGAAGCATACGATGTGCGAGTTAGAGGTCCAAACCGCTAAGCCCGGTTTGGGGCATCCCACAAAATGGGCCGAACACAAACCGTTGAAATACAAAACCCCGCTGTGCGCGCTTTCTTGCGCAGCCTGAACATTCTTCTAAAATCCGCGCGAATGTACGGTATGGCGCACGCGCAAACAATCGCCCAAGCTGGCGACGCCTGGGAACATCTCCAATCCGTGTTTTCCGATGGCAGAAAGAGCAGTCTGCAACTCGCGGTTTCGGAAAACCGCCTCCTCGTTGACGGCCTTCCGGTCAAGGCTGGGCCCGCAGAGCAAAGTTTTGCGCTGTTTCTCGCTTCGGCTGATTTAGCTAGCGTGACGTTTACTGCGCAAGTGAGGCGCGAGGCTTTCCTGGAAATGGTGCGCCTCTTCGGCGAAAGTGGGTCGAAACCCGCAGGTCTGGCAGAAAAACTCAAAGAAACACTCGGAGACGACGGCCAGTGTGGCATTCGTATCAATGAAATTAGGTTTGTGCCTGCGGGTTCGAACCGGCCGGAAAACAGAGTTGCCGCTCAGCTGCTCGCACAGACACTTGGTGCTGACTCCGCACAAATGCAGGGCCTCTTGGATGACCCTCTCAAGCTGCTTGAGCTCATTTCGGCGGCGGAAGGCGCGGGCCGGCCTGCAGCTTCGCAGCCCACAACGGGTACCCAGACAGGTCCGCCGGGCCACTCCGAAGCGGCGTCCGCCGGTGGCGCTGCTGCTCCAGCGGGCCAAACGGAAGAGGAAACCGGCGCTGTCATTCGCGTGCTCAGCAAGATCGCTCAAGAAGGCGGGGTAAGCGGCGCTGATCCCGCAAAATTACGCCAGGGATTTTCGCAATTGCCTCAATCAAGTCAGGAGACTCTACGTCAGGCGCTGGCCGAGTTTGCCCAGTCGATTCCGAAAAAGCCAGCCGGCACTCCCTTGCTCCTGCAGGTGGCGGAGCATCTCGCGGTCCAACTCGCCCTGGATCGTTATCAGAAGGGTGATGCGCGAGTGGATGCCGTAACAGAAATGCTCAACCGGTTGAATCGCGAAGTCGACTCTCTTCGTGAGGCCCTTGGTTCGCGCGAGGAGAAAGTGAAACCCACGGGTTTTGAAATCGCCCGGCCGTCCACCAATTCCCTTGAGCAGCAGTTTTGGGCGAAAGCGCCGGAATCAGCAAAGCTCGATGTGTTGCTTTCCGATCAAGCCTGGCGAGTACCCACTCATTACATCCGCCAGTACCTGGATCAACTCCCCGAGCCGGATGAATCGGGAAGGCTTCAGCAAGTCCTGGTGAACTACACGAGTTGCATTCACAGTTCTTCTCCAGAGGGGCGGCAGAAGACGGCCCTCGGCTTGAAGGATCTCGCCGGGTACTTCCCTCGCCCGGGCGGTGAAGCGCTTCGAATTGCCATCGGCCACGTAGGCGAGGAACTCGCCGCAAAAAACGACCCTAGATTGCAGCACCTGATTGGCGCGACGTTTGTTCTCCTTGGCCAAGAGGCTGCCACGCGCCACCGCTACCCGGCCATCCTGCAAATGTTATCCATTCTGGAGTCATTGCAGAAGACCCACCCGGAGATGACCTCCGATCTGCTGGCGCGCGTAGGCGTGGAGAATCGTGTTCCCGACTTTCTCGAAGAAGTGCTTCGCGGGCGCGAGGCCTCGGCTCATCTGATCGAGGTGTTGCGCCTCATGCCTCTGGCCGCTGCTGAGCATCTTGCAGGGAAAACCAGCCGTTGTGCTCGGCGGCGCGAACGCGATCGCTTGGTGAAAGTCGCCGAGGAACTGGGTTCCGAGGCCGCACATACTTTGTGCGAAGCGATCCGTGTGCGTCCCCCCGCTGCTGCTGTGATCATAGTCGGCCTGCTGAGCCGCCTGGATCCTGCTGCGCTCGAAGAAGTGATGCGAGTGCGCTTGCCCGAATGGAACCGGGTATATCAAGATGCGGTCGTGCGGCAAATCGCCGGCGCGGGTTCGTCTTGTCGTGGACTCCTGCTGGCCAAACTTCTCCACGTGTTCGATCCGTTGGTCGCTCCTTTGGCGCTTGACGAAATTGGAATGAGTGGCGAGACTTCCCCGGCTCCGTTGCTTCTCGCAATTGCTGCGGGTGAGCTGCAGAAGTTCACGGCTCCTTTCCTTCGCGTCAAGGCGATCGAGGCGCTGGGGCGCCTGCGAGTCAGGGAGGCCGTCCCGCTCTTGCGCCAACTCGTTGAATCAAAGGAATCCCGACACGGCGTGTCTCCCAGGGAATTGCGGGTCGTGGCGGCACAATCTCTGCAGAAATTGGACCCGCAAGGCGCGAAAGCGATTTTGTCCAGTGCCGGTTTTAGACCTCCCGATCTAGAACCCATGCCATTTGACCCCAGCAACGACGCCCCCGGTGTACGCCAGCGCTACTATCCCAGAGCGAGGCTCCGCCGCGCGCTGGCCGCCAAAATCAGCACTGCGGATGGCGACTTTTCGGCGTCTGTACGGCAACTCAGCCTCGGAGGAGGCATCTGTTTCTGCGAACATCGGCTGCTTCCTGGGACGCCCGCCACCATCCGAATCAAGACCGGTCTTCGAAGCTTCGCAGCGAAATTATTTCTGCGCGATGCGCGTTCGGATCTGGTTGCCTTCGAAATTGTGGATATGGATCTTGAAGACCGCGCTAGGCTCCGTGCCCTGCTTCAAGCAATTCGACGATAGCATCCGCACATTAAGCGAATGGGGTAGCTGGCAGACTCCACCTGACCACACAGTTGCGATTTGGAAAAGATCGCTAGGTAAGCGGCTAGCAGCAATCTAGGCCGTTCAGACATTCTCTCGACTGAATCGTAAGCGAACTCAAGTTTTGGTTCCACTCGGCCCCAGGGCAAAATATGGAGAACTCTCATTAGCATCTTTGCTCGACCATGAGCGTCATCGCTATCCGCGATTGCTCCTGCTGACGGCCTACTTGGAGCTTATTCTGCCAATTGTCTGCACTCGCTCGACAATTGGCTGTAGCTCCGGGACGCGGGCCAGAAGTCCCGTTGAGGGAAAATGCGGCAGGCGTGAGTTTCTTTACGAAGATGGATATTGGGGATTCGGGTTACTTCTGAGCACGGGGGAATTGGCAGGGGAAGCAGTTCAGGTAAAATGGTAAGAATGTCTTTTGGAATCGCACCGAATGAGCTGATGCCGGGCGCGAAGAACGCCGTGGAAGTGTGCCTGGGCGTGCGCGCGAACGAGCGCGTGACGCTAATCGCGGATGAGGTAAGCCGGGAGGTGGCGGCGAGCCTGGAGCGGGCGCTGCGGGAGCGCGGAGCGGAGATCACCGGACTGTTGCTGGAGGATTTTGGGCCGCGGCCGATGATTAGCGCGCCAGAACCGGTGCTGGAAGCGCTGGAGAAAGCCGACATCGGGATATTGTGCACGACGCCGCAGCCGGGCGAATTGAGCGCGCGGATGGCGATCGTGAGGGTGGTCGAGCGGCGGCAGATCCGCTACGCGCACATGATTGGGGTGACGCCGGAAATTATGCAGCAGGGGATGCGCGCGGATTACCGGCTGGTGGATCGCTTGAGCGACCGGCTGCGGGAGCGGATGTTGAAGGCGGAAAAGCTGACGGTGAAGACGGAGGCGGGGACTTCGATCAGCGCACATTTTGACCGCGGACTGGATTGGGTGAAGACGGGCGGATTGATCAGCCCGCGATACTGGTCGAATCTGCCGGCGGGGGAAGTGTTCACAACGCCGGCGACGGTGGACGGCACGTTTGTGTGCGATGCGACGGCGGGAGATTATTTCAACGGGAAATACGGGGATTTGCAGGAGACACCGCTGGTGCTGAAGATTGCGGGCGGGAGATTGCAGCACGCGGAGTGCGGGCGGAAGGATCTGGAGGAGGAGTTCTGGGCGTATTGCCACACGGACGAAAACAGCGACCGCGTGGGGGAACTGGCGTTTGGAACAAACCTGGGGTTGTCACGGATGATCGGCATCCTGCTGCAGGACGAGAAGTTTCCGGGAGTGCACATTGCGTTTGGTGATCCGTACGGGAACCAGACGCATGCGAATTGGAAGTCGCGGACGCACGTGGACGTGCTGACGCGGAATTGCGACGTGTGGATCGATGAGGATCAGGTGATCGAAAAGGGACACTATCATCTCGATCATCTGGGGCTGGCGTAAAGCAAAACAATTCAACCAGAATGCCGAAGTTGAAGAGAGATTTCATCGCACAAAAAACGTGCGATGGAGAACCGTATCTCCGCTCCGGGGCGGCAAGAAACCGCCGTCCCTGCGATCAAAATGACAGATTTTGGGCGGTGCAATACGGCAGACGGACTGCGGCGGCTCAGAACGGGAAACGCACGGTGAAGATGCCGTTGTGATTGGTGGTGTAGAAGTGTGTGGTGGCGATTTGAAAGCCCCCACCGACGGAGAGCGCCAAGCGTTTCCAGAGGCGGAACCTGCCAAGCACGAGACCCGGCGTCAGGTAGACCTGGGTTTTGCCGTTGTTGGGGCCGTTCTGGAAATAGGTGTAGTTGACTTCGAGTTCGGGCCAGAACTTGCGGTAGAGGTGATATTGAAACGCATTGTTCCAGGGGAAGGTGCGGCCGATTTTGGCTTCATTGCCGGTCGGAAGAGAGGCCCCGAACGTGCCTTGAATATCGAAGTGGCCGAAGCCTTTGCCGTAGGCGATGGTAGGGGTAATGATGGCGTCGGCGGCGCCGTTCTTGTATTGCCCGGTCGGCAGGGTGGTCTGGAAGAAAGCGGTGAGGATGTAGTTGCCATGCTCCTCGTTGGAGGAAAGGATGCGGTACTTCAGGAGAAAGCCCCAGTCGCCGAAGCCATCGCGAACCGCGGGGTCGTTGTGGACGATGTAGGCGGGTGGCGCGACGAGGATGACTTCGACGTGGCGCTCCGGGATTAACTCCAGGCCTTTGGCACCGCCGTAGTTTTCGCGGGTGACGCCGGCGCTATTTGTTTGCCAGAAAATGTCATAGCGGAACTCCTGTTCGAGGCGCGGCGTGGTGGTGGCAACGGGAGTCATCCAGTGGGGCTGATCGGCTTGGGTGCGGGAAACCATGCTGAACCAGTCGCGGAAGAAATCTCCGCCGGAGTTCGGGGAAGAAGGTTGGGAGGAAGCAGGTTGCGAAGAAGCGTCGCTGGCGGTTTGCGCTCGCAAGGAAGTAACTAAACACGTGAAAAACAAGAGTAAAAGAAAACTTCGCAGACGGATCATCTCCCCTCCCATTTGCGCCTCCCCTGGCGGGGCAGGCGAGTAATCGCTCAGGCTCAGCCGAGTGAAGGACTTTATACGAATCCAAACGAAAATACAAAGCGATTTTAGGCGCTTGGAAGGATGATACGGGCGCGTCTCTCCGACGCAAGCGGGCCGCAGAATGATCCCCGGAAATTGGACAGGCGGCTAGCGCGAATTTCTCATAATAAATAGAAAAAGGCTGTCGCTTCATGGCATAACTCTTTTGTCTAGAAAGAAATCTTGCCAAGAAGGAGAACAGCCTTATGACCACAGAGTGTAACC
>JBEKOE010000033.1:0-28912 GCA_049522075.1 Candidatus Acidiferrum sp.
GAAAAAACGCTGAACAGCGCGGCGGCGCATGTGTTGATCGCAGGTGTGCGCGGTATCACCGGCGCCGGGCTGAGCGACACGAATACATTCGTGGTGCAATCCATCAAGGCGATGATGAAAGTCGCGCGGAAGATCATCATTGTTGGCGACCACACGAAGTTCGGCTGCGACGCCATGGTCCATATCGCAAACCTGGACGAAATCGACGTTGTCGTTTCCGATAGCGCTTTGGAATTGTCGTATCAGCAGATGCTAGAAGCGAGTGGGGTCACTTGCATCCTTGCCCCAGAATCGCCCGATGTTCATGGCCGGGGAGAGGGGCAGGGCTAAGAATTTCAGCGTAGATTAGGCGACAGAGATTGCAGAGGAGAAGACATTATGAATCCTTCCCAGAGATCGACCAAGCGGTATCGGATGTTCATCGACGGCGAGTTCGTGGAAAACTCTTCGGACGGGATTATTCCAGTGAGCAATCCCGCTACCGAGGAAGTGATCTCCGAAATACCCAGCGGAGGAGTTACTGACGTCGAGAGGGCGGTCCAGGCGGCTGAAAAAGCGCAAAAGGCTTGGTGCCAACTCCCAGCCATCAAGCGGGCCGGCTACGTGCGGGAGATCGCGCAGGGCATTCGCAAGAATAGAGATTTTCTTGCCCGGACGATCTCAGAAGAGCAGGGCAAGATTCTTCCCCTGGCTGAAGTCGAGGTGGACTTCACGGCTGACTACATGGATTACATGGCTGAGTTTGCGCGGCGCTACGAAGGCGAGATCATTCAAAGCGACCGTCCGAACGAAAATATTCTGTTGTTCAAGATGCCGATCGGTGTCATCGCCGGAATTCTGCCGTGGAACTTTCCCTTCTTCCTGATTGCTCGTAAGATGGCTCCGGCCCTGGTGACCGGTAACACGATCGTCATCAAACCCAGCTGCGAGACGCCAAACAATGCTTTCGAGTTTGCGAAAATCGTGGCCGCGTCGTCTCTGCCCAAGGGCGTCTTCA
This sequence comes from Candidatus Acidiferrum sp., assembly GCA_049522075.1. Taxonomy (GTDB): domain Bacteria; phylum Acidobacteriota; class Terriglobia; order Acidiferrales; family UBA7541; genus Acidiferrum. Next base: position 998 of record JBEKOE010000033.1, read on the forward strand.
ACCTGGTCGCTGGGCGCGGATCGGTTGTGGGCAAAGCCCTCGCAAGTCATCCGAAAGTCGGCATGGTGAGTCTCACCGGCAGCGTGGAGGGTGGTGTGGAGGTCATGCGCGCCGCCTCGGAGAATGTCACTAAGGTGTCACTCGAACTTGGCGGAAAGGCCCCTGCGATCGTCATGCAGGACGCCGATCTCGATCTGGCTGCCACCTCGATTCGCAACTCACGCATCATCAACACCGGGCAGGTGTGCAACTGTGCCGAAAGAGCTTACGTCCATGAATCCGTTGCCGACAGATTTGTAGAGAAAGTGACGACGGCGATGAAGCTGACCCGCTTCGGTGATCCCCTTGGCGAACCTGATGTGGATATGGGCCCGCTGGTCAGCAAGAGCCAGCTTGAGCAGGTGGAGAATGCGGTTCAGCAGGCCGTCAAGGACGGAGCGAAACTCGTTCTGGGCGGCAAGAGGTCTGATCGTCCTCGAGGCTTCTTCTTCCCGCCCACCGTGCTCACGCAATGCCGTCAGGAAACCGCCATCATGCAGAAAGAGATCTTCGGGCCGGTCCTTCCCATAACGACATTCAAAAACCTTGATGAAGCGATCGACATGGCTAACGACTGTGAATATGGCCTGACTTCCTCTATCTATACCCAAAACCTCGATGTGGTCATGCGTGCGTGCAACGAGTTGCGATTTGGCGAGACGTACGTGAATCGCGAAAACTTTGAGGCCATGCAAGGATTCCACGCCGGCTGGCGGAAATCTGGCATCGGCGGCGCGGACGGCAAGCATGGCCTGGAGGAGTATCTCCAGACACACGTCGTATATCTCGACTACAACCAGAAGAAAGAATAGAAGTCCGGATACTGAGCTTTTCACTGACTGCTGGGTGCAGCCGTAGTTGCGAAGAATGTAGTAACGCTACGTTCCTGCCCGGGCTCCAAGGCATTGGAATTGCGCGACTACAGCGCCTGCAAAATGCGGTAATGCACGGGGTCTGTCGCTCTTCCATCACCGAGATTGCCAGGTGCAGTCTGCGGCGGTCATCTCTTCCCGTAGAGAGGGCCGAAATTCGCGCAAGCCCGGTAGTCCCCGCCTTCAGGATCATGAGTGCCGAATCCCGTCCATGTGCTGGGCCGGAAAATCCTCTCCTCAGCCACGTTGTGCATGCAGACCGGTGTTGCCGATGTGCCCATAACTTATGGCCCCGTGATTGGCTCCCCAGTTGTTCATCACCGAATAGACATCGCGGAACGGACCTTTCCCCGTAAGAATGGGTACAAACCAGGTCGTAGGCCAGGTGGGGTTGGTACGGTGATCCAGAACCTGGTGCACATCATCTGGGAGATCTACAGCGTAGCCTTCCGCCAGCTGCAGCACCGGCCCCAGACCTGCCATCAAATTAATGCGAGACATGGTGACAGGCATTTCACCTTTGGTTAAGAATTGCGAGGAGAATCCTCCACCTCGAAAGTATTCCACCATCGCTGGACACCACCTTGTAGCGCGGAGACAGCGTTCGACCTCCTCGGGGGAAATCTCCCAAAAGGGCTTCATGGTAGGTTTGCCGTCCTTCGTCATTTCCCCGGTGGCATCCAAGGTGGCTGCCCCGGAGTTAATAAGATGTAAAATGCCCTGGCTCGCCTTACCGCGCAGAGACTTTCCCGTCACCCGCTTTACTGCCTCTGGGCTCCAGTAGGTACGGACGTCGGCAAAGATTTGAGCTGTATCGGTCAACAGATGTCCGAATAACATTGTGGCGCCGTTCAGTGAATCATTCTCGGTAGCAAACACAAAAGGCTCACGAATGCCGTTCCAGTCGAACGAAGAATTGAGGACTGCTTCCATGAAGTCGCCGTTGGGGAAGTGATCCGTCCACTGCCGCTGCCCCTGGAATCCGGCCACCAAGGAATTGTGGCCCAAGGCCTCTTCGCCAAAACCTAGCTCCGCCAGACGGGGATTCCCGATCATCAGGTCCCGGGCGATCATCGTCATCTTGACCACCGTTGCCCAGTCAGCATCTTTCTTCTCGCGCGTCGTTTGAATCTTCTTGGGATTTAAGTCGGCGCCTTCTTTGCAGTTATCTTTCGTCCAAGTCAGCGCCCGTTGAAACTCGTCGGGATCAAAGATCCCTTCGTCGATGCGGCGGACGAACTCGGCCATGTCCACAAACTCGGTCCGGATGCCGAGATAATGCTGGAAGAAACTCGGGTCGACCATGGAACCCGCTATGCCCATGGAAACTGCGCCCAGCGAAGTGTATGACTTGCCCTTCATCTCCGCGACGGCCAGCCCCGCCTTGGCGAATTGCAGCAGTTTCCCCTGCACGTCTTTGGGAATCGAGCTGTCCTTTGAATCCTGAACGTCGTGCCCATAAATGCTGAACGCAGGCAGGCCCTTCTGACTGTGTCCGGCAAGCACCGCGGCAAGGTAGACGGCGCCCGGACGCTCGGTGCCGTTGAAGCCCCAGACGGCTTTAGGAATGAGCGGATCCATGTCCATCGTTTCGGACCCGTAGCACCAGCAAGGAGTGACTGTTAGCGATACGCCCACACCCGCGTGGGCAAACTTGTCCGCACATTCAGCGGCCTCCGCAACTCCTCCAATGCAAGTGTCGGCAATCACACATTCCACCGGCAGTCCATTGGGATGGCGCAAATTCTTCTCCAGGAAGTCAGCTGCAGCCTTTGCCATTCCCATGGTCTGCGCCTCCAGCGATTCGCGGACACCCTTCCTCCGCCCGTCAATCGCCGGACGGATTCCGATCGTGGGTAATGCCCCGCGCAACCGCTTCTGTGGTTCGTTTTTCTTCCCGCTGCGAGCGTTGGCCATTATGATCTCTCCTGTCGGGACAATCTTTTCTTCCTTGGACTGCTATATGTATCAAGGGAACCAGTCAGACCTTGCGGACAAAGGTGTAATGCCTGAGGAGCGAGTGGGGAAGTTGGTCCAGTTGCGGGCGCATCGAGAGGAAGCGCTCCCGCATGAGCCGCTTGAACAAACCACACTTCTCCGGGTCTCGGCAAACTGTCAGTCACGAAAAGTCTGCACCGTCTAATATAGACCTGCGCCACGGGACGGAACAACACGTTTGCAGCTTCGCGTAGTCGGGCCTGGCGCGATTCGCACTACGGACTGGTTCCACATCGCACTTTCAGTGGTCCTGGGGAAGATCCAGGTGTTTTAAATAACTAACCGGTCCCGGTTCCCGGCTTTGGCAGCCCGCGTCATTTCCTTCCCAGAAGGATTAGACGGATAGTACGTGAAGATGGTGGTTGAGACAGTGCTCGCCGCCGATGCCAATATGTGCCTGTATCGCTGATTAGGTCGAAATGGCAGGTTACCCCCATCTTAGTAGCTCCCCTGCTCACGAGGCCGGCGCGGCTCCTCTTGCTGTGGGTCAAAGCTCACATAGAGTCGATCCTCACACTCCTATCGCGCGAGGGTGATTCGATCCCGGTCCTTGGTGTCTGTCTAGGCCTGAAATTTGACCCAAACAGTTGAAAGCGTAGAAGCAGTCGAACTAGGCGAAGTCGTAGAAATCGCCAATGCTGATGCGGTTTTCACGCATGTTGCTGAAAATAGGGTAGGATGCCGAAAACGGCTAGGTGAGTATCCCACCTTCTCCGCCATGGTCTCTGGGCTGGGAACTGGATGCCGCGGTCACCCGCGTGAAACAAGCTCGGCACTGCTCGCCCCACCTATAGGCACTTCGGCTGGCACGGTGGAACCCGCCGAACCGCGTCAATGAGCGAGGCATTGAGCCATTCATCGGGCGGATCCTACTCCACGGCCGGTTCCGTCTGTTCGCCAAACGTCACGCAGGGTGGTCAAAAAGGCTGCTGAAGCCCCCGGACCACCCGCCAGCGCCCACAAGGTCATCCTCCGCGGTTCCGGCGATGTCGCGACCAGAGAAGGGCTTTGCGGAATTGAAACCATCGTTATCTTCGGCTTGCATGCATACCGCGCTGGAGCGTCGACTTTCCATGCCCGCAGTACACGCGGCATACTCGTAGCACTTCTCGCAGGCGTTGGCTTCATGCGGCGCGTCGGACAGCGGCCGCGAAAGAGCAAAAGTCACTCTGCCGCGGGCTGACGAGCAGCCTGCCCAGAAGCATCCTGGCAGTCTTCGGGAAAAGATCGCAGAACCTCTTCCTGAAACGCCTCTTGCTCCTCCGGGGTGCCATCCTTGAATATCCCCCAAGCCCTGGGGTCGATTGTCTTGCTGTACTTTTGCTCGGCTTCCTCGATTGCCTTCCGGACTTCTTCCTCTCCGAGTACTGTCGCGATCCGGCAAATGCGACGGCGCGCGAATGCCACGCGCTGCCTTTCACTGGAACCAGTCTGGCCGAGCAGGAAAAAGTAAAATAGGTCTTCGAGGTCAAGCGATGCCCAGTATTTCGCGAGCTGGATCAGTTCGTGCCGGGTCGGAACGAAATCCGGGATCTCCGCAGAGTCGGGTCCATTCACTTCGCTTACGTAGCCGACTACAATCTTTTCATTGCTCCAGTATCCTAGGCCATCGCTGTCCGGGCACGGTCTGAATTCTTGTGTCGTATCAAAATTCTCCACTTTTATTGCTCCCTGAATTGATTTTTTTGCGTGCGGACGATTTCTCGTGGCGCGCTTAACCGATGGATGTGACCAAGATTTCGCAATAGTCAGTCATCGTCGCATTCGCATCCGGGGCATATCATCACGCCACACTTAGGGCAAATGGGACAACTGGGCCAGACCCTGGTAAAGCTAATCCGCCCGGCTTGCCCTAACACCTTTCACAAAGTCGAGGCTCTCTTTGAGACCCCAATCCGTTATGGCACGGACGACTTTCACCGCCTGAACGACGTCTAACTCATCGACGCCTAACTGATCGGTGATGTCAGCCAGCTTGAACCGGACCGCGGTCAGCTCTGCTTGGCGTGGCTTGGATAGGTCTTCTCCTGCGTCGCCCGCAGCCGTGAACTCTTGCGGCACCGTGCCGGAAAGGAATTTCATCTCAAGATCTTTCGGCTTAAGGTGGCAAGTACAATCCCTTGGACCAGCATAGAAATTGCAATTGCCGCACGTCGGTCAGGTTTCCTTGATGTCCATGATTTCCTCACTACCAGTGACGCACTGCTCGGCGACCAGGACGGCGTCATCGGGCACGAAACCATAGTTCTCCTCAATGGCGTCCTTGACGGCTTCCTCCGATTCGGTCTCGACTTCCCATACTTGGTGGAAGGTGGGCACAAGGTAGATGTGGAACGTCTTCAGTTGTGCTGCGGCCAACCGGGGCTACAATATTTTTTCATGTAGTCGTAGTGCTCCGCGCAATACCAATAACTGCGTCCGCTGTCCACTTTCTGCCTGGTGGAAGCTGGTTTTCCGCAAAGCTCCTCGATCTCGCAATCGGACAACGAGCAGTTGTGCAGGTTGAATTCGGAGGAGTGATCATTCACAAGTCGTCCATGGGCTGGCCGGAGTAGTTTTTGGTGACTTGCTTCATTGCCTCTTGGTACTCATCATAATGGTCCGCACACATCCAGGTGTCGCTTTCAACCCTAAACCTGGCGACCTTGCCGCACGGACGATAGCGCGGGTCGTCCGGCCCCGTGCACATCGGCGCGACGTTGACCTCGCAATGGTGCTCGCTCATCGCTTCCTGCTCCAACTCACCAGGTAGTCGTAATGCTCCGCGCAGAGCCACTCCCAGCGCCCTGGGGAGACTTCCAGCTTGAGCGAGGCGGGTTTGTCGCAGGGCCAGTAAACGTCGCAATCGGACGACGAGCAGTGGTGCATGTCGAATTCGCAGCGATGCTCGCTCATTCCGCGTAGCCCTCCGCCTCTCCGTTTAGGACTTCCTCGATGAGTTGATCCAGCGGCACCTGGTCGGTCTCGACCGCGTCGGCGATGTAGGTCGCCAAGCTTTCGCCCATGTCAAGCCTTTCCATGATCAGGTCAACGACGCCCTTGCCGGGATTTTGCTCTTCGTACGGCGTCTTGATGTCGAGATGGCACAATGCATACGCCTGCTTGATCCGCTCGATCTCCCAAGCTTCGGCTTGCTCGCGTGTCATGCCGGGCTTCCAGCCGTCATCGTGGTGGTCGTCGCATGCGCCGCAAAAGCATTCGCCCTTGCAGTAGACGCCGTTAGGGTCTCCGGTTAGGCCAGAGCAGCAGCATTCCTCGTAGAAGCCACCGGACGAATCCTCCGGCACCCAGCCGATGAGTTCGTGGTTCTCCGTATAATAAAGGTAGGAGCCGCCGTTGCCCCCTTCGATGGGCTCCAGGTGCATGGGTACGCGGAACAGAGCCTGTATCGCCTTGAGTTGTTGATCGTCGAACTCCTCCGAGCCCACCTGATATGCCTGACCCACAGCCTCCATCGTGCGCATCACTTGATGCATCGCTTTCTTCCTGGTCATCGGGGCACCGCCTGCCAGGCGTCCATGCATGCCTGTGAACAAAATACCGCCCAGCCTAGTAGCGCCCGGTTGATGTCCGCATCGGTCATTCCCGCAGCGAGTAAGGCCCGGCGTGCGGCGACCAGCCTGTTCTCTATTGCCGCCCGCTGCCATGCGGGAAGCGGCCTATGGCATTGCGTACAGCGCATGTCACTCATGGCTGCCTCCGCGCAGCGCCGAAAGTTCACTAGGGGTCAAGGGCGCGCAGCGAAACTCAGCACTACCGTACTTGGGGCAACGCTTGTTGCTGTGCCACCAGCCGCATATGCATTGGCGCACGTAAGCGCGGTGCTTCGTGTCGCAGCGCGGAGAGCACATGTAGTCGACCTGCCCCGTATCGCTGTGTTTGATCGCCCATTCGCGGTCCTCAGGGAGGAGCGCATCCCCGCACCATGCGCAGAGAACCATCCCATCCTCTTTCGCCATGCGCTCACGCTCCAAATACCACAGCACCGACTCGCAATCTGGGCAGGCCGGTGGCTCTCCAGGCACTTGCCACTCCGACTTGTCCACGAATTTCTTGCCGCATCGGCGGCAAGTGTCTTCACTGAATCCCATCGCATGTTCTCCTTTGGTTCTTTCCGCCCTTCTTCCGTCAATGGCTGTGTAAGATCCTCTGCCTCCATTTTTTTGCATCCTTCAACTTAATACCCATATCCGTGGACTGTTCGCCGTTTCGCGCTCGCCTCTGAATACCGGTTCATTTATCGTTCCCCTAGGCATTACAAATCCTCCAGCCTATCCGCTATTTCCATGCTCCGTTCGTAGTCACGTTGCCTAGCTTGCCTCATGTGGTGGGCGCAAAGTTCGAACCAGTCGCCATACCTGCCATTCCTGTATTGCTGCTGATGCTTGCCTGCGCTGGGCTCCCTGCAGAAGTCACTACCATCATCCAAGATGGCTTGGCATTGGGGCGGGGGCGTGTGGGCAAGGATAAGCTCCGTGCGCTCCGCGTTGGTCAGGCGGTCGAAGTTCTTCGGCCAAGGAACTCCGTCCGGGAAGGCGCGGGGCTTTTTGGTTTTGGGTTTTTCCTCTTTTGGTTCCGACTTGGTGCCCATGCCATTAGGCATGGAAACGGACTCCCGAGGGGTTTGGGTTTTAGGTTTTGGTTTCGGTGTTGCCTTTATCTCTTCCAAGGCAGGCTCGCTTTTCGCCTGCTGAGTAGATTCAGATTGGATGGGAACCCCAACGGGAACTTGAAGAGGATTAGAAGCAGAACCGGAACCAGAACCATAAGAATAAACCTTGAGTTCAACTTCCGAACTGGTGAGCAGTTCATTTTTTGAACTGGTGGGGTCGTCCACACGGTAAACCTTGACCTGATGGGCGTTGCTTGATGGCATCCGGCCTCTTGCCAGCAGCTTGTCCGCCGCGGTCTTGCCCGTGTCGTTAAGCCATTTATTCTTGCGAAGGAATGCCGTCCACTTGACAATGGAAGTCCGTCCCATGCCAGTCTGAGCCTCGATCTCGGGAATGCTGATCCAAGACTCGTCATCGTCGTCCTCGTTCATGTAGTAGGTGAGCCAGAGCTTCAGCGCACCGTCCGGCAGTCCGAGGATGTTCTTGCGGTTGCAGTCGAGTATCTTTAGGCGGTCTCGCATGACTGTTCCGCCTTGCGCTTTTTCATGCACCCCGAGGCATACTTGACGATTTGCGTGCTATCGATGCTTGCCAGCTTTGCTTTGGCAGCGACGGTTTCGTCGCCCGCCGCGGCTGTGGCTTCAGCCTGCACAACCTTGTTATACCAGTTGAGGGTTTTTTCGATGCCCACCACCACGGTGTCGAAATCGTAGATGTTGAGCCACACCTTGAATTGGCGTGTGTCCGGCGCATTGAACTGTGGGAATGTCTCGCCCCAGAGAACGGTCAACGCGTCTACTTCTTCTTTCTGTTGCTTGATGCGAGCCAATAAGGCCGCAGCTTTCGAGTTTTGATTCATTGCCTTTATCCTTGGTATTGCCTTTTTCACCGTCAGGTTGTTGAGTCCCCTCTATCCGTGTTGAAAAAGGTGGGGCAGGAGGATAAAGAAGCCTGCCCCGAATGGCTTGCACCATCCCAACACCCATAGATTGGAAATTGGAGTTTCTTGCCTAACTGGCGATTCGTGGAGGCACAAACACGTCGGGGCTCAGAGTTTCCCCCAGCCCCATCTCTGAGGAGCTTCGGTGCTTCGGCACCGCGCTCTGCTCTACCTATGGTGTTGGTAGCAGGGGAACCCGGCACACCTCGAAAATTCCTGCGGATCGCGAATGAAGAATTTCGCCGATATGCTCTGCTCCTATGTAGGCAAGGCACTACAGCCCAGCCTGCGCACTTGATCTCTGAGGAGCACCGCTATGAGGCGTCGAGGTGGCGGCTCTGATGGAGGCAGAAGGAGAAACATGGACATAGGAAAGATCGCCCGCATCGTCGGGCTCCGCGAGGAGCTACGGAGGAAGCGGAAGGAGCTTGAGGGACTGGTTGTCGAATATATCGAACTCAATCGCGATCCCAGGAAAGCTGTGCCGTGGAGGAAGCTGGCGCGGCGAATCGGCATGGATCACATGAGTCTATACCGGATCGCGAAAAGCAAAGGGTTGGTGGCGGAATAGGAGTGAAAATTTCGATGAGAAAGCACCAATGCATGAAAGCCGTTGGACGCCGATCCAAGTCAGCCTTGCTCCAGTGCAACAAGCCAGCGAGGCTACCACCACCGTAAACGCCCGGGTCAACTTATCCCGCATGGCATCGGGACGCTCGTGGTCCAGTTTCGCCACCACCTGGAACGTCCCTGCGACGCCAGCGGACTCGTCAACGATCACAACCAGAAACCGCTCTTGTGTGTCCATCACTCAACCCCCAAACACGGGCCTTCGGGCCGGTCCGTTGTTCGGCCACGCAACGGGCAACGGTTCACACGATCCACCAACATTTCGTCCGCATCTTTCCACGCTCGCTGGAGTTCGTCAAAATGCGCGGTGCACAGCCAATAATATTGCGGCGGATCGCCGTCCTTGTTCCGCGGGTGCGGCAGGATGTATGCCGCGGGCTTTTCGCAGTCTTCACCCGGCCGCTTGGAATTTCGCAACCGTACTTCGCAATAATGTTCGCTCATACCTCGTCCTCGTACTCTTCCCATTCCTTGAAATGCTCGGGGCACAGCGGAATCCTGTACGTGCCGCGGGCGTCCCAGGCCTTCTGGCTTTCTTCGTTCAGCGGCCCCGAGCAACTGTACCCGTTGCTGAAAACAAAAATCGTCTCGACCGCGCGCTCGCGGCACAGCGGCGCTGGCGCATCCGGCCATCCCCAGCAGCAGAGCCGGTAGCTTGGATCGGCGGCGTCGTGCTCGGCCAGGCACTTCGCGCAATACCAAACCTTGTATTCCGTGCCTGGCTGGTCGCGCTGTTCGACTGCTAGATCGCCGCATCCCCATACTGCACAGATTGGCGTGTTGAAATCCAATTCTTTTGTTCCGTCGTCGTTCATAGAGTCTCCATCTCCTCTAGGACATCCTCTTTAAGCAAGCCACTCGCGCGCATCTCGTCGATGGCGGGCACCTCGCTTTCCGCCAAGGCTGTCGCGGCCATGATCTGCATCACGGTCAGCGACGGATCGCCGCACAGGCGGTACGCCAATTTGAGTTGATCGTAGGTCATAAATCCTCCAGTGAATCCAGCGGTTCAAGATCAGATCCGCCGTTGACGGAAACTATCTCGTCATAGTGATCCGCGCAAAACCAAGTGTTGCCGACCTTGAAGTGCGCGACCTTGCCGCAAAGTTCACCCACAACTTCGCAATCGCTGCTGCTGCAGAAATGATCGTCCCACTCGCAGTAGTGCGTCATAGCTTCACTTTGTCCAAATCTTTCTCAATACGTTCAACGTCCCTGGCTGTGCACCAGTTCAACTCGTTGCAAATCAAACCGTGATCGCGTTGCATACGTCGCGCGTAAGCTTGACGGTCGCACCACGCCTGTAATCTAGTTGTCCCCACTAACACCGCCAGCGTCCGCGTTCAATTTTGTCTAGGACGCTGTGCAACAGTTTTTCTTCTTTGGTCATAAGTCCTCCGTCGAGGTACTAATACTTGGTTTTGGAAAATCTCTGTTCGGCCCATTCGAAATGCACCCGGCACATCCACAAACTCCGCCAACCGTGGACACTGGCGTATGGCTCCGGCGGCGTGGATTTTCCGACCGCCGGCAGGTCGCACAGCCGGTTGGTGTAAACACGCACCTTGCAGTAATGTTTGTTACTCATCATCGTCCCGGCACCGGCGACACCTTGCACGTGCCGTTTTCTTCAAGGTTGAGATACACATCGTCGGTGCCGTTGCCGTAGCGGATGTAATACCCAGACGTAAACAGGATGAAATTTTTCGTGCGGCGAATCTCTCGCGGCACAAACTCGGCTTTTGCTGTGCTGGGATGCACTAGGATTTCGTGCTTGCTGTGGTGCGGATCGCCCGCATAAACCAAGCGACCGCCGTCACGCATCGCTTCGTAAAATTCGTTTCGTGTCATCTTGCCCCCAAATTCTGCGGCCGATCATCGCAGCTTTCACCTAATACTCAGCCCGGGGAATTTCCGCCAAAGTTTCGCGCCGGCGAAAAAGGAGCGCCCCGCGGGGCGCACCCCAGGGGACAAACCGACTTAAGTCGGTTTAGGGATCAGATCTATGCGTGTAGAAAAAGCGAAAGTCTCCGGATCGTGCCGCTAAACCATTGAAAACAAAAGGAAAATATTTTTGCCGCGAATTGCCGGGGATGGTTCCGTAGGCGGTATTTAGTTGAAGAGACTTCATAGGGGTCTCGCGACGCCAGCTTCCAGGGCGTCAAAGGCAGAGTAATTTGGGTAATCCTTGCACGCACGAAGCCTCAACACCTGTCGCAGGCGTTGAAGGTCGCTTCAACTGCGACTTGTGCGGCGAAAGCTATGGCACGCCAGCACCAGAGAAAAAATCCAGCCTAGCAAAGACCAAGAAAAAGACCAGCGGTGAGGGTTGCAAAACAATGCACCTCACCGAAGCCGAAAAGGCGGACGCCGCCAAGCGGCAACCAGCAGAAGATGCCAAGACAGCCAGCACGGCGGCGAAAGCCGTCGTCGAAGCTTTGGAAAAGTTCAACCAACTCTGCAAAGCCGCAGACGAAGCGGCAACGGCAGTGGACAAATTCTTTTCCGACCGCATTGTCAATGACAAGAAATTCCGCACCGACATAGAGACCGTTACGAAGTTTTTCCAGCACCACCATCCGTCGCATCCGCCGTTGGTTGGCAAACACGGCGAGTACCATCGTGGTACGGATTGGTCGGAAAAAGAGTTAGGCAAAAACTACGACTACGTTTGCCGTAAGCTGCGTGAGTTCCACAAAGCACAATTCGTGTTAAATGTCGTGAATCCCCCAGCGCCGCCAGAACCGCCAAAACCGCCAAAAGAAAAGCCAAAGACAGCAGAGACACCTGCGATCACGACCACAGTGGCACCGCCGCTTCCAGAGACGCCGACGCCTGCACTTCTTGAAGACGAGAAGCCTAGCGACAAGCACCTTGAATGCAAGAGGCGTGAAACTGCACTCAAGCATCAGTTGCGGACTGCGACTGACGCAGCAAAGAAAGCAGATGATGACTTGAGTGAAGTCTGCACGCTTGCTTTACAGCAGCGTGAAGTCCTTGAGAAGATTGTCAGCCTCAGCAAGCAATACGGCAACCTCATTCAGCCTGAAAGCCTCAGACTCTACCTTCAGGAATTGCACCGTCAGTTGCGTGCGTTTGATGACAACTACGGCGTGATCACGCCTGACAACAATTCAAAAGCAACAGCAGCCTAGAGTATTAAAGAAACGGGGGGAATTGAAGTCCTCAATTTCCCCCTTTCGTTTGTCCAGGAGAATCGAAATGGCCAGATCAAAGATTTCGTGGACGCATTACAGCTACAACCCTTGGTGGGGCTGCCAGAAGTGCGGTCACGAATGCAAGTTTTGCTTCATCTATCGCGACCTTCGCAAGCACCACCTTGACGCCTTCGCCGCGGACGGCCCGTACCAGACCAAAACCACCAAGGAAAATCCGCGCGCCTTGCAGCGCGATTTGCCAGCCAACACCTACGCGCGCGTCTTCACTTGCAGCCACGGCGACTTCTTCGACAGGCGCATCGATTCGCGCGGCTGGCGCGATGAGGCGTGGAAGATCATCCACGACACGCCTAACCTCGTCTACTTGATCCTGACGAAGAGACCTGAAAGAATCGCGGACCATCTTCCCCAAGACTGGGGCGAAGGCTACAAAAATGTTTGGCTCGGCACCAGTGTCGGCTGCAACGCAACGCTCGCGCGCATCGACCACCTGCGGAAAATCCCCATGCACCAGGAAGCCGTGCGCTTCCTTTCCTGCGAGCCGTTGCTCGAAGACATCCGCAGGAAAATAAACCTTGACGGCATCGGCTGGCTTATCGTCGGCGGCGAGTCCGGGGACAATCCCGAGTACCGCTGGACGCCGGAAGACCAGTGGCACGGGCCGCAGCAGCACGGCAGGCGCACGATGGACCTTTCATGGGCCTACCGTCTGATGCTCGCGGCGCGACGCCAAGGGATTCCGTTTTACTTCAAGCAGGTCACCGCGACGCGCAGCGGTCAGGGTATCGATGCGCTCGGGCAGATTTATCACGAGTTCCCGCCGCCACCAAACGGCGGCGTGTGGATGGCTGAAAATCCGCTGGAGGTAATCCAATGATTACCAGGGACCAAGTCAGGGCGCTTCAAACGCAATTTGAAATGCAAGTCGTGGACGAGATCCTAAATCACCCCGGCAAAAATTACCGAACCATCGCGGTGACGTACGGGCTGTCCACCACTAGGGTCGCGCAGATTGCTGTGAAGTACGGCGTCCAGCGACCGCGCGGCAGGAAGCCAGCGGCGGAATAATTCATCCCACTAGAAAAAGCAGTATTAATCCGCAGGAGGATTTTATGGACTGCTCTGTTTACACCTTGTTTTCTTTGCTGCAAAAATCTTGCAGGCGAGGACTAGAATCCAACGCACTGGACGCCGCGTTCCAGCTTGACGCGGAATACGCGAAGCCTTGGACACGTTCAAGGGGAGGTGCAATGTGGTCGATTTTACGCCGCATCGCCGCGGAGGACATTAGCTTGGCGAATCCAGACGCCGGGGAGTTTGTGGAAGTCCAGTGGCGGTTCTGGCAGAAGCAGGTTGAAAGCCTCATGCGTGCCAGATCCGAACCGCACCGCCTTTTCACGGTCACGGCGGTTCTTTATTTGTGCCGAAGTCCGAAGTCCCGGATCACGGATCACGCGGTGATTGCCATCAACAAAGAAAGGATGCAGGAGATCATTTCCGAGTGGCGTGAAAATCCCCGTCCGCTTGTGCTGCCGCCGTATGTGTATGACGGAATCCACTGTTCCGGGCCGAAGAAAACCGAGGCCGAATTTATTTTTACGGAAAACGCCGCGTTGAAACCGAAAGCGGACATCATCGATCCATATTTCCAACAGATCACGAGTGCCTTAAATTTTCATTGAAGCCCGCCGCCGAAATTCCTTGAATCACAGTATTAAGAGAGATGCGGCGTCCTGCGGCCGCGCGGACGGAAGCCCGCCAAGGAGAAGCTATGACCAACGCAGAAAAAATGGCCGTCGCCGCTAGGAATGGCGACCAAACCGCGTTCGGCGATTTGCAGTCCGATGTTGTCAACGTGATTTATGTAATGGGCGATGGCTCGGTGTTCGAAGCGAACGACCAATGCGCCGTGACGCTGACCGTCAAGGACGGAAGGGTTCGGGAAGTCGTGTTCCGGGCATGAGCAACGAACCTCACGATGCAAATTGGAATCCGTGGCTGGGCTGCAAAAAATGCAGCGCCGCCTGCAAGAATTGCCTGATGTTCCTCACGCAAGGCGAGCGCTTCAAGAACTTCGGCCAGCAGGCGATCCACGACCCAACGAATATCCGCCGGGCGACAAGCACCTGGCGAAAGCCTTATCGGCTGCAAAAACAAGCAGAAGCGGCGGGAAAAAACTTGAGTTGCTTCGTTTGCGGCTATAGTGATTTCTTCCTTCCTGAAGCGGATGAGTGGCGGAACGAAGCTTGGCAAATCATCAAAAACACGCCGAAAGTAATTTACCAAATCCAAACAAAACGCACCCACCGCATCGCGGATCATCTGCCCGGCGATTGGGGACAAGGTTATCCAAATGTGTGGTTCGGAGCGTCCGTTGAACTCAAGCGGTATTTTTACAGGCTTGACGACCTGCGCAAGATTCCTTGCGTGCTCCGCTATGCGGATAGCTTGGGGATGCTGGAAAGCCTGATGCCCGAGCTTGAGAATCAGCTTGACGGCATCGGGTGGTGCGTTGCGTCCGGCGAAACGGGATGCGGAGTAGTGGACCCGCGGCCCGGGAATCCAGACTGGGCGCGCGAAGTGCGCGATGTTTGCGCACAGAAAAACATTCCGTTTTGGTTTTCGCATGTCGCAGGACGGGGACGAAAGCTGAGCCGACTCCTGGACGGGCGGGAGCACAACGAAATGCCGAAGTTGCAGTATTAGACAGCCAGGGGATTTTATGGACGCTTCTATCTGGGACCTCTTGTCTTCGCTTCAAAAATCGATCCGTCGCGGTGAAGAGTGGAATGCACTTTTGACGGCATACGCTTTGGACGCGGAATACGATGTGTCGTGTTCTAAATCCCGTGCTGGTTCAATGTGGTCCGTGCTTCGCAGAATTTGCTGCGAGGATTGCAACAGTCCAGACGCGATGTACGAAACGGAAAGATGCTGGCGATTCTGGACGAAACAGATGGAAAGTTTTGGTCGCAACCATCACGAACCTTGGCGTCTTTACACAACGGAATGCGTGATGCAGCTTTGCAAAATTCCCAAAAGCCGCCGGGTGGATCATGCGATCATCGCACTCTCGCCACGCCGGATCGCTGCAATCGTTGACGAGTTGCGGACGGCAAAAAACTTCCGCCTTCCCGCGTACGCATCGGACGGAATCCACACAACAAACGGAAACAGGCTGACGCAGATCGGATTCATCCTGCGTGAGGATTTGGCACTCTCGCCGCGTGCGGATGGCGAGGTTGATCCGTACCTTCAAAAAATTCTGGATGCCGTCGCCAAAGCCTGCTGAACCTGCCCCAATGGTCTTCTCTTGACTTTCGTCTTTATTTAGGTGGCTTGCTTCACATCATCAACCCACGCCCAGAAACGCAGGTTGCCAAAATCGGCGGTGTGAATGTTACTGCCGTCCGTCGCCCATTTAGGCGGGCGTGAATCTAAACTTTTGTCGGCTCTGAGCAAGAATCTGTAAAGACGTGCGTTTTTGTTGGGTTTTTGTCCGGCTGGTTGGTGGGGCCACCCATGCCACTGTACATTGTCCACCTGCGTTATCGGCAATGTTTTCAAGCCTTTTCTGATACTTTTTATACCCAAATTTGCTGCGATTTCTTTCTGTTGCCCAATTCCCTAAAAGGTTGGCTCACGGTGAGCTCGCTCGGTACAAAGCACCCTCCCTAAACCGCGAGCTTGTTTGTCCGAACGGATCGAGGAAGTCTGCAGATCCTCAGGATAGAACTCGCATCCGTGAACATCCCCCATCCAATCAGAGCCTCACATCTGCCTGCCAGGGCTTTTACCGTAACCTCTCAAGATAGAGGAACGGCTCAAGAGGGTCTCGATCGGTCACCACAGCCTTCGATCAAGTCGCCATGCCCATGGCCCAGGGTCGAAACCCATCCTCTAAACTCCAAAGCCGCCGGTTTTCAAAAACCCGCGCCAATTGAGCACTTTTACAGATTCTTGTGCAGAGCCGGCAAAGTTTCAATTGAAAGCGGCGGGGCACAATCGTGTCTGTGGGGAGTACGAAGGCGACTCGATGCAGCAAGACGGTGAGTATGTCAAGATTATGAAGTTCACTCAAGGCGGCACCGGGCCGGAAGAGCAAGTTGCTGCCATTCGCCTCGACAAGGGATACGCCGTCGTCAAAGTGCAGGAAAAATGACCCTCTGGTGCGTAGCGGAAATTTCTAAAGACGGAAAGGTCAATCCGATTTCACCCGCATTGGAGTATGTGGCGGACGCAGAAGAGCGCAGAAACGAATTATTGGCAAAAGAAGAACACAGAGGCAAAAATCTTCAGGTGGTCAAAGCACCCAATCCCGTAGACCCACGTAGGCAGAGGCAACAAAGTTAGCTGTCAATAGACGAAGAGGATGCTCGAATCAATCGTCGCCCGCAGTGCCCGTCTTGACGACCTGCGGTTTGGGAATGAAGTCCGCATCCGCCACGGCTTTCTTTGTCTCATCCTCTCGTCGCACGTCAGCGAGATACCGCTGCGTGGTCGCCAGCGAATTGTGCCCCAGTTCCAGCATGAGCGTCGGCAACGGGACGCCAGCCAAGTAGCGGCGAGAGGCTCCAGTCTTGCGGAGCTTATGAAGCTCGGTATGGAACTTCGCCCCGGCCCTCTCGGCGAGGGATTGCAGGTCACGGAGCAAATGCTGATTGGGCTTCCCGTTGCCGTTGGGGAAAAGCAGTTCGGACTTGCTGTGCTGCCTGCGGGCGTTGATTGCCTCGGCGAGGCGGGGACTGATCGGCACGCATCTGGTCTTATGCTGCTTGCCATAGAGCGTGAGCGTGGTGCCAGTCAGGTCGGAATATCTCGAACCGTAAGCTTCGCAATCACGTGCCATAGACCCTATGAAGAAGTCGAGCAAGAAAGTCTCTTCGGCGTCGGCAGAGCCATACAGCACATCCAGTTCGTCGTCTGGGTGGGCGACGATTTTCTTCTCGTGGTACTTGGGGCGTTCGTTCTTTTTGAGCAGTTTCTCGACGCCGAATTCCTTCAAGAAGATGGCGACATACCCGATCCTGTTGGCGAGGGTGCGCTCGGGATTGCCATGCAGGCGCATGGGCACCGGCTGCTTCCGCAGCCAGCCCATGAAGTCGATCATGTCCTGCTTCGTCACGTCCTCGACAAATGCTTTCTTGCATTGCGTCACGAACGGGTCAATTCCTGAATGGTACGTTCGGAGCGTATCAGCGTCCAAGCCCCGAGCTTCACAGTTAGCGAAATATTTCTCGGCGGCATCCTTGAGCGGAGTCTTGCCAGCAATCGGGGTGGCCGGAACGGGCTCGCAGCCTGCTTCCATCAGCTTGGAGCGGCGGCGCAGCGCCTCGGCAGGGTCGTTTCCCACGTCAATCCACTTGCCGCCGTTGCGGACGCAATAGGAGCCGCCCTCGTGCGTTTGCTCGGCTCCGTCAATAAGGACCAGATGGGGCTTGAGTTTGTTGTTGCTGCCAACGGCGGCACGGAAGTAGCGCCATGCGCCGTTAATCTTGATGTGTTTGTATAAGGTGAATTTAGCCATCGGATTTTCCTCTTTTCCCTAATACTGAGTTTTGAGGAATTTCCCGATGTAGAAAATTTCGGCTGGATTGCCCAACCCCTTAAAATTTAGCCACTTGTTAGGAAGTGGGGTGGGAGATGGGATTTGAACCCACGACATTCGGTGCCACAGACCGACGCTCTACCAACTGAGCTACTCCCACCACTCGGATGTAGTTTAACACGACCCCAGAGCGCGGGAAAACGTGCCGCGACTTGATGGGGAGGTAAGGCAATAAGGATATCAGCGATCAGAGATCAGTGATCGGGAAACAAAGGCAAGCGACCAGCGACCAGTGATCAGCGACCAGAAGGCAAAGGCGGGAAAGCAGCGACCAGCGACCGGAAGGTCACCGCAAGCGACCAGAGAGCGGAAAGCAACGGCAAGGAATTAGCGCACAGGAAGCGCGCGGGTGGGGGAACGCAACTCGGGGACGGTTTTCGGGTTGAATAGGATGCAAGGCGGTTTGGAGGAATATGAGACACCGGAGCCCTTTCGCGTTGGATGGAATGTCCAGGAAAGGGTGCTGGGGATCGGGGAAAGTGATGAGATATCTAAAATACTTAGTTTTACTGGGCATTTTGCTGATGAGCGCGGGCTACGCGCAGGCGCAAGTCAGGGTGGGTATTGGAGTTGGCCCGGTGTATGGTGCGTATGGCCCCGCGCCCGTTTGTCCGTATGGATACTACGGATATTACCCATATGACTGCGCGCCATATGGCTACTACGGGCCGGACTACTTTGTAGGTGGAGTGTTTATCGGCGCTGGGCCGTGGTTTCACGGCTACGGGCGCGGCTATTACGGACGCGGAGGCGGCTATTATGGCCGGCCCGGGTATGGCTATAGGCCCGGCTACGGTGGCAGGCCGGGGTACGGAAATCGCCCAGGGTACGCCAATAGGGGCGGTGCGGGGCGCGGCTATGGCGGTGGCGGCTTCCGCGGCAACAGTGCGGGCGCAATCCACGGCGGTGGCGGCTCCCGCGGTAACGGTGCGAGCGCATTCCACGGCAGTGGTGGTTCCCACGGCAGTGGTGGTTCCCACGGCAGTGGTGGTTCCCACGGCAGTGGTGGTTCCCACGGCAGTGGTGGTTCCCACGGTGGTGGTGGTTCCCGCAGCAGTGGCGGCTTTCATGGTGGTGGAGGCCACGGAGGCGGCCACAGGTAAATCGAATCAGGTCATCTAGGAGATATACGAACGGCTGGCAGCGACTGCTGTCAGCCGTTTTGCATTTGGGGGAGAGTTATCTGCGATCAGATATCAACGATCAGATATCAGTGACCAGATATCAGCGATCAGAAAGCAAGAGGGAGGACAGTTGCAGTTGTAGCTAAATGCGGTCCAGCACCGCTGGCTTCCATCTCGACACGATCCCACTCGACGGGAGTGAGCTACTTTTGATTTCGGACTATAAATTGAACTACCTGCGCAGCACTAGGGTGGGACAGATTGTAGTGGACATTCGCCAGCACGTGGCCAGAGTGGACCAGTCGAAGGATTCTCTTTTTCTCCAGGGCCAAAGCCTCCTTACGACGTAACCCCTTCCTTGTCCTGCGGGACTCAACTTGGTCTCCCCGACCAATAAGCTCGGCCAGAACGCGAGTGTGCAAGACCCACTTGCTGCTCTCACCTGATTTCTTGCGCTCCATCTGGCGTTGCACATAGCGAATGCGGTCTCTGTCACGATTTGCCCGGCCAATGCCAACGTAGAACGGAACCCGTCCTGCCCGAAACTCATAGACATAGAACTCTCTGGCTTGGGGATGCTTCACGTTTGGCATACTAGAAAACTATAACGCTGTCCCACTGCTTCAAGGTAGCCCACTACCCATCCTGCAAACCTCTTGCTTCCTGATCGCTGATATCTGATCGCTGATATCCCCCCATCCGAAGTTGGGCGCGATTGTCGGATTTGCTCTTAACGAGGAGGAAACGCGGGGCGGGTGCGAGGAAAAATGGGGGGGAGGAGTTGATAGACTGGGGCAAGGGAAGCGTGTCCCCGCGCATGAACCCGCAATCGTCGGATCGTATCCATTTCGATTTGCAGCTCACCTACGCGCGGCCAGTGGTCGCGATGCTGGCGGTGCTGTGCCTGATGGAGTTGCGGGCGGCGCGGGAAGTCGGGCGGCCGCTCTCATTTCTGGTGGCGTATTTCGTTGCGGCAATGGTGATACTGCCGCTGGAGCGGGCGTTGCGGCGGTACAACTGGCGGCTGCCGCTGCTGTGCGACATCCTGGTGGCAGGAGTGTTCCTGTACATTTCGCCGGAACTCCTGCCGGCGTGGTTCCTGCTGTTTTTCATCGCGTTCGTGGCGGCGTACCGGTGGAACCTGCGATTTTCGTGCTTCCTGTGTTTCGGGTTGTTGCTGTTGGGGCTGGCGCTTTCCATGCACCGGGGCGCACCGGGAGCGCCAACGACAGACCTGCTGTACTCGACTTCGTTTTTTGCGGCATCGTTTCTGGGAGCCACAGGCATGGCGTTTCTGGGGGACCGCAACCGCCGGTTTGCCTGGCAACAATCGTTCCTGACGCGGCTGGCGAACACCATGCACGTGGACCTGGGACTCTCCGAATCGCTGCGATTGCTGCTGGAAGAGCTGTGCGGGGAATTCCAGACCGAAGAGGCGCTGCTGGCATACCGCGACGTTGATCTGGAGCGCATTTTCCTGTGGCAACTTAAATCGGGCGAAAGCGAGCGGTTGTCCCCGGAAAATCTTCCGCTGATGCGCGCGGACGGATTTCTGCTGGATGATATGGAAGCGTCGCTTTGTTGGAATTCGCTGGAAGGGCGCGGCGCGGGATTTGGCTGGGACCGGCGGAACGGTCAGGCGCTGAAAATCGTGCCGCGGGTGCCGGGTCCCACGCTGCAGGAATTCGGTATCAAAAATTTTCTGAGCGTGGCATTCGATCAGGATGAACACCCCGCGGGGCGGCTATTCCTGGTGAATCGCCGGCCGGGACGCGCGGGGTTTGTGAAAGCGGATCTGGAGTGGTTTGAGCGCATCGCGCGGCACGTGAGCTCGTCCATCGAAAGCGTATTTCTATTGCGGCATTTGCGGGCGCGGGCGATTGAGGCGGAACGCTCGCGGATTTCGCGCGACTTGCACGACGGGATTTTGCAGACACTGCTGAGCATTGAGATTCAGATTGACGTGCTGCGACGTAAGGCGACCACGCAGCCGGACCAGGTGGGGCCGGGGTTGGCGTCGCTGCAGCAGACGGTAAAGAACGAGGGCGGGGAATTGCGGCATATGGTGACGGACCTACGGCCGCTGCGGGTGCAGTCGGCGGACATGGTGGACCTGATGAGGGGGTTCGCGGAGAGGTTCCGGAACGAGTCGGGATTGGCGCTGGATTTACTGATTGATTCCGTGGAATTGCATGCTCCGGACCGGGTTTGCCGGGAGCTTTTCCAGATTTACCGTGAAGCACTCAACAACATAAAAAAGCATGCCAAGGCTTCCCATGTCGTGGTAAAACTGTCGCAGGACGATAGCCGGCTCGCTCTGGTGGTGGACGACAACGGCGAAGGATTCAGCTTTGCAGGGCGATTCACCGGGGATGAGCTAGACCGGCTGCGACTGGGTCCAATTTCCATCAAGGAAAGAACGCGCACGGTCGGCGGAGTTTTGACCGTGGAGTCGAACCCAGGTCATGGTGCGCGTCTGACGATCGAGGTACCACTCGGCTGATATGGCAAAGACGAAACAGCAGATTCGCATACTAATGGCGGACGATCACGCGATCTTCCGCGACGGCCTCCGCAAGCTGCTTGACGGCGACGACGAGATCACCATTGTCGGCGAAGCGCAGAACGGCGCCGAGTGCATCAAGCTCCTGGCCAAGCTCAAGCCGGATATCCTGCTGCTGGACTTGCGGATGCCGGACAAAGACGGGCTGGCGGTGCTGGAAGAAGTGAATTTCGACCAGATGCCCACGCGCGTGATCGTGCTGACCGCGGCGGAGGACGACCGCGACGTCGTACGGGCGATGCGCCTGGGGGCGCGCGGCGTGGTGTTGAAACAGTCCGCTACGGACCTGCTGGTCAAGAGCATTCACCGCGTACACGCAGGCGAAATCTGGCTGGACAACCGCATGACCGCGGAGGTCATGAAGGCCTTCGCGAAGTCTTCCGAGTCCGGGCCAAGGCGAGAGAAGCCGCTGCTCTCCGACCGCGAAAAGGAAATCGTGCAACTGGTGGCGCAGGGGTTCCGGAACAAGGAAATCGGGGAGAAGCTATTTATCTCCGAGCAGACGGTGAAGAATCACCTGCACAATATTTTTGACAAGCTGGGCGTGTCTGACCGGCTGGAACTCGCGCTGTACGCGATTCACCACCGCTTGATTGACCATTCCTAGGAAAAAACAAAAACACTGACAAGAAGCGCGTTGCGAAGGGCTGCGCCCGGGGATTGGCGCGTGCGGATGTAGGTAGGCCGGGAAAGGCCGGGGAAGCCAAGCATAATGAGTGAGTTACGGCGGCCTGCTTAAAACTACGAAATTAGCGGATTTTCAGAAATTAGGACGGGGGTTTACCCGTTCTAGTACATTGGTACCTTTCTGCCCGGGAACGATTTTGAATCCCGAGTTCTATTGTTCCCTGGCCCCACCCCGGCTACACTCGTTCCTTCAGACATGGAGGTTTCCTTGACTGGGTCCGAGCGCCGCACCACACAGAGGTTTTCCATGCGGCTGCCGCTTACCGTGAGATGGACCACAGGCGCGGCAGTTGGCGAAACAATAACGGAATCCCGTGACGTCAGCTCCCGCGGGGTTTATTTCTTCCTATCCAAGGATGTCAAAGAAGGCTCGCCCGTCGAGATTCTGCTGACATTGCCCAATGAAATTACTCTGGCCGGACCGGTGCGCGTGCGTTGCCTGGGCCGCGTGCAAAGGACGGAACCCCGCGATGAAGGTGCGATTGGGGTGGTCGCGGCGATCGAGCGGTACGAGTTTCTGCGCGGCACCGAAGAAATGTAGTTGGCGGAGTTGCGCGAGTAGAGATTCCGTACAAGTTCCTTGCTCGCTCACTGCGGAGGCGGGCAGGAATAGCCGGGGTGCCTCGGCCCCTCAGCGGAGCGCCCCGGCAGTCGTTTGTTTGGAAGCGGTCAGAGTCATGCCGAAGTCGAAAGTCAAAAGCTGAACCCCAGATAGCGCGCCCCCTGCTTCACATCCTCTCGCAGATCCCATCGGAAAAGCCCAGAGCTTAAGTCAGCGTCTCTTCATACGATCGCCTGCGCGATTCATCATTACCGGCTCCTTGTGTTCGCGGGGCCCGCGCTGCGCCGGGTGCCGCTCGGCAAGGAGCACAATTAGAAGGCCCCACTCTCCGGGGGATGGAGAGCATGGGGCAATTCCGGATCCGGCAAGGGCTTTACCTGGCGTTCTTGTTGGCAGCTTCCGCGGCTTCCTTCAGTTCGTGATTTACCTGCTCGAGCAGTTCCTTGGCCTTCTGCGCGTGGCCTTGCATGTCCCACTCGTTGGCCTTTTGCGCTTCGACGATTTTTTCATAGGCCTGAGTGGAGAGACGCTGTGCAGCGGCCAGATTCGGATGGCGTTTCCCACTGACGTTGTCTTTCGGCATTTGCGCCAGGACCGCACCGCCGCCAAGCAGCACGGCAACCACGGCGCTGGCTACTAATGATCTCTTTGTCATAGTTTTCTCCTCTGATGAGATTAAGTCCTTTTCAACGAAGCTCCGCAGGGTTGGGCGACAACCTCCTTCGTTTAGCATTGCAACCACTGTACGCTAGGCGAAAGAGGGGCCAGGGGGAAAGCGGGAGACTGTTGCCAGTTCGTAAAGCCGCAGTGCAAAGCAGAGTGCTCTTCAGGTGTCGCCTGTACTTTGGGTCAGGCGATTTCCGCGGGCTCATAGGCGATGATGGATTGAGCCCCGCCCCCCGGGAAATTTCACAGGCCTTTTGGTGACAAGGCGACAGGAAAGTGTGCCATGCCGGAAACGCCGGCGAATCAACACAAAGAAGAGCCCAACTATCATTCCACCGAGCGCGTGGCGGAGCGCCTGGCGACGCCGAAAGAACTGGCGGAGTTTGGAACGATCAGGCCCGATCCGGTGATCGAAGCGAAAATCCTCGCGCTCCTGGGAGCGGAGTTGACGGAAAAGGAATTGCTGGAAGGGCAGCCACCAGAAACGCAACAGACTGAGATGGTGATTGAGGTCCGGGAGCCAGCGATTGTCGCAGTGCCGCTCGAACCGCCTGCGGCAAACACGGTAGAGACCGCGAGTGATCCCGGCGAAGTCATTCCTGAAGAAACGGAGATCTTTAAGGAAAGCCCTGAAGAAACGCCGGCCGAATCCCGGACGGCGGGATCGGATCTGCTGGTATTTGCGGAGGTGCTGGACCAGCATCGCCAATGGGTGGAGAGCGGGGGTAACGCAGGCGCACGAGGCGATTTTGCGGGAGCGGACCTGGCGGGAGCTGATCTGACGGGCGTGAATTTACAAGGAGCGCAACTCCAGAAAGTGAATTTGCGCGGCGCGGATCTTTCCATGGCGAATTTGCGCGGGGCGAATCTGGTGGAAGCGGACCTTCGCGAAGCGAACCTGCTGGGAGCGGAATTTTCGGGCGCGAACCTGATGGGCGCGAATCTCTATGGCGCGCAGGGGTTGTGGTCCGGGCGGTTGGGGGGAACGAACCTGTTCGACGCGACGCTGCCGGAGGCCGTTTCCGCGCACGACGGCGGCAAAACGATTGCCCAAGCGACGCAGTCGGCGCGCGGGTTTTACCTGCTGGTGATCGGACTGTGTCTGGCTACGTGCGTACTGGTGGGGCTGACGACGGATGTGCGGCTGCTGCTGGACCTTTCCGCGACGCCGACTTCGCGGATTCCGAATATTTTGCCGTTGCAGGGATTCTATCTGGGGGCGCCGCTGCTGCTGACGGTATTGTTTTTGCGGCTGCAGTTCCTGCTGTTGCGTTTGTGGGGGAGCATAGCAGCGCTGCCCGCGGTGTTTCCGGACGGGCAGACGCCGGAGAAGGATGGGCGTTGGTATCTGGTGGCGCCGATCCGGCCGCACTTGCGGTGGTCACGCGATCCGCGGTCGCCGATGGCGCAGGTGGAAAGCGCGATGGCCCGGCTGTTGGTGTACTGGGCCGTGCCGGCCGTCCTGTTTTTCCTGTGGCTGCGTTATCTGGTGATGCAGGACTATCGCGGGACGCTGTTGCACGTGTTCCTGATTGCGCTGGCGAGCGCGGCGGCTTGCGGAACGCCGCGGATTGTGGCGCGGGTGCTGCGGCCGGGCGACTGGAGCGATGAAAGCACGCCACATTTCCTCAGGGATGTACTCTCGGCATTGCGGGGGCCGTTGGCGGCGGGGCTGGTGCTCTTCCTGCTCTCGTTGGGTGTGATCCGTGGCTTGCCGGCAGACCCGAATATACGGCCCGAAGTGAGCCAGGGTGATCCACGGCGATGGGCGGCCACGGCGTTTCGATCGGTGGGCTTCCGTCCGTACGCGGATATTACCGAGGAGAGCGTCGAAGGGATACCAGTGAAGACAGGGAATGGCGAAGCGGGAACGAGCGATGCGCCGGGGCCGCGACTCAACGAGATCAACTTGCGGTTCGCGCGGGGCTATCGGGCCGAGTTTGCAAATGCGCGGATGTGGCGGGCGAATCTGGAAGGCGCAAGCCTTTCGGAAGCGGATTTTCGCGGCGTGAACCTGCGGGAGGGAGTGCTGCGGTCGGCCAATATGGACAAGCTGCAGGCGAGCAAGACGAACCTGGTGTCGGCGGACGCGCAAGGAGCGAACTTTGCGGGAGCGGATTTCCAGAATGCGGATATGTCTTACGCAAACTTGGCAGGAGCGGTGCTGACAACGGCAAATCTTGCGCGGGCGACGTTGTACGCGGTGAATCTGCGGCAGGCGAACCTGCTGCGAGCGGATTTGTCGCATGCGGATCTGCGCGACGCAAAAGCGGAGCTGGCGGTATTTTCGCTGGCCACGCTGGAACAGACGGACTTATCGGCGGCGAAACTGGCGGGCGCGAACATGACCGGGGCGCAGTTCAAGGGAACCATACTGCTGGAAGCGGACCTCTCGAAGACGGATCTGCGGGGGGCTACGTTCCCAGGTGCGATCCTGCGCCAGGCGCGCCTGGATGGCGCAAACCTGGAAGGAGCGGACCTGCGCGGCGCGCTGGGACTGGATGCGAGACAGGTGTGCTCGACGCAAGGTTGGCGCGGCGCCCAGTTGGATGCGGACGTGCACACGGCGACCGAACAGTTGTGCGGAACGCCGCAGGCAATTCCCAAGCCGTAAGAGTCCTGGCAGGCCGCGGAAGAACTCGCCGCCATCAGCGGCCCAACTCATCTTTTCTGTACTCACCCACTTAGATCGTCATCGGCTGCTGCATTTCGTCCCGGTACAGCCCAATCTTGAAATGGACATAACCATGGACCTTACCCAACATTGCGGTGGTACGCTGGAGGGCGAGCTCAGAACCAACGAGCCCGATGTGGTTTGAAAGGCGGTGCATGATGAGCTCCGAACAGTCTCAAGCGAAACGGGAACTGCCCGCTGCGGAAGCGGTCTCACTCGCGGGGATGGTCAATTATCAGGATGGGGCAGTGGTTAGCCGGACGCTGATCAATCGTCCGGCGGCAACGATCACGCTGTTCGCCTTCGACGAAGGGCAGGGCTTGAGCGAACATACCGCGCCGTTTGATGCTCTGGCGCACGTTTTGGAGGGCGAAGCGGAGATCACGGTTTCCGGGAAGCCCTCGGTAACGAAAGCGGGCAGCGCCGTACTCATGCCTGCCAACCAACCGCACGCGTTGAAAGCGCTGACGCGCTTCAAGATGCTGCTGACGATGATCCGCTCGCAAGAAAAATAGGGGCGCGAAGACTCCGCGCCCCTATTTCAAAACAGAATAGCCGTCGATTACGGGATCGTGACTTCTTTGCTGAGATACACGTCCTGAATCGAGTTTAGGAGCTTCACGCCCTCCGCCATCGGGCGCTGGAACGCCTTGCGTCCGCTGATTAAGCCGGTGCCGCCGGCGCGCTTGTTGATCACTGCCGTGGCCACGGCTTCCTCAAAATCGTTGGCACCGGAAGCGCCACCGCTGTTGATCAAGCCGGCGCGGCCCATGTAGCAGTTGGCCACCTGGTAGCGCGTCAGATCGATCGGATGAT
Organism: Candidatus Acidiferrum sp.; assembly: GCA_049522075.1. GTDB lineage: Bacteria > Acidobacteriota > Terriglobia > Acidiferrales > UBA7541 > Acidiferrum. The sequence continues at coordinate 27,969 of JBEKOE010000033.1, forward strand.
CGCTGGTCAAATCGGAATAAATGCGCTTGTCGAACTTGCCATAGCTGGAACCGCCGTTGTTCAGCGCCTGATAGCCGCCGTTATTTTCCGGGAGCTTCTGCTTGATGATGTCGGCTTGGATGGTGACGCCGAGGTGATTGGCTTGTCCGGTGAGGTCGGCGGAAACGTGATAGTCCTTGTCCTTCTTGAAGGCGCTGTTGCGGAGATAGCACCACAGCACGGTGGCCATGCCCAATTCGTGAGCCTTGGCGAAGGCCTGGCTGATCTCGACGATCTGGCGGGTGCTCTGGTCGGAGCCGAAATAGATCGTGGCGCCAACCGCGGCCGCGCCCATGTCGTAAGCCTCCTCGACGGTGCCGAAGAGCACCTGGTCAAAGCGGTTGGGGTAGGTCAGAAGTTCGTTGTGGTTGATCTTTGCGATGAAGGGGATTTTGTGGGCGTACTTCCGCGCCACGGAGCCCAGCACGCCGAAGGTGGAAGCAACGGCATTGCAGCCGCCCTCGATCGCCAGCTTGACGATATTCTCGCCATCGAAGTAGTCCGGGTTCTTGGCGAAACTCGCGCCGCCGGAGTGCTCGATGCCCTGATCCACCGGAAGGATGGATAGATAGCCGGTGCCGCTAAGCCGCCCGTTGAAGAACATGCGGTGAAGATTGTTCAACACGCGGACATTGCGATCGGACGCCGCATAGACCCGGTCGATGAAATCGGGGCCGGGAAGATGCAGCCTTTCCTTGGAAATCTTGGGGGACTTGAAGCCCAGGAGGGATTCCGCCCTTGCGCCCAAGAGTTGTTCGATTGCACTTGTAGTTGCTGTTGCCATGATTCTCTCCTCAATTTAGTCGCGAATTCCGGTTGCGAGCAGTGCTCCTGCGGCCTGGTCCACCAGCCAAAGCAGCTTGCCGTGCGCCGGCTGAATCAATTGCGCCGGGAGCTGCTCCGGC
>JBEKOE010000034.1:0-26412 GCA_049522075.1 Candidatus Acidiferrum sp.
AACAAAAAATTTGCCAGTGAATCCGCCGCCGAAGCCTTCTGCGGCATCTTGGGAGGGAACTACCGCCATGAGTACTGATGCAATGCGTCCGATAGGTGCAACCGCGGATCGTGCGACGGCGCGGCTCGGGCCAAGCCTGCACGTGAAGGGCGAAATTACCGGGAACGAAGACCTTATAATCGAAGGAACGGTGGAAGGTCTGGTGCAACTTGACGAGCGCAAACTCACCGTCGGCGCGGCAGCCAAGCTGACCGCGGATATTATCGCTCGTGAAGTTGTGGTCTACGGCACCGTCAAGGGGAATCTCCGCGCCAAGGACCGCATCGAGATTAAGAAGGATGGGTCCGTCAACGGCGATCTCACCACCGCCCGCATCATGATCGAAGACGGCGCCTACTTTAAGGGTTCCATCGAAATCGACAAGTCCGGTGAAAAGGAATCCGGCGCGGGTTCTTTCTCGCGCACCTCGGCGACGGCGACCGCGGGTGCTGGCCCGAAGACCATCTAACGGCACAGCCTGCAGCGGATTTTTCAGCAAGAGCGGCGCGAACTTCCAGTTCGCGCCGCTTTGTTATTGTTCTCTACTATTGTTCTCGCAGCATTTAATAACTTGACAAGTCTAGAATATATATTTAGTGTGAGCCTCGTACACCTCTATTGGCGGCGTTGTTCCAGCCGGTGCCCGTCCTCGCCGGCTGTGCGCTGCTCCGCTGATTTACGCAATTCAGGAGTCACGCCATGTGGGGAGGCGCTAGAGGAATCCCGGTCCTCGGTCTGGCGATCCTGGTATTCACAGCCGGCTGTGGTGGAGGCGGGGGCGGAGGTGGGATCCAGCCACCTCCTCCGCAACCAGACTTCACCATCTCGCTTTCTTCCTCTGCGGTGAGCCTGCCGCAAGGCGGCACAAGTACTCCCGTCACCGTTTCCGTCAACGCGGAGAACGGTTTCTCGGGAAACGTGCAAATCACCCTGGCCGGTCTGCCCTCTGGAATCATCAGCAATCCTACCAGCCCCTTTTCCTTGGCCGCGGGCCAAAACGCAGCGGTGATATTCGGTGCTGCGCTCAATGCTTCCACGGGGCAATTCTCCGTGACCGCGCAGGGCACCAGCGGATCCCTTTCGCATTCATCCGGTCTTTCGCTCAGCATCCAGGCAGGTTCCGCGCAAAACCTCCCGCGCAGCAGCTATGTCCGCGATGATTCCGTACTTCTACTTGATAGCCCCGCGGGCGAGCCGCATCGCCGGCATGTCGTCTATGACGCGATCGGCAAACGATTCTTTGTTGCCAATCGGGCGATGAATCGCGTGGAGGTATTCGCGTCTTCCGATGCTTCGCTGCAAGCCGTCATAGATGCCCCGGGCGCCTCCAGCGTTGAACTTTCAGCCGACGGCGCAACGTTGTGGGTGGGCACGACGCTCGAGCAGATCCTCGCCATCAACACCGCATCCCTCCAGGTGGCCACGCGCTACCCTGTTGCGGGCCTCACGCCCATCCCCAATGTCGTCTTCGATCGCCCCAACGAAGTCCTTTCGCTCGCCACAGGCAAATTGCTGGTTCGCTTGCGCCAGCCCTCCGCCAGTGAAGCGCTCCTGGCACTCTGGGATCCCGCCTCGAATCTCTTTACAAATCTCACGCCGGCTGCCCCGGCCCTCTTTCAAAACGGCGTCGGTGTGATGGCACGTTCCGCCGATCACACCCGCGTGATTGTCGCGTCCAACGATGCCACCGGTGAGATAGCCGTCTTCGATTCCAATGGCAATCTGCTGACAGGGCCAAAGGCACTTGGCTCGGGGACGATTTCATTCGCGGCCGCCAACTCCGATGGCAGCCGTTTCGCCCTCGTCTTCGGCCCGGCCCCAGCGTCGCAGGTTTTTTTGCTGGATGGAAATCTGAATTTGCTGGGTTCCTATTCTTCGCCGGGCGCCGCCGGAATTGTTTTCTCGCGTGGTGGACAAACGCTCTACGTGGCCGAACCGTTCGGGAACGGCCATGTAGTTACGGCGCTCTCCGTGGCCAACCTCCAAAAAATTGGGCAGATCCCCGATCTAGCAATTGAAGGGATTTCCACGACCCTCGAAGAGGTAGATGAGACCCAGCTTCTCGTTGGGCTGTCGAATCGTGGCCTGAATTTCCTGGATGCCGCCAATCCAACGACCCTGTCGCAAAACGCGCCGGTCTTCGCGAGTGCGCCGGTTGCCCAGCCGGCGGAAGGCTCCAACATGGGTGGTGCATCTATCACCCTGAGCGGTTCTAATTTCTCCTCCAATCCCCAGGTTCGCTTTGGCTTGCAATCCACCGTCAATGCCACGGCGACGAGCTCTACGCAACTACAGGTTTCTTCTCCTCCGAGCGCCATGTCCGGCCCCGTGAATCTCACCGCCTACTTTTCCAACGGCTGGATCGCCGTGGCGCCTGCCGCATTCAGCTATGGTCCTGCTATCCTTCAGGTGTTTCCGGATGCTGGCTCCCAAACTGGTGGCGACACGCTTTATCTCTTTGGTTTTGGATTTGGCACCAGCACCGGCAGCCTCACGGTCACTATTGGGGGCGCGGCCGCCACGGTGCAAAAAGTCGAAAGCCTGCCAAGTTTTGCGAGCGCACTTTCCCTTGATGCTTCTTATCCCTTTTCTCTAGAACGCATCACCGTGACCACTCCTCCGGGTTCACCCGGCAAAGCTGGAATCTCCATTACCGCGCCTTCAGGCAACACGACTGCGCCCAAATCCTTTCAGTATCTGAGCGCAAGCGCTACCTTCCCGCATTCCGGCTCTTACAAGTTCCTTCTCAACGATGACCAGCGCCAGCAGATTTATCTCAGCGCCACCGACCACGTGGACGTCTTCGATCGCACTACCCAAGTATTCCGGAGCCCGATCGAGCCACCGCCCAATGGGCCTCCGCCCGATGCCGGGCTGCGGGGTCTCGCGCTCACACCCGACCGTTCGCAGCTCATCGTCGCCGATTTTGGTGCACAAAGCGTCTACCTCATCAGTCCGGATGGGGGAGCGAACAATGGCGCGCAGGTTCCAGTGGGCGGTGTGCCGGGTTATGCAAACTCCGGCCCGGCCCGTGTGGCGGCCACGAGCGCCGCGACGGTCTTCGTCGGCCTTAGCGGAGAAGGCGGTGCCACCGGAGGCTGCAATTCCTGTCTCGGCCAGATGGATTTGACCGCCAGTCCGCCCACTCTCGAGCCCGCGCCGCAACCCGAAGTCACTTCGCTGACCGGCGCTCCTTTGCTCCAGGCGGATTCCGCTGGAGACATCGTCTACTTGGCATTCGGCACAGCGCCTGGCGGGCCGGTGGCCCAGTGGACCGCCCCCGCTCCGAACGCCTTTACCGTTTCTTCCGCCAATGATTCCTCTTCCGATCTCTCCACGTCCGCCGATGGAACTCTGTTTGCCATGCGCTCCAGGAACGCCACGGAAATTCGCGGCCCGGATCTTTCCCTCTTCTCCACACCCGTCTCTGCCGAACTCGAAACCATTCCCGGTCGTGTCTCCGTTCCCGGCGTTGCGCTGCACCCTTCCGGCGCTCTCCTGTACGATCCCTTTCTCGACGGTCCGCCTCCCAGCGCTCCCCCGGCTCAGGGCATTCGAGGCGGCATCGACATTCGCGATGCGCACAGCGGCCGGCTTCGCCTGCGCATTTATCTCCCCGAGCCCTTCGCCATGCTTTCCGCGGATATTGATGGTCTTCACGGCAGTTTCCTGACCACCGACGAGAATGGCGAGTATCTCTTTGCTCTCACGACGTCCGGCCTCACGGTTGTCCGACTCGCCAGCACGCCTTTGGGCATCGGAAGCCTTTCACCTTCGTCCGGAGCCGCGGCGGGCGGCACCAGCGTCACCATCCGCGGCAGCGGTTTCGAGTCCTCCACGAAAGCGACACTGGGCGGGAAGTCCGCAAATGTCACGTTCAAGGATGCGAACACGCTGCTGATGACCACTCCCGTGCTTTCGGCGGGCCCTCAACAACTCATTCTCTCCAATCCCGACGGGGAATCCGTTTCGTTGGACGCGGCATTCGTCGCTCAGTGATGCCATCCTAACCTTTGCCACTTTCCTTTCATCCAATATGTGCGCCCGTTGTCTGCACTCGATCTTCGATTGCCTGGGCGACTCTCCTTGCGGTATGAAGGAAATATGCAAACACGCAAACTTGGCAATTCAGACCTTTACATCACGCCAACAGGTTTTGGCGCTTGGGCCATCGGCGGCGCGGGATGGGAATTCTCCTGGGGCCCGCAGGAAGACTCCGATTCTATCGCGGCTATCCACCGCGCTCTCGAGCTCGGCGTCAACTGGATTGATACCGCCGCCGTTTACGGCTTGGGCCATTCGGAGGAGGTCGTTGCCCGTGCTCTGAAAGACTGGCGCGGCGCGCGGCCCCATGTTTTTACCAAGTGTGTTCTTCGTTGGGACGCCAACGGCAAAATCAGCCCCAGTCACACCGCCAATTCCATCCGTGAGGAGTGCGAGAGCAGCCTGCGCCGCTTGCAAACCAGCACCATCGATTTGTATCAGGTCCACTGGCCGCCGGCCGATAACGGGTCCGGCTTGGAAGAAGCTTGGCAAACTCTGGCAGCCCTGCGAAAGGAAGGCAAGGTGCGTTGGATTGGCGTTTCCAACTTTAACGCAGCGCAAATCAAGCGTGCGGAGGCCATCGCGCCGGTCACTTCTCTCCAGCCCCCTTATTCCATTCTGCGTCGCCAGATCGAGGAAGCCACTTTGCCGTATTGCGCGAAACAGGGCATCGGGGTGATTGTCTACGCCCCAATGTTTTCGGGAATGCTCACCGGTGGCATGACTCGCGAGCGCGCCGCCGCCCTTCCGCCCGACGATTTTCGCAGCCGCAACCCCGAGTACAAGGAGCCAAAACTCTCCAAGAATCTGGAATTGGTGGAGAAGCTGAAGGAAATCGGCGCGCGCCACGGCCGGGGTCCCGGGGAAGTGGCCATTGCCTGGACGCTGCGCAATTCCGTGATCACTGGCGCCATTGTTGGCTCGCGCAGCGCCAAACAAGCAGAAGGCGTGATGCGCGGCGGCGAGTTGAGACTCAGCGCGCGGGAAATTGACGAAATCGAAACCTTTTCCAGTACTGTGGCAAAGGCAAAAGCGGCACTCTGAACGCGCCTCAAGGCGCCATTATCAACGGTGCCGCGGTCCGCGCCGAAGGCGGCAATCTCCGCAGCATCCTCTGATCGCCTGGCCTACGCGCGTAAGTGGTCGGCGCGCCAGTTCTGCACCAGTTGCTTGATAGCTTTGCGATCCGCCAGATTGTCGCTCAGGACTTTACGCGCCAGCGCCGGAAGCTCGGCGTCGCTGGCAAACCGCAAGGCCACAAACTGACCGAGCGTGAACTCCGGTATCCGCGCCTTTAAATCTTCCGGCAACAGTCTTTCAAACCGCAGCCGCTCTTCCAACCGGATCACGCGGTCCTGCACCGTCAGCGCGAAGAGGCGCGCATGGAAACTGAGCAACAACAACGCCGCCGCGGTCACCACGCCGATCACTCCATCCGCCCAATGGCGCCAGTGCGCCAAGCGATAGATTGACCAGCCAAAATTCAACGTCAGCGCCGGCAAGATAAAGAAATGAAACAACGGCACCAACCTTGTATGATTCGCATAATTTTGTTCCGCCATATTTTCTCCTCCGTTTCGCTTCGCATTCTAACAAACCTGACCCTCGGACCAGTTACCTTCTCGGCGATTCCTTGCGTTTCTGACTTCCTTTTGACGTCACTCAGCGCAAAATCGACAGATGCAGGATGCCCAGGCTGGAGCGTTCGGAGGCCGTCATGTCGAATCTTAGTTTGGCCCGCATCATGTTTGGCAGCAGCCAGGAAGTGCGCCGGATCGCCGGGACTGGCATAACGGCAAATGTCAGCTCGCCCGCGCCCGTCGCCCTCGCGCCGTCAGTAGCTGCACAGGTAGCGCCTCCCGATTCGTCACTTCCCGGTCTCTTCCGTCGCATTTGGGTTCGTCTGTCCGCTAAATCCTGAAACTCCGCACTCCGCCAGCCGCGCAACCCCCGGCAGACACGCTACTTCGGGCTGAACTCGTTTTTGTACGTTTGCCCGCCCTTCATCACGAACTTCACCTTTGCCAATTCGTTGATGTCTCTTAGCGGATCGCCAGCCACCGCGATCACATCCGCGTACGCTCCCGGAGCAATCACCCCCAGTTCTCCCTTGCGATCCAGCATCTCTGCGGGCCGTGATGTCGCCGACTGAATCGTGTCCAACGGAGTCATCCCCAGCGCGACCATGCGCGTGAACTCCTGCGCGATCGGCTCGCTCCACGGAATTCCTCCCATGTCCGTGCCAAACACGATCTTCACATGAGCTTTCAGCGCCTTGCGAAATGAGGTTTCGTGCACGCTCACCCGCGCGCGGTCCCGCTTTCCTGCAGGCGTGTCTTCCGGAGCCCAATCCAGGTAGTACACCGAGAGAGTCGGGCAGTACCACGTCCCTTGCTCGATCATCTGCTCCATCTGCGCGTAGGAGATCTCCAGTCCGTGCTCAATCGAGTCGCACCCGCCGTCCAGGGCGCGCTGCAAGCCGATTCCGTTGTACGCATGGCATGCCACTTTCTTTCCCCAGCCGTGCGTTTCGTCCACGATCGCCTTCAACTCCTCAAGCGTCAGCGTGGGTTGCGACATCAGGTTGCCCTGCTTGTCCACCCACGACCGGTGCGTCATGTACACCTTGATCCAGTCCGCGCCGCGTTCCATTTGTTCCCGCGCGGCCTTACGCGCCTCCACGGGCCCATCCACGATTTGCACGCCTTTTGGCATCTGCAGTTCCGGCGCATAGCCTTCCAGGCCATAACCGCCCGTCGTCGAAATTCCACGCGTCGACGCAAAAATGCGCGGCCCGGGAATTGTTCCTTCTTCGATCGCTTGCTTGATGCCGATGTCGCCATATCCCGCGCCCTCGGTTTCGACGTCGCGCAGGGTCGTGAAACCTTGCTCCAGCGCGCGCCGCGCCGCGGTTGTTGCCCGCGCCGCCCGCAACGCTATACCCGCCTTCAACAAATTTGCATCGTAGCCGCCCTTGGCGGGATCTTCCCCCCACAGGAAAATATGCGTGTGCGAATCGATCAGTCCGGGCAGCACGGTCGCGGCGGATAAATCCACCACTTTCGCACCCGCCGGAATGGCCGCGGATCCCTCGGTGATTTTCTCAATGCGCTCGCCGCGAACAAAAATCAGCTGATTTTTTCTCGGGGTCTCGGTTTGCCCGTCCAAGAGCGTGCCGGCGCGAATCACAACCAAATCGCGAGTCTTCGGCTCTATGGCAGCTTGAGCCCCCGTCCGGATCGCACATATTCCAGCAAGCAAAAGGCCCAACCAAACACTGATAATCGTCCGCATAGATCGCTCCTCCATGCCTTGCCCCGGTTCGCGTTGCCCGGCATGTGCCCAGTAGATTCCCCTGAATTCTCTATTATCCACACCTGTGCTTATGTCAAGAGAAACTCGCAGCGTCCTGCGCTCGGGAGTTCCGCGCCGCTCATAGTCAATTTATAACCAATGAGCCAATCAGATCAGGTTGATCGATTTGGCGTGCTTCATCAGTTCGTCCCGGAAGTTCGGATGCGCGATGCTGATCAGTGCCAGCGCGCGTTCCCGCGTCGACCTGCCGCGCAGGTTCACACAGCCATACTCCGTCGCGATGTGCTCGACGTCCATCCGGGTATCGGTCGCCATTTGCACGCGCGGCACGATGCACGAAATTGTTCCGTTCTTTGCCGCCGATTTCAATCCGATGAAGGACTTTCCGCCCCTTGAAAAAGATGCGCCCTTCACGAAGTCGAATTGTCCGCCTGACCCGCTGTATTGATGGCCATTGACGAACTCCCCGTTCACCTGGCCGTAGAGATCTACCTCAATCGCGGTGTTCACGCTCATCATGTTGTCGTGTTCCGCGATGACGTGGATGTCATTCACATAGGAAGAGGCGTAGCTCTCCATCGACGGGTTGTCGTTGATGAACTCGTAGACCTCATCGTCTCCAATTGCGAAGGTGAACACGTGCTTCCGCGGGTGCAGCGTCTTCTTCCTGCCGTTGGCAACGCCGCTTTTCACCAGCCGCACGAACGCGTGGCTAAAAAGCTCGGAGTGAATTCCCAGGTCATTGTGATTCTCAAGGAGCAGCGCCACGGCGTTGGGCAGGTTCCCGATCCCCAGTTGCAGCGTCGCGCCGTCCGGGATCTTTTCGGCGATGCACTTCCCGATCTTCATCGAATCCTCGTCCGGATCTTTGTATGGCACGTTCACGAGCGGCGCGTGGTTTTCGACGATCGCCTGCACTTCCGATACGTGCACCAGGGAATCGCCGAACACCCGCGGCATGTTGCGGTTCACTTCCACCACCACGCGGTCGCAATGCCGCAGCACCGTCGAGGCGTAGTCATTATTCGTGCCCAGGCTGAAGTGGCCCGAAGCATCCATCGGCGACACGGTCACCAGAAAGGTGTTCACCCGGATGTGCTCCGTGAGCGCGCGGGGGATGTTGGAAAAATTGATGGGCACATAGCTCAAGTATTTTCTCCCCTCGGAGATTCCCAGGGCGACCATCTTGCGGTCCGGGTCACCCATGAAAAAGCACCGCGCATCCACTTTGGACAATACTTCCGGGCGGATCAGCGTTTCTTCGCTGTATTTCATGGAATGCTGATAATACAAATTCAAGTCCTTCAGGTTGCCCGCAAGAACGCGGTCGGCAACGGCCTTGGCCAGCCCTCCGGGCATGCCCACCGCCAGGGCCAGGCAAAGTGTGCTTCCGTTCACTATACCTTCGACTGCCTTGGCCGGCGTAGTGAGCTTCGCTGCGTAGTCTTCCTGTGCTGTCCGATATCCCATGGATTCCTCGCTCGTTAGTTAACCTCTGAAACTGTGGCTCCGGGGAGCGATACCGCAAGCCCATTAGATTCCCCTACACCCCCGTAGTTTGCAAGTGCAGCCGACACACTCCAGTTCTTGGCCGTCCTCAGCTGTTTGGAACTTCTTGCCGGCAGATCCCGCTCTCCCGCCGCAGGTCCGCGACACCTTGCGCCGCCCTTCTCCTTCGCCACCCATCACGACCGACAAGCCGTCCGCAACCTAAGGTAAGCTGTTGGCTTGCATTTATGCTCCGCCTTGTTCTGCTCTCGTTGGAGTTCTCGGCGCTCTTCGCCGGCGTTCCGCTTCTGATTTACTACCGTCTGCTGCCCAACCTCCCCATCCCCTATCTGTTCTTTGCTGCTCTTGCCGCTTTTCTGGTTCTTCGCGGCGATCCCAGCTTTGATTTCTCTCATCTCGCTTCGTGGAACAACGTTCGCTCCCGACTTCTGCCGCTGCTCGTGCGTGATGCTGTCTTTCTCGCCCTCTTGGGACTCGCGGTCCGTGTTTTTGCGCCCCAGCTCCTCTTCTCCTTCCTCAAGCGCGCTCCCGGCTTCTGGGCCCTGGTCATGCTCCTGTACCCGCTCGTTTCGGTTTATCCCCAGGAACTGATCTACCGCGCCTTTTTCTTTCACCGTTACCAACCGCTCTTTGGCAGCGGCATCGTTATGATTCTGGCTAGTGCTCTTGCTTTCGGGTTCGTGCACATAATTTTCGGCAATTGGCTTGCCGTAATCCTTTGCATCATCGGGGGTTTCCTGTTTTCCCTCACCTACCAGCACTCCGGATCGCTGCTTTTCGCCTGTCTCGACCACGCGATCTTCGGCAATTTCATCTTTACGATCGGCTTGGGTCGGTTCTTTTACCACGGCGCGCGGGTTTGAACGCATTTCTCGCCCCGGTCATTCTTCCTCCCGGAAACCCACCTCTCGCGGTAAAATGTCAAGTGCCGGATTTGGAGTCATCATCATCGTAACTTCCAGGCACCTGGGTGCGTATCCACTATGAGAAGTTCGTGAAACCTCCCCGGTCGAGGAGACGCCGCCAGTATGGCGACAACACCGAAGTCCCTGAAGCCCGATCTGTCCTCCCTGCGCATTACCGACGCCAAACGCAGCACTCCCGGCGCTGGCCGCCGCTGGCTTTGGATCATCCTTGCCGTGATTCTCATTGCCCTGGTGGCCGCCGTCGCTTCCGCGTACCACAATCGCAAGGCCGAAGTCGAAGTCACCTCTGCTCGCAAGCCTGCTGCCGGCCCGGCCGGGGTTCTCAATGCCAGCGGCTACATCACGCCGCGACGCCGCGCCACCATCGCCGCCAAGATCACCGGCCGCGTCACCGGCGTCTTCTTCGACGAAGGCACGCGCCTCAGCGAGAACCAACTCCTTGCCACGCTAGACGATTCCGATACGCGCCGCGCTCTGGACTCCGCCAAAGCCGATCGGGACGCCTCGCAAGCGGCGATCGCGGACTTCCAGGTCCAGCTCCGCAACGCCGAAATTGAGCTTCACCGCACACAACAACTCGTTAAGGAAGGCGTGCAGACCCAGCAGGCCCTCGATGCTGCCGTCACCGCCGCGGACAGCCTGAGCGCCAAGATCGAATTGGCCAAGCAACAGGTTCTCGCCTCGGAAGCCCGCATCCGCGAACAGCAGCAGGCCGTCGATAACTGCACCATCCGTGCGCCGTTCGCCGGCATCGCGGTCTCCAAAGACGCTCAAGTTGGCGAAATGGTCTCGCCCATTTCTGCCGGAGGCGGCTTCACCCGTACCGGCATCGCCACCATCGTCGATCTTCATTCCAACGAAATCGAGGTGGACGTAAGCGAATCCTACATCGCCAAGGTGCAGCCCAATCAGCCCGTCAAGGCCGTTCTCGACGCCTATCCGGATTGGGAAATCCCCGGCAAAGTCCGCACTGTCATCCCTACGGCGGACCGCCAGAAAGCCACCGTCAAAGTCCGTATCAGCTTTACCGCTGAGGATCACGTGCATCTGATTGATCCCGCAACTCAACCACGCATTCTTCCGGACATGGGCGTGAAGGTCACTTTCCTCGAAGAGAGTGATTCTTCTAAGAAGAAAGAGGAAAAGTCTCCCGCCGTCGCTCTCGTGCCGCAATCCGCGGTGCGCCAGCAGAACTCCTCGAAGTTTGTATATATCGTAAAGAACGACACGCTCGAGAGGCGCGGGGTTACGGTAGGCGCCGCGCGTGGTACCGATGTCGAAATCCTTGCGGGTTTGCAGCCCGAGCAGGTAGTCGTCGTCAGCGGCCCGGAAACTCTTCGTGACGGTCAGTCCGTCCAGATCAAGAAATAGGAGCGACCCTAATGGTCAAAGTTGATGGGAATGGCGGTCAGTCGGGTCTCATACATGCCCGCGACCTCGACAAAACTTATCGCCGCGGCGGGGAGGAGATTGACGTCCTGCAGGGGCTCAATCTCGATGTCGAGGCTGGCGAATTCGTCGCGTTCATGGGCCCCAGCGGCTCCGGCAAGAGCACTCTTCTCAATCTGCTCGGCGGTTTGGACGTGCCCACGCGCGGCAGCATCACCGTCGCTGGCGATGAGATTACTCACATGTCCGGTGGCAAGCTCACGGAGTGGCGTGCCCGCCATGTCGGTTTCATCTTTCAGATGTACAACCTCATTCCCGTGCTCACCGCATTTCAGAATGTGGAGTTGCCTCTCCTGCTCACTAAACTCTCCAAGGCGGAACGCCGCTCGCACGTTGAGACTGCTCTCGGCGTCGTGGGTCTCTCCGACCGCATGCACCATTTTCCCCGGCAGCTCTCCGGTGGCCAGGAGCAACGGGTCACCATTGCCCGCGCCATCGTTTCCGATCCCACCTTCCTTCTCTGCGACGAGCCCACCGGGGACCTCGACCGCAAGAGCGCCGATGACGTCATGGCCATCATCGAAGAGCTCGTTGCCAAATACCACAAGACCGTGCTGATGGTGACGCACGACCCCGTCGTCGCCGCCCGGGCTAGCTCCATTCTGCATCTCGAAAAAGGCGTGCTGGTTGAAGGCAAGCACACTTCTCAGGTAACGCTTGCCGGAGGCGCCGCATGAAATTCGCGCGCATCATCCTCGCTAACCTTATGCGCAAAAAGGTGCGCCTGCTACTCACGATCGGCTCGTTCGCCGTCGCTTTGTTTCTGTTCGCCTTTCTTTCGGTAGTCAACGACGCGTTTCAGCGCGGCGCAGATGTCGCCGGTGCCGATCGCCTGGTGATCATCAACCGCACCTCCATCATCAATCCCATCCCGCTATCGTACCGCGACAAAATTCTCCGCATTCCGGGCGTCAAAATCATCACCCACAACAATTGGTTCGGCGCCATCTATAAGGATGAAAAAAACTTCTTCCCGCAGTTCGTTATTGACCCCGAAAACCAGCGCCAGGTTTTTCCGGAGCTGATTGTTCCCGACGATCAGTGGAATACCTTTGTGAAAGACCGCCAGGGCGCCATCGTCGGCGCGCGCACGGCTGAGCGTTTTGGATGGAAAATCGGTGACCGTGTCCCGTTGATGGTCACCATTTGGGGTACCGGCAACTGGGAGTTCAACATTGACGGCATCTATCACGGCAAACGCCCGCAGGACGACGAAACCCAATTCTGGCTGCAATGGGATTATTTCCAGGAGCATGTTCCCGCCGGGATCAAGGGCCAAGTCGGCTGGTACGTTCTTCGCTTGGACAGCCCCGACGATGCCGTCCGCGTCTCCAAAGCCATCGACGCCGAATTCGCGAACTCTCCCAACGAAACCAAGACGGAAACGGAATCCGCCTTTGCCGCCGGCTGGGTCAAGCAGTTCGGCAACATCAAATTCCTGATTATCACGATCGGTACTGTCGTCTTCCTCACTCTGCTCCTGGTTACCGGCAATACCATGGCCATTTCTGTTCGTGAGCGGACTCCGGAGCTCGCCATTTTCAAGGCCATCGGCTATTCCGATCGCGCCGTGCTCTTCTTCGTGCTTGCCGAATCGCTGGTCATCGCTCTCATCGGCGGTGTTCTGGGTCTCCTGTTTTCTGTCGGGGCCGTGCCGGTACTCGCCAAAGGCCTTAATGGCCTGCTTCCTACTCTGGTTCTTTCTCCCTCTACTCTTGTGCTCGGAGTGATCCTGGCCATCCTGGTGGGACTCATCAGTGGGATGCTACCCGGTTTGACCGCCATGCACATGCGCGTTGTCAATGCCCTGAGGAGAGTCTGAGAATGCTGCCTAAACTGTTCTTCGGATTCTTGATCACCGTTGTGGCGATTTTCGCCCTTCTCCTTATCCTGGTCGTCGTCGGGGGAATCGTTGCTGGTTTGCTTGCGCCCTTCCTGGGCAACGTGCCGGTCTCCTACAACTTTCGCAGCATTAGGGCGCGCTGGACCTCCACCATCGTTGCTATTCTCGGCATCGCCGGTACCGTCGGCGTATTTGTCGCCATGCTCTCGCTGGCGCGTGGTTTCAAGGCCACCCTCGTCGCCTCCGGTTCACCCGATAACGCCCTCGTCATGCGCGCTGGCTCTCCCACGGAAATGATGGGCGGCGTGACCTTGGATTCCATCAAAGTGATCCAGGATGCTCCGGGAATTGCCCGAGGCCCCAACGGTCCGCTCGTCACCCAGGAAGTCGTTGGCGTCGTGCCCATCCCTCTGATCAGCACCGGCACGGACGCCATTGTGCAAATTCGTGGTGTCTCCCCGAATGTTCTTGAGATACGCAAGTTCGTCAAGATCGAGCAAGGGCGCATGTTCAACGCCGGCGTCTCAGAAATTCTTGTCGGCAAGAACGCATCCAAGACTTATTCCGGTCTCACAGTCGGCAACAAAATCGACATGGCCGGCGGCCACTGGGAGGTTGTCGGAGTGTTTGACGCCGGCGGGTCTTCTTTTGACTCTGAAATCTGGTGCGATTCGCACGTCCTCAACGATATTCTCAAGCGGCCCAGCAATATCTTTCAGTCCGTCACAGTGCACCTGGCTTCCACGGATTCTTTCAAGACCCTCAAGGATTCCCTGACCTCCGATCCCCGCCTCAACGTGGACGTCATCCGCGAAGTCGACTACTACGCAAAACAGTCCACCACGATGACCACGCTCATCACCTGGCTCGGTGGATTCGTTGCCGCCATCATGGCCATCGGGGCAATCTTTGGCGCGCTCAACACCATGTATTCCGCTGTCTCCGAACGCGGCCGCGAAATCGCCACCATGCGCGCCGTCGGTTTCAGCACCTGGAACGTTATCCTCTCTTTTCTGTTTGAGGCCCTTCTGATCTCCATCGTCGGCGGCGTTATCGGGTGCCTGGCGGTCCTGCCTCTCAATGGCTTGACGACCAACACGCTGAACTTTCAGACCTTCTCGAATCTCGCCTTCGCCTTTAAGATCACCTTCGATCTGCTGCTCATGGGCGTGGCCTTTGCCCTGGTCATGGGCGTCCTCGGGGGCTTGCTGCCCGCCATCCGCGCGGCCATTCGCCCTGTCGCGGTTGCGCTTCGCGAACTCTAGCGATACCCAATACGGCTACGCGAGCAATTTTGAATTTATCGCACCGGCATGCGTTTCGGGAGACTCGCGGATTGCCGTTCGATACCCCCGTCACTTCTAAAACTCCTTCTCCTCGATGCGCCTTTTCCCTGGCGTGTAATCCCCATACCGCACCCACGTGGGCCGCGTCACGAAGTACGTCAATTCCGCCCA
The DNA here is from genome assembly GCA_049522075.1 of Candidatus Acidiferrum sp. GTDB lineage: Bacteria > Acidobacteriota > Terriglobia > Acidiferrales > UBA7541 > Acidiferrum. The sequence continues at coordinate 14,583 of JBEKOE010000034.1, forward strand.
CTTGTCGCGCCCCGTGCTGTCGGGATACTTCTTGGCATAGATGCGCTTGTACTTCTCCAATTCCGCGCCCTCCAGCTCCACTGCGATTCCTTCATATTGCACGGATATTTCCGACGTGCACCCGATCACCCACGCCACTCGCGGATTTTTCTTCAGGTTCGGGTATTTCCGGAAACTCCTCACCGTGTCGAAGATAATCTCCAGCTCCGGCGTCACCACAAATCCCATCACTGCTGCCTCGGGCCTGCAATCCTCCGAGGCCGTCGCCAGCACGGCCAGTTTTTCTCCCTCCAAAAACCGCAAAACCTCCGCGAGATCCATGATCGATTGCTCCCTTCTTTCCTTCGATTCGGGTGTAGCCCTCTATCGTGCCTGCATTGTGCGCGTCGCCGCTGTGGGCGTCATCACATCCATAAAAACTCAAGGGCGCCCCAAATCCATGGAGCGCCCCGATTCTTGCTCGATCAATTTCCAATTCCTTGCTTCTTGCGGCTTCTATCTCTCGCTGTGGAAGGAAGCGGGGGCGCTCACCCGTTCGCGGCCGCGCTATTCGCTGCGGGCACATCCGTATCCGTCGCTGTCGCGCCGGCCGCGCGAAATCGCACCACCAACATGGTTAAATCGTCGGCCTGCCGCGCGCCACGCGCAAAGTTCTCCACCGATTCCAGCACCGTCTTTTGAATTTCGTCCAGCGGCAGGTCGGTCTTCCCCTGCAGCACCCCGACCAGCCGCGGCACTCCGTACAACTGTTCATCCGGGTCCATCGCTTCCGTCACACCATCGCTGAAAAGGAACAGCGTGTCGTTCGGCTCCAGTTGCAGCGTCGCCGTCGCGAACTCCGCTTCCGGCACCAGCCCCACGGGGAACGACCCTTCCGTGAACGCCTCCTCGGCCCTTCCTTGCCGCATCAAAATCGGCGAAGGGTGTCCCGCATTGATGAACTCCAGCTTCCCGGTTTCATCGAGGATCCCAAAAAACATCGTGGCATAACGCCCGACCTCAGCGTGGTCGCACAGAAAACGGTTCACGTGGTTAAACGTCCGCGCCGGATCCGTCCCCGTCATGCCTGAGAGCGCCCCCTGCAGCATGGTCGTCAGCAGCGCTGCTCCCAGCCCTTTTCCGCTCACATCCGCCAGAAGAAACGCCGTCCGTTTGTCATCCAGAGGGAACACGTCGAAGTAATCTCCCCCGACCGACAAGCAGGGAAAATTCACGCCCGAAACAGCCAGGTGCGGATAATCCTTGAAATTCTTGGGCAGCAAGGCCTGCTGAATATCTCGCGCGATGCCAATCTCTTGTTCCAGACGTTGCCGTTCCCGTTCGCGTTCCACCAGCCGCGCATTGTCCAGAATGCTCGCCGCGTCTGCCGCCAGCGCGTCCAGGATCTGCCGGTCCAGCTTGGTGAATGCCGCCGGGCGCTTTGAGTCCAAATAGAGCACGCCCAAAAAAACGCCCCGGCTCACATCCACACCCGTGCCTTCACTTGCCGCGCGCGAAGTGGCATACAGCGGAATCACCACCACCGCGCGCAATCCTTGCGCCACGATGCTGGCCGCGGCCTGCAGGTTCATCTCCGCCTGTGCCAGATCTTCCGTGATCACCGGCGAGCCTTGCTTCATCGCCAACTGAATCGCCGTTTGGCTGGGTGTCATGCTCTCGGGAGGCAGCCGCTGTCCCCCGCTTCGGCGCGCCAGCCGCACGCGCAAATTCTCCGGGCGTCCCGCTTCCGCTTCTTCCAGCAAACCGCGGTCCGCATCCGTTACCGCGATGGCGTGGTCAATCATCTTTGCCAGCACGGAATCCAGCGGCAATTGCGAGTGCAGCAGGGAAGTGGCTTCCAGGAGCATGTTCAACTTGCGCAAGCCCCCGCCCGTCGATTCCGAACTGGTCATGTGGTCGATCCGCGTCAATAGCTGCGGGATCGCTTCGTCGGAAGTTCCGGTCGCCGACCGGAAAATGACTTGGTAGGAATCTTCAATCCCGAACGTGATCACGTCGCCGTCGTTCAACTGCCGGCTCTCCGCCTTCTCCTGGTTGATGAACATCCCACGCCTCTGCCCGCGGTCTTCCAGGTAGTAGCGGTTCGCCTCCATGACGATTGCGGCACAGTTCCGCGAAATTCGGCGGTCCGTCAACTGCAAGTGGTTGCCCGTCTCCGCGCCGCGTCCGATCAGAAATGGCGTTTGCGTTACGCGAACGTACTTCCGCGCACCGTCGGGCGAGATGACTTCCAGTACAACCTCACTCTGGGCCAACGCTTCTGTCATGCTTTTCCCGTCCTGACCCCTCAGCTAGTGCCGTTCCAACTTGTTCCAGCAAATCTCTTCGAGAATACTCTCTCCGTGTTCGCGTCAGATGTTTGGACCGCCATTTGGCCCAAATAGTTGGAACGGCACTAGTCCGCGCATTGTAGCACGTGCCCGGCCGCTTCGCCTGCGCCAGTCCCAAAAGAGCCGGAACCCGGGGGCACACTCCTAAACCCTCCAGTTTCCGCTTCTCTGCGATTCCCTGCGCACGGTGTTTACCCCCGGTCTGGACGGGGCATCTTTGCGTTGGATCTTTCCTCTGTGCCCTTGATTCTCAGCCTTCCGCTTTTCCTGTCTGCGCCGCCAACCGCCGGCCCACGTAATCCTCCATAAACGCTTCAAACGCTTCATCCAGCTTGCGGGTCATCTCACCCTTTCCATCGCTGGTGATCGGCCGCCCCGCGATCTCCCGCACGCCAATCACATTACGGTTCGTCGATGTGATGAAGACCTCATCCGCGCTGTACAAGTCCTCCATGCGCAAGGTCTGCTCCGTCACGCTGGTCCCCGCATCCGCGGCGATTTCCATCAGCACCCCGCGCGTCACGCCCTCCAGGCATCCGGAACTCAACGGCGGTGTCACCACCCTGTCTTTCTTCACTGCGAAAATATTTGCGGCCGTGCACTCGCTTACCTCGCCCCGCTCATTCAGCAGCACCACCTCGTCAAACCCTTCGCGATGTGCCTCGCCCACGGCCCATACACTGTTCAGCCACGAAATCGTTTTCACTCCCGCCAGAGCCGAAGCCGCGTGCCGCCCATGTTCCCGCACCGTCAGCCGCACGCTCTCGGGATGGTGCGGCACGTCCGCGCTAGTTATCAGCAGGTCCACATCCGGCATGTTCTCGTCGCTTTTCCAACCGCCTACCGTATTCCAAATCAGGTAGATCCTTGCGCATCCTTCCGTCACATTGTTTGCCCGGATCACCTCCTGCAAATGCACGCGCACCTTTGCGCCGGAATACGTCAGCGGCAGCCGCGTCAGCGCCGCATCCTTTTCCAGCCGCCGCCAGTGCCGCTCGTAGGCAAAAGCCTCTCCCCGCTTGATGCGCACCGTGGTGAATAATCCCCAACCGCAGATCAATCCTGCCTGCCCGGGCGACCAACGGACCTTTTCGATCCCTAGCAACTCGTCATTATGAAAAACGTTGCGGTGAATCACGCGCTCACCTGTCCTGATTGGGAAGTTCTTTCCGCTGATCAATTGTACCGAATTCGCGCCGCTCGCGAGCATCTCTCATCAATCGCATGTCCTTTTGCGTAGGGGCGCAGCATGCTGCGCCCCAGGTTCGCACAGTCTTTCGACCTGGAGGCTGTGGAAGTGTGATGGATCGAGGTCCATCCGCGTGCCGGCCGCCCCCGCGCCTTCCGCCTTTTGGGCGCTCCCTTTTATCTACGAAGATTTTCGTGACATTACGAAACTCTTCGTAGTATCCTCCCGCCCATGACCACACCTCTAAAACCTACGGCCTCCGAACTCGATATTCTCCACGTTCTTTGGGACCGCGGCCCTTCCACCGTCCGCGATGTCCACGCCGCGCTTTCCGAAAAAAGGGATCTCGGCTACACCACCGTCCTGAAACTCATGCAGATCATGACCGTCAAGGGCCTGGTACGCCGTAATGAAGAGCAGCGCGCCCATGTTTACGAAGCCTGCCTTCCCGCCGAGAAAACTAAACGCCAGCTTGCCGCGGACACGCTCGAACGCGTCTTTGAAGGCTCCGCCAGCCAGCTTATGCTGCATGCCCTCGCCGGCCGCCGCAGCTCCAAGCAGGAAATCGCCGAACTTCGCCGGCTACTCGACGACTACGAAAGGAAACTCCGATGATCCATCTCGCTCAGTGGATTTCTCCGGACCTTCTGCGGCCCCTCGGCCTGGCCCTGCTGCACTTTCTTTGGCAGGGTGCCGCGCTTGCCGGCCTCGCGGCCCTCGCGCTGACCCTCGCTCGCACTGCGTCCACACGCTATGCGCTCAGCGTCGTCATCCTTATAGCCATGGTTGTGGCGCCGGCGATCACCTTTCTCATCGTGCGCGATCAGCCACCGCAACCGCGGACAATTTCCATCGCACCGCTCGTTGCTGCTCCTGGTGCTCAAGAGCACTCTGCGATTCAGGCCCATGCGCCCGCAACGCAGCCGCGGCCTGCTTCCGAAAAATCCTACCTCTTCCTGGTCGAGGCCTGGTTTTTCGGCGTCTTGCTGCTTAGCCTGCGTACGGCCGGCGTCGTCGTTGCTCTCGAACGCCTCCGCCGCCGCAATTCCGCGCCTTTGAGTGCCGCACTGCTCGAACGTTGCCTGGCCCTGCAGCGCCGCACGGGCCTCACGCGTTTCATCCAGTATTGCGAATCTTTCCACCTGGACGCGCCCTCGGTGATCGGCTGGGTTCGCCCCGTCGTTCTCCTGCCCGTCTCCGCGCTCACCGGTCTCAGCGAATCTCAACTCACCGCGGTCATCGCCCACGAACTTGCGCACATCCGTCGCTACGATGCCTTCGTGAATCTCTTCCAGATTGCCGTGGAATCCTTGCTCTTCTACCATCCCGCCGTCTGGTGGCTCAGCAAGCGCATCCGCGCCGAACGTGAAAATTGCTGCGACGACGCGGCGATCGCCGTTTGCGGCAGCCCGCTGGAATACGCGCGCGCCCTCACCCTCATGGAAGAGTGGCGCGCCACGCCCGCTCTAGCCATGGCTGCCAACCGCGCGCCGCTTGCCGATCGCATCCGCCGCCTCCTGGGCGTGCCCGCGTACTCTTCCTCCCTGCGCGCCGCCAATCTAACGGTCGGCGTGGTGTGCCTCTCCGTCGCCCTTGTTGCGGGCAACGCGTTCCTCGGGCTTGCGCGCGCCACGGTCTCTGCCGCGCCGCGCGCCGTGCCCCAAGCTGCTGCGGCTGCCGATCGCGATTTAGTCGTTGTTGTCCGTGGTGAGAAGCCCGCTCCGGATCCCAAGCCCGCCCCGCTCGCGCCTGCGCCCGCAGATCCTCTGCCACAACCAAAGGCCGTGCCCACGCCCCAGTCCGCACCGCAAACGGAAACTCACGAGTCTTACATTGATGCGCTCAAAGCGGCGGGCTACGACAATCTCTCCACCGATGATCTCGTCGGCATGAAAATCCAGGGCGTCACTCCCGCTTACATTCGCGCCATCCAGGCCGCAGGCCTGAAGCCCACCGCCGACGAACTCATTGGCATGAAGGTCCAGGGCGTCACGCCGGAATACATCCAGGAATTGCATGCGGCGGGCCTTAAGCTGGACGTGGACGAACTGATCGGGATGAAAGTGCAAGGCGTCACACCCGACTACATTCGTCAAATGAAGGACCTGGGCCTGCAAACCGACGCGGACAATCTTATCGGTATGAAGGTGCAAGGCATCACTCCCGATTATGTCCGCGAAATCCGCGCCGCCGGTGTGAAGGCCGATACCGACGAACTGATCGGCATGAAAGTGCAGGGCATCACGCCCGGCTACGTCAAAGAAATGAAAGAACTGGGCATCCAGGCCGATGCCGATGCTTTGATCGGTATGAAGGTGCAAGGCATCACGCCGGAATACATTCGCGCTATTCAGGCCGCAGGTCTGAAGCCCACCACCGACGAACTCATTGGCATGAAAGTCCAGGGCGTCACGCCGGACTACGTGAAGAGCTTGCAGGCCGCCGGTCTGAAGTTCAATCCCGATGAGTTGATTTCCGCAAAGGTTGCGGGAATCACTCCAGAATTCATCCGCGAAGCGCAAAGCCACGGCTTCAAGAATCTCGATCTCGAGAAACTCATTGAACTCAAGCAAGCCGGAGTTCTAGAGAAGTAGCCATGGAAGCAGAGGAGAAAATTGTCATGAACCGTCGCCACGCTCTCATTTCCTATATTCTCATCGTCTGCTCGCTGGTCATCGTTCTGGTGGTGCGCGCAGCCGATTCACGCACAGGGGATTGGACGCTGCACCGCTCCGGCGAACCTGGCAAAGTGGAGTTCTCCCTGATCACGCATCAGCACGGCGGGTATTCCCATCACGAGTCTGATTGGCCCGTCAGCTCCTTCCAGGGCCTCGACCTCTCCAAGCCGGGCAAGCAGGATGCCAAGTTCACCTTCACGCGCGACGCCGGCCGCTTTGATTGCCAGGGCTATCTGGAAAACGGCGAAGGCGCAGGCACTTTCCACTTCGCGCCTGACCCAAATTACGCGCAGCAGATGAAGTCACTCGGCTTCCCTGTCGATCAAGACAACCAGTTTTCCATGGCCGTCATGGATGTCAGTCTCGATTTCGTCCGCAGGATCAAAGCGGAAAACCTCGCAGATCTTGACACCGACAAGCTCATCGCCTTCCGCATTCACGGCGTTTCCCCGGAATTCATTGACGCTCTCCGCAAGGAAGGCTTGCCCGTCAAGGACAGCGACAAGCTCATCGCCTTCCGCATTCACGGCGTTTCCCCGGAATTCATTGACGCTCTCCGCAAGGAAGGCTTGCCCGTCAAGGACAGCGACAATCTCATCGCCTTCCGCATCCACGGTGTCTCTCCGGAAATGGTGCACTATCTTCATCAGGCGGGCTACCAGCCCGATGACGACACGCTGATTGCCATGCGCATTCACGGCGCCTCTCCGGAATTCATCGAGCATCTCAGGAAACTCGGCTACACCCACGTTGACCTCGAACAGCTCATCGCTTTCCGCATTCATGGCGTCTCGCCGGACTTCATCGAAAAGCTTCATGGCCTGGGTTACAAAAATCCATCGCCCGATGAGCTTGTCGCCATGCGCATCCACGGTGTGACCCCGGAGTACATCGCCGGTCTGAAGTCCCGCGGCATGAAAGACCTCTCCATCGACCAACTCGTCAGCATGCGCATTCACGGCATCGACTGACCGATCCTGTCCCCAGTTCGGCCTAGTACAATCTCAATCGACGCCACCTCATAAATAGTTCTTGGGAGGGCACGGCTTCAGCCGTGCCGAAAAGCCCTGGAAACTCAGGGGTCTTAACCCCTGAGGTGCGCACGTTGCTCGCTTGAAGCATTTACGAGACACGCTGCTGACCCCGCCTCGACGATCGCTCGCCGCCAGGCAATTCTTGGATTGGCGTTCGCCTTCCAGTTGGAGTATCGTTTGACGAAATCATTCCGGAAATGAATTTTGTGTACCTCCGCTTCTTGCGGACCACGGTTTCCATGCAACTTCAGAGGGATATTCCCCATGCTGGCCAGCTACCCTGATCTTCGCGGCAAGGTCGTTTTCATCACCGGGGGAGGGAATGGCATCGGCGGCGCCATGACGCGCGCTTTCGCCGAACAACGTTCGCTGGTGGCGTTTGTTGACATCGCCGAGGACGCCAGCAAGCGCCTTGCCGATCTCGTCCACCGCGAAACCGGTGCGAAGCCTCTCTATCTCCCTTGCGATCTCCGGGACATCGCCGCTCTGCAGAAGACCATTCAAGAAGTTGCGGCGCGCCTTGGCGACATCGCCGTTCTTGTGAACAATGCCGGCAACGACGATCGCCACGCCATCGGCAGCGTCACCCCGGCGTATTGGGACGACCGCATCGCCGTCAATCAGCGCCACATGTTCTTCGCCGCGCAAGAGGTCTTTCCCATTATGAAGCGCCGCGGCGGTGGCTCCATCATCAACCTCAGTTCGATCATCTGGAAAATCAAGCAAACCGACGCGCCTGTCTACAGCATGTGCAAAGCCTCCATCTGTGGCCTCACCCGTGCCATCGCTCGCGATTTTGGCCACGCTGGCATTCGCGTGAACACGATTCTCCCCGGCGCCGTCTGGACCGAACGCCAGAAGCAACTGTGGCTGAATCCACAGATGGAGCGCGACGTTATGGCAGGGCAATGTCTCCAGGCGCACATCGAACCGGAAGACGTCGCCAATCTAGCCCTTTTCCTCGCCTCCGACGCCAGCCGCATGTGCACCGCGCAGGAGTTCACCGTCGACGCCGGCTGGTCCTGAGCCCCGCTCCAAACCGCCCTGCAGCGCGCAAAAGCTCTTCCCGCACCCCTGTTACCATCCTAACTTCCCGTCCCAGTCGCCAGTTCGTTTGCCCGTGCCCAATGCACTTGCCGAATTCCCGCAAACATGCGACAAAGAATTGTTATGACCATATTCATCGATAGTCCCACATCGAAGTTCAAGGCCCTGACTCGCCTCGTCGGCAATACCCCCCTCGTCAGCATCCATTTCCGCTATAAGGGCCGCGAACGCATTCTTTACGCCAAATCCGAAAACATGAATCTCACCGGCAGCATCAAGGACCGCATGGCCCTGCGCATCCTGCAAAAGGCCTATGAAGAAGGGAAGATCGAACCCGGCTTCACCATCGCCGAGGCCACCAGCGGCAATACCGGCATTTCATTTGCCGCGCTCGGCCGCATCCTGGGCCACCCCGTCAAGATTTTTATGCCCGATTGGATGAGCCAGGAGCGCGTGCAGCTCATTCGCAGTTACGGCGCCGCAGTGGTTTCCGTTTCCGCCGCGCAAGGCGGATTCCTCGGCTGCATCCGCATGTGCGAGGAGCTGGCCGTTTCCCGCAAAGACGTCTTCCTCCCCCGGCAATTCTCCAATCTGGCGAATGTCGAATCCCACGAAGAAACCACGGGCCCGGAAATCTGGTCGCAAATGGTTTCCGTGGCCAAAAGGCCGCAAGCGTTCGTTGCCGGAGTGGGCACCGGCGGCACGGTCATGGGCGTCGGAAAATTTCTAAAGGAGCGCGACTCCTCCATCCGCATTCATCCCGTCGAGCCCGCCGAATCACCCACGCTATCCACAGGGTGCAAAGCTGGCAACCACCGCATCCAGGGCATCTCCGACGAATTCGTGCCCGAAATCATCAAGCTCAAGGATCTCGACGAAGTGATCGCCATTCACGACGGCGACGCCATCCTCATGGCGCAGAAGCTCGCCCGCAATCTTGGCCAGGCTGTGGGTATCTCTTCCGGGTGCAACTTCCTCGCCGCTTTGCGCGCCCAGGACAATATCGCGCCGGACGCCGCCGTCGTCACCGTCTTCTGCGACGACAACAAGAAATACCTGAGTACCGCTCTCATGCACGACGAGCCCGTGCGTGAAAATTACCTCACGCCCCACATCGACCTGCTTGGGTTGGGCACGGTCGGCCGCGCCTGCGAGTTCTGCCACTAACCAAGCCTGTCTCTCGCGGCTGGCAGCAGCGCAGTCACGAGTGAGCCCGACTTACAGGGCACTAGACCGAATCACGATAAATTCAGCTTCGCAACGCGTTTAGTCTCAACGCCTTTCGGGATGGTATACACTCGCCTAAGCAGTTGCGAGATTGCGAGGAAATATGAAAACGTTCATTTATTTTTTCGCTCTGTTGTCATTGGCTTCCCCTGCGTGGGGTGCCAATTCATTCCATGTGGAAGACATGCAGCGCCTGTCGCGGGTCGGCGACCCCCGTGTGTCACCTGATGGGAAATGGGTCGCCTTCACGGTGACACGGAGTGATGTCGAGAAGAATCGGTCGGTTACGAACATCTGGAGGATCCCCGCGGCGGGTGGCGACCCGCAACAATTAACGTTTGGGGACCAGGGGTTTAACGGGGACCTGCGCTGGTCGCCGGACGGTCGCTGCCTGTACTTCGTCAGCACGCGCGTGAACAACAAGCGGCAGATCTTTCGCCTGCCGGTGAACGGAGGCGAAGCGGAGCAAGTGACGACTGTTCCTACGGGAGTTGACGCATACATATTGTCTCCAGACGGCAAGACTATCGCCATTACGGCGAGCGTCTTCCCCTCGTGTACGGACATGGCTTGCAACGAGAAAATGGCGAAGGAGCGCACTGACAATCCAGTGAAGACGCGCGTGATCAAGGAAATCCCGTTCCGGCGATGGGACACATGGGTGGATGGCATGCGCAATCACATTCTCCTTGTCCCTGCCGAGGGTGGCGCCGCAAAGGATGTCACCCCGGGCGATGCAGATTCACCGATCTGGACGGAAAATGGCACGCAAGAGGTTGCGTTTTCTCCCGACAGCCGCGAAATCTGTTTTTCCCGTTTTGTGGAGAATGAGGCTTTGACCGGCAACAGTGATTTGTTTGTGATGCCGACAAGTGGAGGTGCGCCGAAGGCCATCACCACGAACAAGGCCACCGACAGTACGCCACTCTATTCCCCGGACGGTCGCTACATCGCTTACAGCGCCACGTTGAGGCCGATGCTAGAGTCCGACCTAACGCGTCTTTTCCTCTATGATCGGATGACCGGAGAACACAAAAATGTTTTTGAAGCGACAGATCGGTCCATTGATTCGTACGTGTGGGCGCCAGACAGCAAGAGTTTGTATGTGACCTTCGAAGGCCGCGGCCAGGAACCACTGGCTCGGCTGGACATTGACACCTTGAAAGTAACGCAACTGGACGCGGCTGGCACATCCGGAGCGGCGGACGTTTCGCGGGACGGTACGTTTCTTGTGTTCTCGAAGATGGATTTCTCCCATCCGGCGGAACTGTTTCGGCTGAACCTCGCGCCAGCCGTCGGCTTTCCCATACCTCTGACTCGGATGAACGCCGAGGCGCTGCAACACATCGAATTTGGAGAGGCTTCCAGTTTCACGTTCCGCGGTTGGCACGGCGAAACCACCCAGGCGTGGCTGGTGAAACCGCCGGGGTTTGACGCGAACAAAAAATACCCGTTGCTTTTGCTGATGCACGGCGGCCCTGAGAACTCCTGGGGCAATCTTTTCCATTATCGGTGGAACGCGCAATTGTTCGCAGCGGCTGGCTACGTGGTGATTATGCCGAACTTTCACGGCTCGTCGGGCTTCGGTTTAAAGTTCATGGACGCAGTCAAGGGCCAGTGGGGCGGGGCGCCGTATGAAGATCAAATGAAGGCCGTGGACACCGCGCTCACCTGGCCGTACATCGATCCAACCCGTGTGGCGGCCGCGGGCGCCAGTTACGGCGGCTATATGGCGAATTGGATGGAGGGCCACACCGACCGCTTCCGCACGATTGTGTCTCACGATGGCATTTATGATTTGGTGACGATGCTGTATTCGTCTGATCTTGTGGGTGGGGTCCAGCAGGAGTTCAAGGGGACGCCGTGGGAGAACCCGCAGGCGTTAGTTAGTCAAGCGCCGGTCACGTTCGCCAACAACTTCAAGACGCCGATGTTGATCATCCACGGGGAGCATGACTACCGCGTCGATCCGAGCCAGGGTTTCGCTATGTTTCAGGTTCTCCAAGCGAAGCATGTCCCGTCAGAACTACTGGTGTTCGAGGAGGAAAATCACTGGGTGCTCAAGCCTACCGACAACATCTTCTGGTATCACAAGGTACTGAACTGGCTGGACGAATGGGTTAAGCCGGAACGCGCTGACTACGAGAAGCGTCTTGGGGGGAGCTCCGGGAATTGAACCGGGCCAAATGACTCTAACCCACGCAGGCGAACTACTGAGCATTGCATAATATAGTTACATTGGAAAAAGGTCGGCCTGCTGCCAGAAGGCCATGATCAGAGTGGGGCGGCGACGCATACGTTTCAGGGCGCGGATGGCGTGCAGGC
>JBEKOE010000035.1:0-26195 GCA_049522075.1 Candidatus Acidiferrum sp.
CGTGTGAAAATCACAACCTATAATTAACATTGCTCGGCTCCTTTTTCCGAGCCTTGGTCGTTCAACAGCAACCAAGTCTACTCGGTCGAGGGAGCCGACACCGTCATCTAATCAGCCGATGGGCGGGGATGTGCGTACCATTGCAGAATTTCCTGATCGCGCGCCGGTCGTGCGGTCTGAACTATCTGAAGACGATCCGCCGCGCATGTCGTCTCGGAGACATGCATACGCGCAGGCGTAGGAACGATTTGGAAACGGCCCTACGACTCCCTTGGCAGCACTTGTCCCCACGCCGCGAGAGCTTCACTGAGGCGATTACGGACTTCCTCTGCGAAGATTCCCTGGCTGTCAAGCTTGTCCGCTTCGTTCAGTGACCAATGATACGTCACTTGTACGCCCGGACAGATGTTCATTTCTCTTCTAGCGGTGCCGATGAATTCCTTGATGAACGCAGCTCGATCGGACTCTGACGCGAGGCGATGCCGAACTAGATCATTGAAGGCAGTCACGAATCCGAGTTTCGCTTCGTCACCCGCTGCAGTCTGGCCATGTTGCTGCATCCGCTCCAACCAAAGAGAAAGATATTCCTCGATACCCGCATCAACCCGGGTCCAAACATAATTTCTCTGCATAAAGGCAAGGTGGAGATTCGGATAAATCCTCCATCCCCGATCACGAAGACGAAGCGTACACTCAACGTAGCCTGGCGCATAGAATTTGCGAGCTTGGCCAATTGTGTCGCCTGGATATAAGCATAGAGCCAAAGAGTGCTCTGCGTTGTTGTGAACGAGCAGGGCGAACCGGGCACTTTTCCCCGTTCCAAGATCGAGTCTGTCTCCGTCCGTGCGTCCAATACCGCGCAGGATCTGAGTACAGCGGGCACCGACGCGGGCGGCGTTGCCACCGCACCGTGCCAGCGTCGAGTAAGGGCACAGGTTTTCAAACTTCGTTTCCACATATTCGAGGAACTGTCGAGCTAGTTTTTCCTCAGTGCCGATCAACAATCCACATTCAATCAGGCGCCAAATGGTTTCGATCAGGTCATTCCAGGTTATCTCTGCAACGCACCCGTGAATATTCTGAGGGATATTAGCGGTGGCATCCTTTTGGTCTGCCGCTCCAATTTTTGCTTCGATCAAGACGGTCCACCCACAATCGTAAGCGAGAACCGCATCATATCGGCGATCCTCCTCCGTTATCGCGATATTGGCCGGGCTGGGCGACGGAGCGCCAGTTAGATGTACCAAAACAGCGTCGCCGCTCTGAGAAGTTACGCTGGACACTTCTAACGCTACACCAAACGACTGTGGCTGCAACTCGATGAAAGGAGGTAGCGCAGGGTTCTTTTCCCGGACCATGCTAACAAAATGTGCATGTACAACTGGACATAGATTTAGCAGCGCAAAGTAAGCGCGGGTGAGCGATGTCTCATAGTGGCCAACATCACCGCTGTAAGGGAAGAAGTAATTGAGACGGCGCTCAGACATAAGAATCATTGTCTAACGGAAATCTGGCGGGTGGCCAACACATTAATGGAGGGAGAGGTTTTGGGTGCCGCACCCTTGGATTTTGATTCTTCAAGGGTGCGGGTTTAGAGTCAACTTCATTCCAGCTATCGTCCATAAGGAAGATCTCTGACTAGTTGAGCCGGCTGACCCAGGCTCTTCAGCTCTTTGAGCAAGGCCATCGCGGCTCTATTTGCTGGCTGCAGGAACATCTTGCGGATTGATCCGGGCTTTCTGCCAGTGGAGCATCAGAGGCGTGCGGTCGTAGCCAGCGAGCGTGCCGGTGAAGCGTACCAGGCTGCCCACCGCAAGCGTCGCCGCCTCCGGCTGCCCGGCAACGCTGGCATCCATGTTTGCCCTCCGCGCCGCCCGGAATTCCAGTTCGGTGGTCACCAGGGCCACTTTCAAAACGACGGGATCGCCATGCACGACGCTGATTACTTTGCTGGGTACGTTGGGGAATTCCATTCCACAAGCAGCCAGCCAAGTCGCCTTGCCTTTGTCGGCGGGGCCTTTTATGTCCGCCACCACGCTGGTAATCGTCATCACGTTTCTCGCGGCCTCCAGATCGGCTTTGCTCGGCAGCGTGTAACTTTCCGGGCGTTCCAAAGCGCTTCCCGCAACTTGCATCAAATCGCTGAGCTGGGCGTCAATCAGGCCGGGGCATCCCGTTTGCTGGTAGCTCGCCATCAGTTTTTTCAGATACGCCTTAATCTCTTGCGGTTGCGGTCCACTCCTGTTTTTCGCGCTTGCCGCGCGCGCCAAGGCCCAGAAACCGTCCAGTTGGCGCGGCGGGCTTACTCCCAAATACGCGAGCCCAAGCTGGTAAGTGGCGTTGCCATCTTCCGGGTCCAGTGCCAGCGCGGCCCGGTAGGCCTCGATTGCGCCCGCATAGTCCTTCAACGTCATGGAGGCCGTTCCCGAGGTCTCATCCAGGTACACCATGATTGGCTTTCTCTCCGCGGCAAATGCCGTACCAGAGACATTCTCGGGCTTCTTGAGCTCGTTGAGAGTGCTCAGCCCCAGCGCGGCCGCTTCCTTCGCTTGTTTCGCCTGCGCCGCATCATTTGGCCGCAACGTGTCGTAGGCAATCGCGCGCGCATAGAGCGCCTGGAATCGCGCGTTCGCGTCGGCTTTGTCGCCCAGCGCGACGAGTTTATCGGAGTACTCGATCACCTTCGGGGAATTCTTCAGCTCCCGGTAGTCCCGGTAATACAGCGCATAGGCATCCACCAGCAGCTCGGAATTCGGGAACCGCGATACAAAATCGTCCAGGCGCTGGATCTGGTGCGCCTCGTCCTTCTCGGCTTGCACCGCCTTGAACTCGTTGTGCTCGGCCGCCGTACCAACCGCGTAGGACGCTTTGCGCCCCGAAGCGTCGGCGTAGTATTTGGCTTTCGCCGGGTCCGGCGGCGGCACAGGTTTCGTGGAAGGCGATGCTGGAGGAGCGGCTGTGTTCTCCGCAGAAAGATTCTCCGCAGCGGCCGCCGGTGCCACGGGCTTGTCCGTTGGGGTCCCGGGCAAAGTGTCCGCCTGATGCGCCGGGTTGGGCGTCTCCGTCGTTGGCCGGGCCGCACTCGAAGAAGCCGCGGAATTCGCACTCTGTTCTACGGGCCTGAGCAACACGCCGCGGTACCGCCACCCGCCGGCAGCGCCAAGTGCCGCCACGACGACCAGCCCGGCCCAGGGAATCCAGCTACGCGTCGGACGCGATGAAACTTGCTCGCCCGCAGGCGCAACCCGTATCGTACCCGCCCGATTCGCGGTTGCGGAACCCGTCGCCTCCTGCACCGTCGAGCGCGCCGCCGTTGCGCGGCGCAGCGTGGCGCCTCCGGGCGCCACCAACAGCGTCTCTCCCTCCTCCTTCTCACGCCTCTCCAATTCCCACCGATCCAGCGCATCAATGATTGCCTGCCCGTTGGCGGGCCGGTCCTCGCGATTCTTTGCCAGGCATTTCATCACCAGATCGGCGAGCGGCTGGGGAATTTTCACTCCGGCTTGCGCGCATTGAATGGGAATCGGAGGTGTCTGGATCTGCGCCATCACGATTTGCAGCGAAGTGTCGCCTTGAATCGGGAGTTCATTTGTCAGCATTTGATACATCACGATGCCCAGCGAATAAATGTCCGAACGGCCGTCGAGATCCTTGCCGGGAGACGCCATGGCCTGTTCCGGGGACATGTACAGCGGCGTGCCAACCACCATCCCCGTGCCAGTCATGGATGTCGCGGAGGAACCGCTGAGGCTTTCCTTGAGCTTGGCGATGCCGAAGTCCAGTACCTTCGCCACAACTTCCTTTTGCGACTGGATGAGAACGATGTTCTCCGGTTTGATGTCGCGGTGCACGATTCCCAGGCGGTGCGCTGCGTCCAGCGCGGAGGCCACTTGCCTGGTTATTGAGGCGACGCGCGCAGGCGTCATCGGGCCTTCGGTGGAGATCACATCCCTCAGGTTCTTGCCCTCGATGTACTCCATGACGATGAATGGCTGCCCGTCTTCCGTTTCGTCGATGTCGTCTACGCGAACTGCATTGGGGTGCTGGAGCTTTCTTGCCAGGATGGCCTCTTGCTCGAAACGCTTGACGAATTTCTTATCGCTCGCCAGGGCCGCCGCAATCACTTTCAGCGCGCGCAGCTCTTGAAAGTGCATGTGCAGCGCTTTGTACACCGCGCCCATGGCCCCTTGGCCGATCTTCTGAATGATTTGGTATTTTCCACGGACCAGCGTCCCCTCGGCCCATTCTTCCGACTGGATCAGGGGCGTCCCGTCCTGGGGACAGTTGGCGAAATGAGTGGAGTAGCTCCGCTGACAGACGCGGCAGGTTTTCATGGCGATTCCAGCAGCGATTTCGTGGCCCGTAGTCTACCACGAAGCTCGCCGCGGCAAACACGCATTCCGCGGCACTTGCCCCCTGCCAACCTTATTTCCTTTCAACACGATGAGTGACAAATAGGGGTCCCGTCGGCAACAATCGTTTCCCTTGACCGCCGCGCCCGGCGCTGCATTGAGTCACGCGGCCATCGCGGGTCCTCGTAAGCGATTCCCCAGACCCTTTTCGCCATATCCCTACTCCGGCAATCGCATGAAACTCGCCGCCCCTCCCGCACGTCGAAAGATAGGGGAGACGATGATAGGATGTACTGGAAGTGTCGGGAGAGAACTGTACCTGCAGCTAACTCTTTCCACGAAATGTGCGTCCCAACTCCGCTCCAGAGTGCGCGCAGCTTCAATTTCCAGCCGAGGTCTTTCCCTCATCGATTTTAGGAGTGCAAGTGACGGAACAACAAGCAAACTCAACGGACTCCAGGAAGCCAGGGCATTACGCAACTGAAAACTCATCCACACACAAGAGCCGCTGGTGGATCTGGCTGATCTTCGCAGTGATACTTGTCGTCGTGGTGGTGTGGTGGATGCGCCGCGGTGCCTCCCCCGAAGCCAAGACCGCCGGTGACCCGGCCTCCCGGCCAGTTTTGGTCTCGACGGCGTCAGCGCACCAGGGCGACATCGGAATTTACCTGAACGCATTGGGCACCGTGATTCCTGTTTACACCGTGACGGTGACCAGCCGGGTACAAGGCGAGATTACCCAGGTCTACTATCACGAAGGCCAAATGGTCGAGAAGGGCGACCCGCTGATCGAAATCGATCCCCGCCCTTATCAGGCGTCGCTCACGCAAGTCGAAGGACAACTGGCGCATGATACGGCCGTCTTGAACGAAGCCAAGATCGATTTGGAGCGCTACCAGCAAGCCTTCACTCGCAACGCGATCGCCAAGCAGCAATTGGACGATCAGCAACAGGTCGTGCTGCAGGATGAAGGCACCGTGAAAAACGACGAGGGCCAGCTCGCCAATGCCAAGGTCAATCTCGTCTACACCCATATCACCGCGCCGATTGCCGGCCGCGTTGGGCTCCGCCTCGTCGATCCCGGAAATATCGTCCAGGCCAACAGCTCCACGGCCCTGGTCGTGATCACGCAGCTTCAGCCCATCACGGTGATCTTCAGCATCGCCGAAGATCATCTCTCCCAGATTCAGCAGCAATTGCGTAAAGGGAAAAAGTTGTCGGTCGATGCCTTTGACCGCGCGGGGAGCACGAAGCTCTCCTCCGGCACGCTCCTGACCCTCGACAATGTCATTGACACCACCACCGGCACGTTGAAACTCAAAGCCATTTTCGACAACAAAGACGACGCTCTCTTCGCCAACCAGTTCGTCAACATCAAGCTGCTCGTCGACACACAACGCAATATGACTTTGATTCCTTCTCCGGCGATTCAGCGCAGCGCTCAAGGAGCTTTTGTTTACGTAATCAAAAGTGACCAGACCGCCTCCATGCGGAACATTACGCCTGGCACCACGGATGGTTCCGTGACCGCTGTCGACGGCCTTGAACCTCAGGAAGTGGTGGCCGTCAATGGCTTCGACAAGCTTCAGGATGGCGCGAAAGTTACCATCCGCAAGCCCACCAGTGGCGGCGGCGGCGGCGGAGCTTCTGCCCAGCAGCCGCAATCGGGCCAGGATACCCAAGCTGGTCCACCGCCAACTCACCCGGGAGGCGCCTCGGGCGGCAAAAAGGGAGGCTCGTCGCAGTGAGTCCCTCTCGTCCGTTCATTTTACGGCCGGTAGCGACGTCGCTATTGATGGCGGCTATTTTGCTTGCTGGCTTCGTCGCCTTTCTCCAGTTGCCCGTCTCGGCGCTGCCGGAGGTCGACTACCCCACCATTCAGGTGGTGACGTTTTACCCCGGGGCCAACCCTGATGTGATGGCCTCGGCAATAACCGCGCCTCTCGAGCGGCAGTTCGGTCAGCTCCCCGGCCTCAATCAGATGACTTCCACGAGTTCGGATGGCAGCTCCATCATTGTTTTGCAGTTTTCTCTCGAATTGAACATCGACGTTGCCGAACAGGAAGTACAGGCCGCCATCAACGCGGCCCAAACCTATCTGCCTTCCGATCTGCCCATCCCGCCGATCTATAGCAAAACGAATCCGGCGGACACGCCGATTCTCACCTTGGCGCTTTCCTCCAAGACCATTCCGCTTTCGCAGGTCGAAGACCTCGCGGATACGCGCTTTGCGCAAAAAATTTCTCAGCTTCCAGGTGTGGGCCTCGTCAGCATCAGCGGCGGGCAAAAGCCGGCCGTGCGCGTGCGCGTGAATCCCACGGCGCTCTCCTCCTACGGCATAAATCTCGAGGATGTGCGCACGGCCTTGCAACAAACCAGTCTCGACCAAGCGAAAGGGAACTTCGACGGCCCGCAGCAGGACTACCAGATTCAATCGAACGACCAACTGCTCAACGCTTCCGATTTTGAGCAAGTAATCATTGCTTACCATAACGGGTCGCCCGTAAAACTCTCCGATGTGGCTACCGTCGAAAATGGCGTGGAAAACAACCGCCAGGCCGCCTGGATGAACGAAACTCCCGCGGTTATCGTCAACATTCAACGCCAGCCCGGGGCCAACATCATTCAGGTCGTGGACCGCATTAAGAAGCTCCTTCCCGTCCTGAAAAGCAATCTCCCCACCGCCGTGCAAGTGGATGTCCTGACGGACCGCACCACCACGATCAGGGCTTCCGTCCAGGACGTGGAATTTGAACTGATGCTTACCGTGGCGCTGGTCGTCATGGTTATTTTTGTGTTCTTGCGCAATCTTTCCGCGACGACCATCCCCAGCGTTGCCGTCCCTCTCTCCATCGTGGGCACGTTTGGGGTGATGTATCTCGCGGGTTTCAGCCTGAACAACCTCACGCTGATGGCCCTCACGATTTCGACGGGGTTCGTCGTCGATGACGCCATTGTGATGATCGAGAACATCATCCGCTTCATCGAGGAAGGAGACTCGCCGCTGCAAGCCGCGCTGAAGGGCTCCGAGCAGATCGGTTTCACCATCGTATCGCTCACGATTTCCTTGATTGCGGTATTGATTCCCCTGCTCTTCATGGGCGACATCGTCGGCCGGCTTTTCCGCGAGTTTGCCATCACCTTGAGCGTGACCATCCTCGTTTCCGCGGTGGTTTCTCTGACTCTTACTCCCATGATGTGCTCGCGTCTTTTGAAAAGCACTCACGGGCGAAAACAGAGCCGTTTCTATCTTGCTTCGGAGAAAGCTTTCCAGAGCATCATTGCTTTTTATGGAAGAACACTGAAGCGCGTGTTGGAACACCAAACCGCCACACTTCTTGTGGCCACCGCCACGCTGGTGCTCACCGTCCTTCTCTACATCTTTATTCCCAAGGGCTTCTTCCCGGTGCAAGACACGGGCATCATTCAAGGCATCTCGGAAGCCTCGCAGTCCATCTCGTTTCCGGCCATGGCGGAAAAGCAGCAGCAACTCTCCCACTTGATCCTGCAGGATCCTGCCGTGGATAGTCTTTCTTCCTTCATCGGTATCGACGGCACCAACACGACATTGAACAGCGGGCGTATCCAAATCAATTTGAAGCCCCTGGAAGTGCGCAAGATCAACGCTTCGGATGTCATCCGGCGGCTCCAGCCAAACCTGGAAAAGATCGATGGCATCACGCTGTACATGCAGCCGGTGCAGGACCTTACGGTCGAAGACCGCGTCAGCCGCACGCAATTTCAGTACACCCTCGAAGATCCCGATCAGCGCGAACTGAATTACTGGACGGCCAAACTGATGGCCAAACTGCAGGCGATTCCGGAGCTTCGCGATCTAGCGACGGACCAGCAGACTTCCGGTCTTGCCGCCTCCCTCACCATCGATCGCGTCACCGCTTCCCGCATGGGCATCACTCCGCAGGCCATCGATCAGCTGCTTTACGATGCTTTTGGGCAGCGGCAAGTTTCGACCCTCTACACGCAGGTGAACCAGTACCACATCGTTCTTGAGACGCAACCCGAGTTTCAGAAGAACCCCGCCAAATTACAGGACATCTACGTGCGTTCTGCTCTGGCCCCGACCGCGCTCACCACTGGCTCTTCAGGCACGCAGACCGTCACCGCCACGACGTCTTCCGGAAATTCTGCCTCCTCTGCCCCGCCGAGTCCTTCCGCTTCCCCGAACACCGCTGCCAGTTCCGGTTCTGCCAATCCCAGCCCCGTGGCGACGGTGAATGGTGGCGCGGTTCCTCTCAGCGCTTTCACGCGGTTCGAAATGAAGAGCAGCCCCTTGTCCGTCAATCACCAGGGGCAATTTCCCGTTGTCACCATCTCGTTCAATCTGGCGCCCGGTTCGTCGCTCGGCGAAGCCACCAAGGCTATCGATAAGGCCCAGAAAGAAATTGGCATGCCTCTCAGCGTTCAGGGCGCCTTTCAAGGCACCGCCGCATCGTTTCAGGCCTCGTTGTCCAACGAGCCGCTCTTGATTCTCGCGGCTCTCGTCACCGTTTATATCGTCCTCGGTGTTCTCTACGAAAGCTACATCCACCCCATCACCATTCTCTCGACGCTGCCCTCTGCCGGGGTGGGCGCTATTCTGGCCTTGTTGATTTTCGGCCAGGAACTCAGCGTCGTCGCCCTCATCGGCATCATCCTGCTGATCGGTATCGTCAAGAAAAACGGCATTATGATGATCGACTTCGCTCTTGATGCGGAGCGCAAAGAGGGCAAGAAGCCGGAAGTCGCCATCTATGAAGCGTGCCTCTTGCGCTTCCGTCCCATTATGATGACCACCATGGCTGCGTTGTTGGCCGGCTTGCCTCTCGCCCTCGGCACCGGAATAGGCTCGGAGTTGCGTCGCCCCTTGGGCATCTCCATGGTTGGCGGTTTGCTCTTGAGTCAGGTTCTGACGCTTTATACCACTCCGGTCATTTACATCTTCTTCGACCGGCTTGCGCAGCGCTTCTCTTCGCGCCGTGCGCCCGAAACCGGACCTGAAGTGGTCCCAGCGGATTGATGGCCATGAGCCTCTCTTCCCCATTCATTCGACGGCCGGTGGCCACCACACTCCTGATAGCCGCAATCGCGCTGGCGGGCGCCGTGGCCTTCCGGGAGTTGCCGGTCTCGCCGCTTCCCCAGGTCGATTTCCCGACAGTTTCCGTTGGCGCCGGTCTGCCGGGAGCCAGCCCGGAGATCATGGCCTCCTCCGTCGCCACGCCCTTGGAGCGCCAGTTCGGGAGAATTGCCGGCATCACGGAGATGACGTCGTCCAGTTATCTGGGCACCACCAACGTCACCATGCAATTTGATTTGAACCGCAACATTGATGGCGCCGCGCGCGACGTCCAAGCCGCGATCAATGCTGCTCGGAGTTACTTGCCCTCGAATCTCCCCGGCAATCCCACCTATCGCAAGGTTAACCCAGCGGATGCTCCGATCATGATTCTGGCGCTGACGTCAAATGTGTACACCAAAGGCGCGCTGTATGACGCCGCTTCCACCATCATGCAGCAGCGTCTCTCTCAGGTTCAGGGAGTCGGGCAAGTCAGTGTTGGTGGCAGTTCGTTGCCGGCCGTGCGGGTGGACGTGAATCCCACGCAACTCAACGGCTATGGCCTAGGCTTACAGGACGTCGCGGCGATGTTGAGCCGTCAGAATGCCAATAGTCCCAAAGGCCAAATCACGGATGGCGCGACGTCTGCGGACATCACGACGAACGACCAGCTTCTGAAGGCAGTAGACTACATGCCGCTTGTGGTGGGCTACCACAAGGGCGCCGCCGTCAAGTTAAGCGATGTCGCGGAGGTTCAGGACTCCACGGAAAACGTGCGCGCTGCCGGCTTCGTCAACGGCAAGCCCTGTGTCCTCATCTTTATTTTCCGCCAGCCGGGCGCGAACATCATTGATACCGTTGATCGTATCCGTGCCGCTATACCCGCACTCAAGGCTTCCATCCCTACCGCCATCGACTCGGAAGTCGTGATGGACCGTACTCTCACCATTCGCGCTTCCGTTCGCGACGTCGAGCGCAATCTAATGATCTCGATTTCCCTGGTCATTTTCGTGGTGTTCGTCTTCCTGCGCAGCGTCCGTGCCACCTTGATTCCCAGCGTGGCCGTCCCCGTCTCCCTGATCGGCACGTTTGGCGTGATGTACCTGTGCCACTACAGTATCGACAACCTCTCGCTCATGGCTCTCACCATTTCGACCGGCTTTGTGGTTGACGATGCGATTGTGGTTATCGAGAACATCACTCGCTATCTCGAGCAGGGCATGTCGCCCATGCAAGCGGCGTTCAAGGGCGCCAGCGAAATCGGCTTTACGGTCCTGTCCATCAGCATCTCTCTCATTGCTGTCTTCATCCCCATATTGTTGATGGGAGGAATCGTCGGCCGGCTCTTCCGGGAATTCGCCGTGGTTCTTTCGGTTGCCATCCTGGTTTCCCTGCTCATTTCACTGACGGCTACTCCCATGATGTGCTCCCGGCTGCTCCGGCATCTTCGCGATGAGCGGCACAACTTCGCGTACCGTGCCAGCGAGCGCGCGTTCAATGCGCTCCTGCGCACCTACGAGCGCAGCCTCGGTTGGGTCCTGGAACACTCCCGCCTGACGCTCGCCGTTCTGGTCCTCACCATCGCTCTCAACTTCTTCCTTTTTTGGATCGTCCCCTCGGGGTTCTTTCCGCAGCAGGATAACGGCATCGTCTTCGGCGGCATTCAGGGCTCGCAGGACATTTCCTTCCAGGCCATGCAAGCGGCTACGGCGCGCATCGTCAATATCGTCAAAACGGATCCGGCCGTGCAAAATGTCATGGCGTTCACGGGCGGCGGGGGCCCCACCAATGGCGGCTTCGTTTACATGGGCCTGAAACCCCGCAACCAACGTGACGCCAGCTCCAGCCAGGTGGTTGACCGTCTGCGCCCGAAACTCCTTGCTGTCTCCGGTGCAAGCACTTTTATGCAGGCCGGACAGGACGTGAGCATTGGCGGGCGGAGGAGCAGCGCACAATATCAGTACACCATTCAGAGCGACAACATTCAGGATCTCGTTCAATGGGGCCCGGTCCTTCTGCAGCAGATGCGCAAACTGCCGATGCTCACCGACGTCAATACCGACCAGCAGAACAGCGGTCTTCAGGCCATGCTCACCTATGACCGTAAGACCATGTCACGACTCGGCATCACTCCGCAGATGGTGGACAATGCCCTCTACGAAGCCTTCGGCCAGGCACAGGTTTCCACCATGTTTACCGGCATCAACCAGTACCACGTCGTACTGGAAGTCGCGCCCAAGTTCTGGCAGTCTCCCGTGAACTTGAACGACGTGTATATCCGGGCCGCGCAAGGGAGAGTCGTCCCTCTCAGCGCCATCGCGCATTACGAGCCGTCCACTGCTCCCCTGGCGGTGAATCACCAGGGTCAATATCCCTCGGTCACAGTTTCCTTTAATCTTGCCCCTGGTGTGGCTCTCAGCGAAGCTACCACGGCCGTCCTCGGCATGGAGCAGAAGATCGGCATGCCCAGCGCCATTCATGGCATGTTCTCCGGCGCGCTTCAGGCCTATCGCTCTTCCTTGGCGGGGGAACTTTATCTGGTCGCCCTGGCAATCCTTGCCGTCTATATCGTCCTGGGCATTCTTTACGAAAGTTACATCCACCCCCTCACGATCATCTCCACCTTGCCCTCCGCGGGAGTGGGCGCCGTCCTTGCGCTCATGATTTTTCACAAGGAACTCACCGTGATCGCGTTGATCGGCGTCATTCTGTTGATCGGCATCGTCAAGAAGAATGCCATCCTGATGATCGACTTTGCCCTGGCCGCGGAACGCATCGAAGGCAAAAGTCCTCGCGATGCCATTTTCCAGGCTTGCATCCTGCGCTTCCGCCCCATCCTGATGACCACCATGGCGGCCATCTTTGGCGCCACTCCGTTGGCCTTCGGCAGAGGGACGGGTTCGGAGCTGCGTAATCCGCTCGGCATCGCCATTATCGGCGGGCTGGTTCTGAGCCAAATGCTCACGCTTTACACCACGCCCGTCGTTTACCTTTCCCTGGACCGCTTGAGGGTCAAATGGCTTCGCGCTCACGGAAAGCTCGAACAGCAGAGGCAAATCGAGTCCTTTGGATGACAAGTTCTTATGCCCCACGCGAACTCGCTATCAGAAAGGGCCAACTTAGCAAGGAGTCTGAGGCACCGATGAAGGCAACGAACAAAATGCGTGTTGCAACCGCGCTTCTTTGCAGCGCAGTACTCTTGCAGGGCTGCGATGTCGGCCCGAAATACAATCGCCCCGCGGCCAAGGTGCCGGCGACGTTCAAAGAGGTCACTCCCGACGATCTCCAGAAAATGGATGGCTGGAAAGTCGCGCAACCCCAGGACACCGCTCTCCATGGCAACTGGTGGGAGATTTTTGGTGATTCTCAGTTGAATGCGCTCGAAGCGCAAGTCAACATTTCCAACCAGAACATCGCCGCTGCCTTTGCCAGCTTCATGGCGGCGCGCGCCGTGGTGCGCCAGGCGCGCTCGCAATATTTCCCCACCGTTTCCGTCGGCGGGAGCATCGTTCGCCAGCACCAGCCCGCTTCCTCGAGCGGAACGACCTTCACCGAATACTCTCTGCCCTTCGACGCTTCCTGGACGCCGGACTTGTGGGGCCGCGTGCGCAATACCGTTCGCGCCAACGTCGCCAACGCGCAAGCCAGCGAGGCCGACCTCGAAAATACCCGCCTGACGGCTCACGCGGAACTCGCCGTCGATTACTTCCAATTGCGCGGGCAGGACGCTCTGAAGCAACTGCTTGATTCCACCGTGGTGGCCTATGAAGAGTCCCTGAAACTGACCAAGGCGCTGTACGAAACGGGCATTGACTCCGACGAAGCCGTCGCCCAAGCCGAAACACAACTGGAAGCCGCCCGCGCGGAAGACACTCATCTGGGGATTCTGCGAGCGCAATATGAGCATGCGATTGCACTCTTGGTTGGCCAGCCTGCCTCCTCCTTCTCGATCGCCGTCGAGCCATTGAAGACTCCGCCGCCGGCCATTCCTTTTGGCGTTCCTTCGCAACTCTTGGAGCGCCGTCCGGACGTTGCCGCAACTGAGCGCCTGATGGCCCAGGCCAATGCGCAAATCGGCGTCGCCAGAGCCGCATTTTATCCAACGCTCACGCTTAGCGCTTCCGCCGGATTTCAATCCACAAAAGCCTCCACTTGGTTTACCTGGCCAAGCCGCCTCTGGTCCGTCGGCCCGGCCATCTCCGAGACGATTTACGATGGCGGTCTGCGTCGCGCCACCGTCGAACAATACCGCGCGCAATATGATCAGACGGTCGCGAACTATCGCGGCACCGTCCTGACCGCGTTTCAACAGGTCGAGGACAATCTCTCAACCCTGCGCGTCCTTTCCAAGGAAATTCAGGAACAAGACACCGCCATCCAGTCCGCGCAGCGCAGCCTTAAGCTGGCCACGGACCGCTACCGCCTCGGCATCGACCCCTACCTCAACGTCATTACCGCCCAGACCACACTTTTTGGCAATCAGCAGACCGCCGTGAACCTGCGTATCCTGCAAATCGTGGCCAGCGTGCAGTTGATCGAGGCGGTCGGCGGGGGCTGGGATTCCTCCACGCTTCCCACTTCGCAGCAGATCATTTCGCGAGAAGCCCAGGTTCCGGCGGCTCCTCCGGTGCAACCTTCCAAGAGCCAGCCGCCCTCATCCACTCCCTGATCGGTCTGGTGGCGCAGGCTTCACTCACGGAGACAACTTCGGGTGGCCTACCCTTTGCGGGGTGGGCCAAGGGTGGGCTCTTCGTCTTCACTCTTTGTCTTGTCTTGCCTTCGTTCACACCGCATCTATCCGCAACAACCCTTGTCCTGTCTCGTAGTACGACCAACTGCTCCACGGCCACTCGCGTGGATGAGCCACGACCTTCTCCTTTACCGGATTTGCGTGCATGTACTCCAACTTCTCCTTCAGCTTCGCCCGTGTGTACACGTTGAAGTCGTAATACCGGCGCTGCCAGAATCTCCGCAATTCTGCTTCTTCCTCGTTGAGTCGCGATCGCGATCGCGGTTCTTCTTCGCACTCCTTCTCCCGCATCCGGCGTGACACGCGCTGCTTGAATACTTGCGCCACCTTCGCCGGAGACACGCCCGGCGATTCCCCGATCAACAGGTGCACATGCTCCGGCATGATCACGTAACCCACCAGCGCGAATCCATACCTGGCCCGCACTTCGCCCAATATCTGCACCGCCAGATTGCGCGCCTGCACCGTTCCCAGCAACGCGCGCCGCTGGTAGCAACAGAACGTGATGAAGTGCACATCGCCGCGTCCCGTCACGCGCCTTAGATTCTTTGGCATAAGAGAAAGAGGAAGAGCCCACCCTTTGCACAACTCGCAAAGGGTAGGCCACCCACCCTTCTGCCTTTTATCACTCCCGAGTTATTTTCTAAAGTGGTATCCTGCCCACGTGGAATCCCAAGTCCATCCTGAGGATGCACTACCCGCCTCGTGCTCGCCAGCCGCCTCTCTGTGACCTCACGCGCAATCTACTGCAAAGCGACGTAGAATTCTCATTAAGATGTAAACTGGCTGGCAGAGACGAGAGGAGAGTCATCGACTGTCAGTCCTTAGCAGAATAAGATTGCGTCACAAAGAGCTTCAAAACATATGGAAACCACTTGGCGTGGGCCTGTCTGTCGTGTCGGCGTTTAGCTCGGTTTGGGAATTTCGCCATCGAATTGGCCCGTTTTTCTTCGGCAGCGTAGTGCTCCTAGCTCTTGCGGTCGCGATTCTCTTTACGGTACCCATTAAGGGGATTCGCCTTCTTGCGAGAAGGCTCGTCGCATTCATCCTAGACTTTGTGCTTTTCGGCCTTACGACCATCGGGGTGGCCTGGCTTTTGTTCGAGACACGGCTGACAAGGCCCAGTGCCCTTACTTCTATGGCGCTTGTCTGGAGCTGGATCTGGTTGTTCGTGCTGCTTGACTGGCGCTTTGCCGGTACGCCGGGAAAAAAGATCATGGGTCTTCGACTCAAAGGCAGGGCCGGTGAAAGTCCATCGTTTCTTGGCTGTGTGGCTCGCAACCTCCTAACCTTTGTTGTTCCGCTCTCAATCGCGGGTTACATCCTGTCAGTCCTGACATTCTCGAAACGGACACAATCTGTAGAATGGACCCTTGCCGTCTCACTGCTGTCCCTCGTCCCTCTTTCTATTGCTTTCTCCGGGGGACAGTCATTGCCCGATCTTCTCCTTCGACTAAATGTGGTGCCGAAACGTTCTCATGAAGGTCAATTCCCTGCGTCATTGAACAGGCGAAAGTGGCTGTTTCTTGTGCTCGCGTCGCTTTTGCTTGGAGTGACATACGGTTTCATGCCGGGCATGGGAGACATTGCATCTGACGCGAAACAGCCGCTATTTCCAGGGCACCAAAGCCGTGCCACCGAAGCAGAAGCGGGAGTCGCTGCGACCTTGTGGCCTCGTGTGATCGCTGGGGTACAAGATCCAGAAGAGTCATTGCAAGATCTACACGTCTATTCGACGTTTGGAGACCTGCCCACACGTCCCAGCAAGGGCGACCTACAAGGCGCTGAGACCTGTCAAGCATCCTTTAAGCGGAGCTACCTTACTATCCGCCTGCAACTCGCCCCAGGAGCTCCCACCATGATTGCATATTCCGTTTTTGCGAACATGGTTAGCTCTTTGAATCATTTTGTGGGAAGGCCGGCATTCCTAGTGCTCGAAGTCTCAAGGAGGAGGAGCCTAGGCGCGTTTGATATAGAAGTGCCTGAGGATTACACATTGTGCTTAACTGGTTCGAATGCATCTCCCGAGAACAATGTGGTCGCTGCGAGTTCTTCAATTCGGGTTGAGGGATCGTTCAACGCGCTAGCGTGGCTTTTTCTCGGCGACCTAGGAAAGTACTCATATGTGGAGAAGTGCCCAATCTATCCGTGGTAGATTGGCGCGTGGCGCACCCTCAACGCGCTGAGATAGCTTCGGGTGGCCTACCCTTTGCGTCTTAGGCAAAGGGTGGGTCCGCTCTTCGCTCCTCTTTCCCCCTCCGCGGCCCCCTCCTCGTACCAGTCTCAAATCGAGCCCACCCGATTTTGCTTGACACTACATTACTTTTGTGTTAATATATAGTTTATGTGGAGCAAAGCACAAAGCGCAACCTTAATTCCCGCAGAATCAACACTTACAAGAAATATAGCTTATAACTACTTTGTAATCAACACTTGCGCATCATTGTCAAAACAAAGCACCTATAAACCCTTCAGAATCCGCACTTACAAACCCCAATTCCGCTAACTCCTTTCCCCTTCGCACTTACGCAAAATCCAATTTCACTTCCTCGTCTCCCGCCCTCGCTAGCTCCCTCGCATTGTGGCGCGTGGCCAACAGGTCGAGGTTGAAAAACAACTGGTCGCCGCAGCCCTTGGTTTGCAAGGGCGCGCACTCTGACTTTTCTCTTTCAAGCGCGTTGGACCGATAATCTTCGTAGTCTAATTGGCGGCGCGCCCTCCAGAAAACTGCGGGCGCAAAAGGCGCGCCTGCGGCGGGTGATACGCCGCTACGAAGACCACCAACCCAAGAACCAACCTGAAGGTTGGCCACTACACAAGGGGGAGAAGCCCAAGAGCGGCCCGCCTCCCTCCTGCGGCGGGCAGGCTGAAGGCGGCCCCTACGCGAACTTTGAACTTACAACTGTGAACTGTAAACTCGCTTTCCCAATTGATGTACACTCAGGCTGCCGGCGCAAGCGAACGCCGGAATCGCTCCACACTCTGAAATGACGAACGCGACCTGCGCCCGCCGCAGGCGGGTTCGCCGTTTTCCTTGGGAGGTACAATCGTGAATCCACGTTTACGGAACCCTCTGATCCTCTGCCTTATCGTTTGCTTGAGTCTCGCAGCACTTTGTCTCACGCAAGTTGGTTTGGCGCAATCTACTTCCCCCAAGACTCCGCCGGCGCTTCTGCTGGGCACCGCGTGGTACCCCGAACAGTGGCCGGAGTCGCGCTGGGAAGCCGACCTCACGCTCATGCAAAAGGCCGGCGTCCACTTTGTGCGCGTCGGTGAATTTGCCTGGAGCCGCATGGAACCCGAGGAAGGGCGCTACGATCTGGACTGGCTCGACCGCGCGGTTGCTGCCGCGGCCAAGCATGACATTTACACCGTGCTCGGCACTCCTACCGCCGCTCCGCCCGCGTGGCTCACGAAAAAATATCCAGAAACGCTGCGCACCCGCGAAGACGGGCGTCGCGACGAGCATGGGAATCGCGCGCAAGGCAACTGGGCCAATCCGAAATACCGCGAAATGGCGCGCAAGATCGCGGAGCAGATGGCCAAGCGCTTCGGCCACAATCCCAATGTCCTGGGCTGGCAGATTGACAACGAGTATTCCGAAGTCTCCTACGATCCCGAGACGCGCGCGCAGTTTCAGCAGTGGTTGAAGGCGCGGTACGGCACGCTGGACAACCTGAATGCCCGCTGGACCACGTCCTACTGGAGCGAAAGCTACACCGCCTGGGACCAGATTCCCATCCAGATCGGCTACGGCAATCCCGGGCTGCTGCTGAGCTGGATGCGTTTTGTGAGCGACACCTGGCGCAGCTACCAGAAGAATCAGACGGACGTGATTCGCGCCAATTGCGATGCGCGGCAATTCTTCACCACCAACACCATGGGCCCGTACGATGGCTTCGATCACTACACCGTTCTTCAGGACCTGGATTTTGCTGCCTGGGATGACTACGTGGGAACGGGCCATCTAAATCCCGTGCTGAATGGCGCAGGGCATGACCTGACCCGCGGCTTCAAACAGAAGAATTTTTGGGTGATGGAAACCCAGCCCGGCTCCGTGAATTGGGCAGACGTCAACAACGCGCTGGACAAGGGCGAAGTCCGCGCCATGGCCTGGCACGATGTTGGCCACGGCGCCGACGCCGTCAGCTACTGGCAGTGGCGCAGCGCCCTGAACGGCCAGGAGCAGTATCACGGCAACATCGTTGGCCCGGATGGAACGCCCGTTCCGCTGTACAGCGAAGTCTCGCAAGTGGGCCAGGAATTTGCCAAGGCGGGCCCCGTGCTTGCCGGCACATCGCCGAAATCGCAAATCGCCATTTTGCATTCCTACGACAGCCGCTGGGCCATCCAATGGCAGAAGCACAACCGTCAATACAATCCCATCGAACAACTCATGAGCTATTACGCGCCGTTGCGCTCGATCGCGCAATCCATCGATATCATCTCGCCCGCCGCGCCACTCGCTCAATACAAACTGGTTGTCGCGCCCGGCTTGAATGTTATTTCGGATGGCGTCGCCAAGAACCTGATCGCTTACGTGCAGAATGGCGGGCACCTGGTGCTCGGCCAGCGATCCGGCTTGAAAGATGACGACAACTCGTTGCAGCCGGAACGCCAGCCCGGCCCGCTGGCTGCTTTGCTGGGTGGCCGCGTGGAGCAGTATTACGCGCTCACCGAGCCGGTGCCCTTCGAGGGCCAATGGGGCAACGGAGAGTCTCGCCTTTGGGCGGAACTCCTCAGCACCAAAGACCCGGAGACGACCGTGCTCATGAAGTATGGCAAGAGCAACGGCTGGCTCGACGGACAGCCCGCCGCCATCACGCGCAAGGTCGGCAAAGGCCGCATCACTTATATTGGGGCGTGGCTGGACCCGCAAACGATGACGCAAGCCGCCAAGTGGATGACGGAGGATAGCGGGATTCAGACTCCGCTAGCCGGTGTGCCCGCAGGCGTCGAAGTCTATCCGCGCTACGGTGCGCACGGAGTTGTCTATATCCTGATTAATTTTGCGAAGCAAGCGCAGACCGTCACGCTGCCTGCGCCCATGAACGACGTGCTGCAGGGCGGGAGCAAACAATCCGTTGAGCTTCCGACCTACGGCGTCGCCATCCTAGCCGCCGGCCAGTAAAATGGTCCGATAGCGCCCCGCGCCCGCCGCAGGCGGGTTCGCCCTTTTCTCGGAGGGGAAGGAGAGCGGCGGCAAGGCAGGGCTCGGTTTATACTTCTGCAGGACGACTGTGGAGCGTTGGGGCGGCTCGATCAGTTGTATTTCGTTGCCGGAAATCGGCTCGCGTTTTTGGTTTCGCTTGCCCAAGGCCGCGGACCCCGCGGAAGGGGAAGCGCCTCCTGACGAACTGCTTTCCGCCCTGGCCGATCCCAGGCCTGCCGTAAGAGGGAGGCGCGCCATGCGCATTTTGTTTGCCGACGATCAGGAAGACATTCGCACGCTGACCACCTATCAACTCGAGCGTAGCGGCCACCACGTTCACGCTGTCGGCAACGGGAGGGAAGCTCTCAGCGCTCTTCTCCACGAGCATTTTGACGTCATCCTCCTGGACGAAGAGATGCCCGTTATGGGCGGGGTTCAAGCGGCCCGCACCATCCGCGAAAACGAGGCGCGCTCCGGCAGCCACGCATTTCTCATCGCCCTCACGGGCAATAGCACTGAGGACGATCAGGCCCGCCTCCGGCGGGAGGGGTTTGACGCCGTGCTTGGCAAGCCCTTCCGTCTGGAAGGGCTCACTGAAATTCTTGACGCCGCCAGCAGCACTCTCCCGCTCACATCCGTGCCAAAAAAGCCACCCGCGGCGATTTCTGCCGGAATTGACGACCTTTTGGGGCGCATTGGCGGCGACAAAAAGCTCCTTGGCAGAATGATTCAGACATTCCTTCGCGACACCCCCAAACGTATCGCTTCCCTGCAAAAAGCACTCCAGCGCAAAGACGCGGACGAAATCGCTTCACTGGCCCATGCCATGAAGGGTTCCGTCAGCATTTTCCTTGCGCAGCACGCCCGCGACCGCGCGCAGGAGCTCGAAGAGCTCGGCCGCAAGTCCGAACTGGGCGGGGCAATGGCGATTTACGCCGCGCTGAAGGAAGAGATTGCGAAGCTGGAAGAAAACCTGAGAGGATACGCAAAGCAAACCCGGTCTCAGCCGCAATCCACTGTTTCCAAGCAGACGCGGAGGCTGACGGGGAAACGCAAGAAACAATGAATCGTACCTGCCGGTGTAACGCCGATTTTCCCGATCCGGAGTCTCCTCATGCCCCACATTCTCGTAACGGATGACGACGCCACAACCCGCCAGATGGTCCGCGGCATCCTGAAAAAACATGGCTACACCGTGAGTACCGCCTCCGACGGCGCCGCGGCCCTGCATGCTATTCGCAAAAAGAAATTCGATCTGGTTCTCCTGGATATCTGGATGCCCAAGATGACCGGCCTGGGCCTCCTCGGCAGCCTTACCGGCGAAGCGCATATGCCGAAGATCATCGTCATGACCTCGGACAAAACGCCGGGGACCCTGCTCAACGCCCTGCGGGGACGTGTCTATCAGTTCCTCACCAAGCCTTTCGATGCCGAAACCCTCCAGGGGGTCGTCGAAAATGCTCTCTCCACTCAGTCGGCTACGCCCCCCATCGAGGTCCTTTCCGCCAAGCCTCATTGGGTCGAGCTCCTGGTGCCTTGCGAACGCTCGGTCGTCAGCCGCGTGCAGAGCTTTCTGAATCTCCTGGAAACCGATCTTCCGCCGGACGTCATCGAAAAAGTCGGCTACGCCTTCCGCGAACTCTTGAACAACGCCATCGAGTGGGGTGGGCATCTCGATCCGAACCTCAAGGTGCGCATCTCCTACATTCGCACGAACAAAATGCTGATGTACCGCCTCGACGATCCCGGCCCCGGCTTCAAACTTGAAGAGATCAAGCACGCCGCGATCAACAACCCCGAGGGCGACCCGCTCGCCCATGCGCAAGCACGCGAAGAAAAGGGTCTGCGCCCCGGAGGTCTCGGCTTGCTCCTCACAAAGCAAATGGTCGATGAACTGGTCTACAACGAGGCCCGCAACCAAGTCGTGTTGATCAAGTATCTTTAGCAGGCGCGGACGCGATCCGCGGGAGGTAACACATTATGGCGAACGAGAGTGTGGCAAAGGCAATCGTGGCGGCTGGCTTGACTTGCGGCGTGCTGGATATCGCGGCGTCGCTGCTGGTGTACGGTTACTTGGGATTGAAGCCGTTGCCGTTGTTGCAAGGGATCGCCGGGGGAGTATTGGGGCCGCGCACGTTCCACGGCGGCCTCACCACGGCGCTGCTCGGATTGATTTTGCATTTTGTGATTGCCTTTGGAGCGGCGACGGTATTTTGCCTGGCAAGCCGTAGTCTGCGGTTTTTGGTGAAATATGCCGTTTTTTCCGGAGTGCTGTACGGGGTTGCGGTGTATTTTTTTATGAGCGAGTTCGTTGTGCCGTTGTCGGCGGCCGGGAAGCATCCGTTTTCAGCCGAGATGATCATCATTGGAGTGGTCATCCACATTGTTTGCGTGGGGTTGCCGATTTCACTGAATGTCCGCCGCTACGGGGGGTGAGTTGAGCATTTTCTGGCGGAGAGGGTGGGATTGGAGCCCAACTAGCCTAAGAAATTCCTACAACGATGCTAATACCTGACCTCAATTGCGTCAATGCGGCAGAAGTGCCAAGGGTGCCAAAAGCCAGTTTTTCCATTGTTGGTGGACAATCTGCTACTTGGGATTATGCCTCGATTGCTTAGGAAGACTTAGGACAGTTACGCGTCAATCCTTCAACATTTCCTCTGTGAGTTCGTTGAGAGGCACGCGTTCAAGTTGCGCGGTGCTGATAGCGTTTGTATGCGCCCTCGGATCGTTTGGATACCTTCGAGCCCGGCGCCCGCACTGCGTGGCATACTCACCCGCTGGGCCAGACCCTGATCGTGACAGCTGGGTGCGGCCGCGTACAGCGCTGGGGAGGTCCGATCGAGGAGATTCGGCCAGGGGACGTAGTCTGGATCCCACCTGCTGAGAAGCACTGGCATGGTGCGACGCCCACCACGGCGATGAAACATATCGCCATGGTGGAGCAGCTTGACGGCAGGTCGGCCGACTGGATGGAACAGGTCAGCGACGAACAATACCGGCCGTCGAGGTAAGAAGCGGCGGGAAGGGGTAGCGAAGTGATGACGAACAAGGAGACCAGACCTGCCGCAGGGTGCACCATGTGTGCTGCACAGATGATGGCACAACGACGGCAGACAATAAGGAGAAACGGCGATGGCACCCAACGAGCACGCACAAAAGAGCCACGACGAGCTTTTTCCCGGCCACGTCTCCACTGTGGCGGTGACCGATCCCGAACTGATCGAGATCTTCGACAACTTCGCCTTCGATGAAGTTCTCCGTCACAGCAAGCTGGACATTCGAACCCGATTGATGGTCCAGCTCGCATCGATCATTGCCTGCCAGGCGGTGCGCGAATACCGAGCCATGCTGGGCGCGGCGCTCAACGTTGGAGTAACTCCGGTCGCGGCCAAGGAGATCCTGTACCAGGCAGTCCCATACGTCGGAATGGCCAGAGCTTTTGACTTCATCCAGGCCACCAACGAAGTGGTTACCGAGCGAGGCATCAAGCTGCCCTTGCCGGGCCAATCTACCACCACGCCAGAGAACCGCGCGGAGAAGGGTCGTGCTGTCCAGAAGCAAATCATCGGCACCGATACGGTTGAGAGACTCTACAACTCATCACCTGCCGGCCTGATGCATATTCAACACTTTTTGTCGGCAAACTGTTTTGGCGATCACTACACGCGCACCGGTCTCGACATTCCTACACGCGAACTGCTCACTCTGAGTATGCTGGTCTCGCTTGGCGGATGCGAAGCGCAGGTCAAGGGACATGTCGCCGCAAACCTCAACGTCGGCAACGACCGTGCACGGTTGATCGATGTGTTGACCCAGTTGCTTCCATTCATCGGATATCCCCGTATGCTGAACGCGCTACGCGTCGTCAACGAGGTCACCGCCTCGTGAACACGACAGGAGCTGCGATGCCCAAGAGCGAGGAGATGTTATGCCAAATCCAAGGATGACTATACTGGTCGTTGGTGCCACCGGAAGCATTGGTCGCCTCGTCGTCGAGGAGGCGTTGCAGCAGGGCCATGCCGTGCATGCCTTAGTGCGCACCCCTGAAAAAGCCCGTCAGCTTCCGCGCGAAGCACAGGTTGTTCTGGGTGACGTCACGCGTGCCGATACGCTTCCCAGCGCGGTGGACGGTATCGATGCCATCGTGTTCACACTCGGCTCGGACGGAGCCGGAAAGGTGGGGGCTGAGAGCGTCGACTACGGTGGCGTGCGCAACGTTCTGCGTGCACTCGGTTCGCGAAAAGCACGCATCGCGCTGATGACCTCGATTGGAGTCACCAACCGCACTGGCTCATACAACCGGTCCACCGAAGCCCACGACTGGAAGCGCCGCTCCGAGAGGCTGGTGCGCGCCAGCGGATTGCCATACACCATTGTGCGGCCCGGTTGGTTCGACTATAACGGTCCGAACGAGCACCAGCTTGTTTTCCTGCAGGGCGATACGCGGCAGGCAGGCAATTCCAGCGATGGTGTGATTGCGCGACGCCAGATCGCCGATGTCCTGGTCCGCAGCCTCAGTTCGGATCAAGCTTTGCGCAAGACCTTTGAACTCGTCGCGACAACCGGCCCGGCGCCGGAGGACTTCGATGCGCTGTTTGCCCTTCTCGATTCAGACCCGCGAGGCTCACTGGACGGCGTGCGCGACATGGCGAACATGCCGCTTGAAGACGAACCGGACCGGGTACGTCATGACCTGGAGGCAGTGTTGGGCAATCGATCTGCCTTCGGTTCCTGACATGGCTACTTCTGAGCGCCTCGCAACGCGAAAAGCATGAGTCTGTCGGGATGCACTGACGATTGCAACAGAGTTTAGATTGGAGAATCCACAATGTCACAACGCACATGGTTCATTACTGGCGTCAGCAGCGGCTTCGGCCGTCAGCTCAGCGATCAGCTCCTCAAGCGTGGCGACCGTGTCGTCGGAACTGTCCGCGATACTGTCAAGGTTGCCGATCTGCTCGATCGTTATCCGGAGTCATTCCACGCCGAAGTGCTCGACGTGACAGACACAGCGGCAATCCGCGAGGTTGTCGAACGCTCCTTCGCCCGGCTCGGACGCATCGACGTGATCATCAGCAACGCTGGCTACGGCCTGTTCGGCGCGGCGGAGGAACTCACCGACAGGCAGGTCGATCACATGGTCGCGACCAACCTGGTCGGCTCTATCCAGCTCATCCGTGCCGCGCTGCCGCACCTTCGCGCCCAAGGTGGCGGACGCATCATCCAGATCTCTTCCTACGGCGGTCAGGTCGCCTTCGCGGGGAATTCGATGTATCACGCCACGAAGTGGGGAATCGAGGGCTTCGTGGAGTCGGTCGCCCAGGAGGTCGCATCTTTTGGAATTGGCATGACGATCGTCGAGCCCGGCGGCGCGCGCACCGAGTTCCGCTACGGCAGCGCGCAGGTGGCAGAGCTCATGCCCATCTACGACGAAACCCCGGCACACAGCTTCCTCCGGATGCTCGATCCCAAAAACGGCCTGGCCCCCGGTGACCCGGCCCGAATGGCTGCGCGCATCATCGAGAGCGTCGATGTGAAGCCCGCGCCGCTGCGAATGGTGCTCGGCTCACAGGCGCTGCAGAGCAGCCTCACGACTCTGCGCAAGCGGATCGCCGACTTCGAAGCGCAGACCAAGCTCGCCGCTTCCACGGACTTCCCGCCCGGCGAGTGACCAGCACCCGCGTAGCAAGCTCGATGGTGCACGCAGGCTGCAAGCGGGACGGATCGCCGATCAGCTTGGTCGCAAAGAGCGGTATTATACATAAATCGGCCCCAGCCGATTTGCTGGATCTGCAGTCCGCCTTGTCAACTTTGGGATTCCTCCCGTATCATGGGCAACCCGGAAGTCATCCCGGGTCAGAAGTCCCGATGGGGGAAGTGAGGTTCCGTCGAAGGTCGCCTGCGCCCTCATCCCTCGATCCCCGTTTCCGGATAATCTCCGGATTGCCGACTATTCGTCCAGGGTCAGAAGCTCGAGCGTCGCCTAAGTCAGCGTTCTGTAGAAGGACGAAGCCACGTCCCCGAGGAATGAACCAGTAGGACGCAATGCACCTAGCCCTGTAGCGGGCCAGCTGGTGTCGGGATCGCTAGCCCGATTCATTTCCAATTGTGACATTCAGGCTTCCTCTTTCGCTGCGATAGTTGATGGAGCAACCGGCTTGCCTTTCCGGATCATCAGGATGCCGACCGTAATCATCCAGACAGCCAGAGGGAAGCAGTTGGCGATGGCCTCGGCGCCCCAGCCAGCTGGGTTGTAGAAACCGTACAGATCGATGTGGTGGACGAACATGGTGGGGACGAAGGCCAGGCATGCCAGGGCACAGGCATAGCCGACCCAGGCGGACCATCTTGGAAGAGCGCCGCTCAGGAGAGTGACGTAGCTGAGGATGGCGAAGAGGAGGGCCATGAGCCAGAGGGCGACTGCGCCGTACATGAGCAGCATACTCTCCATCATGGCGCGGATGACGGCGCCGTCGGCGGGAGGGTTGAGGGCGTCGACGACAGTGGAGGCCTGGAGGGAATCGGCGACGAGGGTGAGAGTGACGTAGACCAAGCCGACGCCGAAGAAGAGGCTGGCGAGCCACTCGTGTTGGGGATTGGCCTGGCGGATGAGGTGACGGACGCCGGCGATGAAGATCATGAGAAGGGTGAGAATGATGAGATCGAGGAAGATGCAACTCATGATGTTGGTGGCGCTGTGGGCGGCGAAATCGGGGAGCTTGTTCGACGCCGCCAAGCCGGGGAAGGGGCTGCGAACAAGGTACAAGGGAAACTCGATGAAAAACACGGCGACGCTTGCCAAGGCACATGCCCCTGTCCAGCGGTAAACTTTCAGATCATCCATGATGTCCCTCTCCTCTTGGGTAACGCGCGCTGGGGTCTGGA
>JBEKOE010000036.1:0-26592 GCA_049522075.1 Candidatus Acidiferrum sp.
GCCGCAGTTACCCCCAAGCTCGCTTCCTGCGCCCCAGCGGTCCACGCCACCGTCAGCAGCACCAACACTCCCAGCAATCCCTTTCTCATACACATTCCCCTCTGCCTCTTCGGCCAGTGTGTCCCAAGATATTGAAATCCTAACCCGCCCGAAGGAATTTTGTTCCAAAAAGAAACGCCGAGACGATTTGCAGCCCAGACTGGGTCCCTGTAACTATATCCCAATAAACGGATGCTGGGGGAGGCTGACGTGAGTCATATTGCCACCGTAACAAACGGGGCTCAGCGGGCCGGGTTGGAAGGGGGATTCACGTGAGAACGAATTGAATTGGGCCGGGAAAATTCGCCCTGATTGTGGTTGGCAAGTAAGCCGGGCTAAATCTCAGGGCACGACGCGATAGTTGTGAATGCCGGCTCCAAACGAGAAGCTAGCGCCGGCCACTTGCGGCAGCCACCAGAAGCGCCGCAGCAGGCCATGATTGCTGACCATCATGCGGTGCCCCAGATAGTCCATGACGGTGGGACTCACTTGCGTGGCGGCATACATTGCGCCGGAGTGCGCAAAGGGACGCAGCAACGGATCACTTTCCGTGCCGAAGCCCCCCGAAACGGCGCGTCGCGTGGACCACGCATCGAAAGCGGCGGCGCTGTGTCCCGTGGCCATCAAGGCGTACCAGATCTTGCGTTGGCGGGGAGATTCGACCGGTCGAATCACAGCGGGCTTAATGGGCGCATTCAAGAATGACTCACTGCCCGGAGTTATGCCCGCTGCAATGGAAGATGAGGAACCATCAGTATCAGTGCCCGCTGAAGCAGACAGCTTAGGCACGGGCGCATCCGGGAGTTTCGATTTCGTTGCGGAATCCGGCTGGGGTGCACTGGAATTGCTGGCGAGCAAGGTGGGTGAATCCACGACAGCACGAGGGGTATCAGCCGGCAGCGCGGTACAACAAAAAATCAGGAGCGCGGATAGTACCAAGATGCACCTCAGAAGTCGCAGGCCGGGGGTGGGTTCCTGGTACGCTGCAACTGCTGTCCACTCTACTGTACCAAAGGACAGGTGTCACTGGCCCATTGGTCACAATCTTTTCTGGTACTTTTCCAGGGCCGGGTTCTGGAGCGTTGGTACCAGCGAGTTCGACACTCCCCTCGCGATTCGTAGAAAAGACCTGCTATAATCCGGCCCAAGAAGTCGTGGTCCTTGGTTCGGGGGAAAATGGCTGGTTCGGAATCATCGGCGAAACGCGCACGCATCCCACAACGTGGCCCGCAGCCACCTCGATTCATCGTCATTGAAGGCCCCCTTCGCGTTGGCAAAACCACGCTGGCTCGGCTGCTCGCCGAACGGCTTCACGCGCGCCGCATTTACGATTGCGAAGATAATCCCTTTCTCGCCGATTTCTATGCCGGCCTTCCCGGGGCCGCTTTCCGCACGCAATTGTATTTCCTGATGGAGCGGCAGAAGCGCATTCGCGAAGGCCTTTCCGGCGATACGCCCGGCCTTGTGGTGAGCGATTATCTGATGGAAAAAGACCGCATCTTCGCGAACCTCAGCCTGGATGACGAGGAGCTCAAGCTTTACGAGCGCTATTACGAGGCGGTGACCGTCGAACTCCCGCAACCCGATTTGGTGATTTATCTCCAGGCCAAGCCGGAAGTGCTGCTCGGCCGCATTGCCAAGAAAAAAGCGCACGAGGAGCGCCAGATTTCGACGGAGTACGTTCAGGAAGTGGCACGCGCCTACGAGCACTTCTTTTTCCGCTATGAGGGCGCGGATCTCCTGGTCATCGAAACCTCGGAAATCGATTTCGTTGAGAAAAACGACGATTTGCAGCAGCTCCTGCGCCGCTTGCAGGAGCCGGTCAAAGGCACGCAGTATTTCCTCCCGCTCGGCGGCTCCGACTGAAGAGGTTGCTGAAAAGTCGGAGAAAGACTTTCTTCAGGGGCTAAAGCCCGAGGGTTTTAGGGGCTTTACGCCGGGGCTGAAGCCCCGGCCTCCTAAAGAAAGAGACTTTTCCCGCAGCCTGTGAAGAAAGCTTGCACGCCGCACTGGTAGTTTCTTTTGCACTTCAATTCGCATAGAGTGCCATCCGGAAGGGCTTGTATCTCGCTTGGGAGGGTAGTCATGGATCGCTGGACACGTCGCAAGTTTTTTCTGACATCGCTGGCGGGGAGCGCGTTCGCCGGCGCGGCTAGAGTTTTTGGCAAAACGCTGGAAGTAACCGGTGGCAATCACTCCGAACCTATTCTTTTCGACCCCCAACCGGCTGCGCGCACGCGGCCTCTGATCATTTCTTCGGCCAACGGGTTGAACGCTCTCGACAAGGGCATGCAAATCCTGAAGGGCGGCGGCGATACGCTCGACGCGGCCGTCACCGCGGTAACTGTCGTGGAAGACGATCCCAACGATGACAGCGTGGGCTACGGCGGCCTGCCCAACGAGGAAGGCGAAGTCGAACTGGACGCCAGCGTGATGCACGGCCCGACGCGCCGCGCCGGCAGCGTGGCCTCCGTCCGCCGCATCAAGAATGTTTCGCGACTGGCCAAAACGGTGATGGAACGCACCAACCACGTAATGATCGTGGGTGACGGGGCGCGGCGCTTTGGCGTGGCCGAGGGCTTTGAGGAAATGAATCTGTTGACCGAGCACTCGCGCAAAATATGGCTCGCCTGGAAAGCCAAAACGAGTTTCAACTGGCGGCCGGGCACGGACAGCCCGGAATGGAAGGAGCATGTTGCGACTCTCTTCGACCACGATGCGGAAAAAATCGCTTATGCCATGCGCGTCATCACGTACCCGCCAACCGGTACCATCAACTGCCTTGCGGTAAACGCCAAGGGTGAAGTCAGCGGCACCACCACCACTTGCGGGCTGGCCTGGAAAATTCCCGGGCGTGTCGGCGATTCGCCGGTGATCGGCGCGGGACTTTACGTGGACGGTGACGTTGGCGGCGCCGGGTCCACTGGCAAAGGCGAGGAAAACATCAAGATTTCCGGCGGACATACGATCGTCGAAATGATGCGCAAGGGCATGAAGCCTGACGATGCTTGCCTGGAAGCGCTGGGGCGCGTCGCGCGCAATTACAACGGCGATAAGACGAAGCTCGCGACGTTCAATCTGCGTTTCTATGCCGTCACTAAAGACGGCGAGTATGGCAGCGCATCTCTCTGGAAGAAGAGCAACGTGGAGGGCAAGGATGCGGTGTTTGCTGTCCATGACGGCACGCAAGCCCGCTTGGTTCCCTGCAAGACTTTCTTCGACGAAACCGGTCACGAAGAATAATGCGCCGGTAATCTGCCCGCCCTATACTGGCGTATATGGACCAGGCAAATGTTTTGATCATTGGTGGTGGAGTCGTCGGCTGCGCAGTCGCAGAAGCGCTTTCCCGCCGTTGGCAGGATGTTTTTCTTGTTGAGCAATATCCGAAGTTTGGAATGGCCACCAGCACGCGAAATAGCGGCGTGATCCATTCCGGAATCTACTATCCGAAAAATTCCTGGAAGGCGCGTCATTGCGTCGAAGGCAATCGCCTGACCAAGGAATTCTGCGCCAGGCACTACGTGCCTTGCCGCACGACGGGAAAAATTGTTGTCGCGAAGGATGCTTCCGAGAAGGAAGAGCTTCTCGCCCTGAAAAAAAAGGGCGAGGAAAACAGCGTAGAGGGCCTGCGAATTATCGATGCGGCGGGCATACGCGCCATCGAGCCTCACGTCAGAGGCCATGCGGCGCTTCTTGTGCCTTCCACGGGGATTTGCTCCGCCGAAGACCTAGTGCATGCGTTCGCGCGCGTCGCCGAGGAGCACGGAGCAAGCC
Organism: Candidatus Acidiferrum sp.; assembly: GCA_049522075.1. Lineage (GTDB taxonomy): Bacteria > Acidobacteriota > Terriglobia > Acidiferrales > UBA7541 > Acidiferrum. Next base: position 3,814 of record JBEKOE010000036.1, read on the forward strand.
TCGTCAACCACGCCAAGGTTATCTCTCTGGAGCCGGTGAAGGACGCCGTTCGCGTGCGCTTGCGCATCGGAGATGAAGAGCAATCCGAAACGGAAACCATTGAGGCGCGCTGCGTCATCAATGCCGCGGGACTCTACTCCGACGAAGTTGCGCAACTTCTCGGCCCGCGTCCCTGGAGAATTTATCCGGTGCGCGGCGAATATTGCGAAATTCGCGGTCCTCAAGCGGGACTGGTCCAGAACCTGGTTTATCCTCTGCCCCATCACGACGGACTCTCCCTGGGCTTGCACTTCACGAAAACTCTTTGGGGAACGGTGCTGGTTGGACCGACGGCCGCCTACGTCGAGGGCAAGGACAACTACGAACGCGACCGCATGACCATTCCTGAGTTTCTCTCCGATGCGAAGACCATGCTCCCGGAGCTTCAGGAGAGCGATTTGCAACTCGGCTACACGGGCTTGCGGCCGAAACTCGTTCCGCCGGGCGACCAGGGGATTGCCGATTTTGTGATTGAGCAGGACAAGGAAGTGCCGCAGGTGATTCAACTCGTTGGAATTGAATCGCCGGGGCTGACCGCTGCGCCCGCCATCGCAAACCATGTTCTCAAGTTGGTCGCGGAAATACTTCATTGATGAGGGCAAGCCCAAAGCGAAGAGAGATTCATCGCACAAAAAGTGTGCGATGGAGAAGAGTTCCTCGCTTTGTTCGGAATGACGGATAGGGCAAGTGCAGCGGAGTTATTCGACAACTATCCGGAGGAATTTCTTCTTGCCGACGCGGACGCTGTAAGTTGCAGGCTGGTCCACATTCAACTTGCAGGCGGGATCTTGTGTCGTGGCTCCGTTGATCTCCAGCCCACCCTGTTTGATGAGGCGTTCTGCCACGGACGTAGAAGCGATGCCCTCGAAAGAAGCGAGAATCTTCGACCACTTCACGATGCCGCTCGGGAGTGCGAGAGAAACCTGGTTTGAGGAGTCCCTTATCTTCGGAAACGTAATCTCCAGGCCGCCGGGCACTCGCTTCATGCGGACTTCGTCCATTTCTGCCGGTGCCTTGCGGTCGCGGAAGACTCGCTGGAAATTTTCTCTTGCTTTCTGCGCAGCTGCCTTGCCGTGGAAGTCTGCGATTATCGACTCCGCAAGTTCCATCTTCCTTTCCATCGGATGTGACTCCAGCATTTTCGATAGTGAGCTACTCGCCTGATTTGATGGATATCCCGGAACGCCAAGCATTTGATCGAGAGCAGACGATCTGTCTGTTAGTAAATCGACGTACATTGACATTAACTTGTCGGGAATCGACATGAGCTTGCCGAACATTTCGGCCGGTGCCTCGGTAATTCCGACATAGTTCCCCAGGCTCTTGGACATCTTTCGCTCCCCGTCGAGCCCGACGAGGATCGGCATGGTCACAACGACCTGCGGCGACAGCCCGTATTCGCGCTGGATTTCGCGGTGCACCAGGATGTTGAACTTTTGTTCCGTCGCACCCAACTCGACATCCGACTGCAGCATCACGGCGTCGTAGGCCGTCAGCAAGGGATACAGAAGCTCATGAACGGCGATCGGAAGATTCTTATCCAACCGCGAACGAAAATCCTCGCGTTCCAGCATGCGCGCCAGCCGGTAATGGGCGCAGAGCCGGACCACGTCATAGCTGGACATTTTCCCCAGCCACTCGCTGTTGTAGCGGACCTCGGTCTTTTCCTGGTCCAAAATCTTGTAGACCTGCGCCAGGTACGTCTTCGCGTTGACATCCACCTGTTCGCGGCTGAGCGGGGGTCGCGTTTCGGATTGTCCCGTGGGATCTCCGATCATGGCGGAAAAATCACCGATCAGGAAAATTGCCGTGTGGCCCATGTCCTGAAAGTGTTTCAGTTTGCGCAAGACCACCGTGTGCCCTAAATGAATGTCCGGCGCCGTCGGATCCACGCCTAGGTACACACGCAGGGGCTTGCCGGTCTTGAGCGACTTTTCCAGCTTCGCGCGCAACTCCGCTTCGGGCACGATCTCCGCCACGCCCTTTTTCAAGTACGCGAGTTGTTCTTCCACCGGCTTGAAATTGGCTTGTGTCATCTCGATTTGCTGCACTAGGCGGTGCGAATCACGCGCCGCCCCACGATCTCAAATTTCCCTTCGAGGATAATCTTCACGGCCTCGGTGTAAATCAGGTGCTCTTCCTTCAGTATGCGCTCGGACAGCGCGTGCTCGTCATCCGTATCCTGCACGGGCACGACCGCCTGCACGATGATCGGCCCCGCGTCCAGATTCTCGTCCACAAAATGCACCGTGCAGCCTGCAACCTTCACGCCGTAGTCCAGCGCCTGCTTTTGCGATTCCAGCCCCGGAAAAGACGGCAGCAGCGACGGGTGAATGTTAAGAATCCGCTGCGGGAACTCCGCGACAAAATAGGGCGACAACAATCGCATGTAGCCCGCCAGGCAGATCAGATCGACTTTATATTCGTGCAGGACCGCGGCCACCTGACGATCGTAGGCTTCCCGCTCCAGCCCTTTCGAGGGAATCAGCCTGGTTGCAATTCCCCGGGCCTTTGCGCGTTCCAATCCTCGCGCGTCCAACTTGTTGCTGATCACGATGGCGATTTCGGCGTTGGGAATGCGCCCAGCGGCAACACTTTCCGCCAGCGCCTCAAAGTTCGAGCCGCGGCCACTCAAGAGCACGCCGATGCGCTTCATCATAAACAGAAAAGTTAACACAACCGGATACGAGGGCCAAATGACTGCCCCCCGGGAAGTATCATAATTCTCGACATCCTGGCGGCCGAGACCAATGGGAGCCGACACTGAGACACAAGCAACGTCACTGAGTTTGCGAAATGTGGTGCTGCGCTAGAATGGACCCGACCGCTTCAACGCTCGCCCCGTTATTGTCAATAACCCAGACTCCGGCCAGAAACCGTGTCCAAAACTTGCTCTCAAAATCTCCGGGAACCGGCTTAGGGTCCCACGTCTTATATGTGTAATACATGGCCCGATCGGCGAAATCCCTCCCCTTCTTCTGACGAATGTCCCACAATGCTTCCATCCATTTATGTCCCTGCCAATCGCTCCTGTCCAAATTCCGATTAGCTAGGCTCGAAGTGTAATACACCTCAAAGAGTGCCGCGGTTGTCTCATCTTTCCCGGCATCGGGGCCAAGATTAGCACTGCCAAAGGTGCCGAACAGCAGGCGGAAAACATAACTGGCATACACTTTGCGTATCGCGTTTGTATCGTCCAACGAATCCTTGGGCAAATAGATTTGCCGCTGGTAGATCGTGCCTGGGAAGATCCCACTCATCATTTGCGTCTTGCAGGGCGACACACCGATTGGCGGCATTTCGTTTTCGACGGGGAATCCGAGACTCTTCAGATACAGATAGAAGCTATTGATCGCATCGGTGATTCGGCGCTTTCGTTCCGGGGTTAGAGACGGGGAATCCTTGAAGATCAATGAGACCTCGGGTTGGGCGCTGTGAGCCGTCTTGGTCATGGTTGTGGTCGCTGCTCCGCCGTTACTCTTGGGAAGGATTTTCGAAACTTCCGCGGCGATCTCTGCAGCTGTCGCCGGTTTTGCAGCTGGCTGGGCCTTGGGCACAATTCTCCACCCTCCCCATAGCACCACCCCAATAACCAGAGAAATGAAGGCGATACTCAGGACCCTTACGAAGCGCGCAGCTCCCCAGAAGGGCCGCACTAGAATCACCGCAAACGACAATACGAACCACGCGAAGAGGAAGGTCCATGCCAGCGGAACGATCTGCAGAACAGCACCAGCCAGTGTGCCAATCGCTCCCCAAGTCCAGGGGCTAAAGACGTATTCTTTAAGCGTTGAAAACCGCGAGGATCTATCTCTCGGCGGCTCCTGCATATGAGAAGTGAGAAACCGCCAGATTGGCATAAGCGGTTTCTTAAGCTTGAGCCATACCGTCGCCAGTTTTTTGATTGGATTATCTCTTGCCATCGAAGAAGATGATAGGGCGGACATAAACGTCCGTAAAGACGATAATCCCACAGGCAGAATAGGACAGAACCAACCGGCGGGAACTGGCCCAGTCTCGGCTTACCTAACGCGGGAATTAGTTCTGCGGTGGCAAAGCCGATTACTCCGATTCGCTGACAAGTTGCGCTGCACTTTTGTAGCTTTCTTGAAGGTAAGGTCATTTCGCGACGCGACTCATCACTGCGCCTTGGGCTGGTACGGTCGGATGGGGTGCGTCGAGGGACTTAAGGACGTCGATTACGATGAGGGTGATGTCATCCTGCTGGGGCACGGAAGCGGGCATCAAAATAGTAGCCGGTGAGGAGATTCGCCTAGAAGCATGCCGAAGGCTTCACGTAAGGCCCAGGCGCTTCACCAGCGCCTCGATGATCACGCGTACATGTTCGAGCGCGATTTCTCCCAGGCTCTCTTTCTGCGGCGCCATGACGTCCCGCAAGATGATCCACAGCCCCGGGAAGTATGTCTCGTCATCGCCGGGGCAGATGGCTCCCGTGAGTTGCACAATCTCGAAGTGTGGAATCTGCGTGAGGTCGAGATCCACCATCAGCGAGGAATTGGGCAGAGGTGGGGGATGCGCAACGAGTTCCGTCAGTACGCCGCGGGCATCATCCACCAGGTCGCGGAACCCCTGCGACACGAGAAGCGCATCAATGTCGTGCGGTGTTGGCTGCTCTATTTGGTGCAGGTCGTAGTCCGGCAACGCCTTCTCCAGCGGGATCTCAATCGTCACCGAAGGCTGGCTTTTGTCAGGTGAGATGCGCAGGGGCATGGGATGTTCCGCTGGACATTCTTCCATGGAAAGCCGAAAAAGGCACCCGTGATGGGGCAATTCCGCTCACCGTAAGCCTAAACGCAGGGCGTCACCGCTTACGGCAGAATGCCTCACTTCGGATACGGGCTGCCCGATAAGATTGCAAACGCCCGGTAAATCTGCTCCGCCAGCATCACCCGCGCCAGCTCATGCGAATAGGTCATCGCGCTGAGGGACACTTTCTGCTTCACGCGTTCCCGCAGCCCCTCCGGGAATCCATCCGCATCACCGCACACGAAGATGATCTCATGCGTGCCGCGATCGCGCAGCTCGCTAAGCCATTTCGCGAACGATTCCGAATCGTAAGATTTTCCCCCGGCATCCAGAAGCACCGCCATGGCGGCACGATCGGCATCCAGCTTCTTTAATGCCGCCGTAGCATCACGCACCTCGGTCACTTCGACGGGGCAGGACTTCGAGATGCGTTTCACATACTCATCGAGTAGCGCGCAGAGCTCTGCCCGCCGCGTTTTCCCCAGCAGCAAAAGTCGAATCTTCATGCCGTGAGTCTACCGCGCCGCCAGCCATGCTTGTGATTTATCTGTTTTCCGCGGAACTACACCCACCCGTATTTCTTTCTCTTTTCCAACAGTGTCTTGCGGCTGATCCCTAGAATCTTTGCAGACCGCCCAATCTGATTGCGCGTCGCCTTCAACGTCGCTTCGATGGCTTCACGCTCAATGTCTTCCAGCGAACGCGAGCCGGCTTCAGGGTGGTTTCCATCCAGATTGGCGCGCAGGTGGGCAGGCAGATGCTCCGCTTCAAGCATCTCGCCCTGCCCGCAGATCACGGCTGCCTTAAGGGTGTCGCGCAATTCCCGAACGTTGCCCGGCCAGCGGTACCTTTCCAGTATCGCCTTGGCAGGTTCGCTTAAGCGAATCTTTGGTCTCCCGTGGGTCGCCCCCATCCCCGCTAAGAGATGCTCCGCCAGGGCCAAAATATCCGCGCGCCGTTCCCGAAGCGGTGGCATCCAGATCTTGACCAGGTCCAACCGGTAATACAGATCTTCGCGAAAACGCCCCTGATTTACCGCCGTGGCTAAGTCCACGTTCGTCAGCGCGATGATGCGCGCCTCAGCACGAAGGTGCTCCTTACCGCCCAGTCGCTCGAACACCCGCTCTTCCATGACGCGCAATAGCCGGGCTTGCGTGCTGGCCGTCAGCACCGCCACTTCATCAAGGACGATGGTGCTTCTGGCGTCCAGCTCGAAACGCCCGGGCTTCCGCTCCGCGGCGCCGGGAAACGCGCCACGCTCGTGCCCGAAGAGTTCGCTCTCCAGTAGAGGAGGCGGCAAACTTTCGCACTCGATTTTTATGTAGGGTGTGTCGCGCCGGGGTCCAAGTTCGTGGATCAGACGCGCTAGGTAATCTTTTCCGGTGCCGCGCTCTCCGGTGATGAGGACTGTTGCAGGAACAGGAGCAACGCGCTCCGCGAGTTCGAAGAGACGCTGCGACGCCGGATCCTTGCAGATCCAGGGCAATCGCTCGCTTACCATAACCAATGGGCTTCTCCAGCCGCCAGCGTTACCCGCAGGCGACATTCTGACCTGGTTTCAGCCCACTCGCTTTGAGAGCTCTTTCCGGCCTGTCTCCGGCTCGTCCGGTATGGACAGCATCGGCGCCGACCGCCACAATCTTTCCAGATCGTAGTAACGCCGTGCTTGCTCTCCGAAGACATGAACGATGAAGCTTCCAAAATCCAAGAGCGCCCATTCCGATGACCGCTGCCCTTCGCGGTGCTCCGGCGAACGCTTCAATTCCTTGTACAGCACCTCTTCAATCCCGGTGCAGATGGCCTGCAATTGCGGCCGGCTGTACCCCGTACAAATCACAAAGTGCCGTGTGAACGCCCCCACACCGTGCAGGTCCAGCACGGTGATCCCGCCCGCTTTCTTTTCTTGCGCCGCCTCGACGGCCTTGCGCACACCCTGGGGTAACGATTCCAGTTTCACCGGTACAGACCCTGCTTCAAAATGTATTCCTCCACACGCCCCGAGACAAGCCCATGAATGGACTCCCCGCGGTTGGCCTTCCGCCGAATGTCCGTGGCACTGACGTCGCTGGACACATTCTCCAATAGATAGACGGTTGTGCGCTCCAATTGGGCTACCACGGGTGACCCATGAGCCACAACTTCGTCCTCTTTCTCCCGCTCAGCATCCGGCCGCCCATGCAAGTCCGGTGGAATCACCAGCCTAAGCGCTTCCAAACGAATGCCCGGGCGGTTGGCGATCACGAAATCGCACAGTCCCAACAGGGTCTCATATTCCTTCCACATCGGGATATCCAAGAACGCGTCCGCTCCGGTAATGAAGAAAATCCGGTCTCCCTGTCCGTGGTACATATGCCGGAAATAGCGCACCGTGTCCACCGAGTAGTGCAACTGCGTGCCGCTGAAGTCCTCCCCCGCCTCTGCCAGCGACGGCACGAAATGGGGGTGCTCGGTGCACGCCAGCGCGACCATCGCAAACCGGTGCGGAAACGGCGCCAGGTGCTGCTTCAGCTTGTGCGGCGGGCGGCTCGCCGGGATGAAGTGCATCTCGTCGAAATTGAACCGCCGGTCTGCTGCTCGCGCCACCACCAGATGGCCTGCATGAATGGGGTCAAAGGAGCCGCCAAAAAGAGCGATGCGCCGTGGATGATGCTTTGCCGCTGTGCGGTGCGCCTGCGCCGTCGTCAAACTGTCCCCTCCGCCACCCCCACGCCAGCCCCGTGTTCACTGGTAAACCACGAGCCGAGCCATGCTACGAACCGATCTGTCGGGCGTCCCAGAGTCCTACGATTCTCTCACGAAATCTCAGCGCTCGCTCGGAGTTCCGTCATCCTGCTTCTCGTCCGCGAACGTTTCCCCATCCTCGGCTCCGCCTTCGTGCTCTTCTTGCTCCCTTTCCTCAGGCTCAGGCTGCTCTTTGGGAATCTTATCCAGGGCGTCCGCCATGGCGCGCACGAGTCCTTTCACGCCCTCGCCTGTCGGCGCCGAAATCGCATGGAATTCCAGGCCCTTCTCGCTGCAAAACCTCTTCAACTCCTGCAACTTCGTGTGGTCCGTCGTCGCATCCAGTTTCGTGGCGACCACAATCATAGGTTTATCCAGCATGGCGCCGCTGAACGCCGCCAGCTCGCCCTCAATGATTTCAAACGCCTTGAGTGGGTCCATTTCTGCGGTGTCGCTCGTGTCTATCAGGTGCGCCAGCAGCCTTGTCCGCTCCACATGGCGCAGGAAGCGAATTCCCAGCCCGGCTCCCTCGCTCGCCCCTTCGATCAGCCCTGGCAGATCGGCAACTACAAATGTGCGCCCAAGTTCGCTGCCGTGGCCACCCGTGCCCCCGTCCGCGTTCACCACGCCCAGGTTCGGCTCCAGCGTTGTGAACGGGTAGTTCGCAATCTTTGGGCGGGCCGCGCTGATCACCGAAATCAACGTGGACTTGCCCGCGTTCGGGAAGCCCACCAGGCCGACATCCGCCAGGAGTTTCAGCTCCAGCCGCAACCGGCGCTCCTCGCCCGGCTGGCCTTCTTCTTTCTCACGCGGCGCCTGGTGCCACGGCTTCGCAAAGTGCTGGTTGCCGCGCCCGCCTTTTCCTCCCTGGGCCACGAGGATTCGCTGGCCGGGCTTCTTCAAATCCGCGAGCAGCTCTTCGCCCTCTTCGTCATAGACCAGCGTGCCCACAGGCACTTTCAGGATGGTGTCCCCGCCCGATTGCCCCGTGCAGTTGGAACCTTCGCCGTGCCGCCCGCGTTCGCCTTTGAATTCCCGATTGTAGCGGTAGCGCAGCAGCGTGTTATCGTTCGGGTTTGCTTCCACATAGATGCTGCCGCCGTTCCCGCCGTCACCGCCAGAGGGCCCACCGCGCGGCATATATTTCTCCCTGCGGAACGCCATGCACCCGTTGCCGCCGTCACCGGCCTTCACATAAATTTTGGCTTCATCAACGAACATAAACCTTCATCTCTGCGAACATGGCGCCTCAGTAGCCCCAAACGAAAAAGCGGCCCCGACAAGAGTCGGGGCCGCCTGGAACTCTGCGATCTTAATTCGCGGCCTTGGCGGCTTCCGCGGGCGTCACGCTGATAAAGCGGCCCCGGTTGCCCTTGTCCTCGAACTTGACGTAGCCCGTCACCAGCGCGAAGAGCGTGTCGTCCTTGCCCTTCATGACGTTTTCGCCGGGCTGGTGCTTGGTGCCGCGCTGACGAATCAGAATCGTGCCTGCGTTCACCAGTTGCCCGCCGAAGCGCTTCACTCCCAGCCTCTGTCCGTGCGAATCGCGGCCGTTAGTGGATGATCCGCCGCCCTTCTTATGTGCCATGACGCAATCCCTTTCCTTTTATCTTGCAGGCCCCGCCCGTGCGGCGCCGTTCGATTTACAGCTTGATCTCGCTGACCTCAACCGCTGTGTAGTTCTGCCGGTGGCCCCGCTGAATCTTGTACTGGTTGGTCTTCTTGTACTTCAGCACGGTGAGCTTCTTGGCCCGGCCCTGCGACACGATTTTCCCGGTCACCGACGCCTTTGACGCATCCGAACCCGCCAGGACCTTCTTGTCATCGGTATGCACCGCCAAAACGGTGCCGAACTTCACCTGCTCGCCCACTTCACCGCTAACCCGTTCGATGCGGATGGTGTCGCCGGGTGCGACACGATACTGCTTTCCTCCGGTCTGTATGACGGCGTACATCTGCCCTCCAAAGGCTATAGACAAACTATTATTATACGGGCCCCCGCGCACCACCGTCAACGCGCCTATTTTGCCCCTCAGGCTGACATTCGTGTCACTCAACGTTTCTGCAGCCTCGGTCTTCTCGATAATGCCGCTGTCACCTCTACGTACCCATCGTTGAGTCAGAGCACCGGCGAGTTATCACCGAGGAGTGTTCGCCGCACCACCGCGATTGGCGGGAAGCCCTGGCCCATGAATTCGTCGTGAAACTTCCCGAGCGTGAACTCCGCGCCCACCTTCTTCTGATAGTCTTCGCGCAGCTTCAGAATCTGTAATTTCCCCAGAGTGTAGTACAAATACGTTGGGTCACTCGTGCCGCGCTTCGATTCAATCTCCGCGATCTTCGCCGATTGGTAGCCCTCTTTTACGAAGAATTCCTTGGCCTCCGCGAAGCTCATCTTGCCCGTGTGCATGCGGATGCCCACCACAAATCGCGCGTCGCGCAACAGCGCGTCCTGCAATTGCCCCAACCGGATGTACCTGGCTTCGCGGGCATCTTTCGCTCCTGTCCCCGGCTGTCCGTAGCCCTCGTCGAGCATCATTTGCTCGCAATAGTGCGCCCAGCCTTCGACATTCGTATTGGCAGAAAACACCTTGCGCAATTTCGACGGGGCCCGCGGGGTCCACAAATACTGCATGTAGTGGCCGGGGTAGGTTTCGTGCGTGGAGGTGCTTACGATCGTCCCGATATTGAAACCCCCCATCAGGCTGACGATTTCCGCGGGAGAATCGCCTGGCGCCGGCAACGTCACGTTGAAAAAGGATTCCTTGGCAATCGTCTCGAAGGGTCCCGGCGTATCCATCGAGGCGGTGGTGGTGGCCCGCGCGAACGGCGGCGTCTCCTGCAAGATGGGCCGGGGTCCGCTGGGAATCGTGATGACTTTCTTCTGTTCAATGAAGGCGATCAATCCGTCAAACGTGCCGCGAAATGCAGCCAGCAACTCCTCCGGCGCCGGGTGCATGGCGGCCAGATCTTTCAGCACCGCGTCCGGCGTTTTCTGCGGGTCAAGCTCTTTGGCTATCCGTTGAAATTCCGCCTGGTTTTTCCGGAGGTCCGCCAATCCAATTTCCACCAACCGGTCCAGAGGCGTGTCCACCATTTCCTCGTAATGCAGCTTTTTTGAGAAATTCTCGCCGCCGATCCGGAAATCCCCGTTGGACCTCGCCAGCAAATCCGATTTCAGCCAGTCCAGATAGGCCTGCAGCGCCGCAATTGCGTCCGCATTGCTTTTCGCAAACGCCGCGCGCACTTCCTGATCCTGCGCATCGGTGAACGCCGCGGGCACGTCCTTCTCGAAAAAGCCGATAATCCCCGGGAGTTGCTCGATGGCAATTCCCGTGGACACCCTGGCGGGATTCTTCAGATTCTCGCGTGCCAGTTGCAAAATGCCGGGAATCTTCTTTTCGCGGGCCACCACGCTGCGCAACCGCTCATCCGGAGACGCAAATTTCCGGATCATCAGCAGGTAAACGCTGTTTGTTACCCCGCCCGAATACACATCAGGATTCTTTTCGAGTGGCCGCAGAGTACCCTTCGTCAGCAATTCGCTGCGAATCTGCCCCAGCAGGATCTTGCGGTCTGCCTCATCCACGAGCCACAATCCGGCGGCAGAGAAGTTTTTGACTTTCGCTTCATACTCGCGCAAGACGCGGATCTGGCTCTCCACTCCGGCCTTCGAGTACTCTTCCAACTCGGCATCGTACTTGTGTATACCGTCCAGCGTTGCCACGCTTGGATTTTGCGGGAAATACACTTTTTCCAGGAATTCATCCACCAGCGCGTTCCACTCCACCGTGCGGTCTTCCGCGCGTGCCACCATCACACCCAGCAACGCCGCCATCACTCCCACCGCGATCCCCAGTTTTCTCATGCTTCTCCTCGTCAATTGAACAACGCGCTCTCTTCCGCGATTGCTTTGCTACAAAGTCTGTTGGCTTCCAGCCCCGCGCCAACCTGGAAAACCTACGATTAACCCCTGCGATGCTGCCTAAAAATCGAAGCGGTATCCCAGAATCATCTTTCCAATCAGATGGTCGGTCGAGCGGGTCACGCCGACCCCCAACCCGAAATTCACTTCCCACTTGGGGGAGAGATTCAGGTCAATCGCCGGAAAAATCTGTTGCTGCTGTTGAGCGATGGGATCAAACCCGGTCACCGGCCCCAACGACCCATAATACTCAAATCCCGCCGATACTTTCTTCGTAATGTCGTAGCTTACCTTCACATTCGGTGAAAACACGAACCCCTGGCTTGCGCTCGCTCCATGGATGGATTCGTCAAAACTGGGATTAAACGCGAAATACCACCTCCCGTGCTGTTTATCCACAATCGGACGCAGTTCGTACGTCCAGGTATCCATCGAAAACTGGCTGCGCTGGTAGCCAATTTCCTGCGAGATACTCACGCCCACCGGCCAGTGCCACTTTTTTGGCGCCCGCATGCGGGGCCGGATGTGGCTGCCGACGAAGTCCCAGCCGTAGCCATTCTGCGCCGCCGTGAAAATGTAAAACCCAGTCTCAAACCAGTCCGTGAAGCCGTGGGTGATCTCCAGGGTTTCGTGCCATTGGTGATTCGTGGGCCGCACACCATCTTCAAAAGTTTTCGAGCCCTGGAAAGTGAAATTGCTGTGCAGCTCGAACATGGTGTGCCCGGGATCCACCGTATCGGCACCGTACACTTGAATTTCGTAATTGTCCTGCGCGCGCACTGGCATCCCCGCGGTGAACCACAAGCCAGCCGCTGTAGCGCACGCCAACAGCCATCTCAGGCCTTTCATTCTCTTGCTCAAACCCACTCTTTTTGCAAAATTCAATTTTGCGCGCGTTCCGCGATTTTGTTGTATCGGCGATTCGATGCGCAAGCCACTCCGCCGGTTCTTCTTCGCCAGTGGTCCCGCTAGGCGTGCGGGTGCGCATTGTCATAAATGTCCATGAGTTGCCGAATCGACGCGTGCGTGTACTTTTGCGTGGTCGAAAGCGACTGGTGCCCCAGCAGTTCCTGAATGGCGCGCAAATCCGCACCATCCGCCAGCAGGTGGGTTGCGAACGCGTGCCTGAGGGAATGAGGATGCAAATCCCAGTTGATGTTCACCAGGCGCGCATATTTCTTCAAAATCCTTCCCACGCTGCGTTGCGTCAGGCGCCTTCCGGTATAGTTCAAAAACACGGCTTCCGGATGCGTCTTCTGCCGGATCGCTGCATTTTCGTACAAGAGTTTGTCCCGCACCGGCCAGTAGCTCTTCAGGGCTTCTGCCGCCTTCGCTCCATACGGCACGATGCGCTCCTTGTTGCCCTTGCCGCGCACGCGCAGCATCTGCTCCTTCTGCTCCATATCGGCAAGGTTTAGCCCCGTCAGCTCACTAACTCGTAGCCCCGCCGCGTACAGCAACTCCAAAAGAGCGCGATCTCTTCGCAGCAGCAGCGAATCCTCGAGCTTGACGATTCCCATCTCCGGCGCGGCCGTCCCAGCCCTGCGCCGCGCTTTTCTGCTTTTGCGGCCGGCTTCAGAATACTTAGCCCCCGCCAGTTTGTCGAGAAATCCGCTCATTTCCTCTGCGGAAAGCACCGCAGGGATACGCTTCGGCAACTTCGGAGTGGGCACAAGGCGGGCCGGATTGTTCTTCAGGAGTCCTTCCCTAACGCAATACTTGAAAAAAGATCGCAGCGCCGCCAGCTTCCTGGCGATCGAGCTCTTTTCCATGCCCAATTCGTGCAGGTGCCCCATGAATTCCCGTATCATCTGGTGGTCGATCTGTGTTACGCCCGGCGTGTTCATTCCAGGGGGCGTCAAGAACGTCACGAACTGTTCCAGGTCGCTGCCGTAATTGATCAAGGTGTGTGGCGAGGCGTTCCTCACCGACCGCAGGTACTCCAGATATTTCTCGACGATCTTCTTCATTCCAGCTTGCGCTTCCGTCTCAGATACACCCCTGCCTGCAGGTGGCCTTTGGGAATTATCGCACTCAAAAGGGGGGCTTTCTCCAGCACAGTTTTGCCTGCAGGGCAGGCCCTTTGGCTAACCCTGGCTTCCCCGGCACGGCTGGCGTCTCGGCGCTATCTCCGCGGCCATCTAAACTTTTACCACGACCGGCGCTTCTTCCGCCTCGGCCGCCGGCTTCTCCTCGGGAGCCAGCTTTTCCCAGTCGCACCCTTCTTTAACACACACGCGCACCGGCCCGATCTTGCTCTTTTTCTCCACGATAAACGGGGCGCCGCACTTCGGGCAGGGCTCGGCAATCGGCATGTTCGGCGACGTGTAATCGCAGTCCGGATACCGCGAGCAGCCGTAGAACAAGCGCATCCGTCCGCGCCCGCCCTTGCCCATGCTTGCCCGCTTCACAAACTCGCCTTCACCGCACTTCGGGCACTTGATTCCCAGGGTGATCGGCCGCGTGTATTTGCACTTCGGATACCCGAAGCAACCGATGAACTCTCCGAACCGCCCGTGCTTTTTCACGAGGCCGTTCCCGCAATCAGGGCACTTCTCATTCAGGGGCTCATCCGGTTGGTGGGCAATGCGCGTCCCCGCCACCAGCCGCCGCGTCGTCTTGCAGTCCGGGTAGCCCGTGCATGCCAGAAACGCTCCAAACCGCCCGCGTTTCAGCGCCATCTCTTTTCCGCAGTTCTCGCAATATTCAATCTTGTTCTCGGAGTCTTCCGGAATCTCCTCGGAAAGATCCTGGATGAAATCGCATTCCGGGTAACGCGAGCAGCCCAGGAAGAAGCCATGCCGGCTGATGCGTTCCAAGAGCTCTCCTTGCCCGCACTTTTCGCACTTTTTCCCCGTGGGAATGCCGGCCTTGTACGACACCATCTCATCGCCGGCTTTGTCCAGGTCCACGATGAATTTTTCCCAGAATTCCTTCACCGATTCCCGCCACGGCATCTTGCCTTCTTCGATCTCGTCCAGTTCTTCTTCGAGCCGCGCCGTGAACTTCACGTCAAACACGTCCTCGAAGCTCTTGATCAGCAGCACGCACACCCGCTCGCCGAGCATGGTTGGCGTAAATCGTCCCTGATCCTTCTTCACGTATTCGCGTTCCACTATCGTCGAGATGATGGACGCGTACGTTGATGGCCTGCCGATTCCGTCTTCTTCCAGTTCCTTGACCAAGGTCGCTTCCGTATAGCGTGGCGGCGGCTCCGTAAAGTGCTGTTCCGGCCGGATCGACTCCAATTTCAGCACTTGCCCCTCGCTCACGCGCGGCAGTGCCTTGCCCTCGCCCTCGTCGTCCTTCTCATCTTCCTCGCGGTCTGTGTTCGCAGCGGGAATCTGGTACACCTTCAAATAGCCGTCGAACTTCAAAATCGAGCCCGTCGCACGAAACATACAGTCGCCCGCGTCGATATCAATCGTCGTCTGGTCAAAAACTGCCGGGAGCATCTGCGAGGCCACGAATCTCTGCCAGATGAGCTGGTACAGCTTGAACTGGTCGTCCGGCAGGTATTTCCTGACGTCCTCTGGCGTCCGCGATACTTCCGTCGGGCGGATCGCTTCGTGCGCTCCCTGTGCATCTTTTTTCGATCTGTAGAAATTCGGTTTTTCCGGCAGGTAGGCGCTTCCAAATCGCTCCGGTATCAGCTCGCGCACTTGCGCCAAGGCATCATTCGACACCTGCACGGAATCGGTGCGCATGTAGGTGATCAGCGCCACCGATCCTTCTTCGCCCAGCTCCACACCTTCATACATCCGCTGCGCCAGCGCCATGGTGCGCTTCGCCGTATAGCGCAGGCGGTTGTACGCCGCCTGTTGCAGCTTCGATGTCGTAAATGGTGGAGGCGCGTTCCTCCGTTTCTCCTTCTGCGCGACACTGGCCACCTGCCATTTCGCTTTGCTGACCGCGGCGACAATCGCGTCCGCCGCCTCCTGATTCTTGACCTCGATGTCCTCGCCCTTCTTCTTCGTCAGCCGCGCCTCGAAAATCGGCGGCTCTCCCGCATCCAGCATCGCGTGGATCGTCCAGTACTCCTGAGGAACAAACGCCCGAATCTCCTGCTCGCGCTCCACGATCAGCCGCAGCGCCACCGTCTGCACGCGCCCCGCACTCAAGCCCCGCCGCACCTTGTCCCACAACAGCGGCGAAATCTTGTATCCCACGATGCGGTCCAGCACGCGTCGCGCTTGCTGCGCGTCTACGAGTTGCGCATCCACCTGCCGGGGCTTTTCAAATGCCGCGCGGATCGCCTTAGGCGTGATTTCATTGAAGGTCACCCGGAAGATCTTCTTCGGATCGATGGGCTCGATAACAATGACGTCCTTTTCTTTCTTTTTGTCCCCGAACTTTCCTTTACCCTTGCCCTTGGCCGACGTCGCATCGGCCTTTTCCGCCTCGGCTCTGTCCTCTTTCGCGCCGTTGCCGTTCTTCTTCCCGTTTTCCTCGTCTGCCTCGTCAATCAGAAACTTCGCGGGTTTGGAGAGCACCATCGCCAGGTGGGCAGAGATCGCCTCGCCTTCGCGGTCCGGGTCGCCCGCAAGGTAGACCGCATCCGCTTTCTGCGCCGCTTTCCGCAGGTCATTGACAACCTTCCCCTTGCCCGGGATCACCTGCAAGGTGGGCTCGAAGATCTTCGGATCATCCAGGGTTATAGGCTTCCGCGGTGGTTTGGGCGCTGCTGCCTTGGCGCCCTTCTTCCCCCTTTTCTTCTTTTTTGGCTTTTCATCCTCGATGGGTAGACGAATGCCTATCGTCTTCGTCGGCAGGTCCATGACGTGCCCGATGGACGCCTTCACCGTGAAGTTCTTGCCCAGGTACTTGTTGATGGTCTTCGCCTTTGCTGGCGATTCGACGATTACCAGTGATCTTGCCATGTTGCTGTTTTAACGCCGCTGCCAGCCCGAAGGAGGGACAGGTGAACGGGGTGTGTCCTTCTCGCTACCTTTAGCTATTGTCTCTCGCGCGCTCTCTTGCCTGTTTCCAGATGCCGCCAGCTTCAATTCGGATGCATTGCGCGTCTTTCTCTATCAAAAAAGGCGGTTTACAACTGGACGAAAACGCTCTGATTGGACGGGTCTCTTTTAGCTTGTCCCCGCGAGAGGGGAGGGTCCCGTTGGATGCGGTGACCAGCCTTCAGAACGCTTTGCTTCTGCCTCGCCTACAACAATACCTTAGTGAACTGCTTGCCGGGTAGTTGCCGGACGATGCCCTTCATCTCCAAGTCAAATAGGGTAGCTAGAACTTCACTGGAATTCAACCCGCTCGTATCCACGATGTCGTCAATATGGCGCGATTCTTCAGCGCTCAGAAGCTCGTAAAGCTTTCTTTGCACATCACTTAGGCCGTCCAGAAGCAGCAAATTCCGCTGTTCCGCCTCCACCGCCTCCGCCTTCACCAAAGCCGCCCTCACCGGCGTCGGCAGCTCTTCAATCACGTCTTCGGCGTTTGTCACCAGCTTCGCGCCCTGCTTGATCAGGAGGTTTGGCGCGAAACTCACTTCCTGGGTCACATTCCCCGGCACACCGAACACTTCGCGCCCAAATTCCATGGCCAACCGTGCCGTAATCAACGATCCGCTGTACTGCTTCCCTTCCACAATTATGACCCCAAGGGGCATCCCGGCGATGATGCGGTTTCTCACCGGGAAATTTTCCGGCGCTGGATGGCTGCCCGTCGGAAACTCGCTCACGATTGCTCCCCGCTCCAGCACTTTCTCGTAGAGCTTCTTGTTCTCCTTCGGGTAGCAGACATCGATCCCCGTGCCCAGCACCCCGATCGCCCGTCCACCCACCGCCGTGGCCCCCTGGTGCGCGATGGCGTCAATCCCGCGGGCCAGGCCGCTCACAATGGTCAACCCGCGGGCGGCCAGCTCCCTCCCCATCCTTTCCGCCATTTGCGAGCCATAGACCGTGGGCCGCCGCGTCCCCACAATGCTCAAGCTCGGCGAATTCAGGATTTGCGCGTCTCCGCGCACATATAACATCACCGGCGGGTCGTAAACCTGCAGCAGCGCTTGCGGGTAATCTGGCTCCTTCCAGTTCACCAGCTTCGCACCGATCTTTCGCAGCGCGTCCACCTCTTTCTCGGCGCGCCAGAATAACTGCTTTTTGAAGATGGCCTGCGCCGCCGGGGCAGGCACGTTGCACGCTTCAATGCCGGTCAACGGCGCTCGGAATACACCTTCCGGCGACCCGTATTCGCGAAGCAATCGTGCAGACAACCGGGCCGCGATGCCCGGCGTCAGCGTCAACGCCAGCCAGGAGAGGGAAGCTTCTAACTCCACGCACCGAGCCTACGTGCACAGTAACCGTATTGTCAAGTACCGCATATAAAATCAGGCAGCGCGTGCCGCACTCTGATGGTTTTCAAGGGTATCGGATTTGACTTCTCCTGCTCGCTTCGCCTGGTGCCTTACCCTGACTCTCTTCCCCCGGCCCTCGCGATCCGTATCACCGGTCTTAACTACTAACCCTATTCGCTTCGCGTATTAATTGACCCTCGCGCGCGACTGGCGCATGCTGGCTTGTAGATACTCATCCATGTTCGGCCTGAGCTACCTCTTTTATCCCTGGGGCATCATTCTCCAGGTCATCGCCATGGTGCACTTCGTGCGCCGCCGCCCAGAGAACTATTGGTTCTTCATTATTCTTTTTGGCGGGCTCATTGGCGCTTCCGCCTACATCGTCATTGAAATAGTCCCTGACGCCGGGCTGCTTCGAAACACGTTCAGGGGATTTGGCCGTCGCTCCCGCATCCAGTCCCTCGAAACGCAAATCCTCGACAATCCTTCACCGGGGAACTATGAAGAACTCGGCGAGCTTTATCTTGAAGAGAAGAAATTCGCCAAGGCCCGCGAGTCTTTTACCACCGCCATCAACGCCCGCGACGACTCGCCGTATGCCTTTTACCATCGTGCGGAAGCTTCTCTCGAACTGAATGACCTCGCCGCGGCTATTCCTGATCTCGAGCGCGTAGTCGCCGGTGACCGTAAGTTCGATTACCATCGCGCTGCCGGGCTCCTTGGAAATGCCTACGCGAGGTCAGGCGATCTGGACAGAGCGGCCGTCTTCTACGCCGAAGTCACGCAGTTTTCCACCACGCCGGAAACCCTCTACAACTACGCTTACTTCCTCAAACTACGGGGGCAGACCGCGGAAGCGCGCGAGTGGACGCAAAAGCTCCTTGCCAAGAAACGCACCCTGCCTCGCTACATGCAGCGCATCGAGCGCCCCTGGTTCCGCAAAGGCAAAGCACTCCTCCGGGAACTCAAAACGCCGTAATGGTGTGGGAACTCAGCCGAGCGTACGAGGGTTGGAGAGAGTGACGAAGGAATCGCATGCACCGTAGGTGCGGCACTTTCAGCGCTCGACGATCGTAGGACGTGAACGAAGATGCGATGCACGCGAAAGTGTTTTAGAATCAGTGTAGCTGCTTCTGTGGGCGTGTAGCTCAGCTGGGAGAGCACCTGCTTTGCAAGCAGGGGGCCGCGGGTTCGAGTCCCGCCACGTCCACCAATGATTTGCGCGCCCATCAATCACTTACTCAATCGGCCTATGCCTGGACCCCGCAATTTAAGTCCATTGGGGTCCAATAAAAGGCTCCTCCGCTTCTTGATGAGAACCTCAGAAAACTCCTGGAACTGCGCCGCCGCGCTGAAGGAAACCGCGAATTGCATAGCCATCTTAAATCCACTGGCGGTGGGCTGAGGACGCACGACAAAGTCGCGGCACACGATGGAGTTAGAACATCGAAGCGCAGAAATCAATTGACAACCCCATGCCGGAATGACAAAGTTTCGCTCGGAGTTAGGAATTACCCCTAGCCCTATGGGTATCCACGGAATCGATGTTCCTGATTCGTATCCTCATCTATACCCCCACTTCTCAAGGAGTTGCGTCTCCCCACCTCTAGCGCCCCGGCAGTTTCTTTGTGCTTCCCGAGCAGAGCACCGGGCCTCGGCTACAAAGGCGAGTTTGTGGGAGAGGCGGCCGAAGTGCGGTGTGACGCCTTCAGTCGGCACCGTGCGGGACAGGGTAGATAATTCGCGACCAAAGGCTCCGGGCAAGCAAGTGTTCCCCTCCTTCAACTTCACGCAAGAAACCCAGCACGTTGCGCCCCCGCAGCAAATGAGGGCGCTGCAGAGTGGTGTGCCAGAGAGCGCTCCTGAGCTTCTGTCCCATGGATTAAAGGCTCTCTCGGATCACGACGGAGAGAGCCAGCATGTCCCGGTGATTGCCTCGACGAATTACCGGCATCTGGTGGAAAGGATTGCGGAATGAATCTGACGGCCATTGATTGGGTGATCATGTTTCTTTACTTCGCCTTCGTTTTGGGGATTGGGGTCTTCCTAAAGCGCTTCATGAAGACGAGCACGGACTTCTTCCTTGCCGGGCGTTCCCTGCCGGCCTGGGTTTGCGGCATCGCGTTTATGGCCGCGAATCTTGGCGCGGTGGAGGTGATCGGGATGGGGGCATCGGGGGCGAAATACGGAATTGCCACCAGCCATTTCTACTGGATCGGCGCGATTCCGGCCATGGTGTTCATCGGCATATTCATGATGCCTTTTTACTACGGCTCGCGCGCCCGCTCCGTGCCGGAGTTTCTGCGGCTGCGCTTTGACGAGAAGACGCGGGCACTCAACGCCATCTCATTCGCCGTGATGACGGTTTTCTCGTCGGGCATCTCGATGTACGCGATGGCGAAGCTGATCCAGGCACTCCATATGCTGGACGTGCCGCTGGCCAAGTTGGGCCTGCCGATGTCCTGGTCCTTCCATCTGAGCGTGTTCATTTCCGCCCTGATCGTGCTGGGGTACGTTTTTCTTGGAGGGCTGACGAGCGCGATTTACAACGAAGTCCTGCAGTTTTTCCTGATCGTGGCTGGGTTTTTGCCGCTCGTGTTCCTCGGGTTGAAAAACGTGGGCGGGTGGAGTGGTTTGAAGACGCAGCTACCCTCCGCGTTCACACATTCATGGCAGGGCATGACGAGTGCGCAGAGCAATCCGCTAGGCGTCGAGTGGTTCGGGCTGGCCATGGGACTGGGATTTACTCTGTCGTTCGGTTATTGGTGCACGAATTTCCTGGTGGTTCAGCGCGCCATGGCCGCGGGCTCGATGATCGACGCGCGCCGCACGCCTCTGATCGCGGCTTTGCCGAAGATGTTCTTTCCAGCCCTGGTGATTTTGCCCGGGATGATCGCCCTGGCATTGCCCACTCCTCAGCAAGCGGTCACCGTGAATGGCGTGGTGCAGATGCAGACAGTGAGCAACGCAGGGAAAGGGCTGATCCCCGTCAAGATTGATGTGGCGAGCGGCAGGCCGGCAGTCGATCGTGAGGGAAAGCCTGTCCTCGACTACGACCTGGCCATCCCGAACATGCTGCTGCACTACTTTCCCACGGGAATCCTAGGGCTGGGCCTCACCGCGTTGCTGGCAAGCTTTATGTCTGGAATGGCCGGGAATGTAACGGCCTTCAACACCGTCTGGACCTACGACATCTATCAGGCATACATCCATAAAGGCGCACCGGATAAGCACTACTTACATATGGGGCAGTTCGCGACCGTCTTTGGCGTTTTGTTCTCGATCGGCGCGGCATACACGGCGGCGCGCTTCAATAACTTGATGGACTTCCTGCAATTGGTGTTCGCGTTTGTGAATGCTCCCTTGTTCGCCACATTCCTGCTGGGCATGTTCTGGAAGCGGAGCACGGGCCACGGCGCGTTCTCCGGGCTGCTCTGCGGCACTGCTGCAGCAGCCGTGCATCACGGGTTGACACTGCCGCACGGGAATCTGGTGGGAATTAAGGGCGGGTGGATTGCTGTCGTCCATAACTATCCAAGCGAGATGGCGCAAAACTTCTGGACGGCAATTTGGGCGTTTGCCGTTTGTTTCGTGATTACAGTCGGGGTCAGTCTGATGACGAAGCCACGTGAGGAAAAGGAACTCGTCGGGCTGGTTTACTCCCTGACGGAGAAGCCGAGTGAAGAGCACCTGTCGTGGTACCAACGGCCTGCCTATCTCGGTGGGCTCGTCCTTGTGCTTGCGCTGGTGCTGAACATTATTTTCAGGTAGACGGGAGACGCGCGATGAGTTTGGATATTCGTTATCCGATAGGATGGATGTTCAGTTTGTTTGGAGTGATCCTGGCGCTGTTCGGCCTGCTTGGCGATAAGCAAATATATGCGCGCTCGCTGGGTGTAAACATTAATTTCGATGCGGGGGTGGGATTGCTGGCCTTTGGCATCGTGATGCTGTTGCTTGCCTGGCGGGGATCCACAAAGGCCAAGGCAAAAGCTGGACTACAGACGGGTGCCAAGGCCTGATTGCCGAACCCGCGTCGCCACATGATGTGGAACTACAGTGGTTCGCGCGGTGAGCAGTTTCAGCCTTGCGGCTCTGACTCGACGGGGACGTGTGCGTTCTCGCTTGCAGCCTCTTTTTCGGCGCGTTTAGCGAGCTTCTTTTGCGCACGCCGCTCCGCCTTCTCGCGTTGCTTTTCCTGTCTCTTCATTTCCTTCTGCCGCTTCTGGAATGTGATGGCCATATAGTCTCCTTGAAATGGCGCTGGGCGCCAGCAATCCAAGAAATGTTGTTGCGGAGGCTACCAACGGGGCTCGCGCCCCGCCTTCCTCCACCACCACTGCTTCTTGGCGGCCGTGAGGCGTCCTTAGGGCGGGCTTCGTTCACCTTCAAGTTGCGCCCGCCGACCGGCTTACCGTCGAGGCCCGCAATTGCCTTTGCGGCCTCTTCATCGTTGGGCATTTCCACGAAAGCAAAGCCGCGGGCGCGCCCAGTTTCGCGGTCTTTCACCAGGTTGACGCGAGTAACCTGTCCAAACGGCTTGAACAGCTCGCTCAGTTCGCTCTCTGTAGTCTGAAAGCTTAGGTTGCCCACAAATAGACTCTTCATTCCCCTTCTCCTTAAGTAGTCTGAAAGCTTAGGTTGCCCACAAATAGACTCTTCATTCCCCTTCTCCTTAAGTTCTCCTGCCGCCAGTGGCCCTTGTTTTCTACCTTCTCTCGTTTCGTAATCTGGACACTTCTCAGTACGCGCCTTGCACAAAGATTTGAAATCTCCCTGAACGTGACGGATGCCGCAGTTTCCTCAGCGCTTTCGCCTCGATCTGGCGGATGCGTTCCCGCGTGACGGCGAAAACCTGCCCAACCTCTTCGAGCGTGTGTTGGCTGCCATCGTCTAGGCCGAAGCGCAGCCGGATGATGCGTTCTTCGCGCGGCGTCAGCGTCCGCAGTATGGTCGCAATTTGATCCCTTAAATTGAGATGGATGGCGGCGTCGGAGGGCGACAATACAGCCTTATCCTC
>JBEKOE010000037.1:0-25619 GCA_049522075.1 Candidatus Acidiferrum sp.
TGGCAGCGCCAGATCCAGTGGGCGGAAGATTGCTTGCGCGCGGAGATCAAGGCCGCGGGTTGCGGATCATGAATCACAACAAATTCCGAATCGAGAGAGAGGCGATGGAGATTCAAGTCCGTGTAGGCGCGGAATATATCGAAGTGGCGGGGCTCGGGGTGATAGGGGGCGCCATGGAGAGCGTTGTGAAATGCTTTGGTAACCTCGAAGAAATCCTCGCCGCCCGTCATGACGTCCCATCGAATGCGCAGGCCGAGTTCTTCCGCGAGGGGCACGAAGCGGTTGAGAATCTCGGCGACACCTCCGCCGACGGCCGTGGAATTTACCATTTCGACGGTGCGCCCTTGCAGCGGCCTGGCAAGAGCCCGCAACTCATCAAGTTCACCCGCGCCGATCACCGCAGCGTAATCATCGAGCGGAATGCGGCTGGTTATCTGCACTCGATTCATGCTTCCTCCTCTCACGATCCAGAAGGCGCAACAATTTGGCACGCGCGCTATCGAGTGTGTTGGTGTAAACGTCGATGCGGTTGATGTTCTCTGCGAGGGACATCAAACCGAGACCATTGGCGAGCCAGTGGGAAAAATCGTTGGTGCGCAAGTGGAGGCGCAAGCGGGAGGAGATGAAGTGAAAGA
Source organism: Candidatus Acidiferrum sp. (assembly GCA_049522075.1). Taxonomy (GTDB): domain Bacteria; phylum Acidobacteriota; class Terriglobia; order Acidiferrales; family UBA7541; genus Acidiferrum. The sequence continues at coordinate 636 of JBEKOE010000037.1, forward strand.
AAAAACTGGCGTGGCTGAGACGCACAATGCCTTCACGAAATTCGTCGAGGTTGGCCGCGGCGAATCCGAAGGGGACAGTTACCTCCACGCTTTCGCAGAAATAGAAGCGTTCCAGGGCAGACTGGCGGGCATGCTCAGGATGCTTTTGACAGAAGGCGCGCACGACGCGGCAGAGGTCATCGCGAAGCGCCGCAATCGAGGGGTAATCGCGAATGTCGAGGGCGGCGAGTTGCTCGGCAAGGGCATTGCGATTGGCGTCGGCAAGAACCCATTGGGCGAAATCGTTGGAAAAACCCTCAGTAAGAAAGTGGTGGCTGCTGAGGGTTTGAAAGGTGTGGTGGAAGATGGATGCGTCGCTGCACTGTTCGAGTCCAGAAAGGAGTTCGGCGAGGGTACCAGCAGAGAGATTCCCGATGCGCGTGAGATAGGCGGCGGTGAAAAACTCGAAGCGAGTTTCGATCGTGATCATCGGCGAATCTCCTGGAAGAGTTTCATGACGAAAGCGAAGCGCCGCGGAGTTCCGGCGCAGCGATACGAATTTCCGTGAGATCGGAGAGCAGGTTGGCAGCCCAACGGTAGACGTTGTGCTCATGAATCGTCTTGCGCATGCGGGCCATGCGGAGTCCTTGCTCATCCGCGCTCATCTCCAGGGCTTGATGGATGGCTTCGGCAAGCTGCTGAACATCGTAAGGGTTGATGAGGAGGGAATCGGCGAGTTCGTTGGCGGCGCCGGCGAAGGTGCTGAGGATGAGAGCGCCGCGTTCATCGTCGCGGGCGGCGACGAACTCCTTGGCCACAAGGTTCATGCCGTCGTGCAAGGAAGTGACGAGACACACCGAAGCGGCTCGATAGTAGCGGAGGATTTCCTCGTGGGAGTGATGCCGCTTCCGGAGCACGATGGGCTTCCAACGTGCGGCCGGAAAGCGGGCGTTGATGCGGTCAGCCTCGGCGGACACTTCCTGAAGAAACTGCTGGTAGCGGAGGATGTCCGTGCGGCTGGGAGCAGCAATCTGAACGAAGGAAAAACGCTGCTGGTATGCGGGATAGAGTTCGAGAAAGCGCTCGATGGCGTGGAAACGTTCAAGAATGCCCTTGGTGTAATCGACGCGGTCCACGCCGACGCCGAGGAGAGAGGCTTCAATACCGAGTTCGGCGCACAGGGCGGCGCGCTCTTCGCCGGAGTTTTGGAAACCGTGAAAGTGATTTTCATTGGGAGAAAAGGCGACGCTGATGGGATAGGGACGGACCCGGGTGGTGTGGCCCTTGCGGTTGACCGCGAAGTGATCCCATTCAGTGAGAGCTTCCAGCGCACGGTCTACCGTTTCGAGGAAGTTGTTGCAATGCGTCTGGATGTGAAAACCGATCAAGTCTGCGCCCAGCAAACCGTCGACGAGTTCGCGCTGCCAGGGACAAATGCCGAACACTTCGGGATTGGGCCAGGGGATATGCCAGAAGATGGCGACGGCGGCATCGGGGCGCGCTTCCTTGACCATGCGCGGAAGAAGAGCAAAGTGATAATCCTGGGCGAGAAGGATGGGCGATTGAGTTCCGGCCATTTCCTGAAGGACGGCATCGGCAAAGCGGCGATTGATGTTTTGATACTGAAGCCAGTCGTCGAGACGGAAGATCGGGCGAGTGTGCGCGATGTGGCACAACGGCCACAAGCCTTCGTTAGAAAAGCCTTCGTAGTAGCCGCGATCTTCTTCGTCGGTAAGCCACACGCGGCGCAAAGTGTAAGTGGGACGATCGGGAGGCACCTGCAGGTGGTCCAGAGCGTCCACCACTTCGCGATCGGCGCTGCCGGAGCCATTGGCAATCCAAGTGCCGTGGCAGGCCTGCAGGACCGGCTCGAGAGCCGTAACCAGGCCACTGGCGGGAACGATGGTCTGGATCACGTTGTTTTTTTCCTGGAAGACGTGCATGTACGGTTCGCGGTTGGAAACCAGGAAGAGCGGCTTTTCGCCTAATTTGTTGGCGAGACTGACGCGAAGACGCTCGGCAGTCCATACGGAAGACTGGGTTTCGCGGAGCTGTGCTTCCTCCTGAGCCGCGGCGCGGGCCGTGTCCAAAGCGTGCGCCAGGTGTTTCGCCTCCGCGTGAATTTCGTCAAACAACTCTCCATGCGGGAGATTGGACGAACCTTCGGAGGAGCCGGCACGGAGAGTGCGCAGCCACCTCGCGGTGGAGGCCAGGGGCGCCGTGAAATTCCATCGGACCAGGATGAAGGCCAAAGAAGTGATCAGGAGCGTCTGAAGACAGGCGGTGAGAAGCGAATCGCGAAGAGAGAGAGAAATGCGGTGTTCGATGTAGGAAGTGTCATAAATGACGACGAGGGCGCCGGAAGGTTCGGCGTCGCGATGGAGCGGCAGGGAGTAGGTGTAGAAAGAGTCTCCGGCGATGTCAAAGAACTCACCGGAACCTGCGTCGAGTTTCACGGCTTGATCGGCGGCGGCGGGGCGCGAGCCGAATCTGTCCGGAAGCCCTGGAGTGATCGCCAGTGGGGTCCCGAAGCGATCGTAGATCGCAACGCCGAGGAGATGCTCGCGTTGGCCAAACCGCTCGACGATACGCTGGAGATTTTTGTCGTTGGAGCGTCCCGAAAGCGCTTCGAGACTCTCCTGAAGGCTCTCGGCGAGCGTGGCGGCGCGGCGCGCCAGATCATTGCGGAGATTGCGGCGCTCCGTGCGCACTTGGTAGGCGGCGTAAAGAAGGGAGACGCAAATGACACTTATGGCGAGCGGCAGCACAAGTTTCAATGTGGTGCGCATGCAGAGGCCTCCGAGCGGGACGAGAGGATCCCTGACAACCTGCTGGCCGGCCCCGCACCACGGATCTTGCGGGAACGCAAATGCGCGAGCTGCTGGGCCGGGCTCTCGAGATTTCCGCGAAGGGGAATCACGAGTGGCGAGAGCGATTCAATAAACAGGAAACGCTCCCATTAAGAGGTAAGAAAACTTCGCGAGGGCTGGGAGGTTGCTGCACTTTGGGTGTCGACTGGGTAAGAGTGGAAGAGGCACGCGAAGCTCCAAAGCAGGATTAGGAAGGATTGGGAGCGTAAGGTGCTGATGGGATTGCATGATAATCAGAGAGCAGGGACAGGCAGAGTGCTTTCGAGAGCGTACTGGTACGGGGAATAATTGCGCGGACATCATGGAGTTAACTCTTGCCTGGGTTTTGCAGGCGACATGAAAACTGAAACCAGGTGTGCGGTCGGAGTGTTGGATGTAAGCAAAGGCATGGCACATACCTGTTCCCAGTGGCAGGTTTCAGCTCGGGCACAAGCCGCGCACGGAAAAGGTGCGCGTGAGGCAAGCGAGGCTAGACTGAAGGCATCGAAAAAGGAGTGACGCAGGAATGAGACGCAGGCTGCTCCCGGTGATCGTCGCGATTTTCGCGATGGTGTGGGCGGGAGCATTGCATGCTCAAACGCCAAAGAAGACCGGAGCGACACTAACCGGGATCGTGCTGGGGCAAAATGGCAAGCCGGTCGAGCATGCGGCCGTGATTTGCCAATCATCGGCGGGCATCTCCCCGCGAGTGAGGTACACAGACTCGGATGGGAGATTCACAGTTACGGGGCTGAGGCAAGACAACTACGATGTGAAGGCGTCCGCGAACGGATTCTATTCGGACTGGGTGAAAAACATTGTTGTGCGGAATGGGCAGACCAAGGAGGTCACGGTGAAGCTCGTGAACAAGGATGTAACTCCCTGACAGTAGTGGCCTGTTGGAACAGAAGGCGTAGGGAAAAGACGGGGTACTAGTCGAAAAAGTGGGCGAATTCCTCGAACCTTAAAATCAACATAAGTCTTTTAATTTGTTAAATATATAATTGCACCGCGACGCCTGAAATAGGCCGTTCTAGTACTAAGCCGTGGGTACCCCAACAATTGACGCTGGCGGCCCATTGAGCGGCGAGATGGCCCTTTCTAGCATGAATTATGACGGGTTGGGGGCCGCGCGGGGACAGCGGTCCCGCAAGGGGCCGTGTGCGAGCTACCCAACCCGCCAGTAATACCCCGCCGAAGACCTTTCCTGAAGCTCGGTTTTGAAATCCGATACGATACTCTGGCACGTTTATTGCTTCCATCAAGACGGAAAGCGGCAAAGATGGGGTTTGGCGCTTTGGAGTGCGCCGCAATGGCGCAAAGCGAGGACAGGTGCAGGGATTAGCTGGCAGATGGTTGTGGGGGTGGGTGATTCTCTTGCTGGGCGTTCCTCTGGGTGCGAGCTGTCTGGCAGCCGCGTATCCGGCCTCTTCGCTGCAACCAGCCACGGTCCGCGCGTTCGAGAATTATGTGGCGGGGACAGAAGCGCGCTCTGGAAAGAGTATGGCGCAAGCGGATTTTTTCTGGGTGGACGAGCTCACGAAGCAAAAGAAAGAGGAAGCGTACGAAAGGTTGAAAAGTGGAAAGGTGGAACTCCGGCATGTGAGCCGGGAGGAAGCTGCGGGGAAAAGCGCGATCCCCGGAGGAATAATCCACGACTGGCAGGGGATGGTATTCATACCCGGTGCGAAATTGGATGAGGTATTGAATCTGTTGCAGGACTATGACCACCACGCGACGTTTTACGCACCGGATGTGGAGAGGTCCAAAATCGAAGCACACGACGGCGATCATTTTCGCGTCTTCATGAGGTTTCGCCGGAAGAAGATCCTTACCGTAGTGCTGAATACGGAGCAGGAGATCACTTACTATCGCGATTCGCCGACGCGCGCACACAGCCGGAGCTCGGCAATCCGCATCGCAGAAGTGCAAAATGCGGGAACGCCGCAAGAAAAGGAGAAGACGCCGGGTGACGACAACGGCTTTATGTGGCGGCTGGAGACGTGGTGGCGGCTGGAGGAGCGGGATGGCGGCGTGTACGTTCAGAACGAGGTCGTGAGTTTGACGCGCGACATTCCAGCCGTACTTGCCTGGATGATTGAGCCTTTCCTGACGAGCATCCCGAGAGAGTCGTTGGAGTTCACGATGGAAGCGACGCGGCGGGGTGTGCTGGGTCAGAAGGGGCGTTGACTCTGGAATCGCAAGCGACTGGGATTAAACGGGAATTCGCTGCGCTGGTGAGCCGTGGCACGCGAACCCTCAGGCTACGGGCAGGTGGACGGAGGATCTCAGCAGCGGATGCTGGAGAAGCGCCTGGGTCTTGGTGTAGACCTCGTCGGAATCCACGCGCAGGCAGAGCATGACGGTGCCCTCAATGTGGAATATGGGAAGCTGGCGGGCGAGCCATTCCCAGAATCGCGTGGGGCCTTCGGCAGTGCTGTAGTCATGACGCAAGATGACGCCGCCCGGTTTGACGACCGAGAAGGCCTGATACGCTTCAGCGGCAAGCCCCGGCATGCGGTCGCAGGCATCGCAGAAGACGAACTCGGCCGAAGCGCGATAAGGCCGGTAATCCCAGGCGTCCACGCTGGCGAAGACCTGTTTGATTCCGGATTTGGCCGGTTGATCCCAGTAGAAAAAGCCGATTTCGTTCTGGCCAGGAACCGGCGGCAAATCGAGGGTGATGATCTCGCCGCCGGGCGGAAGATGCAGGGCGATATTCAGGGCCGTGCGCCCTTCCGCGGTGCCAAATTCGACTACGCGTTTCGCCTTCAGGTGGTCCACTAGCTTCGTGAGGACGATCAATTCTTGTGGAAGGACGCCGAGATTGCGGGGAAAGGGAAAGAGCAGCTCGGGCGAGCGGGTGCAGTCCATTCCAGGGAAAAGCTCTTCGATTTTTCTCGAGGGAATTCTGAGATCATTCCGCCAAGGCAATCGCTGCCACAGGTGGGGCAAACCAAAGCCGGAGTACAAATGATAGGAGTGGGAGACAAAGCTGAGGGCAGCAGAAGGACCATTGCGCAACAGGACACGAAGCGAATTCAGGTTGAGGGAAGAGAGAGCCCGGGCAACGCGCTGAATCGAGGAAGCGCGAGAACCGAGATGGTCCAAGGAGTGGTCTTTGGTGAGATTGGCCATAGCTTAGCAAAAAGAATAACTGAATTGCCCGCAGCGGTACACAGGGCCGGCATGCGCAAATGGAGCAGAATTACCACCGCGAAAGACTTATGGCTCGGGTTGCAAGCCGGAGAGGAGGCGATGAATCGCGTCCGCATGATGGTCCCAAGAGAACTGCTGGGCCTTGCGGGCCGCGTTTTCTCCAAGGGAGCGACGAAGTTCCGGTTGTTGGAGCAACAAGGAAAGAGATCCGGCAATGGCACTTGGATCGGCTGGATCCTGAAGAAGAATCCCGTCCACACCGTCTGCAATGTATTCGCTGATACCGGCCAGGCGGCTGACGAGCACCGGCAAGCCACAGGCCATGGCCTCCAGGATAGGCAAATTGAATGAATCCTCCAGCGAAGGCGCGGCATAAACGTCCGCGGCCGCATAGAATGCAAGAATTTCCGAAGATTCGGCAAAGAACTTGACGCGATCAGATAAATGGAGCGATTGCACCTGAGGCAGGAATGCCGCAGCGGCCTCGCTGCCAACAACGCACAGACGAAGCGAGAGATGATTGAGGCGGCTCATGGCTTCGAGAAGCGCGGGAAGGCCCTTGTTTTGCCAATCGTTGCCGATCAATTGCAGGACGATGTCATCGGTAGAGTAGCCGAGCTTTTGCCGAGCGGCATCCCGCAGAGCCAGGCGGGAAGCCGGAGAAAACAAAGACGTATCGATGCCATTGGGCACGACGAGGACATCGCGCCGGCCAAAATATTGGGCAAGTTGCCGGGAAGTGTGGGCGGAAACAGCGGCGAGGCACAACTCTTTGCGGCGGTAGATGCGATTTTCCAGGAAGCAGAGCAACCGGTAGTAGAGCGAGCGATGAAGACCGCGGAACCCCTCTGAAGATCGCTTCTGCTGCAGTTCCCTTAGCCGATGAAATACAACGTGCACGAGGATGAGGTCGGCGTCGGTGGCATTGATGCCGGGAGAAAAGACAGCGTCGAAGTGAAGATGACGAAACCACCCGTCGAACGAGCGGCAGAATCGATTGGCAAACATCCAGAAGAGAAATGCCAACAGGTGAGGCGCAGGCAGACAGGGAACGCGATGCCAGAAAATGCGCTGGCTGGAATTCTGTTCGCGAGTTTCAAACGGTGTGACCTGTAAACCGTCGACCCGTTGAGAATAGAGATGAATCTCGTGGCCGTGGCGGCTCGCAAGCCTTTCGACAATTTCGGCAAGGGAGCGCTCCGTACCATGGCGGCGGTCGACAAAGGGAGAGAGGACAGCGATGCGCAAGTTAGATGGTCCTTACAGCGGAGGCTGAGCCAGCGGCCAGGGAGTTTCCCTGGACATCGCCCGCAAGTTTTGGCAGGCGAAAAAGAATTCCAAGGGAGAGCCACAAAAGAGAATTGAGAATGAAGTCCTCAAAAGGCGAGAGGCCCTCGTAGGTATAAGGGAAAAGGAGCAGAGAGGCATACCAAAAAATGACAAAGGCGATAGGGAACCAGACCGTACCTTTCATTTTGCGGACTACTTTCCAGGCAGAGACGACAATTGCAGAAGTCATGATGAGCCACAGAAACAAGCCAACGACGCCGAGTTCAACGACGATAGACCCATAGCCGCTCTCCACAGCGAAGCCTGTGAGGGGCACGTGAAAGATGCGGGCCACATACTGGGTGCCCAGCGAAGCGGTGCCAATACCAAAGCCGTAGGGCCACCGCGGATTGTCGAAGGCATACAGGAAATTCCGGATGGGATAGTCGCCCGTGCGCTGCAGCAATTCACTGGTGGGACTGGTCAGAGAGAGAGTCTCCCAGTAAAAGGTGAAACGATTTGAGACTTCGGCCGGAAAAAGGAAGATGGCCATTCCCAAGGAGAGGATGGCAATAATCAGGGCGCGCTGGAAGGAACGCAGTACGCGGACAAGTTGTCCGCGCTGCCATGGGCAACCCCACAAGAAAGCGACCACGCAAACAACGGCACTGCAAAAGGTCCAGAGCAGAGTGCCGCGGGAAGCGGCCATGGCGATGGCCACGGTGATGGTGCCGAGACTAAGCAGTGTAAGAAGCCGGCCCTTGCGAGTCCGTAAAATGAGGTAGCCACCATATCCAAAGGCAAACAGCCAGACCGGAACAAGAAAAAAAGCGAAGCGTCCGTTGCTCACAAACACAGAGGTTGGGCGGTAAACGATCACGCCAGAAATGGGAGAAACTCGATAGTTAGTACTCAAATCCCGGATGTCTTCAGCCATGATCGTGGGATTCAGAAAGGTATGGCCCAAAATCGACTGAGCAATGCCGAGCAGAGCAACCACAAGGGAGAGTCCCAAGATGTAAGGATAAAATTTCTGGAGATCGCTTTCCTTATCGATCAAAGCATAGCCGACAAAAATCAGGGGAATGTAGTAGAAGTACAGCTTCATGCCCAACACGCCATAAACAAGACTGGTAGAGGCGGGATTAAAGACCTGGATGAGTCCGAACCATAGGAAAATAAGGAGCGGAAGACGGAACGGCAGGGTGAAGGTTTGTACTCCCCTTTTGCGATAGGCGAGAAAGAAAGAGAGATAAACCATTCCCACGAGGATATCTTTCCCGAAGTAGATGACCATATTGTTGCCGAGGTATTTTCGGGCCAGATCTTCAAAGAAGAGCCATCCAAGGAAGACATAGAGGCCTGTACGCCAGCGGCTGAGTATGGTGGTCAAACTGGCGGCGACGACCGAGCCGAGAGCGATGTAAGCGAGACCAATGAGATCGCCTGCCAAAACGTACTGAGCCAATTTGTAAGCGAGATAGAAGAAGAGAAAGATCGCCACAGCAAGATAGAGGGGGTTCTTGCGAAACGGAGCCGGCAAAACTCGAGCGGCCAGCCTCACGGTGCTGCCTCGAGTACGAGAATGTGGTTATCGCCCAGGATGGATTCGCCGGAAAAGGCGCCGGCCAGCAGACGCATGGTCCACGCGACGGATTTTCGGCTGAGTTGATAGCCGTGAGCGGGAAAAACGAGGTGCTGGCGAAGCCGGAGTCCAGCAAGCGGGAGAAATTGCCGCTGCAGGAGATCGAAGAAAATGGGGGAGATGTGCGTGGGTTCTCCGTGTTCATCCATGGTGCGAATTTTCCCGGCGAGAAAGAATTTGAAGCGCGCGGGCAGCGAATCCACATTGGGCGTCGTCAGAACCGCCACGCCGGTGGGCGTGAGCAACCGGGCAATATTGCGGAGAAACCCGATGGGACTTTCGACGTGCTCGATCACTTCGATGGCGGTGACCAGACCAAATAGCCGAGGGCCCAAGAGAGACGCGAAATCGGGCTGATTAAAATCAACGGTGACATGGGGAAGCCCGGCCGCAAAACCATTTTTGGTGAGATCCGCAGCGAGAACGTCGCAACCCATCGCGGCCAATCGCGCGGCCATGGCGCCGGGCCCCGAACCCAGATCCGCAGCCTTCAGCCCCGGACGGACAAGCCGGGCGAGGACATTATTTCCGACAAAATCATGAAGACCCATGTTGGTGGTTGTGGAAATCATCACGCGGTCCCGTCCGGAGCAAGGCGTCTATAAATTTGGGCGTGTGCTTCTATCATACGACTCAAGGCGAAGAAAACGCGCACCCTTTGGTGAGCCGCGACGCCGAGCCGCTGGGAGGCAGCGGGATCGTCAAGAAGTTGAACGATTTGACGAGCCAAGTCAGAAGAATCTCCGGTTTTGAAAGTGCGCCCGGTATCTCCCAGAACTTCGACAAAGGCGCCGAGATCGGAGGCCAGAATAGGGATTCCACGAAGCATGTTTTCAGCAATGACCATACCAAAAACTTCGCCGCCGAGAGAGGGAACGACCAGAAGGTCGGCTTTGGCGAGGAGGTCGGCGATTTGAGAATCGGGGAGCCGCCCGAGAAAGTGCACCTGCATGGCGAGCTTCCATTCTGCCGCGATTTTCTCAAGGGCGGTGCGTTCGGGGCCGTCGCCGACGACCTTCAGTTCGATCGGGCGATTCTGGTGCTGCAGCAGGCGCGCTGCTTCGAGGAGCAAAAGAAGTCCTTTAGTGGTGACAATGCGCCCCAGAAAAACGAGCACTGGGACTAGGTGGCCGGCAGGAAGCCGCACAAGCGGGGACGATGGCGCGAGACCATGGGGAATGGTCTCGGTTCGAGGTAATTGCAGCATACCGGCTAGCCAGTGGGTTGGCGTTATGTTTGCGGCGACATGCTGGCAAAGGAACCGCCGAAAGAAGGTGAGCAGCCAGAGACGAAAGGCCGCAAGAGGCTTGGGGGTAGGCGCGCAAGCAAGGCAATGTGTGTAGCGTTCCGCCATGAAATGGCCGGGGCAGGGGATGTTATCCGGCTCCTGGAATAACTGCCCGGTCGGACAAATGGTCTGAAAGCCATGGTGTTCAACGACGACCGGTTTTCGCAACACAAGCCCAAGCAAGACGGGAACTATGGCGGCGCCGGCGACGTGAACCACATCCGCGGAGCGAATGAGTTTGCGGAGTGCATTGAAACTGGGCTGACGCACGACCGGGAAAGGAAGCGAGGAATCGTCGAAGGAGCCGCGGGGGGTCTGGGTTACGAGAGTAAGCTCAAACTCGCCCTTCGAGCTGGACTTGGCGCAGGGGGACAATCCCGTAGCGAGAGACATCACCACGGTTTCCACGCCACCAATGCTCGGCGCAAAGAAATGAGAATAGAGCAGGAGCTTCACGATCAACTCTTCTTGAGGTGGCGCCCGAGGACATTCTGAACGCCGCGCGCTAAGGAGGAGAGCTTCAAGAAGCCCTCCCGCCTGAGCGTGGTTTGCGGCCATGGGCAATCTCAATGGCGCCCAACCAACTATCCAGGCAATCGGCCATGGTCCAAGACTCCATCTGGCAGCGCACGCCGGCTTTCAACCGATCAAGAAGAGCCGGATCAGAGAGCACTTTCCTGAGAATAGCGGCAAGGGCAGCGACATCGCCGCAGGGATAAGAGTAGCCGCTCTGACCTTCGTGAATCATGTCCCGGCGGCCGAGCACGGCATCACTTAGAATGACGGGAATTCCGGAGAACATTGCTTCTGGCACGACGAGCGGGCATTGATCGTAATCCGAGCAAAGGACAAAAAGGTCGGCGGCTTTGTAAAAGCCGGGAAGCTGCGAGACGTTGACGAAACCCAGCAGACGGACGCGTTCTTGCAGGTTTAAGTGGCGCGCCTCTTCTTCCAGTTCCTTGCGCAGCGCACCGTCGCCAGCGAGCACAAGGTGCGCGCCAGCGACGTTGGCAATGGCGAACGCGCGGAGCAGATCGAGCGGGCGCTTCCAAGGCTGCAATTTGCCGCAATAGAACACTACGGGCGCATGCGGAGGCACATTCCAGGAAGCGCGAATGGCGAGGGGATGCGATTTTTGGGCGCGCGCGATCCAGGCGTCTTTGTCCGCGCCAGAACGAATGACCATGATGCGCTCCTGGGGCATGCCTAGCCGGGTGGCCAACTGAGCTGCCGCGGGAGAACCCGCCATCAAGACGTCTACGCTGCGATAGACACTGCCAAGAATGAAGGGTTTGATGGGCGTTTTCCAGCGGGACTGATCGCGAGGCTGCAGGACAGTGGAATCGGAAGAGATCACCACGGGGATGCCGCGGCTTTTTGCAGCCAGGACGGCTTGCCAGAAGGCGGCGCACATGTAGCCGGTGTAGATCACTACGGCGTTGAAGGAGCCGCCACGGATGAGTGTCCACAGTCTGGAGTTCCAAAGTCCGAAGAAAGAACCCACGCCGTGCATAGGAGCCTTTTTCGACAAATCGATCCACGGGTAACCGTCGAGCAGGGGCTCATCCCACTCGACTTCCACGCCAAATTCAGGATCCAAGCTGCGTTCAGCTCCCTGAAGACTGCAATAGGCGACCAGGATTTCCACGCGAGGATCTTGTGCGAGATGTCGAAAGAGGGGGGAAGCGTAGGGAACCACGCGAGAACACAGAATCAGCACTTTAAGGTGGCGCACGGCGGCGTCTGGGCGGGGAGCATCCGAGTGTCGCGAAGGGATGGCAACCATGGTTTGAAGGTCAAGTATAGCGGGTTTCGGAGCAGGCGCGGGTGTGCTAGACTGGCGTGGTTTGGACTCCTAGCGCCTGGCAGGCCGTTGATTCAGGGGTAGCTACCGGCGGGTCAGTAAGGCAGCGTCGGCACTCGGCTCGCAGGTTTCCGCAGGACGAATCCCCGCGACTGGGTGTGCCGCGAGAGGGGCCCGCGGCCAAGCCAAAAATTGCATGGCCTGCACAGGGCCACAAGTCATAAGAAGAGGAATTGTTATGTCTGGCCATTCAAAGTGGGCGACAATCAAGCACAAGAAGGCGGCCACCGACGCAAAGCGCGGCCGCATATTCACGCGTCTAATCCGCGAAATCACCATCGCCGCGCGCATTGGCGGCGGCGACCCAAACACCAATCCACGCTTACGCACAGCGATCCTGGCCGGGAAGAACGAAAACATGCCCAACGAAAATATCGAGCGGGCGGTACTGCGCGGCACGGGCCAACTGGAAGGCGAGCAGTTTGAAGAAGTGACGTTCGAGGGATACGGCCCCGGCGGCGTGGGGATGCTGATTCAGGTAGTCACCAGCAATCGCAACCGAATCGTCGGCGAATTCCGCCACCTGATTAGCAAGAATGGCGGAAACATGGCCGAGGCGGGAGCGGTTGGTTGGATGTTCCACCGCAAAGGCGAGATCAACGTACCGAAGGAAGCCGCGAGCGAAGACCAGCTTCTGGACATCGTGCTGGAAGCAGGCGCCGAGGATATGAAGGACGAGGGATCGGCGTGGTACATCGTGACCCCGCCGGAATCACTGGAGGCGGTGAAAGAAGCACTGGTGAAGGCCAGGATTAAGCCTGCTTCCGCGGAGCTGGGCATGGTGCCGCAGAACTATATCAAGCTCACCGGGCAGCAGGCCTCGCAGATGTTGCGGCTAGTGGAAGCGTTGGAAGAGCACGACGACGTGCAGCACGTGTACGCCAACTTCGATATCGACGAATCGGAAATTCAGGCGGCGGTCGGCGCAAACTAAGCAACGATTTTCAGCAGCGGCCATCGGGCGAACCTCGGTGGCCGTTTTGCTTTGTGGACTGCTTTGCCGCGAGAATGTGGTGGAAGAGGGTTGGGGTTCGCCGTAGACTAGCCAAAATGGGCGAGAAAACAAACGAAGACGGCAAGGCCAGAATGTTTCGCGTGCTGGGAGTAGATCCGGCGTCGGCGGGACCCACGGGCTACGGCATCGTTGAAAGCGACGGGAAGACGTGCCGGGCGCTGCGCTATGGAGCGCTGCGCGTGGCGGCGAAACGTCAGAAGGCCTCGAGGGGCGCGGCGCTGCAGGATGTGCACAAGCTGCTTTGTGATTTGCTGGAGGAGTTTGCACCACAGGCGATGGCAGTGGAATCGGTGTTTACCGCGCTGAATATGAGGACGGCGCTGCGCCTGGCGGAAGTGCGCGGCGTGGTGCTGCTGGCGGCCGAACAGCACGGCGTGGAAGTGTTTAGTTACGCGCCTCGTGAAGTGAAGGCATGCGTTGCAGGGCACGGCCAAGCCGACAAAAAGCAGATGCAGGCCATGGTGCAGGCCTTACTGGCAATGAAGGAAACGCCGCAACCATCGGACGCGGCGGACGCACTGGCCGTAGCGCTGTGTCATATTCAGGCGGAGCAGTTGCAGCGGCGGTTCGGCGTACAGCGCGCAACATCCGGTGAACGAAAAATCAATCCACTGGGTGCGCTGGCGGGCCGCGCAACGGGCCGCCGCGCCGCCGGCATCCTGACAAACCAATGAGCTTCCTCCGCCGTCGCGTGGTGATTTTCTTGCTGGCGCCGTGCCTATGGGCAGCGGCGATGCCTGCTGTGGCTGCGACGGCGGGCAGTGTTTTTACGTACCGGCGCGTGTTCAAGTCCAGCGTGCCAGAATTCATCGAGATCAAGATCCCGGAGAGCTCCGCGAATGCCAGCTATGAAATCCGCCAGTTGGACGAAGACGCGGGATCGACACCATTTGAGGTTGGCGTGGGACTGCGCGCGAAGATTTTCGAGCTGGCCGGGCAGTTGAACCATTTCAAGGGGCTGGATTTGGATGTGCACCGGAAGATCGCGAACCTGGGGGAAAAGACGTTTCGCTGGGAGGCGCCGGGCGAATCGCACGAAGTAAAGTTCAATTACACGCTCAACACACAGGCGATGCAATTGCTGCAGATTTGCGAGGGACTGGCGCGCCAACAGGAATTGATCGACTTGCTGAAAAGGCGCATGAAGTATGACCGGCTGGGCGTGAACGACGCGCTGCTGCAATTCGAGAACGACGTGATCAAGCGAGTTTTGCCGGAGCCCCAGCGCGCACTGCCGCTGCTGGACCAGATTGCGGGGGATTCGCGGTTCGTGGAAATCGCGCGGCAGCGGGCGCGAGCCCTGGCGGAACGCGTGAGGCATTCGGGCTGAATACGCGCCTCCAGGTTGTCCATACCTGCGTCTCCCACAAAAAACGCTTCACAGTGGCTTGGTCCAGAGGACCTTGGAGCGTCGGCGCGGTCAGGAGGGGAAGGCTGCTGAGTAGGGGGGGAGATTCCGGCTCCGAAGAATTTGCGGGAGCAGGTGGAAGCGTGGGTAGAGGAGGGACAGCTTAAGGCCGAGGGGGTGGGAGGAACTGGATCGAAGAGTGGCGGAGGGGTAGGGTGCAAATTCTCTTTTTCATAGGTCATCCAGTTCCATGTAGTCGAGAGTAGGATGGAGAACGGGGAGACAAGAATCTGGATCGCATGGTTCCCACAATTGCAAGAAACAAAAGCAGATAGACAGGGCTTGGAGGTTTCTGATTACATCATATTCTGGATACGGGATTGCAGATGATTCGGCAACGGTTGTTGCCTGTTTGGGTCGGTTGCTAGCGTTACTTGTAAAACTAGGAGTAGGTCATCGAGGCGCTTGGTTTGGCTAACGGTAACGTTTCGTGACGAACCTGTGTATTGGCGTGACTTGGGTGTGTTTGATTGAAGAGTGGTGGTCAGTCAGGTGTCCATGGAGGGAAACAAAGCATGCGTAAAGCGATTATAGCAGTACTGGTGGTGTTACTGCTCGGCGCGGGCCATGTGTACGCGCAGAGGTTGACGGGGGCGCTGACTGTCCAGGTCCTAGACCCGGATGGAAAAGTAGTCTCGGATGTGAAGGCAACCGTTCTGAGCAAGGAACACGGAAACACGATTGATACGGTTAGCAACACGGAAGGACAGGTAGTGGTTTCAGACCTGCCGCCGGGAGTATATGAACTCACCCTGAAGCACGAGGGATTCCGGACGATCAATGCGAATTTCACGATTCGCGTTGGCGCGACGACCTCCTTGGAGTTGAAATTGGAATTGGGCGCGGTGGCTACATCGGTGACGGTGGAAGTGAGCGCCATCACGGTGGATACGGACAGGTCCACGGTGCAAGGCACCATTGTGGGGCAACAGATTGACCAGTTGCCGCTGAATGGCCGGAACTTCCTGGACCTGGCACAGCTAGCGCCGGGCGTGCAGATAGTGGACGGCGGGTCGTTTGACCCGACGAAGAACCAGTTTGCGGGCGTGTCGGTGGGCGGGCGTTCAGGCCGCAGCACGCGCATCCAGGTGGACGGCGTGGACATCACGGACGAAACCGTGGGCACGACGGTGATGAACCTGACGAACGAGTCGATTCAGGAGTTCAGCATTGCGCAATCGTCGTTGGACGTGAGCACGGACCTGACTTCGACGGGCGCGATCAACATTATTTCGCGGAGCGGAACGAACGACCTGCACGGTTCAGGTTTCGGGTTTTTCCGGCGTTCGGAATTTGCGGCGAGCAACGCTTCGTTGTCGAATACGGATAACCCGCCAAAGCCAGTCTTCAGCCGCGACGATTACGGCGGCCGGCTGGGCGGGCCGTTCATCAAGGACAAGTTGTTCTGGGAAGTGGAATACGAGAGGCAGAAGCAGGCCGGGCAGATCACTGCCGATGAACCCGCATTCCCCGCATTCAATGGGTCCTACGGCGTACCCGAAAATGAGCACATGGGCGGTGGCAAGCTGGACTATAACATTACGAACGGCCAGCACTTCTTCTACAAATACAACCATGACGACAACTTTGGCGTGACGGGATTTGGGGGCCTGAATTTCGCGGCTTTTGCGAACAAGAACAGCGCGAATGCCCACGTGGTGGGTTGGGACTATAACAAGGGCACCTGGACGCATGGCCTTCGATTCAGCTTCCTGAAATTCGTCAATGGCATCGTGGATGCGAACGCGGCGGCAGGGACGCCGCAGCCGCCGGCGGCAGTGGGGATCAACATTACAGGGCTGGGAGGCTTCGTCTACGGCCCGAGTGTGAATGCTCCACAGGCGACCTATCAGCAAAACAGGCAGATCAAGTATGACGCGAGCTGGACGCACGGAAAGCACACAATCCAGTTCGGCGCGTCCTTTAACAAGATTGACGAAGCAGGCTTCGCTTCCTTCTTTGGCTTGGGGCCGCGCCTCCGCGCTAACTACCACGCGGGTGTGGCGGCAATTCCGTTTAACAGTAACGGGGCGACTGACCCACTCAACTACAAGTTCAACAGCGCCTACTTTGGCAACGGTCTCGGGTATGGCAGCGAAAAGCCGGTGTTGGGACTGCCGTACGGTGGATTCATCAACAACCGGCTGGGCGTCTACGCGCACGACACCTGGCGCGCGAGCCGCACGTTTACGGTGAACGGCGGTTTGCGGTATGACCTGGACACCGGACTGACCAACCACGACCTGCTGCGCGTGCCGGGGATCGGCGCCTTTGACCCGGAACTCGGCGGGTATCCTCGAAATGACAATCTGCGCCTAGGCCCGCAAGCGGGATTCTCCTGGAACATCAAGGGCGATGGCAAGACGATTATCCGCGGGGGTGGCGGGATCTACTATGAAACGAACATTTTCAATAACATCCTGTTCGATCGCACAGTCAACCTGCCTCCGGGACTCGGCAACGCCACGCCGCTGGTCGGTGTAGGTGGGTCGACGTATCTGATCAGTCCGATCGACGGGTCAAGCCTGTTCAATCCCGCGACCGATTGCACGGCTGTGCAGCCCGGCACCAGCACGCCGAACAGTTGCATCGGCGCATCGATGGGCGCAGCCATCCCGTTTATTGTCGCAGCTCAGAAAGCGTATATCGCCGCGAGCGCGCAGCAGGCGGCCAACTGGCCACCTCCGGGCGCTGGGCCGCAGTTTAACCTGGACAAGGGCGTGGTCTCAGGAGACATCATCGATCCGCACTACAAGTCCCCGTATGGTGCGCAGATCAACATCGGCATGCAGCGGCAGATTAAGCCGGGGCTGGTACTTTCCTTGGACTACATCATGAACCGCGGCGTGCATTTCAACATGACCGTGGAACGCAACCGAATCGGTGCGGCCAACACGCTCAACCTTACTTTAGCGCAGAATGCCATCGTGGGGGCTCTCGGTGATTGCGGCGCCACCACGATCGCTGCGGCAATTGTCAATTGCCCGAACCACATGACACCAGGAGACGCGACGCCGGTACCCATCACCATCGACGATTTCGCAAACTACGGTCTGAGCGGCGCTGGGCCGGGCTATGACGGCTATGCATTTGGCGGGAACAACATCAACTTCCGCCAGATGTACGTGATGGAACACGTAGGCGTTTCCCGCTACCAAGCTTTGCAGGCACAATTGA
Source organism: Candidatus Acidiferrum sp. (assembly GCA_049522075.1). Classification (GTDB taxonomy): domain Bacteria; phylum Acidobacteriota; class Terriglobia; order Acidiferrales; family UBA7541; genus Acidiferrum. The sequence continues at coordinate 18,289 of JBEKOE010000037.1, forward strand.
CAGGAAAGCTTGGGAGCTGGGGACCGTTCAAGAATGCGGCAACAAACGTGAGCTATGCGTTGTCGCGATTTAACTCCTGTGCAACAGACCAGGACTTTCTGTCAGCTTCGATCAACAATGACATTCCGACACAGTACTATGGTCCGGCAGGAGCAGACCACCTGCATCAGTTGGGAGTGTCGCTGATCACGGAGTTGCCATTCCATTTCCAATTCTCAATGACCAACTATTTCCGAACCAACAGCCCGTCAGACGTTGCGCTTGCGGCGAACGGGACTTATGCCGATATTTTCACCTCGGATCTGAATGGCGACGGGACAACGGGTGATCCTCTACCCGGAACGACCCGCGGCTCATTTGACCGCAGTTTTGGAGTGGCGGGCCTCACCAAACTAATCAACAACTTCAATAGCAACTACACTGGAACGCTGACCCCGGCGGGGCAGGCCTTGGTCGATTCAGGGCTGTTCACTGCTGACCAGTTGAAGGCCATTGGGGCGGTCGTCACGGGCTACCAAACCGCCACAGACGCCCAAGACACTACCTACATCCTCAAAGATCCAGCAACCGGTTTTGCGATTCCTAGCGGTGTACCTCTGCCGAAAGCGGGGCAAAAGGAAAACCCACTCTTCTACACGACCGACATCCGGCTCGTATGGAACCTGAAGATCAAGGAGCGGCTGACGATTCAACCGAGCGTAGACTGCTTCAACATCTTCAACAAGACCAACATCGAGGGCCCGCTGGGCGGCACACTGTCTGGGCCCACTTCACAGGGGACGATCGAAGGGACAAGCGCCTACTTTACGCGTGTGGGTGCGGGGTCGGGGTCGTTCTCGAGCGGCACGCCACGTGCGTTCCAGTTCGGCATTCGCGTTAGCTTCTAACACGCGCCGGGCTTAAACAACTTAACCCAGGAAGGGGTGAGGCTGAATTCGGCCTCACCCTTTTCTTTTTGGAGGAGATGGGTGCGTGGTGAATCGGAATACAGTGGTGTGCTGAATACGAGCAGACCCGGGAGCAGGGTCCTTCGCGGCTCCGGGTAAACTGGAACAGTAGTGATTTTGCCGCGATCCCTCCGCTACGCAACGGCAAAAGGCGCCGTTGCTCCGGTCGGGATGACAGTCATGGCGAGGCCGCAGACGGCGCGGCGCTTCGGTCCCCTCGAAGATCGGGGCAAGCAGAAAGCAGACCCTTCACACAGTAGAGGCTCGGAGTAAGCACCGGCCTGAAGGCCGGCCACTACAAAATCAAGAGCGGAGAGGTTGCGCGGCGGCAAGGCGGCGCAGGGATTCGGTGTAGGGGGTTTGCGCGACGCCGCGCTCCGTGAAAATGGCGCGAATGTAGCGGCTGGGGGTGACATCGAAGGCCGGGTGCGCCGCGGGAACATCGGGCGCGATTCGCACTCCCTGAATGTGGGTGACCTCGGCGGCGGAGCGTTCCTCGATGGGAATATGGTCGCCATCGGGTATCGAAAGATCAAAGGTGGAAACCGGCGCGGCAATGTAGAAAGGGACGTTGTTTTCTTTGGCCAGCACGGCAATCTGATACGTGCCGATCTTGTTGGCGGTGTCGCCGTTCGCGGCGATGCGGTCCGCACCGGTAACGATGGCGCCGACCTTGCCGGTCTTCAGGAAGTGGCCGACCATGTTGTCCGTGATGAGGGTGAGGGGAATGCCGCCGCGGTGGAGTTCCCAGGCGGTGAGGCGTGCGCCTTGCAAATAGGGGCGGGTTTCCGGCACCAGCACATGTAGCTTGTGACCCTGCTGGAAGGCGACGCGGATGACTCCGAGCGCGGTACCAATTCCTCCGGTGGCCAGCGCACCGGCATTGCATTGCGTCATTACCTGCCCTTCCTTGGGCATGAATTCCGCGCCGAAACGCCCGATGGCTTCGTCGGTGGCCTTTTTTTCGAGATGCACTTCCCGGGCTTCGGCAATGAGGGCGCTGCGTATTTCGGACAGGCTCGCGGAGGAGACAAGCAATTCCGCGAAGCGGGTTTTCATGCGTTGCAGGGCCCAAAAAAGATCGACCGCGGTGGGGCGCGTTTCCGCCAGTTCCCGGGAAATCTCTGTAAATTCCGCTTTCAATTCATCCACGGAAGCGGCGCGCGAGTGGAGCACGCCGAGGGCAACGCCCATCGCCGCTGCGACACCAATGGCCGGCGCGCCACGAATCACCATTTCGCGAATGGCTTTGGCAACCTCGCGGTAGTCCGTGTAGGTGTAATAGATCTCCTCGGCGGGAAGGCGCCGCTGATCCAGCATGACCACGCCGCGGTCGGTCCACTCGATGGGCTGCGCTACGTACATTCTCCGGTGCTTCCTTTCCAGTGGAGTTGCAACGAAGGCGAATGGCGAAATGAATCGATCACTGGCCTGCGGGGATGCGCGTGAAGCCGTGCGTGCTTAAGACCGCGGCCACGGCAATGAGCGAGTTGTACCCCAGATGCATCAGGAAGCTGGCAAAAACGCTGCCGGTACGCGCGCGCACCAGCGTGAAGATAATGCCGACGAGGATGAGCATGGAGACAAGACTCCAGGTCCACCCCAACTGCGCGCCGTGCATGAGGCCGAAAAGGACTCCCGTCAGGATTATGCTGCTGAAGATGCCGCTGCGCAGAGCCGAGGCATCCTCGATGCCGAAGAAGCGCAAGAGAGCCGAGATCAATCGCGCAAATAGGGGATAAAGATATCCACGGAAGAGGGTTTCCTCCACCAGCGGCGCCACGAGCACAGCCATAGCTACGAAGAGCAGCGCGGTCTGACGATGTTTGAACAACTCTTGCATGGGGATGTTCTCCGGCTCCTTCATGCGCGCCGTGAGAAGAGCAACGAAAAGAGACAATCCGGAGCCGGCGATGAAATAAACAAACGGGTTTCTGGGCTGCTCGCGATTGTGCGAGTCGATCTTGCGCCAGCCGAGACACTCCCAGAAGGAGTGGCCACGCAGGAGCGACAACGTAACATAGAGGAAAAAAAAGATGGTGGCGTACCAGATGAGCATGCTGCCGATGGCGAATTGTGGCTTGGAGAGCAGGTACTGTTCCATTTGTTTTGTGGTGAGTCTTTGCCCGTGCGGCAAATAGAAGACTGCGAGAATGCCCTGCACCATAACCAGGCTTACGAGGCCAAAAAGGACGAAGAGGATGAGATGCGGCCATGACCAGGTGATCTGTAAGTCTTGAGGATATTGGGGTGATAAAGGCAGCACCTGCGTGGGATATGGTGCGGCCAACACAAGGGGATCGCCCGCTAAGGGTTCCGAGGAATGAGCGAGTCGGCCGGCTGGAGAAGCTGACTCGCGGCCCGAAGGAGTTTCTGGTGGTGGGGAGGGGGGATCGTCAAAAGGATTCATGATCTCGTGTGTTTCTCCGAAGCAGGCCAGCCGGAAGCCAGTGCGGCGGCCACCAGGGGCAAAAGGAGTTCGTGGTGACCCGTTATTGCGAATCCCCTGGAGCTGTTGCCTTTCCTTCCACCGGCTGGGGCGGTAGGCCGCCGCACAACATTTTGGACCGGCCGGTAATGCTGGATGAAGTCAAAATTCGCGGTGGTGATGGGGCGGAGTGGCACGCCCAGATTGCGAACCACGGAAACCGCCTTTAGAAAGATTTCGGGGAGGAGCACTGCGGAACCCCAATTGAGAAACACGCCGCCGGCATCCATCTCCCGCACCAAGGCGCAGAACAGGCGGAAATCCGAGAAGGTGGCGGCGCCGAGCGTGGCTCCTTCAGCCGCGGGGTGCATGTGCGGGATGTCCGTGCCGATGGCCAGATGAATGGTGACGGGGATTTTGCGCCGGTAGGCTTCGATCAACACGCTGGACTCCGGGTGCTTGGGCGAGAGAATGCCGCTGGTCAGATATTGTCCGGCAGCTTCGCCGTAGCCAATGTGGATGCGGTAGGCCAGTTTGGCGATTTCGTTGATGTAGGTGCCGGTTTCTTCGGCCATGCCGAACTGACCCTCGTCGAGGGCGGCTTCGACATCCTCGGAAGTACTGCCAGCCATGGCGATTTCAAAATCATGGATCAACGCAGCGCCATTCATGGCGATCCCGGAAATGAATCCGCGGCGCATGAGGTCAACGAGAACCGGGCCTAGGCCGACCTTGATCACGTGGCCGCCGAGACCCCAGAGGATGGCGCGTTTTTGTTTGCGCGCGCGATGAATGGCGGAGAGGAGTTCGCGCAAATCCTGCGCAGCCAGAATTCGTGGCAAGGAGTCGAGGAACTTTGACAGTGAAGGTTTGCGGCCCACCGCATGCGCAAAATCGCCGACATTGACTTTGCTTTTGCGAGAGGCCAACGGATAGGTACGCACACCGCCAAACGTCAAAGGCTGGATGGAATAGATACTCATGCGGGTGTCATCACTCTACGAGGAAGATAGCGGAGGCGCAAGTGGGAGATGAAGTGGATCGTGGCGGTCATGCCCCAGCCTCTTTGCGTTCGCCGATGGCGCTACCGTTTGAAGAGCTGCTCAACCCCAAAGTACGCGCGAGCGCCTGGCCGGTGTAGGACTTCTTCACGCGGGCGACTTGCTCGGGAGTGCCTTGCGCCACGATGCGCCCGCCACCCTGGCCGCCTTCGGGGCCCAGATCGATGACCCAGTCCGCTTGTTTGACGACGTCCAGATTGTGCTCGATGATCAAAACGGTGTTGCCGAGGTCCACGAGCCGCTGGAGGACGTCCAGAAGCTTGCGCACGTCATCGAAATGCAGGCCGGTAGTGGGCTCATCGAGAATGTAGACGGTTCGGCCGGTCTGGCGTTTGGAGAGCTCGCGGGCCAGCTTGATGCGCTGAGCTTCGCCGCCAGAAAGCGTGGTGGCCGATTGGCCGAGCTGCACGTAGCCGAGACCCACCTCGACCATGGTGGAGAGCTTCTGCTGAATCTGGGGAATGTTTTCGAGAAGCTGCAGCGCATCGCTGGCCGACAGATTCAGAACATCGTTGATGCTGTTTCCCTTGTAGCGAACGGCGAGCGTTTCCGAGTTGTAGCGGCGGCCGCGGCAAACTTCGCAGGTGACATACACGTCCGGCAGGAAATTCATTTCGATGCGGCGCAGGCCTTCTCCCTGGCAGGTTTCGCAACGTCCGCCTTTCACGTTGAAGCTGAAGCGCCCGGGACGGTAACCGCGCTGGCGGGATTCCGGGAGCATGGCGAAAAGCTCGCGGATAGGAGTGAAGACGCCGGTGTAAGTTGCAGGATTCGAGCGCGGCGTGCGGCCAATGGGCGCCTGATCGATCTCGATGACTTTGTCGATGTGCTCAATGCCAAGCAGCATGCGATGCGCGCCGGGCGGCTCCATGGAGCGGTAGAGCTTTTGTGCCAAGACGCGGTAGAGAATGTCATTGACCAGCGTGGATTTTCCGGAACCGGAAACGCCGGTGACAACGGTGAACAAGCCCAGCGGAAAGGAGACATCGAAATCCTTCAGGTTGTTGGCGTGCGCGCCGAGCACCTGAATCATTTTCCCGTTGGGGCTGCGGCGCTTGGATGGAACGGGAATCTTCGCCGCGCCGGTTAGATATCGTCCCGTGAGCGATTCACGGCAAGCCGAAATCTCCTCCGGTTTGCCTTTGGCGACCAGGTAGCCGCCGGCATTGCCCGCGCCGGGACCGAGATCGACGACGAAATCGGCGCGCCGGATGGTGTCTTCGTCATGCTCGACGACGATAACCGTGTTGCCGAGATTGCGGAGTTGCTCGAGCGAATGCAGCAGGCGGTTGTTATCCCGCGAGTGGAGGCCGATGGAAGGCTCGTCCAAGACGTAGAGGACGCCGCGAAGGCGGGAACCAATCTGAGTCGCCAAGCGGATGCGCTGGGCTTCGCCACCGGAAAGGGTGGCGGCGGAACGTTCCAAACTGAGATAACCGAGGCCGACGGCGAGCAGGAAGTCGATGCGCTCCGCAATTTCCGCCAGCGGCCTTCCCGCGACTTCCTCCTGGCGGGGCGTGAGCTGAGAGAGAATCTTGTCAACGGCGGGCCGCGCATCACTGAGAGCTAGAGCGGTGAAGTCCGCAATAGACCAGCCCGCTAACTTCACAGCCAGCGATTCCGGGCGCAAACGTCTGCCGTGGCAGGCGCTGCATTGCGTGGCGGACATGTACCGCGTCATCCACTCACGATAGGAATCGGAATTGGATTCCTCGAAATTGCGTTCGAGAAAGCGCAAGATGCCCTGAAAGCGGAAGCCCTTTTCGCTGCTTTCGGAACGCGTGGCCTTGAGTGTTCCGGTGCGTTTGCCGTCCGGGGGCGGATAGCCGTAGAGGAGGAGATTCTGCACGCGAGCAGGATATTTGTCGAACGGCGTATCCAGATGAAAACCGTGCGCGTATGCAGCCAGCTCCAGCGTGCGCTTCAGAATGGCGGAGCCGGAACCCGTTCCCAGACCGCCGTCGAAGAGGGGCCGTGTCCAATCCACAATCACTTTGGCAGGATCAAAATCGTATTTGGAGCCGAGGCCGTTGCACGCCGGGCACGCACCATAGGGTGAGTTGAAACTGAACGAGCGCGGCTCGAGTTGCGGCACGGACAGGCCGCAATCCGGGCAGGCCAGCCTTTCGGAGAAGACGTGCTCTTTCCCGCCGACGACCGCCACGGTGACCAAACCTTGCGCCAGCTTCAGCGCTGTGGCGATGGATTGTTCAAGGCGGGAAGCGATGCCTTGCTTGACGAGGAGCCGGTCGATGACCACTTCGATGGTGTGATTCTTGCGCTTGTCCAGCACCGGCGTTTCGTCAAGCGGAAGCAACTCTCCATTGATGCGCACACGGACAAAGCCATCCTGTGCCAGCTTCTCGAGTTCCTTGCGGTAGGCACCCTTTCTTCCGCGCACGATCGGCGCCAGGATCATGATGCGATCGTCGGGTTTGCACAGCTCTCCCTGCAGGATGGCCTGAACAATCTGCTCGCTGGATTGCCGCGTGATGGGCTTGCCGCAATTCGGGCAGTGGGGCACGCCCACGGAACTGTAAACGACGCGGAGATAATCGTAAATCTCGGTGATGGTGCCGACGGTGGAGCGCGGCGAGCGCGTGGTGGTCTTCTGTTCGATGGCGATGGAGGGAGACAGCCCCTCGATCACATCCACTTCAGGCCGCTCCATCTGATCAAGGAACTGGCGCGCGTAGGCGGAAAGAGATTCAACGTAGCGGCGTTGGCCTTCCGCATAAATGGTGTCGAAAGCGAGCGAAGATTTGCCGGAACCCGAAAGCCCGGTGATGACCGTGAGGGTGTTTCGCGGGATTTCGATATTGATGTTCTTCAAGTTGTGCTGGCGGGCGCCGCGCACAACGAGTTTTGTGAGTCCCATAATCCGAAAGTGCTCCC
>JBEKOE010000038.1:0-26076 GCA_049522075.1 Candidatus Acidiferrum sp.
GAAGTGGTGAAAATTTTGACGGCCTGCGATGGGTGGCAGGTCGCGACGCCTGCCGAGGGCAAGCTAAACGCCCATCGGCTAAAGACTCTCGTGCTCCTGATGCGCTACACCGGCATGCGAGTGTCCGATGCCGTGATGCTGACAACCGAGCGGCTCGACGGCAAGCGGCTGTTTCTCTACACGCAAAAGACCGGCGTGCCGGTCTATACCGTCCTGCCGGATTCGGTCCTGAAGGCTCTCGAAGCAACTCCGCGAATTACCGCCAAGAATTATTTTTGGAGCGGGCAGTCCAAACACGAAAGCATCGCTGGTCTATGGGAGAAGCGCCTCAAGAAAGTATTCGACCTGGCCGGAGTCTCGAAGGGTGAGGGCAATGCCGTCTCTCACCGTTTCCGCGATACGTTCGCGGTGGAGCTACTTCTCGCCGGTGTGCCAATCGAGCGCGTGTCGGTTCTCCTGGGCCATCAGAGCGTGCGAGTCACGGAGCGGCATTACAACCCCTGGGTACGCTCGCGGCAGGAGCAACTTGAGGCCGATGTTGCCCGCGCCTGGAAGCTTGACCCGGTTCTGAATCAGAAAATTATCCGTACAAATTTGGTACACTTAGCGAAAGGGCCGGTCAACTGAATGAAAACAAACGCCAAAAAGTGGAGGCGCGGGTGGGAATCGAACCCACGCATAAAGGTTTTGCAGACCTCTCCCTTACCACTTGGGTACCGCGCCTTTCCTTCCAGTATATCGAAGATCTTGGACACGTGTGAGGGCTGCCATTCAAAGCCCGCTACTTTCGTCAGTTTGGGAATGAGTTCGAGGTGCCAGTGATAATGGTCGTTGATCTCTTCGCCGATCGGTGATGTATGAATCATGAAGTTGAACGCGGGCCGGTCCAGCACCGCGTCCATCCGCATTAGTGTGTCCTTCAACATGTTCGCCAAGCTGGCGTACATGGAGCTTTGATTGTTCTCGTAGGCCGATCCGTGGGCCTTGGGCAGAAGCCACATTTCAAACGGGAAGCGCGAGGCGTAGGGCGCCAACGTAATGAAATGATCGTTTTCCCCGACGACGCGCTCCCCGGTATCCCGCTCCTGCCGGATAATGTCGCAGAAAATGCAGCGCTCTTTTTCGTCGTAGTAATGCCAGCAATTGTCCACTTCCTCGCGCACGCGCCGCGGCACAATCGGCAGCGCAATCAGTTGCGAGTGCGGGTGCTCCACCGAAGCTCCCGCGGCCTCCCCGTGGTTTTTGAAAATCAGCACGTAGCGAAAGCGTTTGTCATTCTTCAGGTCCAGCATGCGGTCGCGATAGGCCCACAGCACGTCCTCCACGGCCTTCTGCGGCAACTGCGCCAGGGTCGTCTGGTGTTGGGGCGTTTCGATAATCACCTCGTGCGCCCCGATCCCGTTCATTTTGTCGAACAGCCCTTCGCCTTCGCGATCTAGCTCGCCCTCAATGCCCAGCGCCGGAAAGCGATTCGGCACCACACGGATGTTCCAGCCCGAGGAATTGGCGCTTCCCCCGTTGCGGCCGTAAGCAAGAATCTCTGGCGGTGTTTTCCCCTCATTGCCCGGACAGAATGGACAGTTTCGCGGCGCGCCCGGGAAAACGCTTTCGCGCAGAAAATCCATCGGCCGCTTTCCGCGGTCGGTTGAAATGATCACCCAGCGTCCTGTAATTGGATCCTTACGTAACTCCGGCAATTCGCCCTCCGAACCTGGTTGCACCCTATCTCGAAGAAGCACCCACTACAAACCCAATATTGTACCTCGACTTGGCCCTGAGGGAAGTACGCACCGTCACATTGCGCCGCTTCTGTGTAAATCTTACCGTGGTGGTGGCAGGTACTGGCACTATCCGGACCCGGATCACGCTTGTGGTCTCAGGGCTGCCTTGTGGAGTCGCACGGCTGGCGGTTGGCCGGGCATGTTGTCAATGGCCACCACGTCAAACCGCAGCGGGCATTCTTTCAAGTGTCGTTCGCGCAAGAAGTAGTGGGCGGTGCGAACAAGCACGGCGTGTTTTTCCTTCGTGATGCTCAATTCCGGCAGAGCTGGCTTGCCTTTCACGGCCAAGCGGGTGCGCACTTCCACAAAAGCCAAGGTCTCGCCGTCGAAGCCGATCAGATCAATCTCGCCCTTAGCGTGGGAGGGCGCGTAGTTGCGCGCGATAAAGATGTATCCGAGCCGCCGCAAGTACCAATAGGCATAGGTTTCGCCGCGCACACCGGTGCGCAATGCCGCAAGCCTCTCCTCTGCGGCACTCGTTGCGCCATCGGGAGCCGTTAAGGAATCCTGGAGGCCGTGCCGCGCCTTCCACTGCACTATCGCAAAGGCAACGCGCGCCAGCATGCTTGGCCCTCGTTACTCTATAGATACGACAATCTCCAGTATAAACAAAAAGCCCGTGGCGGGCTGGACTTTCTGCCCTCCACGGGCTTTGTAGCCGCTTCCGGGTTCCTGATCGCTGATTTCTGGTCGCTGATCGCTTTCTTTACAGCGACTTCTCCGCTTCCCGAATGCTCTCTTCCATTATCCCAATGGCGCAATCGGCCTGTTCCTCGTCAATGATGAGCGGCGGCGATATGCGGATGGAATTCTCGCCGGATTCCAAAGTGAGCAAACCCCGGTGGAACGCCCCGACAATCACTTTGTCGCGCAAGTCCGGAGCTTTCTCCTTGGTGCGCTGGTCGCGGACGATCTCCACGCCGATCATCAGGCCTTTGCCGCGAACGTCGCCGACAATCTTTAAGCGGCTGGGCCAGTCATTGATCTTGCCAAAGATGTACTCGCCCATTTTCTGCGCATTGGCCATCAAGCCGCCCTGGATCAGATCAAGCGTGGCCATGGCCGAAGCGACGCACACCGGATTCCCGCCATAGGTAGTGCCGTGCGATCCCGGTTTCCACTGCATCACGCTTTCCTTGGCGATGAACGCGCTGATGGGCATGCCGCTGCCAATACCCTTCGCCGTCAGCACCATGTCCGGCGTGATGCCCGCGTGATCGTAAGCCCACATCTTTCCGGTACGCCCCACACCGGATTGCACCTCATCGAGGATCAGCATGATGCCGTGCTTGTTGCAGATGCGCTGAAGCTCCTGCAGGAAAAACGCCGGCGCGGGAATGAAGCCGCCTTCGCCCTGAATCGGCTCAACGATGATCGCTGCAACCTCTTCCGGCGCGAACAGCCGCTTCAAGATCTGCTCCTCAAGCAGTTCGATAATTTCCCCACCACAGGTTTCCTTGGTGTGGCCGAGCGCGCAGCGGTAGGCGTAGGGGAATGGAATGTGCTCCACGCCGCCCAGCAATGTGCCGAAGTACTTGCGTTGAGTGCTCTTCGACGCCGTGAGCGAAAGCGAGCCGAGGGTGCGCCCATGGAAGCAGCCGTAAAACGCAATCAGTTTGTCGCGCCGCGTGGCGTAGCGCGCCAGCTTAATCGCGCCTTCCACCGCCTCTGTGCCGCTATTGCCGAAAAACACTTTGTAGTGGTGCGACTTCGGCATCGTGGCAACGAGGCGCTCCGCGAGTTGCGGCATGTGTCGGTGATAGAAATCCGTGCCCGCAATGTGGATAAGTTCCGCCGCCTGCTTCTGAATGGCTTGTACCACGTGCGGGTGGCAATGGCCGGTTGAGCAGACTGCGATACCCGCGGCAAAATCCAGGAAGGTGTTGCCGTCGGGATCTTCAATAATCGCGCCGTAGCCGCGATGGGCAACCAGCGGATATTCGCGAAATAGCGATGGCGAAATAAACTTCTTGTCGTACTCGATCACTTCCGTTGCCTTGGGGCCTGGCAAAGCCATATTGATTCTGGGGAGTTTTGTTTCCGTGGCCGTAATCATGATGCCTCCAAATTCTGTGCGCACTGGTTAGAGTTATTGCCGAGGTGCGGGAGAGAGGGCAGGTTTGCGCGGGCGGAAATTTGCCGCAACCTGCTTAAAATGAGGGACTTAATCTACGCTGAAGAGGCTGGGACGCAGATTCGCCGGGCGAAACTTCCGCGGCACACGCGGGCCCACGGCTACTCGATCATGTTTAAGAAAGTGGAAGTATTTCATTTGCGTTTCCAGCGGACGCTGCCGTCCTTGGCATCTTCCAAAAGTATACCACGCTCGGCGAGTTCCTTGCGGATGCGATCGCTGGCAGCAAAATCGCGGCGTTGGCGCGCGGCTTGGCGCTCGGCGACGAGTTTTTCGATCGCTGCGTCGCCCAGTCCGCTGGAGGCATCGGTATAGCCAAGAGCCTGAAGCTTTTCCGCGTCGTTGTCCTCGAGCACCGCGAACACGCGATCAAAACTTGCGAGTAACGCTTGTACGGCGGCAAGTTCGCTCTGGCGGAATTCGCCTTTGTCCATGGCGATGTTGGCTTCGCGCACTAAATCAAAAACGGCGGCGAGCGCCTGCGCGGTGTTCAAGTCGTCGGAGAGGCCGGCATCGAAATCATCTGTTGCTTTGGCGATGCGGTCGGCGATGGCGGGCTGCGAGCCTGCCGGAAATTTTTCCTGTTTCAGGCGCGCCGCGAAGTTGCGCAGGCGTTCGACGGAACTCGTGGCCTGCTGCAAACCGTCGAACGTGAAATTGAGCTGGCGGCGGTAGGGCACGCTGGCCAGCGCAAAGCGCAGCGCGGAAGGCTTGTACCCTTTGGCGAACAGGTCGCGCAGCGTAAAGAAGTTGCCCAGCGACTTGGACATCTTCTCGCCTTCCACCAGCAGGTGCTCCGCGTGCAGCCAGTAACGCACAAACGGCTTTCCCGTGGCCGCTTCACTTTGCGCAATTTCGTTCTCGTGGTGAGGAAAGGCCAGATCAACACCGCCGGTGTGAATGTCCAGCGTTTCGCCCAGGTACTTCATGGCCATCGCGGAGCACTCGATGTGCCAGCCGGGACGCCCCGCGCCGATGGGCGTCTCCCAGAAGTGCTCGCCGGGCTTGGGCGCTTTCCACAAGGCAAAATCACGCGCGCTTTCCTTGTCGTAGCGGTCGTTGTCCACGCGCGCTCCCGCCTGAATGCCGGTCAGGTTGATTTTCGAGAGCTTGCCATAATCTTTGAATTTTGCGATGCGGTAGTAGAGCGAACCTTCGCTTGGATACGTGTAGGTATTTTTCTGCAGCCGCTGGATGAGCGCCACCATGTCATCAATGTGATCCGTGGCGCGAATCCAGTGCTCCGGCGATTCCACGCTGAGCGTGCGGCAATCGGCGTAGAAAGCTTGAATGAACTTTTCCGTGTAACCCCGCAGGGAGATGCCCGCGGCCGCGGCATTGGCGATGATGCGGTCGTCCACGTCGGTCAGGTTCATCACGTGGGTCAGCTTGAAACCGCGCAGCTTCAGGAAGCGCCGTAGGATGTCCTGGAACACGAAGGTGCGGAAATTGCCGATGTGCGCGTAGTCGTACACCGTGGGGCCGCAGGTGTACATGCGGATTTCCCCGGGCTTCAGGGGCACGAACGGCTCAACCTTGCCGGAGAGGGTGTTGTGGACGCGGATTTCGTGCATGACGCTTCTGCTAAGCCTTTCCGGAGTATGGCAAACGAATGATTGTAGCCGAGCCATCGCAGCCGCCGCAATGACGCCCGCCGCAAGAGTAACGCGGCCGTTGTGAACGGGACTGTAGCTCAGGCCTTCGAGGCCTGAGGATTTTCGCTACCTGCGGCGGGTTCGCGGTGGGATAGGACAAACGCTGCTTGCAGTTGGGTGACTCGCTGGCGAGCTAAAGGCCTCACCCCTCAAAGGAGTAAGCTACAGCGTGCGGTGCAGAGGGTCGCCCCGCTCTACCACGAACGGCCAACATAGATGTTGAATGTTCGCAGAACGCCGTTCAGGTTAGGATTCCAGTAGTCACGGTAGCTGCCGTAGTAGAAGACCAGCCCCCCTTCGAACTTCCGCGGAAACAAGTAGTACGCCTTGCCTTGGCCAATCCACTGGGGCACAATCACCCCGGAAATCTGGCTTGCGCTGAACGCCAAGTTGCCCAGCGCCGACGGGAACAGACCCGAGGGGTCGAAAGTGCCCGGGGGGCCAGCAAGCAGGCTGGCGTTGCCGAGCAGCGCGGCGTCGTTTGGATTAACGTCCGGCCGCATTCCGCTGCGTGAGGAGTTGTAGGTGAGCCTGAGGTTCAGCCCAAAACGTTGTTTGACCAGGTAGCTGGAATCGGCCCAATACGCCTGGGTGATTTGCCTGTACGGAACCGCGGGTTCGTTTATGACGTACCCCACCCCGGGGTCGTTTTGAAAACTCATGTACGTGGTGAGGTTATTCTGCTGGTAGGAATATCCGAGTCCCAAGTTCCAGTCCGGTACTAACCGCAAGTTCGCGCTGAGCGTCTCGAAATAGAAACGGTCGTTCCGTTGAAAATCGCTGGAGAGGCCGGTTCCATCGGACCGGAGGAGCGGGATGGCCGGAAATGCGTTTTGCAGAATGACGCTGGTGTCGTTGCTGAACACCAGCCATTTCGTGGGCGTGAACCACACATCGGCAAACATACGGTTGTTGCTCTGCGGCGCCAGCAGGTAGCCGGGCTGGTGCGTCCCCGTCCATTCGTATCCCGCTCGCGCGCTCCAGTAGCCGCCGTCGTGATAACGCAACGCCAGCCCCGTCGTGTTGCTGAAGGAAGAAGGCACAACGGTCAGCAAATCGGTGTTGTCGATCGAATAGATCTGCGGCCAGAGTGTGGCATTGGACCGGGTGATCCCGCTGCGCTTGTAATAGGCCTCCGCATCGAAGCCCATCGGCAACTCGTAGTCAAACCGCAAGCCTTCTTCGTGATGGTGATACGACACGTTGCCGAACAAACTGTAGAACGGCGTGAAGTTGTTGAGCACGTTTTGCTGGTGGTAATCGGCGGTCACGCGCAAGCGGTCAATCGGGCGCCAGTTCAGCGTTTCGTCTGATCCAAACGAGTTCTGCGGATAATGGGTATAGGTGTCGCGCAGGCGCGAGTAGCTAACATTTCCGTTGAAGGTCAGGTTCGGGGAAGCGGTCCAGTTCAAGCTCAAGCGATCCGTGGAAGCCTGGCTCGGCGCGGGAATATCCAGGGGATAATTTCCGGCAGCAACATCTTGCGGTATTCCTCCGGAGGGAGGCGGATTTGCGGAGGAGATCCCTTCTACCTCCGGAGTAAACGGTCCGGTAAACGTGCCAAGGGGAAACTGGAGCCGGTCACTGAAGCTGCTGAAAGTGTGCTCCCACGTGAGCTGAAATTGACCCAGATCAACCTGCGCCCCTCCGCCGATGTTGCGCGTGGTGTAGTTCAGTGGTTGAAACTGGGACTGGAAGTGGCATTGCGCGCCGCAGGTTTGCGGAAATCCAGCAATTGGAACAAAAGAGTTTTCATCCAGATAGGAAAGTTGCGTAGCGCCCACTCGCGCCTGCCAGTCCCCCTTTACAAACAGATGCACCGGCAACTTTGGCACTTTGAGTCGCCCAGATGCATTACCGAGCCTCCTTTTCACGCCAAAAACAGCACCGGAGGGGATGAGAGAAGTGCTGCAGTCGAAAGAGGGTTGGCAGTTGGGGAGAGGCGCACTACCGCCAGGCACTTGGACGTCCAGCGCCGGAAACGCGTAGAAGGGATAATTGTCTTGCTGCTGGATAAAGCTGCGTATGAAAAGCCCCACCTGCAACCGTTCTCCGGCAGTGAGCTGCGTCGCAGCAGAGTAATCATCGCCGCTCAGGACATTGGCCCGGGACACCAAGGTGAGGTTGTTCCGCGTGGAGACATACGCGGCTGACACGTCCGCTCCCGCCGACTGCTGAAGGGAATCGTATTCACCCACTCGCCCAAGAAATCCTGAGCCATCGACGAACCGGTACGTACCCGGGGTGAACGAGAAGGCCGAAGAGCCACCCGCTTCCATTTCTGCGCCTGCCGGCCCGCCTCCACCCGGCATAGCAGCGCCAGACAGCGGCGCCATAGATCGGGAAGACATCATTCCCATCACCCCGCCCATGGAGCCGGCAGCGAGCACCGGCACGTGGGAGGGAACGCCATGCACCATTGAAGAGGCGGAGATGGCTGAGTGAGCTTTCAAAGTGGCCGAGACCGGCACAGCAACGCCCGAAACCAGATCCCGTTCCGATGGCCCTTTATCCACGAACCGGCTGCCGCCGCTCGGGGTCGGAACGTCGGTGCCGTGAATCGATCCATGACAGTTCGTGCAGCGGTCTGGCAATGGCAAGCCCGCTCCATTATGGTG
This sequence comes from Candidatus Acidiferrum sp., assembly GCA_049522075.1. Taxonomy (GTDB): domain Bacteria; phylum Acidobacteriota; class Terriglobia; order Acidiferrales; family UBA7541; genus Acidiferrum. The sequence goes on from JBEKOE010000038.1 coordinate 8,189, forward strand.
GCCGGCATGGCATTGCAGGCACAGCGCAGGCTCGCTCACCGACAACAAGTTCGTGTTGGGTGACCCATGCGCGGTGTGACACAGCAGGCAGTTTTCCGTCACCGGGGGATGTTGATAGGCGTATGGCCCGCGATACTGCGCGTGGCAGCCCAGGCAGAGCTGGTTCACGTTCGCGGTACGCAGATTGTTGCCGCCTGCCCCGCCATGCGGATCGTGGCAATCCACGCAGCTAATCTTGCCTTCGCGCAGCGGGTGGTGATACGGCATGCTAAGCTGCGCGCGCTCGGTTGGGTGGCACTTCAGGCAGGCGTCGTTGGTTTCCCACACCGGCCTCACGATCACATTGGTTTCGGGCGACACCGAGGCTGCAGTTAGCGCTCCTCTGGTCCCCTGATCGAAGCTAATCCGGCTTTCTTTTGCGGCCTTGAGCGCCACCTGGTGTATCTGGTGACAATCAACGCAGCGAACATGGTTGGCCGAGTGCGACCCGCCTATCCAATGCCGGATCTTCTCGTCCCGGGCGTGGCAGCCCAGGCAAACTCCGTTGGCCTGCTCCGGCGAGCGCTTGCTTAGGGCCACAATCTTCTTGACGTCGCCCCCGCCTTCCACGTGAAGGCTGCCATTCCCGTGACAATCCTCGCATTCCACTCCCTGTTGTTTATGGAAAGCGTGCTGGAAATTCTTGGAGACATCCCCGTGGCAAGTTGTGCAGGTCTCGGAACCGACTGAGGATGCGCCTGGCACATCCACATACTTTGCGAAGCCATTTGCGCGCTCCCACCCTGAGTCACTGTGGCCGGTTTGCCGCGCCGCAACGAAAATCGAGAAGGACAAGCACAACGCCAGGCCGAGAACTACTACAAGGCTATGACGTTTCACCCGAGAATTCCTGGTCATTTCGGCCACCCCTCCTCCGGAAACAACAAGACCTGCTTGAGATTTTGGATTCTGAGAACAACCCCGCCCGCAGGGTCTTCAAAGGCGTAGGGGCTCGAGCGAGAGGCTGGTCGGCCTTGTATAAAACTTAAGAAATAGGTTGTCAAGGAATATCTCAGCGGGTTGGACACCCTGCGTAGATTTGCATCATGTGGGCGCCGCAACAACTGCGCTCGGGAGAAGAAAGGCGGGCACGATGTATCGTGCCCGACGAGCGGAAAAGAGCAGGTGGTCAGGGTCCGGCCAAAAGAAAAATAGCTTTCTGGAATTGCCCATGGGTTGTATAGTGCGGGGCTACCGGGAGCTGAAACGGACGTTGCGGATAAACTCCCGTGCGCATTCGGTCAAGCCTGACTCGCGCATTCTGGTAGCTGTCCCCCGCGGAATCGCAAGGAAGGCTGCAAGTGTGGGTGGTTCCCGAACCAGAGGCAATTAACAAATCAAGGAGGTCCTATGGGACGCAGGGGGTGGTCTATCTCATTGCTCGCAGCTTTATTTTTGCCGGGCTTTGCGCAGAGTAGTGCTGCGCAGTCGCCACGGGCGAAAATGCACGTGATGGTGCCCAAATCAAGCGTCGCTCATCCGGGAGATGCAGGCATTAGCGCACACACGAATCTGCTGGTGATGATGCCGGAAAGCGGCCCCATCGCCATTGATGCCAATGCTCTGCCCAATGAGTTGCCGCCGGTGCCGGGTCTGTTCTACGAGACCCCAGCCTCGCTGGCCTGCGTTTATCGCCTGGTCAAGCACCCCCAACAGGGCTGCAATCCCGACCAGACGACGCAAACGGTCACGGGAGGTTCTGGCGCGATCGCCATCGTCGATGCTTTTGACGACCCCAACGCCGTCAGCGACCTCGCTCTCTTTTCCTCGATTTTCGGCCTGCCACCGGCTGATCTTACGGTCGTGTATGCCAGCGGCAGTCAGCCACCCCTGGATCCCACGGGCGGCTGGGAGTTGGAAGAGTCTCTGGACATTGAATACGCACACGCCATGGCGCCGGGGGCAAAACTGTTCCTCGTGGAAGCGGCTTCCAATAAGGGCAGCGACATCCTCACCGCCATTAATGTTGCCAGCGCACTCGTGGCGGCGCACCGCGGCGGCGAAGTCAGCATGAGCTTTAGCTTTGGAGAGTTTTCCCAGGAGAGCCAATTGGATGGGCTGTTCACAACCCCGGGCGTGGTTTATCTCGCCGCCGCGGGGGATGGCCCCGGAGCCGAGTGGCCGGCGACTTCGCCAAACGTCGTCGCTGCCGGGGGCACGACGATCTCCCGGAATTCCTCTACCGGACAGTTCATCCTTGAATCCACTTGGCAGGATGCAGGAGGCGGCCCGAGTCTTTACGAAGCGCGCCCGCACTTCCAGGACGGCATTGCGGGAATCGTCGGTCCGGCCCGCGGAACTCCGGACCTTTCCTTCGATGCCAACCCCAGCACCGGAGTCTGGCTGGTGGACACCAACCTGTACGAAGGCCAACCGGGCGGGTTTTTTATTGTCGGTGGCACCAGTGTTTCCACGCCTGCCCTTGCCGGAATCATTAACAACGCCGGCAAGTTCCACTCTTCCAGCCAAGCAGAGAACGCCGATATCTACCGCCACTACTTCTTCGACAGGGATGATTTTCGCGACATTCTCTATGGCAATTGTGGCGTCAACATCGGAAACTTCGCCACGCCCGGGTGGGATTTCTGCACAGGAGTCGGCAGCAGCGTCGGCCTGAGTGGGAAGTGACTCAGGGCCAGAGGGCTGAGGTGACCTTCCGGGTGCGGGATTTCTGGATCATTGTCCTGATTGCATTGGCATGTTTAGTTGCTTCGCCAGCGGTGCTTGCGCAGGACCAGAGCAACCCGCCATCCGCCCCGGAACCCGCAAAGCGCCCGGCAAGCGAAGCGTCGCGCAAAACGCACCGCTTCTGGGACAAGGAGAACGACTGGCTATTCGCGGGTGTCGGCGCGTCCCGCACGCTGGATTACTTTTCGACGCTGAACTTCCGCCGCCGGGGCAACCATGAGGTGCTGCTGACGAATGATTTGGTGGACAATCATGCGGCGTTTGCGGCCGTCGAGGCTGGCGCTACGGGGCTATCGATCGGCGTGTCTTACCTGTTTCACTACTATGGTCACCACAAGCTGGAACGGTGGGTCTCGATCATCCATATCAGCGCGGCGACCGTTGGCGCGGCGCACAACTATTCTTTGAAGACCGTTCACACGGGGACTCCTGCGCCGCAAGTTCGGACGAACCCGTAACTGGCAGAAAACATTTCACGCGCCCGCGAATCAAAGAGAATTTCTGCGGGCGATGTTGCCGAGCATGGCGCCGCTGGGCTTGATGGTCCGGCGTTGCGTGGCCAAATCAACGGCCACGATGCCGAACTTGGGCGTGAAGCCGGACATCCACTCGAAGTTGTCGAGGAGCGACCAGGCCACATAGCCGCGGACATCCACGCCATCGTCAATGGCGCGTTTGAGGCCGGCGAGGGCGCGCCCGAAATATTCGACGCGGCGCGTGTCATCGGTGGTGGCGATGCCGTTTTCCGTGACGATGAGCGGCACGCCCGCTTCCTTGCTGGCGTAGCGCACCACATGCTCGACGCATTCGGGGTAGAACTCCCAGCCGACCTGAGTGAGCTCCGCTCCTGGCGGGGCGGGCAAGTCCTTCTTTCCGACAACGGAGCGCGAATAGGTTTGCACGCCGAGATAGTCGCACGATTTTGCGGCCTCGAGCCAAGGGCCGTAAATGTCCGTGCGCTTTTCGGCTAGATGACTGTCCGATGGAGCCGGCTGATCGTCCGACATTGCGAGATTGAATCCGACGGGCATGGCGCTGCGGACTGATTTCATCGCGGCCTTACCCTTGTGGTGGGCGGCCAACAGACCATCACGGATCTTATTGGAATCGCCCATAAAGAACCCTGCGAACTCAGGAGCATGGAGTTGCTGGCGGACGTTAGCGAGACTCTGCTGGAAGACGTCGGTCATATTCTTTCCCTGCATCTCGGGCAGGTTGATCCAATTGAGCAATTGTGGAACGTCCGGCTCATTGAATGTCGAGGCGTAATCCACCAGATCTCCCAGGTGCTTGGTGGCCTTTTCGCAGAAGCGGGCGAAAAGATCGGGCGCGGAGGGATTTTGCCAGGCACCCTTGTAGGCAAACCAGCGAGGGATGGAAAAGTGCGAGTAGGTGAGCAGCGTAGTCAGGTTATGCTCGCGGCAGGTGGCCAGCATGCGGCGGTAATGTTCGAGTTCGGCGTTGGAGAAAAAGCCTTCGTCGGGTTCAATGCGCGCCCACTCGAGGGAAAAGCGATAAGTGTTGAAGCCCAGATCGGCCAGCATGCTGATGTCCTGCGGGTAGAGATGGTAGTGGTCGCAGGCGTCGCCGGAGGGTTCCTTGAACATGCCCTGGGGCAAATGTTCCAGGGTCCAGAGATCGCTGTTGGTATTGTTGCCCTCGACTTGATGACCTGCGGTGGCGCAGCCCCAGAGGAATTTGTCGGGGAAGGATTTGGATTTATCACTGGGTCGGGGGGAGGCGTTTGGGGGTGGCGCCGCGTTGGCTGTGCTTGCGAGGGACGTGTTTCCGATGATCCCCACCAGTGCGGCGGCGGAGGCGCCGTGTAAAAGGCTGCGGCGGGAGATGGGGTTGCGTGTCGATTCGAGCAGCGGCAGTTTTGGTTGATTCATGGATGAGTTCCTCCTGGAGGATTTGCAAGGAATTTTGTTGGCAGGTGGCCAAGTCCGAAGGGAGCGGAGATTGTTGACATGGCGGACGAGAAGAGGATAGCAGTTCAACATTTAGAGGGGAAGGCATAGTGAGGAAGAGAAGCGGGTGATGGGCTCGGCGAGGAGATCACCTCAATGCTTTCACCGAAAGCAGGAGGTGGCGTAGGAGCGCCCCAAATGATCAGCGAGCCAGTTTGCTCTCGATGACCAATTCATATTGGGGAATGAGCGAAATCTTGTCCAGGCGAAGCAGTTGATCGCGCGCGGCGAAATCTGGCCTGTAGTTCCGCTCCAGAAAAATCGGAGCGTCTTTCCTTAGGGGAAGGATTTCCAGCGTCAAGTCGCCAACCGCGTGCGCTTCCAGAAAACGGCGCAGACCGATGGTCCATGGCAGTCCATTGAAGAAATCATCCGTCAGCAAGTGCGAGGCGTTCTGCAATCGAGCAACGTCTCCTGCATATTCGATCTTGAGGAAAAGATCGCTGAGACCCTGGAGCGGCTCTTGCGGCAAGCGCAAGCGCCATTTCGCGGCTTGGTCGAAGGCAGCGTCATCGGGAGCTTGCGCAACGCCGGTTGGCCTCCAGGACAGTGGTGGGCCCAACTTGATCGGAGGCGCCGGGCGCGCTTCCTCAATTTTTTCGTAAACGATTTGCGGATTGCGTGATGCCAACGAAGAGGAAAACTCGCCGACACCGGCAAGTCTTTCCTTTGCCTGCAACGGATGATTTGCAATCAGCCTGCCGTCGGGCGCGGGCAGCAGCCGGAAATGAAAATCCGCCTCGCCGTCGGAGCGCAAAAAGATTTGCTGCGCGCTGGCAAAGAATTGCTGGCCGGTCAGTAACAGGTAAGGCCTAGCGCCGAGTTGCACCTTCCACGCGTTCTCGGCATCCGTTTCCGAAAGGAGAATCAGACGAAACGTCTTGCCGTTGGCGTCTTTCCATTGAACAAAAGGCGTCACGCCATCCATCACATCCCGCAAGCAAAGCGCTACTGGTTCTTGAATGGCTACCACACCTTTCTGAATCTCCAGGGGAGGGCGGTTTTCAAAGGCGAAGTCGGCGCGCACTCCAGGCACACGAAGGAAGTAATAAGTAACCTGGTTTTCGTCCTGCAGTCTGGTGAACAACTGCGCGGTGCTGTAGGCGAGAGTTACGCCACCCATACGCAGTTTGAAGGGCCACACAAAATAGGCCCCGGAAGGAATATCCACCGGTTCTTTTGGGAGCTGCAGCAACCCTGCCGGCAACTGAATGTTCAATTGCAGCGCCTTGCGAGCGGGCATCCCTGCCCCGCGGACATAATTATTGAGAAAGACGAAACCACTATCTAGGTCTGCGCGGACCGATACACGGGCGACGGAAAAATCTTCCGGCCCCTTGGGAAGCTGCGCGGGAGGGTACACCTTCATGGGAGCAAGGTCTGCGCCGAACTCATTCAGAAAGTAGTTAAAGATTTTAAGCTTTCGGAAGGATTGTCTCTCGATGCCAAATTCGCCGAGGGGTGCTTGAAAATCGTAGGACTTCACGGGCACGTCGGTGGGATAGTGCGTTGCTTGAGATTCCTCTAGCGTGGTCCGCTTGCCATCGGGATTCTCGCCACCTTGAAACATGTAGGTTCCGTACAGATTGACTCCGGAGCCGAGCATCACGGGAACCATTGCGGCCACATCGTCGGCAGTCAAAACTGGCCGCCGATGATAGGTATCCTGGATACCGCCGCCCATCTCCGCGGTTATAAAAGGCGTGGCCGCACGCGTTACACTGGTCGCGTCATCCGCTGGACCAGCACCGATGACGCTCATCTCGCCTGACACGCGGCCCTGAAACCGAAACAGATAGACTTCCGGAGCGGGAAGAGCCTGAAGAGAAGAATCCCAAGGGGCATCCGGATAGCCGCCGAAAACAGGCAGCACTTCTCCCTTTGGGACCACGGCATTATCCCATCCCGTCACGCTGTAATAGGGGACATCAAGGCCGCTCTCGATGGCCAGCTTTTTCAGCGCCAGGAGGTACTCCTCGCCGCCATTTTTGCTTCTGTCCGAGTATTCATTTTCGAGTTGTACGCCGATGATGGGCCCGTCGTCTTTCCAGAGCAGACCCTTTACTTGCTGAGAGATCTGCTGAAAATACCCGGTCACAAAGGACATGAATCGGGGATCGTTCGTGCGTGTAGGACCTTTCTCGAGGAGCCAGTCGGGGAGTCCGCCATTTCTGGCCTCACCATGCGCCCAGGGGCCGATGCGAAGGTAGACATACATCCCATGCTTTCCGCAAAGTTCCACGAATTGATGCAAGTCGCGGTCACCAGACCAATCGAATTGGCCCTGAATCTCCTCGTGGTGAATCCAGAAGATGTACAAGGCAACGATCTGCACACCCGCGGCTTTCATCTTTAGGATTTCCTCTTCCCATTGGGCGCGCGGATAGCGGGCAAAGTGGAACTCGCCCATCACCGGAAGCCAGGGTTCGGCGTTGCGCGTCAGATAAGTACTGTTCAAACCAAGAACCTGGCCGGAGGAGGACTTTGCTGTGCCGCCATGGAAAGCCGCGGGGGAAGGCGGAGGCGCTGGCTGGCGAGCGTCGATATAGATGTTCGTGGCTTGAGCCGATATCGGGCGGCAAGCAAAGGAAGAGAACAATAAGCCCAGTAATGCAACGGAAAGCAGTCTGAGTTTCGTAACGTCATCGGGGCAATGTTTTAACATCGTCAAGCTCCAATCCGCAGTCAATCTTGGCAAAGAATCAATCCCCAGAGCAGGCGGCCCTTTCGCGCTTATTTCATCTTTGATGGCAGTTTGATGAAGCGTCCCGCGACCATGAAAACGCCGCGACCGCAATGGTGAATGGTGCGAGGGTTTTTCTTTGCGCGATCGATCCAGGCTTTCACGACCTCGAGGATAAACAGACAGTATTTGTCCACCATGCTCGCATCGATCACCTTGCATTCGAGATTGGCGTAGCATTCGGAAATCAACGGCGCGGCGACGCGTGTGGCGGGCAGCGGAGTAAGACGAAATTTCCTGAATTTGTCGAGCACGCGGCCCGAAGTATTTCCGCAGCCGACAACTTTCTTTGCCAGCTCCACGGTGGGGATGTTGATGACGCATTCCCGCGTTTCTCTCAAGATGTCAAAGGTGAAATCGCGATTGCTGATGACGCACGCAACGGCGGGGGGTACGAAATCAACCATCATGTGCCACGACATGGTCATCACGTTGGCTCGTCCGCCGCGCGCGGACGTCACCAACACAACCGGGCCCGGCTCCAACAGGCGGTAGACCTGCGACAAGGGAAGTGATGTTTTGCCCATATTGGCTTGCTCCTGCGGCGCACACATCCGCTAGCGGCATTATAGTCTTTCGTTCGTGCGCAGCTCCCCCGGCGGCGGAATGCGAAACGCCGGCGATTGTTGCGCGGCACAATACCGTGCATTAGAATGCGCCGGGGGAGGAACCAACTTATGAATCGCCGCAAGTTTATTGGCGCTGCAGCAGCCTTAACAGCCACGGCCGCCTACGGTTGGGAGGCGCCTCTGCCGCGCCGCCGCTATAAGGATGGAATCGACCTCTCGATCATCGCCCTAGGTGGCATCGTGGTTTGCGGACTTTCGCAGGAGGAGGCTTCGCGCCGTGTCGCCGGGGCATTCGACCGGGGCGTGAATTATTTCGACTGCGCGCCGTCGTATTTCAATGGTGAAGCGGAAACAAAACTCGGGGAAGCGTTGAGGCCGTATCGCAGCAAGGTGTTCCTTGCCGAAAAGACGATGCATCGCGACGCGAAGGGCGCCCGCGAGGAGTTGGAGCGCAGCCTGCAGCGTTTCCACACCGATCACGTGGATCTTTACCAGTTTCACGCTGTCAGCTCGATGGATGATGTGGATAAGATTCTTGCGGCGGGCGGAGCGGCGGAAACGTTTTTTGCAGCCAAGAAGGAAGGCAAAGTGCGGCATGTGGGTTTCTCCGCCCATAATGCGCCGGCCGCGCTGCGCCTGATGGACGCGCTGGAATTGGACAGCGTGCTGTTCCCGGTGAATGTCAATGCCTGGGAGAACGGTGGCTTCGGCCCGCAGATTCTGGCGAAAGCGAAAGCGAAGGGCATGGCCCGAATGGCGTTGAAGGCCCTGGCGTTCGGCAAATGGCCCGCGGGCATGAAAGAGAGCGAACGCAAGTATCCGAAGTGCTGGTATGAACCGATCGACGATCACGAGATGGCTCGGCTGGCGCTGCGATTCACTCTAAACCAGGACGTGACTGCGGCCGTGCCGCCGGGGGACGAGCGAATCTTTGACCTGGCGCTGGAGTTGGCGTCAGCGCCGCTGCCCGAATTGAGCGCGGCGGAGCTGACAGGGCTGAAGACCAAGGTGGCTTCCCTCGAGCCGGTTTTTCGAGCGTGAGGTAGGTGGCGCATTGACCGTTTTGCCATCCCTAGCAAAAAAGGCTGGGGTGGCAAGAGCCGCGCAGTGGAAGAAGCTGAGCAGAAGTGAATCGAACAGGGCGGAAGTGTTCCGGAACGAGACGTTTCTCTTTTCCTAGAAATATCTAACCTCACAAGTCGTGTGTTTCTCTCAATAAAAAGCCTTTTTGGCCGATGAATTGGTGTGTCCCTTGCACGTTGAGCTAGTTGCTAGGGGAGGGGTGTAGCCCGTTTCGAGAAGCGGAACGGCGGGCGTGAAAGAAGGCCATGGGGGCGAAAGAAGAAGTGAGCCAAGGCCGGAGTGGGGGCCGCGTGAAGTTCCTGAGCAGATTGATGCTGGCAGTGTGGGCGGCTTGGTTGTTCCCCGGCGATGCGTCCAGCCAGGTTCTTTCGCAGGAATATCAGTTGAAAGCGATGTATCTGAGAAAGATTCCGAGCTTCGTGGAATGGCCCCCGAGTGCCGCGAATACCAGCAAGGCAGCTTTTCAAATGTGCACTCTGGGGGACTACCCGTTCGGTAGCAGACTCGCACAGGAGGTTGGGGGCGTTAGCGTTAGCGGGCGAATGATCGAATTGCGCTGGGTTCACAAAGAGCAGGAATTGAATGGATGCGAAGTAATTTTTTTCAGCCGGTCAGAGGCGAAGCGTTACGAGAAAATTCTTGACGGATTGAAAGAGAAAAGCGTGCTCACCGTGGGCGAGACCGAGGGTTTTCTGGAAGCCGGTGGCATGGTGGAATTCCGTTTTGAAAACAACAGGCTGCAAATGGAAGTGAACCTCGTGGCGGTCCGCAAGGCGAGCTTGAAGGTGGATGCGCGGCTCCTGGCACTGGCGAAACGTGTTGTCACGGAACACAGCACACCGGGCGGTTAAGCATGAACGCGTGGCGGAACATCTCATTGGGGCGGCGTTTGGTGCTGCTGACGATGGTCAGCAGCAGCGTCGGGTTGGTATTCGCGCTCTTCATGGGCCTGGTCTATTACGAACATTTCGCTCGCGAACATAAGGTGGAAGAACTGCAATCGGCAGCGGACCTCATCGGAACCAACAGCACGGCGGCGCTGGTTTTCGACGATAAGGCAGAAGGCGCGCGAGTGCTGCAGGCGCTCCAAACGCGAAAGCAAATACGCCGAGGTGTATTGTTTCTGCCCGACGGGGGCGTCTTCGCGGAGTACAAGCGGGGAGATTATCAGAGCGGGGTGAGCGTTGGACTGGCAGGGAGGGGGGAAGGCATTTCTTGGGCCGCCGATTGCCTGCGATTGATTCGGCCCATCAGTCTGGAGGGCCGCGAGATCGGAAAGCTATATTTGGAAGGAGCATTGACGGACCTCAGGGAAGATAGAAAACACACCGTACTGCTGGCGATCCCGGTGTTCGGCACAACGCTTGTGCTGGTGTATTTCCTGACGCTGATCCAGCAGAAATCGATCGTCCAGCCAATTCGCCAGCTTTCGGAAGTCGCGGGGCGCGTCGCGGAAGAAAAAAACTATGCGCTGCGAGCGCCGTCGCTGGAGGGGCCGGAACTCGCACAATTGGGCAGTGCTTTTGATCACATGCTGGAGGTGATCGAAAGCCGCGATCAGGAACTGCGCGAAGCGCGGGACTTTCTGGAAGCCCGGGTGGGCGAGCGCACCATGGCCCTGGAACAGGAGATCGCAGAGCGCCAACGGGCCCAATTGCACTTGCAAGAAAGCGAAGAACTTTTCCGCGCATTGAACGAAGCTGCGCCGGTGGGGATCATTTACGGGACCAGAGACGCCATCATCCGCCTGAGCAATCCGGCCTTCCGAAAGATGTTTGGCTACACGGAAGAGGAACTCACCGGGAAGTCCCTGCCCGATCTTATGCTCAATCCCGCGATGCCCGAGCAGTGGACTTCCCTGCGCAAACGATTGGAAAGCGGGAGTGGCGTGCACTACACGGCGAAACGCAGGAGGAAAGACGGCAAGGAGATCGATGTTGAAGCGTTTGGCGCGTCACTGAACCTGGAGGGAAGGGTACAAGGGTTTCTGGCGCTTTATCTGGATATCTCGGAGCGCGTGGAGGCGGAGAAGACCATCCGTGAAAGTGCAGAGCTGTTCCGGTCGCTGAGTTCAGCGGCCCCCGTCGGGATCTTCCGCGCGGACCAGGAAGGGCGCTGGGTATATGTCAACCGGAGATGGAGTGAGATGACCGGACGAGCAGCCGAGGCTGCGCTCGGCTATGGATGGCTGCAGGCCGTTCATCCCGACGACCGTGAAGCGACGGAACGCCTTTGGAAGACTGCGGCTGAAATGGGGATGGAGCTACAGGATGAAACGCGGTTCCTGACCCCTGATGGGAATACCAACTGGGTTTACTGGGGATCGCGGGCCTTGCATGGGCCCGATGGCAGTTTGATCGGTTACGTAGGCGTCATTGAAGACATCACCAAACGGCGGGCCGCGGAACAACGGCTGCTGGAAGCCAAACAGGCTGCGGAATCGGCAAATGAAGCGAAGAGCCAGTTCCTGGCCAACATGAGCCATGAAATTCGAACCCCGATGAACGGCATTCTGGGAATGACGGAACTCGCGCTGGAAACTCCGCTTAGCGGGCAGCAACGCGAATACCTTGAGATGGTAAAGGGGTGCGCGGAGTCGCTGCTGGAGATCATCGAAGACATACTGGATTTTTCCAAGATCGAGAATGGCAAGGCGGAACTCGACGATGTTCCCTTCTCGATACTGGACTGTGTAGAGAACGCGCTGCAGCCGGTGACCATGCGCGCCCAGCAGAAGGGTTTGGAGTTGGAATGGTCGGTACACGGCGAGCTGCCGGAATGGTTGCGGGGCGATCCCACCAGGTTGCGGCAGGTACTGATCAATCTGCTCGGGAATGCCGTAAAGTTCACCGACGCGGGGGAAGTGTCGCTGGGCATCGAGTGCCTGAAGCGTTGCGAAGAAGAAGCCGAGATACGGTTCGAAGTCCGCGATACCGGGGTGGGGATTCCGGCGGATCTCCATTCCAAGATCTTCGATGCTTTCCAGCAGTGCGATACCTCCGTCACCCGGCAATATGGGGGAACGGGGCTTGGATTGTCCATCTCCGCCCGGATCGTGCGCATGATGGGCGGAGAAATTCAGGTGGAAAGCCCCGCGGGTAAAGGGAGCCGTTTTTTCTTCACGATAAAACTGAAAACGGCCAAAAGCGCGGAGAAAGCAGATAAGGAAGAAGGTAAGTTGCCGCGGGTGAAGGCCCTTGTAGTGAAAGAAAGGAAAAGCAGCCAGGATTTAGCGGTCTGGCTGATGACGCGCTGGGGGCTGGAAGTGGAAGTGGCTGGAAGCGTCGAGGAAGCGCGGGCCAGCCTGACACGGCGGAAAGAAAAGAACGAGCAATACCGCGTCGTTCTGATTGACCAAAACCTGCATGGCGCCGATGGATACGATGTGGCCAGAGAAATCCGCGCCGGCGCTCCACGAGAAACGACCGCGATTCTGATGGTGTCTTCCGCAGCTTCCATCCTGGAGGATGCCCGCGCCGCTGAGTGCGGTGTATTCCGACGACTGAGAAAACCGCTGCGCCGCCGAGTGCTGTGGGAGAGCCTGCGGGCTGCCCTGGCCCAGGAAGAGACCGAACCCGCGCCGATCATCGAACCACAGGTGAAGGCAGTGGGCAGGCATTTCCGGATTCTGCTGGTGGAAGACAACGCGGTGAACCAGAAACTGGCCGTGCGGCTGCTGGAAAACATGGGGCATCAGGTAGCCCTTGCGAGCAATGGCGCGGAGGCTTGCGAGGCATTGTGCGCGGCGACGTATGACATTGTCCTGATGGACCTGCAGATGCCGGTGATGGGCGGACTGGAAGCAACATGCAAAATCCGTGAACGCGAACAGCATTCACGGCAACACGTGCCCATCCTGGCCATGACAGCACACGCGGCGGCGCAGGATGAAAAGCGATGTTTGGAGGCTGGCATGGATGGATATCTGACAAAACCGATCCGGCGGGAAGTTTTGCGCAAAGAGATCAATCGAGCCGTGACGCAGAGTGGATCGGCGGAGAACTGTAGTGACGCGCCGCCGCATAGCGAGGTCTCGGAAGCCGAATGGAATGTCCGGGAGCTGCTGGAGCGGCTCGAGGGCGACCACGACTTTCTCCGCGAACTCCTGCAAATGTTCCGCGCCGACAGTCAAACGACACTGCTGAAAGCGCGGGAAGCCCTGGCCCAGGAGGACCTGGTGGGAATGTCGCGCGCCGCCCACACCCTGAAGGGCATGTTGAAAAACCTTTCCATGAACGCCAGCGCCGAACTAGCGGCAGCTTTGGAGACGGCCGCGCGAAATGGCGCGCGGGTCGAGGCAGAAGCGCTTTTTGAGCGGCTGGACCGCTCGCTTGCCGGAATCATGCCGGAGGTGGAAACGCATCTGGCGGAGGTACGCGCATGAAAATTCTGGTAGCCGAGGATGATGCTCTTTCACGGATGCTGCTGCAGAGAACGCTGCAGCGGGCCGGCTATGATGTGGCGGCGGTGGAAGACGGTTGCCAGGCGCTGGCGGAATTAAGCAAGGAGGACCCACCGCGGCTGGCGTTACTGGATTGGATCATGCCAGGAAGGGACGGCATCGAAGTGTGCCGCGAAGCACGCCGGCGGAAAGATCATGCGTACACGTACCTGATTCTACTGTCCTCTCGCGAAACGAAGCAGGACATCGTGCAAGGGCTGGAATCCGGCGCGGATGATTACTTGACGAAGCCCTATGATGCGGAAGAATTGAAGGCCCGGCTGCGCGCCGGGGAGCGCATCCTGGAACTGGAGGACCGGCTGGTGGAGGCGCGCGAGAGCATGAGATTTCAGGCGACCCATGACCTGCTGACGTCGCTGTGGAACCGCGGCGTGATTATGGAACTGGTGTCGCGCGAGGTAGTGCGCGCGCGGCGGGAAAAGTGGTGCAATGCCGTGATGATGTGCGACATCGATCATTTCAAGAACGTGAACGACCAGAACGGGCATGCCGCAGGGGATGATGTATTGCGCGAGGTGGCACGGCGGCTGCAAACGTCGGTGCGCTCTTACGACATGGTAGGGCGTTATGGAGGGGAAGAATTTCTGGTGGTGCTCAACAAGTGCGATCCATCAAGCGCAGTGGCGAGGGCTGAGAATTTGCGCAATACCGTGGCCGCGAGGCCCATCCTCCTGTCCATAAAATCACTTACGGTTACGATCAGCATCGGGGTGGCACTGACGACAGATTTTCCCAACCGCGATGCCGACGAAATCCTGCATGCCGCGGACATGGCGCTCTACGCCGCGAAAGAGGCGGGTCGGAATTGCATACGATTGGCGCAACCCGGAACCCTGCCCCCGGCCCCCGAAGCGTCTCACACGGAAAGCGCAGTGCTCACTTCCCCCAGGTAGCCGGCTGGCAGTGCGGGAGGGGAAAGGCGTCACTTGGCCTTGCCACGGCTCTGCTCCATCATCTGGCGCATGGCGGCGGTGGAGCCCGGGGCGCGCCTTTCGCGCCAGGCCTCGAGCCTTGTGCAAGCCTCTTCAATCGCGGAGAAGAGATGAGGGTTCTTGAACGCGGCACGCCAGGTAGGCACGATGGAGCGCATGCGGTCCCACACGACCCAAAGTTCCCCATTGCTTTCAAAAAAGAGCTCGTCGTTGATCAGCCCGCGATTGACGATGCCGGCGACCATATCCCAGTAGCTCACGACCATGCGGATATAGGTGTTTTCCTGGCCGCCCTGAGGATATTTCTGCATCAACTCTTCCGGAGTGGTGGCGTGGTAGTGCTCGACGAACCAAGCGCGTGCTTCACGGAGCCGAGGCTCGCGGCGGAGATCGTAGAGCCGGAGCATGAGGTTCACTTCGTCATAAGTGATCTGAGCCATGTGAGATTCTCCTTTGCTTCAAGCGGAGTGAGCGGGCGGCGGAGACTCCTGCGAAGCAGCAGGGTTCACCAACTCGACGCGCTGGACATTGTACAGGGGCACACCCTGCCGCTGGAACTCCAATTGGATGCGGCGGCGCAGCTCCCGGGCTACATCCTCGTGGCGGGAGGGCGCGGTGCGCACTTGCAGGCGAACGGTGGAGGCCGTCTGATCGTAGGACTGCAGGCCGAGGATGCGCGGGCCATCCACCAGGGCTTGAGACCACGAGGGATCGTTGCGCAACTCAGCGGCGGCGGCATCGAGAAGCTGTAGCGTCTTTTCCTGAGGGATGTTGGGAGAGACGGCAACATCCACGAAGGCTTGCGACCAATCGCGGCTGAGGTTGGCGAGGGTGCGGATTTCACCGTTGGAAAGAGTCACCAGAGCACCACGCGAATCGCGGACCACGGTGCGGCGCAGGGAAAGATGCTCGACGCGGCCTTGCGTGCCGGCGACCTCGATGGTATCGCCAACGACGAACTGGTCCTCGATAATGATGTGAAAGCCGGCGATGATGTCCCGGATGAAATTCTGCGCGCCAAGGCCAATGGCCAGGGTGGCGAGACCCGCAAGGGCAGCCACAGGAAAGACGTTAATGCCGATTTCCTGTGCGGCTGTCAGCAGCGCCACCGCCCAGACAACCTTGCTCGCCGTGCTGTAAAGAACGCCGGAGAGCGTGCGCGTTTGCTGTTCTCTTGCTTGAGCAGCGCGGGTTTGCGCCGCTGCCGGCTTGACGATCAGGTTGGTGGCCACGCGCAATAGATGGTTCACGATGAGGGCAACGACAAAGATGAGTATGAGGTGGACCAGATGAGCAAGCGTGAATTCGGGAAGATGCGTCAGGAGACTGGACATAAGGATTGCCGGAGGGCGAGTATAGCATTGGTGGGAAAGTGATGCAGTGGGGGCCGATGCTCAGGCGATGGCCACGGGAGGAGGGACTCGTATGAAAACGCGACGCACGTTTCTAGGTGGCATGCTCTTTGCTGGGGCGGCGACAGGCTTGGCCGGAAGCCTGACCCTGAGCCAGCCGCAGGAATTCCCCCGCAAACCACAACCGGTACAAGAACCACCCCCAGAGAATTCCAACGTGCCTTCGCCCGAAAAGCAAATGCTGGAAGAGAACAATAAGGATATTCGCAAGAAGGTCGAGCGGCTCTATCAACTGGCCACGCAATTGAAGGAGGAAGTTGACAAGACGGATTCGGCGAAAGTGCTTTCGTTGAATCTGGTCAGGAAAGCGGAAGAGATTGAAAAGCTGGCCCACGATATTAAGAACCGATCGAAAGGATAGAGCAGCAGGAAATTGCGCCGGCGGGCCGTGGGATGAGGCCAATGGACGGGTCCACTGGCGCATAGCATGAGGACGCGCTAAACTCGGAAAAGTAATACGCCGGCGCGCCCGTAGCTCAGCTGGATAGAGCGCTTGCCTCCGGAGCAAGAGGTCGGGAGTTCGAATCTCCCTGGGCGCGCCACTAAGAATTTTTGATTATAAACGGTTTAGCTGTTTTGCGGGTGGCTCCGTGAGCCCCAAAACGGCTGGGTGTGACAAAAACGTGATAGAAGTCCGCTGATTTCATCCCCTAAAGTTGACGCAGTCGCGGATGCGGCTATCAGAGTTGTAGTCGTCCGGCAAGCGTGTTGCATGCTCCACATTCGATTCCAAGCCCCTTTTTGGACCTTGCTTTCACTTTATCGTTCTCCGACGTTTTCTCTTAGGAGAGGTCGAGTATACAATTTCCGCATTGGTGGAAAGTTTTGCCCTCACTGGAAGACCAACCAACTGACAGCTCTGAATCAAATTCCGCTCACAAAACGTACCGTGCAGCATGTCCCTATCTCTCAAGTGTATTTAGCTGGAGATGGGCGGACACCGGGAGACTCCGGTGGCAGCCGATCTTAGCCTAAGCGGCCTCGGGTTTCACCTCCTCTCGACGTAGGTTTTCGACTCCCTCTGAGAAGACTTGGTACGGCGTGCGGCCTTGCGTGCGGTAGCCCTGGTGGGCACGCTCGCGGTTGTAAAACACCAAATACTGATCGAGATCGCGCTGCAGCTGTTCCAGGGATTCGTAAAGCGTCTTGCGGAAGGCCACGGCGTAAAACTCTTCTTTCACCGTGCGGTGAAAGCGTTCGCAGAAGCCGTTGGTTTCCGGCGAGCCGATGTCAGTGCGCCGGTGTTGGATCTGTTGAATCGCCAGGTACAACTCGAAGGGATGACCCACGGGACGACCGCAGTATTCTCTGCCATTGTCGGTAAGCAGGTGCTCGATCTCCACGCCGTGCTCTTCGTAAAACGGCAGCACGCGATCGTTTAGCACATCCACGGCGGTCATCGGCACTTTCGACAGATACAGCTTGGCGAAAACGTGCGAGTTGTGTGCATCGATGACCGTCTGCTGGTAGATTTTTCCCACCCCCTTGATGGTGCCGACGAAGTAGGTGTCCTGGCACAACAAGTGCCCGGGATGTGGCGCTTCGATGTGCTGCTCGGGATCGACCAGCCGGCCTCGCGCTTTGCGCAACAAGCGCATCTGCGCCTCGGTCAGCACGCCACCCCGCGCGGCGGTCTTGCGTTCCAGCCAGAGCAGACGCTGGTAGCGCACGACCAGTCCGTGCCGCTGCCAGACACCGCGCACCGCCGACGGCGATGCCCCGATGCCGACCAGTTTGAGTTGCTGGCTGATGCGCAGGTAGCTGTAGGCCGGATACTGCTCGGTCATCTCCAGGATTTTTGCCTCCAGTTCCGGCGGCGTTTGGTTGGGCATGCGCGGTTTGCGCCGCGCCTGAGGGGCTAGCCCCTCAGGCCCCCACTTCTCATAGGCTTCCTTGATCTCGTAGAAGTGACTGCGTGAAATGCCTGCCTTGCGGCAGACCAGCGAGATGTTCTGCAACTCCTCGGCCAGGGCTAGCATTCCCAACCGAG
>JBEKOE010000039.1:0-45493 GCA_049522075.1 Candidatus Acidiferrum sp.
GATCGTCCAGCGCCTGGGCTACCTCACTCCCGCCCAAGCGCGCCAGCAACTCCTTGCACTCGGAGCCGCCGCATGAATACACTCAATTCACTGTCCAAAAAATCCGGCGCTAAACACAGGAGAGGGAGTTGGATATTGCCTTCAAATACCAGGACGAGTCAGATTGTTTCGCAATGTCAAATGAGACTTACGCATATCGGGATTGGAGGCATCCAAAGCAAAAACTATCTGCCGAGAGCTTAAGAGTGCGAGTGCGGTTGCGTGGCATAGGCGTCGATAATACTTGGGATTTTTGGTTTCAAAATCCCAAAAGCGCAGGCCTGCAGAGAGTTAAGTATCAACAAGTAGCGAGAAGATAGTGCCTGTTTGTATCTCAGGTGACGAACAGGCAAGTTGTTTGGACGAAGGTGGGTGCTTCGCTTCCGCCAGCCCCCATAAGGATCAATACTTTCAAAAAACGGCGGTCATCGCCATTCATCACTCCCAACGATCTCCATCTCTTCACACTCTTTCACTCTTTCACTCTTTGGCTCTTTCATTCTTTGACTAAATACAGTGCTCGTCCCAGCTCCAACTCCAGCTTCGCGCCCTTCGGCAGATCCAGCTCCTGCCCGCGCCCCGCTTCCATCAAGTACGCCTCCAGAGCACACAGCGCCGCGGCCTGGGCTCCCTCTTTTGCGTTCTTGTCCCTGACGCCCTTCAGCGCACCGACGGCCGCGCCAGTGGCCGCCGCTTGTCCTGCATCCTTCTGCGTGCCGCCGCGCCCTTCGATTACACCCTCCTGCAGCGCTCCCGGCTTGATGCTGTGATCCCCCGGCACGCCCACAACGTCCGCCACGATCGGTAGCCTCCCAAATCTCGTGTGGATCTCCTCAAACGTCAGCCAGAGCTTCGCCCGACCCGTGAGTCCCGCCGGCTCCACGCGGCTGATGTGGCCTGTGATTACCGCCCCGGCCGGCAAGTAAATGCCCTGCCCCGCCTCCAGCGGCTCCAGCGTGCGCACGCGAAACGTCTGGTTCTGCCGCGCCACCCGCGTCGTCATTTCTTCCTCCAGCTTTACGAGGAATCGCGTCCCCGGCGCCACGCCATACACCTCCAGCGGCAATCCGTGCCGCTCCCCATCGGCCACGCGTCCCTCGGGAGGCTTCTCGGCGTCTTGCACCTCCGCCGCTGCCGGTTCGCGCTGCTCCTGCGCAACGACAGCTCCTGGCATCCACAGTCCTCCGGCCATGGCACCCAACACCACCCAGTTCCTCACTAGCTGTTTCATGTCAAACCCCTCCTCCTGCGGCGGGCATAGTCGGAGTTGCAGTCGTGGGGCCACGTCGTGCAACCAAGCGTCCTTTCTAACATCTTGATTTATAAGGAGATGTACATTAATGCTCCACAGTCAGCCGTTTCACCCTGCCTGCCACACCCTGCACTTATGTCCGCAAAGACTGGCAGCCCGCAGCCGCCTCGAAATCCACAGGTCGTCCGCAACCATTTCGTCCTTTTCGGCTCTCACGAAAGGAATCTGGTGTATCCGGCAGTCCCGCTTGGCTCACTTATAGGAAGCCGAGCTTCCTGCATCCAACAGGAAGAGCCTGACGTATCATGTTCACTGCCGCTGTCGGCCCGAATCACCGGTCTGGAGGAAACGCACCATCATGCTGATTCGCAAGGCGCTCGATTTGACCTACGCCGATGTCACCCCCAAATCGCTCTATCTCGACCGCCGCAGATTTCTCCGCGGCTTGGGCATCGCCGGGGCCGCCGCGCTGGCCGGCACGCGCCTCTGGGATCTGGCCTCTCCGCGCACACACGCCTTCGCCACCACGAAATTCGACGGCCTGATCAAAAGTCCCTTCAGCACCACGGAAAAGCAGAACACCTACAACGACGTCACCCACTACAACAATTTCTACGAATTCGGCACCGACAAATCCGATCCTTCCAAGAATGCCCAGAAATTCCAGACCTCGTCCTGGAGCGTTTCCGTCGAAGGCGAAGTGAAAAGCCCGCGCAAGTTCTCCCTGGATGAAATCATCAAGCTCGTTCCCCTCGAGGAACGCATCTACCGCCATCGCTGTGTGGAAGCCTGGTCCATCGTTGTGCCCTGGATCGGCTATTCCTTCAGCGCGCTGGCCAAGGCCGTCGAGCCCACGCCCAAAGCCCAATACGTCGCCTTTGAAAGCTATTACGATCCCAGGCAGATGCCTTGGGGCAAATATGCCGGCATCGATTTCCCCTATGTCGAAGGCCTCCGCCTCGATGAAGCCATGAATCCGCTCGCGCTATTGTGTGTCGGCATGTACGGCGAATCGCTTCCCAACCAGGATGGCGCGCCCGTGCGCATGGTTCTTCCCTGGAAGTACGGTTTCAAGAGCGCCAAATCCCTGGTGAAAATCCGCTTCACCGAAAAACAGCCGCCCACCACCTGGAACCGCATGGCCTCGAACGAATACGGCTTCTACGCCAACGTCAATCCCAAGGTGGATCACCCGCGTTGGAGCCAGGCCAAGGAACGCCGCCTCGGCGAATTCTTCAAGCGCGAAACCCTGATGTTCAATGGCTACGGCGATCAGGTTGCCAGCATGTATAACGGCATGGACCTGCGCAAAAACTACTGAGCCCCGATCCTGCACATGCGCGCACTCCTCACCAGCAAATGGACCAAGGTCATTGTCTTTCTTCTTTGCCTGATGCCGCTCACCTCCTTGGGCTGGCGCGCGTTGCATAACGATCTCTCCGCCAATCCCATCGAGTTCATCACCCACGCCACCGGCGACTGGACGTTGCGCTTCCTTCTGATCACACTGGCGATCACGCCGTTGCGCAAGATTCTGCGCCTCCCTGATCTGATCCGCTTCCGCCGCATGCTCGGCCTGTTTGCCTTTTTCTACGCGTGCTTGCACTTCACCACCTACATTTGGCTGGACAAGTTTTTCGATCTCGCGGAAATGTGGAAGGATGTCGCCAAGCGCCGTTACATCACCGTGGGTTTCACCGCATTTGTGCTGCTGATTCCTCTCGCCATCACTTCCACGACTGGTTGGATTCGCCGCCTCGGCGGCCGCCGCTGGCAGCAACTGCATCGCTTCATCTACATCAGCGCCATCTGCGGTGTGATTCACTACTACTGGCTGGTGAAATCCGCCGTGCTTCGCCCGTTCACCTACGCCGCCATCCTCGCCGTTCTACTGCTGTGGCGCGTCGCCGCAGAATACTGGCCGCAGCCGCGCCCCGCCGCCGTCGATCTGCCGCCCAAGCCACAGCGCGTTCAAGCCTGAGCGAGAAACTTCTGTATCCGCTGCAACACATCCCCATACATCGCTTGCGTGACGCGGCCCGTCTGCGTGTTCTGCTGGCTGGGGTGGTACACCCCGAAAAGACGGGGCAAACCCGGCGCGATCTCCGCTTCCGCGCCGTGCGCGAATTTGTAGGCCGCGCGCGAACTGATCTTTCCATCCTGCTTGAGGATGTCCAGATAGGCGTCCCACGCGATTTTCCCCAGCGCCAGCACCGCCGCGGGCCGCAAAATCTGCAGTTCGCGCCGCAGATAGCCGCGGCAATTCAGAATTTCGCGTGGCAGCGGCTTGTTGGCCGGCGGCGCGCACCGCACGGCGGCGGCAATGTAAACATTCTGCAGTCGCAAACCGTCTTCGCGATTCTGCGAAGTGGGCTGATTCGCGAATCCCGCCTGGTGCAGTGCCTTGTACAAGAAATCGCCGGAACGGTCGCCCGTAAAAACGCGCCCCGTGCGATTCGCTCCATGCGCCGCCGGAGCCAGCCCCAGGATAAATAACTGTGCGTTGGGATCGCCGAACCCCGGCACACCGCGTCCCCAATATTCCCACTCGCGGTAGGCGCGCCGCTTCTCGCGCGCCACATGCTCACGGTACTTCACCAGCCGCGGGCATTTCCGGCAGGCGCACACTTCCTCCGCAACAACGCGCAACGCCGTTTCGCGCTTCACCTGCGCCCTTCGAGCGCCGCCGCGATCAGCACGGCCTGATTCTGCTTCTTGTCGTTCCGGCCATACAGCAGCGTCACTGTGCCGTGTTGGCCCTCCAGCCGTTTCACTTCCGCGAGCAGGTCCTTTTTCTTTGCCAGCTCGCTGCGGTAGCGTTTTACGAACTCTCCCCATTTCTCCGGATCGTGCCCGAACCATTTCCGCAGCGCATCGCTTGGCGCAATTTCTTTCATCCACAAATCCACGCGGGCACGTTCTTTCGTCAGACCGCGCGGCCACAGACGGTCCACCAGCAGACGAAACCCATCCTCCTTGGAGGGCTGTTCATAGACACGTTTCACGCGAATCATTTCGCGCCTCGCCGGAAAATCTTCAGCACCTCTTCGTGCAGCAAGCCGTTCGTGCTGACGAATCGTCCCTTGTATATCGTGCGCTCGCCGTCAACCGTTGTCGCTTTTCCGCCCGCCTCTTCCACGATAAGGCCCAGCGGCGCCAGGTCCCACGGCTTGGAGACCCAGTCCAGCGCCACGTCGGCCGCGCCTTCGGCCACCAGCATGTGTTGCCAGAAGCCGCCAATCGAACGGCTGCTGTGCGCCGCATCCGCCAGCCGGCGTATCATCGCGCGCACCTTCGTGTCTTTGCTGGGCCCTGTACCCGTCGTGAACACCAGCGCGTCCGCAAGCCGCGCCACTTTGGACACTCGCATACGCTGCCCATTGCGGTAAGCGCCCTCGCCGCGGTACGCCCACCAGCGTGTCCCCCGGCCAAGCTCCGGCGCCGACGCCATCCCGGCCACAATCTCCCCGTTCTCCTCAATCCCCATCAGCGTCCCAAACGTGGGAATACCTCGCGAGAATTCCTCCGTGCCATCGATCGGGTCAATAATCATGCGCGCGCGCCCGTTCTGTGACGGCGCCTCTGCGCTTGCGCCGCCCATTTCTTCGCCCAGCACATCCAGCGGCAGGCCGCTCGCCGTCACCTTGGCGCGCGCCATCGCTTCCACTTCCTTGTCCGCCTGCGTTACGGCCGTGCCATCCCGCTTGCGTTCCACGCGCATTTCCGCCGCGCGAAAATACCGGCTCGCAATCGCGTCCGCCTCCTCCGCAATCGCTTCCAGCAGCGTTCTGTATTTCTCTCCATATCCCATGGATTGGTCCCTTTCCTTCTGGCGCCGCGAAGTTGCGCGTTTCAAGCGCCCGCCGCAAGTCACCCGCCGCCGCTAACTCGCATTTGACACGCTCTCGCCGTCTCCCTAGCATACAAACTTATCCCCATGTCTGCCCACGCCAACACTGGAACCGTGCTGGACCGCATCCTGGAATCACGCCGCGCCTGGGTCGAGCACCGCAAGCGCGTCTTGCCGGAAACCGTTCTGAAATATGGCGTACAGGCCGCGCCGCCCGTGCGTGATTTTCCCGCCGCGCTTTCTCGCGATGCCCTCAACGTTGTCGCGGAATTGAAGCCTGCTTCGCCTTCGCGCGGCGTTCTTCGCGATCCCTTCGATTCCCCGGCCCTCGCGCAATCGCTCGAAGACGCCGGCGCTGCCGCTCTTTCCGTCCTCACCGAAGAAGAGTTCTTCCAGGGCTCTCTGAAGAACATGCGCGATGCGCGCAGAAGTGTGGCTCTGCCTGTTCTGCGCAAGGATTTCATCTTTGACCCCTGGCAAGTTTGGGAAACGCGCGCGAATGATGCCGACAGTTTTCTCCTGATCGTGGCCGCGCTCGGCGATATTCAGTTGCAGGAACTGATCGCCCTGGGGCGCGAACTGGGCATGGAACCGCTCGTCGAAGTCCACACGCTCGAAGAACTCACCCGCGCGATTGCAGCCGGTGCGCGCATCCTCGGCGTAAACAATCGCGACCTGAAAACCCTCACGTTGCGCGTGCAAACTTCCTACGAGCTGATCGAGCACATCCCGGACGATTGCCTCGCCGTCAGCGAATCCGGCCTGCGCACCCATGATGACTTGCGGAAGCTCCGCGCCGCCGGCTTTGACGCCTTCCTCATCGGCGAACACCTCATGCTCGCTCCCGACCCCGCCGCCGCCCTCACGCAGCTTCTTGCTCCGTCATCCCAGTAACCGCCGCCTTTAACGGAAGGTGGCAGCTTGCGGCCGCCGCGTGCGCGAAGGCTTGGTGGCCAAGTTCATTCATCTACCAGCGCGACGCTCGTGAGTAGGCCAAACGAAAGACGGACAAGCAGTTTTGATCGGAGACTCATGTCACTTTGGCATAGCTAGGTTGGGTGCGCCCCACACCGAATTGCTCACCCGGCCTGCTCCGGACACGGTATCTCAACAACGCCCGCCTCACAATGGGCCGCGCTCACCGCTGCGCGCGCAAGGCGGAAACTGGCAAGAAGTTCGGCGTCGCTGCGATGGATGGAAATGAAATTTAGGGCCATCACGGGCAGCGCTAGCGCTGTTAGGAGGCCGTGGGGAGCGCTCCCGTTGAAGACCCTCACACAGTGTCGTGAACGGGTGGGACGGGTGTACTATTGTTGGGTTCCCTGGATCAAAGAGAAAACTCTGGCTTGATGCCCGGCAAAACAAAGCGAGTTTACTTCCTGGCTATACTCCTCGGGGTCGTTTTTCTCGGGGCGCAGTTGCATTGTTGCGCGGACCTGAGTTCCAACTCGGTGGCTTCGCACATCTGCCCGATCTGCTCCACGGCGGGGACCGCCATCGCCACACCTTCCCTGATCATAACGATGGTGCCGGCAATGAGCTGGCTGGAAATCTTCGCTTCCATTGTTTTTGCCTCCGCCGAATTCCCGCGTGCTACCTCCCCGCGCGCACCTCCCATTCTCTAGCCATCCACAATTGCTCCAGCAACATCCCTAGTTCCCTGAAACACCTATCTTACGAGGAGTAGAGTCATGAAGAGAATTGCTGTCCTGCTCGCTCTTGTTTTCTGTTCTACTGCTGCCAGCGCGGGGCAAGATCCTCCCGCAGAGTCGAAAAAAGACGGACCCGCCAATCAATCTTCCGTCTCAGCACCGGAGGAGGCACGGATAAAAGCGCTCGAGGATCAGGTGCGAACCCTAGCCGAGGAAGTAGTGCTGCTCCGCGGCGAGCTCAATGCAATGCGTGACGCCAAGTCCTTTGAGCCTGCATCCAGCAGTCGCGTTCTGCTTGCTTCCTCGCACTTGGAACCCGGCATGGTGCCTTCTGCCGCGCCCCCTCCTGTGACTGCCTCTGCTGCTCCTGATCCCGCACTCCCGCAATCCGCTCAAACACAAACGTTCGGGGGCGCAACATCCAATGCAAAACTCCTCAATCCGGATATCAGCTTGATTGGGGACTTCATCGGCACGGCGGGACACAACACGGTTTCTCCCTCTCGTTCGCTCGAACTTCATGAGTCGGAGATTGGCTTGCAAGCGATCATTGATCCCTATGCCCGCGCCGACGCGTTCATCTCCTTCGGGGAAACGGGCGTCAATGTTGAGGAAGGCTACGTTACCTTCACAGCGCTTCCCGCCGGATTGCTCCTCAAGGTAGGCAAGATGCGCGCCGATTTCGGCAAGGTGAACACCATTCACAATCATGCCTTGCCTTTCATTGACCGGCCGCTCGTGACCAACAATCTCGTCGGCGGTGAAGATGGCATCGACGATGCCGGCATCTCCCTCTCACGTTTCTTGCCCGCGCCGAAGAACTGGTTTCTCGAAGGCACGGCCCAGGTTCTCCGCGGTGACTCCGCCGACGTCTTCACCGCCAATCGCCGCCAGGACGTGAGCGTCGTGGGCCATATCCGCGCCTACCGCGACTTGAACGAATCGACCAACATCGACCTCGGCGTCTCCTACGCGCGCGGCCACAACGACGCCGGGCTGGGCAACACGACCTTCAATCCTTCCAACTTTCTCACCAATCTCTACGCCGCGGATGCCACACTGCGGTGGAAACCGCTGCGCCGCGCAATCTACCATTCCTTCCTCTTTCGCAGCGAACTCTTCTGGAGCGCGCGGGATCAGCTCTCCCCTCTCGACGTTTTCCAAACCCAACATGCTTTCGGCTTGTATTCTTCCGCCGAGTACCGCGTTAATCGCCGTTGGACTCTGGGCGGGCGCTTCGATCGCAGCGGCCGCGCCACCAACGCCAGTCTGACGGACACGGGTTTTTCCGGTATTCTGACCTATTGGCCCAGCGAGTTCAGCCAGATTCGTGGCCAGTATCGTTACGGCCATTTGTGGGACGTGCCCAACGATCGCTTCACCAACGCCAACGAGTTTATGTTCCAGTTTCTTTTCGTGATGGGCGCGCACGGGGCGCACCCCTTCTGACCATGTCTATCGGAGAAACCATGCGAAACGCCAATCTTCACACGCGCACTACCGCTTTCATCGCGGCCTGTACTTTGCTCCTCGCGCTTTGCGCGCCGCCAGCGGGCGCCGAAAACAAGCTGAATATCATGACCGCAACGACCGACTTGGCCGCGCTGACGCAGGAGATCGGCGGCGACAGAGTCGAGGTCGAATCCATCGCCCGCGGTTACCAGGATCCCCACTTCGTCGAGGCCAAGCCCAGCTTCCTTTTGAAACTCCGCCACGCCGATCTGCTCGTCGTTGTGGGTCTCGAACTGGAAATCGGTTGGCTTCCTCCGCTCATCAGCCAGTCCACCAATCCAAAGATTCAGGTTGGCGCGCCGGGCTATTTCGACGCTTCCCGCTTCGCCAGAATCCTGGAGATCCCTACCGGAGTAGTGACACGCGCGGAAGGGGATGTCCACCCGCTGGGCAACCCACACTATTGGCTCGATCCAGACAATGGCCTGCGTATCGCCAAAGGCATCCAGAACAAGCTCTCGGAAATGCGCCCCAACGATGCCGCCTACTTCGCCCAGCGCTATGACTCCTTCGAGCAGCGCCTCAAACAAGCCGAACAGAAGTGGCTCGCAGAAATGAAGCCCTATGGCGGCCGCAAAATCGTCACCTATCACCGCTCTTGGCCGAATTTCTCCGATCACTTTGGCCTCAATGTTGTGGGCTATGTCGAACCGCGCCCGGGCATTCCGCCGAGTCCCCAGCACACCGTCGAATTGATGGGCATGATGAAGCGCGACGGCGTGAAGGTCATCGTCGTGGAACCCTACTTCGATTTGAAAACACCCAACGCCATCGCCCGTGACACCGGCGCGCAGGTCGTCGTGCTCATGCCCTCGGTCGGCGGCGAAAAGGAAATCACCGATTATTTCAAGCTGTTTGATTACGATATCGCGAAGCTGAAACAAGCCTTCGACGCAACAAAATAACGTTCAGGAGCATGTGGAATGGAAATTCTTCCCTTTTTGCTCGCCCCTTTTGTCGCGAGCCTGATTCTCACCGGAATTCACGCGTATCTGGGCGTGCATGTTGTGGAGCGCGGCGTCATCTTTGTGGACCTCGCGCTCGCGCAGATCGCCGCGCTCGGCGCCACTGTCGCGATCGTCGTCGGCATGGATCCGCATGGCCGCGGCTCCTACTGGATCAGCCTGGGCTTCACCTTCCTCGGTGCCGCCATCTTCGCCCTCGCGCGCGCGCGCCGCGGTCACATCCCCCAGGAAGCGTTTATCGGTATTGCCTACGCTGTTGCTTCTGCGGGGGCCATCCTGTTGATGAGCAAAGCCACCGGCGAGACCGAACACCTGAAGGACATGCTGGTTGGCAATATCCTGGCTGTCTCCTGGGCCGAAGTCCGCAAGACAGCGATCCTCTACGGCGCCATCGGCATCTTCCACTACATCTTTCGCAAGAAGTTCCTGATGATTTCCGTGGATCACGAAAAAGCCGAACAACTCGGGGTCAAGGTGCGCTTCTGGGACTTTCTCTTCTATGCATCCTTCGGCTTCGTCGTCACGTCTTCGGTCGCCATTGCCGGTGTCTTGCTGGTCTTCTGCTACCTTATTGTTCCCAGCGTCGGTGCGATGCTCTTTGCCGACCGCATCGGACCGCGGCTGGCCATCGGCTGGACCATGGGCACTTTGGTTTCCGCACTGGGCTGCTTGCTCAGCGTCCAGCTCGATACCCCCACCGGTGCCACCATTGTCGTCACCTTCGGTGGCGTCCTTGTGCTGATGTTCTTGGTCTATCTGATCGTGTACCATCGCCGTGCTGCCCGCGGTCTGGAGGGCGCGGCTTCTGCCCCGCGCGAAGGCGACGTTCTGAAGGTGTAGTGAGCGAAACCGGCTTCATCCTGTGGCCAATTGGAGACTGACCCACGACCAATCTGTCGGGCCGGTCCCATCACCCGCCCCGTTTCGCGTACACTATTCTTCATGGTCCGCGTCAAAATCTGCGGCATCACCAATCCCGACGACGCCCGCCTGGCCACCGAACTCGGCGCGCACGCATTGGGCTTCAACTTCTATGAGAAGAGCCCGCGCGCGGTTTCTCCGGCCGATGTCTGGAAGATCCGGAGCAAGCTGGCGCCCTTCATCAGCGCCGTGGGCATTTTTGTGGATTGGAAGCCCAGCGCCGTCATTGCTCTGGCCGTGAGTTTGCGCCTTGATGCGGTACAGCTTCATGGCGACGAGTGCGCCCACAATGTGGACGACTGCTCCAAACGTTTGCCGGTGATTAAGGCTCTTCATGTGGGCCCGGATTTTTCGGAGAAGCTTTTCCCGCGTTTCCGCTCGGCTTCCGCGTTTTTGCTGGACGCCGCGCCCGACGGAAACGAGCCCAAGCAGTTCGGCGGCACGGGCAGAACCATTGATTGGTCCCTCGCCCGCAAACTCGCCGCGTCTCATCGCATCATCCTGGCTGGCGGCCTTACGCCGGAAAACGTTGTCGAGGCGATTCGCACGGTGCACCCTTACGCCGTGGATGTGGCCAGCGGCGTCGAATCGCGGCCCGGCAAGAAAGATCCCAGCAAACTCCGCGCCTTCTTCGATGAAGTCGCCCGCGCCCAGCGCAACCTCGCTTGACGCGACCATCCGGCACCGTTCCTATCCCATCTCGCTGTACAATAATCGTTCAACCCATGAGCACGCAAATCACCATACCCGCCACGACGCCCGGGCGCTTCGGTCCCTACGGTGGCCGCTACGTTCCGGAAACGCTGATGGTGCCGCTGTTTGAACTCGAGCGCGTCTACGAACTCGCCAAAACCGATCCGGCGTTTCAAGCGCGGCTCCAGGACTTGCTGAAGAACTTTGCCGGACGGCCCACACCGCTGCAGTTTGCGGCGCGTCTCACCGCGAAGCTCGGCGGCCCGCGCATCTACTTGAAGCGCGAGGACCTGCTGCACACGGGCGCGCACAAAATCAACAACGCCATCGGCCAGGGACTCCTCGCCGTGAAGATGGGCAAGCCGCGCATCATTGCGGAAACGGGCGCGGGGCAGCATGGCGTGGCCTCCGCCACCGTGGCCGCGCATCTCGGCCTGGAATGCACCGTGTACATGGGCACGGAAGACATGGCGCGGCAGGCGCTCAACGTCGCGCGCATGCGCATGCTCGGCGCGGAAGTGATTGGCGTGGAGTCCGGCAGCCGCACGCTGAAGGACGCCATCAACGAAGCCATGCGCGATTGGGTCACCAATGTGCGCACCTCGCACTATTTGCTGGGCTCGGTTCTGGGCGCGCATCCGTATCCCACGATGGTGCGCGATTTCCAGGCGGTGATCGGCCGTGAAGCACACGCGCAAATTTTGGAAGCCGAGAAGCGTTTGCCCACGCATCTCTACGCCTGCGTCGGCGGCGGCTCCAACTCCATTGGATTGTTCTACGAATTCTTGAAGGATGCGGATGTGAAACTTGTGGGCATTGAAGCCGGTGGCCGTGGCAACGGCCTCGGCGAACATGCCGCGCGTCTCGCCGCGCATCAGGGTTTCACGGGCGCACGGCCCGGGGTGTTGCAGGGCACCTACACCTACGTCCTGCAAAACGAAGACGGCCAGATCGCCACGACGCATTCCATTTCCGCCGGGCTCGACTATCCCGCCGTTGGCCCGGAACACGCCTGGCTCGCGGATCAGCGCCGCGCCGAATATGCCGCGGTCTCCGATCAGGCCGCGCTCGAGGCCGCCCAACTTCTTTCGCGCACCGAAGGCATCATCCCCGCGCTGGAATCCGCGCATGCCCTCGCGGGCCTGATCGAGCGCCTGCCACAATTCAAGCCGAGCGATCTCGTCATCATGAATCTCTCCGGCCGCGGCGATAAGGACATGGACACGTACACCCGGATGCTCGGTGAACTGGCTTGATGCCGTGTTTGTTCGGCACGACTTTTTATATGCTTTCATCCAGTCATTGCCCGGCGTACCAGGCAAAGTAGCACTAAATGACCGTAGGTCTCACAACTCGCATCGCCAAGCGCTTCGCGGAGCTGCGCGCTACCCGTGAACTCGGAATCGTCGCATACATCACTGCGGGCGATCCCACGTTGAATGCCACGCGCGGCTTCGTTCTGGCGCTGGCCGAAGCGGGCGCCGATGTCGTTGAGCTCGGCGTGCCCTTCAGCGATCCGCTTGCCGATGGCCCCACGATTCAGCGCGCTTCCGAACGCGCCTTGAAGTCCGGCACGACGCTTGCCGGCGTGATCGCGCTCGTGCGGCAAATCCGCGAATCCAGCCAAGTGCCGCTGGTGCTTTTCAGCTACTTCAATCCCATCCTCCAGATGGGCTTGGAGAAATTCGCCGCCGCGGCTGCGGAAGCCGGCGCAGACGGCGTTCTCGTCACCGATCTCACGCCGGAAGAATCGGCAGACTATCGCCGCATCTTGCAGGGGCATCACCTGGACACTATCTTTCTGGCCGCGCCCACTTCCACGGATAATCGCCTCGTGAAAATCGCCGCGTGCTCCTCCGGATTTCTTTACCTGATTTCGCGCACCGGCGTGACCGGCGCGAAGGACGCGCTGCCCGACGATTTGCCTGCTCTCCTTCGGCGAGCGCGTAGCTTTACGCAACTTCCCATCGCCGTGGGCTTCGGGATTTCGCTGCCGGGCCACGTTTCCGTGCTGGGCGGGCTCGCCGACGCCGCGGTGGTCGGCTCGGCGCTGGTTTCCGAAATTGAGAAGGCAGTTTCGCCCGAGGCAGCAGCCGCAGCCCTGCGCGCACGTGTTCGCGCTCTTAAAGAAGCCGCGCGCCGCGGCCTCTCCAGACGCGAGGCTACCCCATGAACCTCTCCGACTGGCGCCGCCGCATCGATGAAATTGACAAGAAACTCGTAGAACTGCTCAACGAACGTTCGCACTGCGCCCTGGAAATCGGCCGCATCAAGCAGGAATCGAACATCCCGCTCTACCAGCCCGATCGCGAAAGCGAAGTGCTTGAGAATGCCGAAAGCGAAAACAAAGGGCCGCTCACCGACGCCGCGATTCGCCGGCTGTTTGAACGCATCATTGACGAAGCGCGTTCCGCCGAGCGCCTGGCCATGCACGGCAATCCACCTCCCGACAAGGAGTCTAAATGACGCCGGCGCACCCGATCTTACGTTGTCCCTCCCGAATTACAGGAACTGAGGCCTAACCATCATGGTCATCATTATGCATGAAGGAGCCACCGAGGAGCAGATTCAGCACGTCATCGACCGCGTTATCGCCAGCGGCTTTGACGTGCATCGCTCGACGGGCGCTTCCCACACCGTTCTCGGCGCGGTCGGCGTCCATCGCGATTTCGATCACCGCGATTTCGAGTTGCTCGAAGGCGTGCGCGAGGTCGTGCGCATCACCCAGCCGTTCAAGCTGGCCAGCCGCCAGTTCAAGCCGCAGGGCACGATTATTGATCTGGGCCGCGGGGTGAAAATCGGCGGGAGCGAAATCGTTGTCGCGGCGGGCCCGTGCTCCGTGGAATCGCGCGAGCAGATCCTCTCCATCGCGGAATCCGTATCCAAGGCGGGCGCCAGGATTCTGCGCGGGGGCGCCTTTAAGCCGCGCACTTCACCCTACGCCTTCCAGGGCATGGGCGAAAAGGGTCTGGAGCTGATTCGCGAAGCCGCTGACAAGTTCAACCTTTTCGTCGTCAGCGAAGTGATGGATCCTTCGCAAATTCAGATGATGGGCGCGTACGTGGACATCTTTCAGGTCGGCGCGCGCAATATGCAGAACTATTTTCTTCTGCGCGCCCTCGGCGAGGTCCAGAAGCCGGTGCTGCTGAAGCGCGGCATGTCCGCCACGATCGAAGAATTGCTTCTCAGCGCGGAGTACATTCTGAACGGTGGAAATTACAAAGTCGTCCTTTGCGAGCGCGGCATTCGCACCTTTGAGACAGCCACGCGCAACACCCTGGATATTGCCGCAATTCCCGTGATTCAAAAGCTGTCGCACCTGCCGATTGTGGCTGACCCCTCCCACGGCACCGGACGCCGCGACAAAGTGCCGCCGATGGCGCGCGCCGCCGTTGCTGCGGGCGCGGATGGCTTGCTCATCGAAGTGCACAACGATCCCGACCACGCGCTCTCCGATGGCGCGCAGTCGCTCTACCCGGCGAATTTCGCGCAACTCATGGGCGAGCTTCGCATCATTGCGCCCGCCGTTGGTCGCCGCCTGGTTTGAGCCACATGACTGAATTGCCTAGATTCGGCGCCACATGCAGAGAAAAATTACATTACTTTCCTTCCCCATTTGCCCCGCGTCTTGGCGCCAATATTTCTATTCCTTCTTTAACTGGGAACTGTAAACTGTCAACTGTAAACTTGTTCTTCCCATGTCCCCACACCTGATTCAGCGCGTCACCATCCTCGGCACCGGCCTGATCGGCGGCTCCTTTGCCCTTGCTCTCCGCAAATATGCGCCGGATATGCACGTCGCCGGTTGGGATCGCGCCGAGGTGGTGCATCAGGCACGAAAAAGTGGCGCGCTCAACGAAGCCTTTTCCGATTCGCTCGAACCCGCTTTACGCAACTCCGATCTCGTCTACATCGCGCTGCCCATCGGCGCCACCCTCGATCTGTTGCCGGAAATTGCGCGGCACGCGGCGTCGCACGCGTTGGTCACGGACGCTTCCAGCACCAAGCAGCGCATCACGCAAGCCGCCGCGGAACTTTTTCCCCAGGAAGGGGGTCCGTACTTTCTCGGCGGGCATCCCATGGCCGGCCGCGAACTCTCCGGCTTCGAGCACGCGGACGCGGACCTTTTCCGCAATGCCACCTACGCGCTGACCAGCGATTCTGGGGAGAGCCGTGATCCGCGCGGGGTTGCTTTCGTAAAAATTCTAGGGAAAATGGGCGCGCGCCCGGTGTGGCTCGGTGCAAAGCAGCACGACTACGCCGTCGGCCTCGCCTCGCATCTTCCGCAACTCGCGGCCGTGGCCCTGGCGTCGTTTCTCTACGATCACCTGGACGAAAACGGTCTGCCGATTACGCTGGCGGGGCCGGGCTTGCGCGATTCGCTGCGCCTTGCGGGCAGCCCCTATGCAACATGGCGCGATATAGTGCTTACGAATCGCGAAGTGCTCTCCGTCGCGCTCGATCTCTTTGCCCGCCGCCTTGATGATTTGCGCGAACGCCTCGGCTCCCGCGAACTCGAAGCCGATTTCGACGCCGCCAATGAACTCTATAAGCTCCTTCGCAGCCTGTAACCGCAGCCGCCCTGTGGTATCGCGCTAGAGCTTCGCAAGTTTAAGCTCCAGCTCACGCAGCATGTAGACATCCTCGCGGTTGTAGGCGAGAAGTTCGCTTCGCAGTTTTTCGTCGCCCGTTTTCACATAAGCGCGGAACGTTTCCATGGCCCAGGCGCCTTCCCGGTCCGGGAATTTCCGCCAAAGCCCCAGCCTTTGCTCTACCTTTTTGAGGCCGCCATACAAGTTGCGCTTCCAGCATTCCGGGCAGAGATCGAGATGTTGATACTCCTTGTCCAAAACAATGCCCAATTGCGCGGCAATGACGGGAAAGTCAAACCCCACTCTTTGCTTGATGGGATCGGGAATGGAGCGCCCGTTATAGGTCACGATTTTCGTAGTGCCCTCGAGAGCTTTGGCCAAGTTCGCTCTCGTAACTTCTTTATCGAAGAGCTGCACGAACACATCGCCGTCATTGTCCAGAAGCCTGACACCGAGAACCGTGATCAGATGATTTTTGGAGTCGCGGAAAAACCGGTCGTCGTCGCTCTTGAATTGCCCGACGTAGTTCGTTTCGATATCAAGATAGGCTACTTTCATAGCCACCTCCTCGGGCGCCCAATAACTAGGGCCGACGAACAAAACGGTTGTTTCCGTGGGACCAAAGATAGCACCGCGCGGAATGCAGCCTCAAGGCCAGAGCGTGAAAACGATCCCACGTGGGTGTAGATTCACTTTTGCGGCCGGACTTCCCATTCTGTATTCTTGGCGAACTAGAGTAAACTTTTCGCGAAGCCTCCTTTGAACACAGAGAGGGTGTGAAGTGGACAAGCGCATCGCATCCCCGGACGACGCCATCGCCAATCTTCGTGATGGCATGACCATCCTTATCGGTGGCTTCGGACTTTGCGGTATACCCGAAAACCTGATTGCCGCGGTGCGCCGCAAGGGTACCCGAAACCTCACCATCGTCAGCAACAACGGTGGCGTGGAAGACTGCGGCGTCGGCGTTCTGCTGCAAACCCGCCAGGTCAAAAAGATGATCTCCACTTACATCGGGGGAAATAAGCAATTCGAGCAGCTCGTGCTCAGCGGCGAACTCGAACTGGAATTGAATCCCCAGGGGACGCTCTCCGAACGCCTG
The DNA here is from genome assembly GCA_049522075.1 of Candidatus Acidiferrum sp. Lineage (GTDB taxonomy): Bacteria > Acidobacteriota > Terriglobia > Acidiferrales > UBA7541 > Acidiferrum. Next base: position 16,579 of record JBEKOE010000039.1, read on the forward strand.
CGTGCGGGTGGCGCGGGCATTCCCGCTTTTTACACCCCCACCGGCTTTGGCACGGTGGTGGCCGACGGCAAGGAGACCCGCGAATTTGGCGGGCGCATGTACGTCCTGGAACGCGCTCTGCGCGCCGATTTTGCCTTCGTCAAAGCGTGGAAAGGAGATCGCTGGGGCAATCTCGTCTATCGCAAGACGGCTCGCAACCTTAACCCCATGATGGCTACGGCCGCTGACTTCGTCGTCGGGGAGGTGGAAGAACTTGTGGAGCCCGGGCAAATTGATCCCGATTTCGTGCACACGCCCGGGATTTATGTCGATGCGATTTTTCAGGGCACGCACTTTGAAAAGCGCATCGAACAACGCACGGTGCGAAAATTGTAGTGGCCGATCTTCAAATCGGCCGGTTCTGGCTTGACTGATAACTGTAAACTGTCGACTGAGAACTTCTCATGCCCCTGACCGACGACCAAAAACGCGAACGCATCGCCAAGCGCATCGCGCGCGAACTGCGCGACGGCTACTACGTCAATCTGGGTATCGGCGTTCCTACACTGGTTGCTAATTTCATTCCCGAAGGCATGGATGTCGTCATGCAATCGGAAAATGGCATGCTCGGTGTCGGCCCCTACCCGCTCGAATCCGAGGTTGACGCCGACCTCGTCAACGCCGGCAAGGAAACCGTCACCGAAATCCCGGGCACCTGCTATTTTTCGTCCGCGGATTCCTTCGCCATGATTCGCGGCGGCCACATCGACCTGACCGTTCTCGGTGGCCTTCAGGTGGATGAAAAGGGGAATCTTGCGAACTGGTCCATCCCCGGAAAAATGTTGAAGGGCATGGGCGGCGCGATGGACCTGGTGGCGGGTGCCAAGCGTGTGTTTATCGCCATGGAGCACGCCACGCGCGACAACAAACCCAAGATTCTCAAGAAGTGCACGCTGCCGCTGACCGGCGTCGAAGTGGTGGATCACATCGTGACAGAACTCGCTTTCATTGACGTCACGCCCGACGGCCTGCTCCTGCGTGAGATCGCTCCCGACGCCACCCTCGAGCAAGTGCAGTCGCTCACGGAGGCGATGCTGCTCCTGCCGCACGGTGGCCCCGCGCCGATGCCAATCTGAGCGTGCTGGGGTAGACTAGAAACGATCTCCGAGGGGCTACAAACTCATGAAACCCGCCTCCATTGTCATCATCAGCCTGCACTCCCCCAAAGAAAAAATCTGGGGCATTCTGTTGGACATCAACCCCAGCGGCGTGACCATCCGCGGCATTGACCTCAACTCCTTCGATCATTTCGTCAGCCAGATCAACCAACTGGACGCCGAGCGCGTCGGCCTGCCCACGGTGTTTTTCCCCATGACGCGCATCGAGCGCATCTCGCTCGACGAGCCTTCGGGGTCGATTCCCTCCATGGCCGAGATTTTTGAGCGCAAGATCGGCCGCACGCTGACTGATTATCTCGCCCAGTTCGCCTGATCTGCGCTATCCTGACAGCCAATGAAAGCCCGCATCTGGACGGTCCCCAATCAGATCACCTTTTTGCGCCTCGGGTTTCTGCCGTTTTTCCTGATCCTCATTCTGTATGAGGAATACCGCTGGGCGCTTCTGGTGCTGGTGTGCGCGGCGCTAACCGATGCGGTGGACGGCCTGCTGGCGCGCCGGCTGGATCAGAAATCGGCTCTGGGCGCCTACCTCGATCCCATTGCCGACAAACTGCTGCTCTCTTCTTCGTTTGTGGTGCTGGCGATGGAGAAAAAGATCCCCTGGTGGCTTACGATTCTGGTGCTGAGCCGCGACGTGCTGATGCTCGTGGTCGCCGCCGTCATACTTTTGATTCAGGGTTACCGGCCGTTTCCGCCAAGCCTGCTTGGCAAGTCCACAACGTTTTTTGAGATTGCGCTGGTGTTTTTCACCGTGCTGGCCGCGGGGTATGCGAATGATCGCGTCAGCCTACTGGCGCACTATCTGGGGTACACCGTGGCCGCGCTGGTGATCGCTTCCGGATTCCACTATTCCATCGTCGTTGCCCGCCGCCTGCACATGTCGTAAAAAGTCAACGGTTGCTCTGCTCGTCTCGCCTGGTAATTCCCTTCGCCAGACTTAGGCTTCTCGCGGCGGGTTTGCGTTTCGGGTTGACCTGGGTTGCTTGCGTTACAACCGTTAAAGCCGCGGCAAGCCGCCGCACTCCATACTTCAGCGGTTGACCAGGGACATCATGGCTTCGGGATAGCGCAGGCCGGCGGCCGCACCTTTGGGCGCAACTTCTTCGATTCGCCGCAGATCCTCGGGGCTGAGCTTCACCTGCAAGGCGCCAACATTTTCTTCCAGGTATTTGCGGCGCTTTGTGCCGGGAATCGGAATGATGTCCTCGCCCTGCGCCAGCAGCCACGCCAGCACAAGCTGCCCCGGCGTGCAGTGCTTCTGCCGGGCAAGCGCTTCCACTCGCGCGACGAGATCCAGATTCTTCTGAAAATTTTCGCCCTGAAAACGCGGCGAAAACCGCCGGTAATCATCCGCCGCCAAATCTTCGAATTTCTTGAATTGCCCGGTGAGGAACCCGCGGCCGAGCGGGCTATAGGCGACGAAAGCGATGCCTAGTTCCCGCGTCGTTTTCAAGACTTCATCCTCAGGGTCGCGCGTCCACAACGAGTATTCCGTCTGCAGCGCGGCAATGGGATGAACTGCGTGCGCGCGGCGGAGTGTGGCCGGCGATGCTTCGGACAGCCCGAGGTATCGCACTTTCCCTTCGCGCACAAGCTGCGCCATCGCGCCCACCGTTTCCTCGATGGGCGTTACAGGATCGACGCGGTGCTGGTAATAAAGATCGATCACCTCAACGCCGAGGCGTTTCAGGCTGGCCTCGCAGCAAGCGCGAACGTATTCCGGCTTGCCGCTCACGCCGCGCACGTGCGGGTTGGAGCGGTCGCGCACGATGCCGTACTTCGTGGCGAGAAATACCTTTTCGCGGCGATCGCGAACGGCCTGGCCGACTAGAATTTCATTGTCGCCATAGCCATAGACGTCGGCGGTATCCAGAAAATTCATGCCAAGTTCAATGGAGCGGTGAATCGTGGCGATGGATTCGGCATCATTCCGCGGACCATAAAATTCCGACATGCCCATGCAGCCAAGGCCCAGGGGCGAAAGGCGCGGTCCGATTTTTCCGAGTTTGCGGAGTTGCATGCGGGCACCTCAGTTGAAACATACTGCAAGATAGATGACTAGCATCCACACCCGGATACATGCTCTTATTTTGTTCCGCCGGCAATTTCGAGGGGCGCACCCTCGGGCGGCCAGCGGGCCCGGCCAAATCAGCCGATTTCGCTGGTCATCAGGAACAGGGGTTTCATCTCGAAGCTCTGGTAGACCGGGCGGAGGCGCTCGATATTATAGTGCTCCTTGACGTTGACGACTTTCTTCGTGGCCGTGACGGTGTCGATGGGCATGTTGTCATAGCGCCCGTTCTTCAACACCACCAGGCGCCCGTGAATGCGGTTGAGGATCAGGTCCAGCGCCAGATTGCCGTAGGCCATCGGAACGATGGAATCGATCGCGTCGGGATCGCCGCAACGCACTAGGTAGCCGAGCTTCTGATTGATGCAATCAATTTTCTTGCCGTTGTTGAATTTGGGAGAATGAGCGGTCAACTCTTCTGAAACAAGGTCGCCAATGCCACCGAGTTTCTTGTGGCCGAAGGCATCTGCGGCATCCCGCTGGAAGACCATTTCGCCGCCCTTGAACATCGCGCCTTCGGAAACCAGCACGATGGAGTAACGGCTGGGGTTTTTATTGCGGTCGTGAACCAGAAGCTCCGTCAGTTGTTCGATATCGAACTTATGCTCTGGGATGACGCAGCGATTGGCTGCGCCGGCCATTGTCGGCAGCATGGCGGTGTAGCCGGCATAGCGGCCGAAAACTTCGAGGACCATGAAGCGCTCGTGGGAGCCTGCGGACGTACGCAACGAGTTGGTCATTTGGATGGTGCGGGTGATGCAAGTGCTGAAGCCGATGCAGTAGTCGGTTCCGGGCACATCGTTGTCCATTGTCTTGGGGATGGCCACGACGCGCACGCCTTCTTGGTACAGGCGCACGCCATAGCTCAGCGTATCGTCGCCGCCGATCGGGATCATGTACTCGATGCCCAGCCAGGCGAGGTTTTTCAGGACTTCCGGCGTGAGATCGTTTTTCTCCGCGTTGAATTGCCCCTTCAGGTGCTCGGGGACGTTGCTTTTGCTGACGCGGCCAGGGTTGGTGCGCGAGGAATGGAGGAAAGTGCCTCCGGTTCTGCCGGCACGATTCACGACGTCTTCGGTGAGCCGTTGGTAGTTGTCGGAATTGTCGTGTTTTTCATCGCGGACCATGTCCACGATTCCCGCCCAGCCTCGACGGAAGCCGATGACCTCGTAGCCTTCGTGGAGCGCGCGCAACGTTACAGCGCGGATCGCCGGGTTTAGCCCGGGGACGTCGCCGCCACCGGTCAGGATGCCAATTACGCCTTTCTTTACATTGATATTAGCCATAGTGCAAGGATCGCCTTAGTGTGGGATAGAGAACCAATGATTATGTAAGAAGAAAAGGAATTTAGAAAGGGTACGCCCAGAAACTTCCCGAGCCACGCGGGATGCGCCGGCCACGCCGGTGCGCTGACAAGATTGCCGTCCACGATGGCATCAGTCATGGCCAACTCCGCGAACGTGCCCCCTGCACGCGTGACCTCGGGAGAAACCGCAGGGTAGCAACTGCATTTCTTCCCTTCCAGGACTCCGGCGGCAGCAAGAACCTGCGCACCGTGACAGATTGCGGCGATGGGTTTCTTCGCGGTAGCGAAATGGCGAACGATCTCCAGCACGCGGGGATTCAGGCGAATGTACTCCGGGGCCCGGCCTCCCGGAATCACCAGCGCGTCGTATTCCTCTGGTTTGATCTGCTCGAAGGTGGCATTGAGCGCGAAATTGTGCCCGCGCTTTTCGGAGTAAGTCTGGTCGCCTTCAAAATCGTGAATGGCGGTGCGGACCGCTTCGCCGGCTTTCTTGCCGGGACAAACGGCGTGGACCGCATGGCCGACCATCAACAGGGCCTGAAACGGCACCATCACCTCGTAGTCTTCGACGAAATCGCCAAGCAGCATCAGGATGTTCTTGCGGGACATTGCAACCCCCTTGCAAAACACAGAGCATAGCAAATTGGCAGCAAAAATGCCTGACCGCGCCGGCTCGCACTAAAATCATCTCAAGACGATACGTTTTCGCCGCCCGCCCATGACTCTGAGACGAGTTTGTCCCTCCGGCTCAACTGGGGCGGTGATGGCCAGCGTAACCCTTTGTCGATATTGAGCTTGAAAGATTGGCAATTTCAGCCCCCCAGACGACCAACTGGCACGAAGCGTGCCCACTTGTAGAGAACGGAGGGTGGCTCCGTGTACCCATTTACTGGTAGTCAGGTTCAACGCAGGATGCGTGTTTGCGATGTTCTCCTGCTGGCTGCTGCTCTAGTGCTGGCCATTGGCATTTCACTACGCGCACAGTCGGCCGAAGGAGATGCACCGCGGCATGTCAAATCGGCGGTGAAGCCCGAATATCCCTTACTTGCTAGGCAAATGAAGCTCAGTGGTGCCGTAAGAGTGGAAATAGTCATCGCGCCGGACGGTAAGGTCAAACACACGCGCGTTGTTGGGGGGCACCCGTTGCTGGCCAACGAAGCAGAAAAAGCGGCGCTGATGATGAGATTTGAGGCTGCGCCGAAAGAAACCACTCAGGTCATCGAGTTTCGCTTCGAACCCTGAAGCGAATTCCCCGGAAATCATTTACCAAGGCGCGCGAAACACATCCACTCTACACCCGCAACTTCCTGCGCGGCCCGCGCGTTACCGTGGTTGCGCCGGCGCCGGCAAATTGGATTCCTCGATGGTAAGCATGTCGGTGCGCGTTTTGTCCCATTCGCGCAGTGTCAGGCCACGCGTGGCAAAGAAACGCCGGATTTGCGCGGAATCCCAGCGCAGAACTTCCTCGAGCACCGGCACGAGGGCGCTCATGGTGTTGTCGCTGAGTACCGTGCGGCGCGCGACGCGGGTGATGAATTGCGCCTCGGAAACGGCGATGGTCAGGCCATCGTGCTGGTTGACGTGCATCATCACAGGCAGATCGGAACTTCCATCTCCCATGTAAATGACGCTGTCGGTGCTGATGCCCAGAGAGGCGCGAACCTCTTCGAGTGCGGTGATTTTCCCCCAGCCCGCGGTGGCGCGGATGATGGACTGGACCTCACCGGTCGCTTCGTTGAAGCGGAATCGCGTGCCGATAATGTGATCGGGCGGCACGATGCGTTCCAGCGCCGATTGGATGATCTCTTGTGGCGACGCGGAGATAACGTAAAACGAGAATTTGTAGCCGTCGGAGAGTTTTTCGAGCGAGCGCGCGAAAAGATCGACATCGTGCTTCAGACGGATGCGCTTGCCCGTTTCGATCAGATGTTCACGCCGCACGCGGCGGAAATCCGGATCATGCAGAATCAGATAAGACAGTTCGGCGCCCTGCTGCACCAGGTGGATATCGGACAAGCCTTTCACCTTGTCGTGAAACCCGTGAAAGCCGATGAGTTCGCTGAGTACGACGCCTGAGTCGTTGAAGCTAAGGGTCTGGTCAAAATCGCTGGCCAGAAGATATTGCTTCACCATGAAAAGTACTCCTACTTTCTGCCCGCCACTGCGGGCGCGAACCGGACTGGCGGCTCGGAAGCTTCCTCACAGTTACACGTTAACCGCAATCCTGGGATTGGCCCAAGAATAATTTTGATGGGTGCTATGCGAGGAAAACGTGAACGGATTGTTAGTCCTGGATGAGATGCGTGGAATGGGTAATCGGTTGTAAGGAAACGAGTTAGTCGCCGGAAAAACTCTAGAATCAGGGAGTTAGGGCAAAGTTAATGCGGAAATTTGAATCGAAGAAAAAGCGATGGAGCTTGACAATTGTCAGCGTTCTAGGCGGTGATGAATTTTCTGCGTTGGCTGCGAATTGACAATGACGCCCCGCGCGGGCGGCGGACCGTTAGCTTTTGGCATCATCGGCGGGGAATGCACGTTGTTGGACTCGCGCGCGGTATGTTACCAACGAGAGGAACCCGCGATGGAACACGTCCTGCGAAAACCTGTGGAGTCGCGCCATGCTTACGGGCAGCGGCGGAAAACGCTTGCGTTCGGCGTGGTCCTGGCGCTCTCGCTGGCGTTGGCGCTCGTCTTCGTTCTGCTTGGATGCGGCAGAGTGACCTCCACGAGCAGCGGCAGCGCGGCTCCGCCGCCCGCCGTAGCTGCGTTAAGCGCGGCGGGGTTTGAAGCGCCAGCACAGATTCGCGCCGATCAGGCTTTGATCAATGGCGTGCGGCTGCCCTGCCAAAAGTTTCTGCGAAACCCAACGAATTGATTACAAATCTTAATGGCTTAAGGAGGGGTCCGGCGTGGTGGCGACGTTGGCGTCGAGGAACCAGCGGTGCTGCGCGTCGCCGGGCGCATAACAATTGCCGTCGGGTGCATAGCTGGCGGCGCAACCCACGGTGAATTCCTTGCGGCGCGGAGACTGCGCATACTGCCAAATGGCAGCGGAGGAAAAACCACTTTGCGTGGGCGACGGCGGATTCGCCGGGAAAGCACATCCGGGAGCGGGCGGGCAGGCATCGTTGTAAACCCAATAGATGAGGCCGGGCGACGTGAGGTGTGCCTGGATGTCCTGCGCGGTGGTAATGTGCACTCCCTGGCCTTCGTCCACCGGAATCGTGGAGCAGTAGACGCCGGCGCGGTAGCCGGCTTTCGCTAGGGTGTTGCTCCATACCTGGAGATACTCGTGATACGGAGCCGGCAGGCGGCCGCCTTCCTCGATATCCAGAAAAATCACGGTGTCTTTGGCAAAGCCCTCCTCCTTGGCCAATTTCACCGCGGATTGCGCGTCCAGCGTTCCCTTCTGGCGCGCATCGGCGGATTTGTGCAAGGCGCGACTCTCGCGGCCATTAAATAGAACAACGAAACCAAATCCCTGCGATTGTAAGAGCGCGCGCTTGCCCTGCCAGGTGCTGCGCTTTTCTCCCGGCGGCGGGCTGAGCCAGTAACTCGTAAATGAAAATGTTTTGCGAAGCACGGGGAGCGCCTCATCCCCGGGATACTCATTGCTGTCGAAACCGAGATAGGCGCTTGGAGATGCAGTCCCAGACGTCTGGTTGTGAGCGGCCGGGTAGGAGAGTCCGAGGGCAGAAGCAACGAGTGTTGCAGCAAATAGAAAACCGGCGAGCGCGCGCATGTGCTGACTTTACAGCAATGAGACTCGGGCGTCAGAGAAAAATCACGCGTCCATGTACTGGGCTTCGCCTTTGCCAAACGACCAGTTTTCCTAAGACACTTCCACGAGATTGATGAGCACATCTTCCGGACGCACGCCCGGCGTAGCGGCCAGAAGCTCGACGATGCGCTTGTACAACTTGCGCTTTTGTCGCGGCTTGCGCCCGAAGCTCAAGGTGACCTGGACGAAAACCGCCTTAGCCGACCGTTTGAGGCCTAAGTATTGCGAATCGTAGAGGAAACCTTCGGGCGGGTGTTCGCTGATGACCTGGAAGCGGTCGTCGGGCGGAATGGCAAGGGCATCGATCAGCGCTTGATGCACGCCGTCGGCAAGGGCTTTGCGGTATTGCGGCGAAGTGCCCTCCAGAAGATCAATGCGCACAAGTGGCATAGAAAGTTATCCTGGGCTGTTCGATGCAGAGGTGTGCCGAATTGTGTCTCCCGGCAAGGCTTGCCTCTGGAGTCACGGTGCCGACTTGCGCGAAGTGCTGTTTTTCTGGTGAGATACGGGCATGAATCTGCCCCAAATCGTGCGCTGGGCGACAGCAATCCGCTGGCAATGGAAGGTATTCATCCCGATCATCGGGGTGCTGGCGCTGAGCCTGGTCGTCGTGACGGCGGTACTGCGCTCACTGGAAATTCAAAACGCACAGTGGATTCTGCTGGCGGCGCTGGCCTTTGCCATTTTGCTGTGTTTTGTGCTGCTCTCCGTCCTGCTCGTGCTCGTGGAACGTCCATTGGAAGAGCTGATGGATACGATTGAACGGGTGCGTCATGGCGACCTCTCAACGCGTGTGGAATTTGCCAAGCGCGACGACGACATCGGCCGCCTGGGCCGCCAGTTCAATGAGATGGTCGAGCAGTTGAGCGAGAGCCGCCGGAAACTCGAGGAATTTCACCAGCGTGAGATGGCGCGGGCGGAACACCTGGCAACACTCGGAGAGCTCGCCGCAGGCCTGGCGCATGAGATTCGCAACCCGCTCGCCGGAATTGCGGGCGTTGTGGACGTGATGAGCAAAGACTTGCCCGCCAGCAGCCCCAGCCGCGCGGTGATGGGAGACGTTCAGAAAGAGATCCGGCATATCCAGGACATTCTGAACGACCTGCTCTTCTACGCTCGGCCCCGGCCGCCTGCCTTCCGCCCCAGCGATCTGAACGCCACGATTGAGCAGGCGGTAATGCTGGCGCGCCAGCAGGTCCGCAACAAGCCGGTGCAGATACTGTTCACGGCGAATTCCTCTCTGCCTCTTGTGGACCATGATCCCGCGTTAATACAGCAGGTGGTGCTGAATCTCCTGCTGAACGGCATTCAGGCCATTTCCGGGACAGGCAAGGTCGAAGTGACCACCGCCCGCGAGCAGGATCAGGCCATTGTGGAAGTGGCCGACACGGGGAAAGGGATACCTGCCGACGCGCTCCCCAAGATCTTCAAGCCGTTTTTCACCACGCGCAACGAAGGCACGGGGTTGGGATTATCGCTGGCGAACGGTATTGTGCAGTCGCACGGGGGAAGGATCGAAGTGAGCAGTGTGCTGGGAAAGGGCTCGCGGTTCCGCATCGACTTGCCGATGGAGCGCCCAAAGAAGGACCGGCTGTAAGCTAGTCATGGTGATAAACTAACCCGATGCCCCAAAAACAAATCCTGATTGTTGACGACGAAAAGCTCGTCCGCTGGGCGCTGACGCAGAAGTGTACCGAATACGGCTACCAAAGCGTCGAGGCCGGGTCGGGAGAAGAGGCTTTGCGGAGTTTGCAGGGCGAAAGTGTGGACGCCGTCCTCCTGGACGTACACCTGCCAGACATGAGCGGCCTGGAAGTCCTGGATAAACTGAGGCAGGCAGGCGAGACGCGCAGCATCATTATGATGACGGCGGACCCGCAACTCGACGACGTGAAAGCGGCGCTGCGCATGGGAGCGTACGACTTTGTAAGCAAACCCATCAATTTTGAAGAGCTTGGGGTGACCCTGCAGAACGCGCTGGAAGCGGGCGCGCTGCGGACCGAGGTGGAATCGCTGCGCGGAGAGGTGCGGCGCCGCGCGGGCTATCACGAGGTCATTGGCGTATCGCGGAAGATCACGGAATTGATGAAGTTCGTGTACAAGGTCGCCGCAAGCGAAGCCAGTACCATTCTGATCCAGGGCGAGAGCGGCACGGGCAAGGACCTGGTGGCCAAGGCGATTCATTACCGCAGTTCCCGCTCGGAACGCCCCTTCGTGGCCATCAACTGTTCGGCAATCCCCGAAACGCTGATCGAGGCGGAACTCTTCGGCCATGAAAAAGGCGCCTTCACGGATGCCAAGGCCATGAAGAAGGGCCTATTCGAGGTTGCCGACGGCGGCACGCTGTTTCTGGACGAGATCGGAGAGCTTTCACCGCTCTTGCAGGCAAAGCTCCTGCGCGTGCTGGAAGACCAGATGGTCCGGCGAGTGGGCGGCGTCCGCGATATCCAGGTGGAAGTGCGCGTGATTGCCGCGTCCAATCGGGATCTCGAGAAAGAGGTTCGGGAGGGGCGCTTCCGCCAGGACCTCTACTACCGGCTGGCGATCATCGCCATTTATTTGCCGGCGCTGCGCGAACGGAAGGAAGACATCGTGCCGCTGGTGGAGTTTTTCCTGGCGCACTACAACAAGAAATTCCGCAAGACCGTGCAGGGCCTAAGCGAGGAGACGCGAAGGCTGATGCTGAATTATGACTGGCCGGGAAATGTCCGCGAGCTGAAGAACGCGCTGGAGCGCGCCATGATTCTCGAGGAGGGCAACCAATTGCGCCCGGATGACCTTCCGTTCACCGTATCCAGCGGCAAGGGCGGCGCAGCGCCGGGGGAAAACAAGCTGGGCGCTCCGATAGAGGCACAACTGGCTCCGGGGAAGCGGCGCTTGCCTGCGCTATCGATTCCCGAGGGCGGCACGTCGCTTGAAGATGTAGAGCATGCGCTCGTGGAACTGGCGCTGCAGCAGTCGCATGGCAACCAGATCAAGGCGGCGAAGCTCTTGAATATTAGCCGGGACGCTCTGCGCTACAAAATGAAGAAGTTTGGGCTGTCGCCGCATAGCGAGGAAGAAGAGCCCGCGGCTCCAGCGAATACCTGAGCGTCGGTCCCTTCCAGGTCCACGTTTCCAGATCACAGAGAAAGAGCAGAGAGGAGCGCCAAGCCCCTGCGGCCGAGCCTAATGGCCGAGCCCGGCCTCCGCTCCCGTGTGTGCTTCGACTGCGCCGCAGCCGAGGCCTGAGTCGGTGGGTGAGAAAACACGGGGTAGAGTGAAATGCCCCATGGAGGGGCAGGCCCCGCGTTCATCCTTCGGTCGCACCGACTCTAACAGCCGTATTTACAGCAAGATCCTAGAGGAGGCCGGAGGCGCCACAAAGGAACCCCGGATGCAAGAAAGGATAACGCGCAACAATTAGGCAATGGAGCGATTGTCGAATAGCTGCGCAGTGGGCGTTCCTTTCAGGGCGTTTGCGTTCATGGGGCAAGCCTGAAACGGAAACGCCGTAGAAAGGGGCGCCCACAAAATGACTTTGCAGCGGCCAGCACGACTATAACGAAGCGTCGAATAGTCGACCGCGAACGCCCGCATGACGGGCTCATCCATTAGCTGGCCGCTGCTCTTTTTTGGGGGCCAAGTTTTAGGGCTGGTGGCCAGTCTATTCCTGCTGTTCATTCCCCACAGATTTAGGTGATTCGGCGCACAAATCTGCGGCAGTTGGCTCAGTAACATTCCAGTAAACTTAAAAAGTGAAGCAACCTCTTTCTTTCCAGCAACTAAGAAGGGCGCGCTGTGGAACGGAACGTGCACACTTGTAGGTTTGAGATACCGCTGCCATCAGTCTGGGCCACAGGGGGGAAGTTGAGGAGGAAGTCATGCCGCAAGTAATGGAGCCCAAGGAGAAGGCCAAGACAGACCAGAACAAGAGGGTTTCCCTCACCAAGATTCTTGTCACCACCGATTTCTCGGAAGTCTCCGACCACGCGTTGGATTATGCCATAGCGATGGCCAAGCGCTATGATGCACGGATTTACCTTACCCACGTCATTACCCCGGATCCTTTCCAGTTCGCCGAGCCACAACTCGCACAGGCCACCTACGAAAAGGTGCGCCAGGCCGCCGAAGAAGGAATTACCGACATTTTGATCTCCGGGAAGCTGCGCGGCGTGCCTCACGAAGTGCTGATGGAAGAGGGCAACGTCTGGCCGACCCTGGAAAAGCTGATCGCCGAGCATGAAATCGACCTGGTGGTGGCCGGGACGCACGGTCGCGGCAAGGTCCAGAAGATCCTGATCGGCTCCGTCGCCGAGGAGATTTTCCGGCAGTCTGACAGTCCGGTTCTGACGGTGGGTCCCTTGGTGAAGGACACCCAGAAGAAAGAAGTGGAGCTGAAGAACATTTTGTTCGCGACCGACTTTGGGCCGGGTGCGGAGAAGGCTGCCGCTTATGCTTTCTCCCTCGCCCAAGAGCATGGCGCGCATCTGACGCTGCTGCATGTGATCGAAAGCGCCGCGGCCTACACGGAAGAGAGCGTGGTCCGGCAGCGGGAGATCAATGTGGTGCGCATGAAGCAGCTCATGCCGGCCGGCAGCGAAAACTGGTGCAAGCCGGAGTTCCGCGTCACCTTTGGCGCCGCCGTGGAAGAGATTCTGCTGGCGACCAGGGAATCGAAGACGGATCTGATCGTTATGGGCGCCAAGCCTCGGAAGAGCTTGGCGGGCCATGTGCCTTTGACCATTGCCTATAACGTAGTGATTAAGGCGCCTTGCCCGGTATTAACGGTTCGCGGTTGAGTTTCCTCAAGGGGAGCGGAATCCCGTCACCGGGATCCGCATCCCGAGTAACAAGGCGGTGCTGCTTCCTCCCCCCAGCTGAACAGCACCGCCTTTTACTTTGTAACGTCGCCCTTATCTACCCCTGCTGGAGGCCTAGTCTTCACTTAGCCCTGTGCTTCGAAGGGTTCCGTCGTAAGCCGGCTGGAGTTAATGGGAGTTTGCGCCGCCGGGGCGTGGCCGGCCGCAGGCTCAAGTAGCGCGCGTAGTTAAAGAATTCAGCGTGAAAAGATGACCGCGACGGGGTCCTCGTAGACGCGTTTCCACTCTGTCTGCGTCCGAAGAAAGCCGGCTAGAGCCGAGTGCGGTTCCACAATGATCGTATGGATACCATCGCGATTCAGGGTAACCCGGGGATCCACGTTGACTTCGTAGACCTGGATGAAATTACCGAGGAACGCGTCCCCATAGAGATCGGTTCGGCCGTCGACATAGACGCGATAGCGTGGATAGAGCCGCCAGATCAGATACCCGCCAAACTCATAGGAATTGAACAACGGGCCAGGCAGCTTCTGCGCTTCCAGAAATGAAGTGGCGCGCACCGGGAAGCGCGTCTGTTCCAGGTCCAATTCCCTGCCAATGTGGTCGTTAGCAATTTTGGCGGCTACTATCGCAACCAGGAGCAACGTGGCGGCCTGCAAAGGTTTCTGCAGGCCAAATCTCCAGGAAGGCAGCTTCCAATTGGGCCAGTAGGCGTACTCCGCGGCCAGCGGAAATGCCACGAGCACAAAGAGTGGCAAGTTGCGCATGGCGTAGAGTGCCGTAAGCGAGAAGAAGATGAAGAGCACGATTTGGCTGGGCCTGGGCCGCTTGGGAGCCAGCGCGAGTACACCCACCGTTATAAACAGCAGCGCGGCAAAGGGTCGAAAAATTGCCAAGTGAAAGTCGGGAGACCGCCACTCCATGATGCCCGTTTGAATCCCCGAAGAGTTTAGGGTCGCGAAGGGGTATGACAGCATGGCAATGCCGTTTGGATTTAAGGGCACAACAACCAGGCATGCTACGCAGACGATCAGGAGTGCGACGACCCGCCTCTTCGTCACCGCCGGCGCTGCCTGGCCTGCGACCCAATCGCAGACGGCGCCCGCCGCAAACAGAAGAATGAGCGTGGGACCAAGAATATAGGCGCCGTGAAGGTTCACCCAGAGAATTGTCAGGAACGGCAAAAGAATGAGGGGCGGGTAGGAGCCCTTCTGGAGGAAACGGGTGAGCAGCGCGATAAAGCAGGACGCCAGCAGATAGGTAAAGATTTGTGGCCGGACGCAAAAGATCGGACTGGTAGCCCATACACCGAGAGCCAGCGCAAGAATCCTTGCAGGCAAGGGCCCACCGGAGCGTTCGTAGGCCACCAAGAAAGACACCGCGAGAACCAACGCGGTCAAGAGGAGCAGTCCCGCCGAGCCGATGGGGAAATAGCCTAGGTAAAAGACAACCGCGGAGAGCCATTCATGGGCGATCCAGGGCTTTCCCGCGACCGTTGAGGAAAAAGGGTCCGCGTGAGGAACGGCGTGGGCTTGCAGAATGTAACGTCCCGTGGCGAGGTGCCACCACGTGTCGACGGAAGGAATGGTGGGGACGCAAAAAGCAAATACGCCGAGGAACAGGATCGCGGTCATCCAGTGGCGGGAAAGTCCCGTGTTTTGGGGGCTAGTTTTTCCTGCGGCGGCGTGGGGTGCCTCCTGCGGGGAGATGTTTTGATCCATAGCTTCCGTGCCGCGCTCTTCCATAGTGTCCACGTAAACCAATCGGGGTATTCGAGCGAAAAGTCAGGAGCCCAAAGGAAGTGTAGTTTGGTTTGCAGGAGGAGGCTTGCACAAAACTCGCCGGAGTTTCAAAGTCAGCAAGGCGTGTTGCGAGCAGCGAGAGACACTAGAAGCCATTTCATAAATGGTCCCCGGGAGGGTACGGCTTCAGCCGTGCCGAAACGTAGGGGAAATTTAGGGGTTTTGACTCCTGAGGTAGGCAAGCGGGTTGCTGGAAGCACTGGTGCGGAGCACTTTCGAGCACCACAATTCTGCTACAGATAAGTTGCTGTCCGGAAAAGATGCCATTACTAAAGGGGAAACGATGGTGCCCGGGGTGGGAGTCGAACCCACATGAGGAAAAATCCCCGGAGGATTTTAAGTCCTCAGCGTCTGCCATTCCGCCACCCGGGCGCCGGCCATTCCAATCTAGCGAATACAGAGGGGTAGTGCAATACGAGCGGGAAGCCGTGAATTAGGGCTTGGCGGAGAAGACCAGCACCTGCATGGCGCCATTATCGCTGCTGGGCACGATGAGATTGCGAGTTTTGGAATCGTAGCCCATGGTCTTGGAACCGGGATGCGTGGCGATTTCCTGGACCAGGCTGTAGGCGTCCGGCGAATCCTGATGAAAGATGAAAACCTTGCCGTCGCCCGTGGAAACATAGGCGAGGCGCGTGGTGCTGTCGAATGCGCCGGCGTCAACGCGTTCGCCAATGGGCGCGGTGAATACAATTTTGCCGGTGTCAGCGTTCAACACGGCGAAGTGGTGGCTGCGGCAGCCTACGAATAGGCGGCGGTTCTCGTTGTCGAGCGCCAGGCTGGTGGGCGTGGCGCAGGGAGCGAGCGCCCAGCGGTCCTTCACCTTGAGCGCGTTCACATCAATGTGCAACGTTTCATTCTGCTCTTCGAGGTTGACGTAGAGATTGCCCTTGCCATCGGACACGGCGAATTCGGGGCCGCCGCCAAGCGGAATGGTGCCCACCACAGCGCCGTCGGCGGCATTGAGCACGGTGATGCTCTCGCTGTCGCCATTCATCACGTAGATGCGCTTGGTGAGCGGCTCGTAGATGATGGCGTCGGGCTTTTTGCCCACTTTAATTTCGGGCAGCGGCTTCAGCGTCTTCAAATCGAATGGCACAACGGCATCGGCGCGGCCGGCGGAAATGTAGCCGCGTCCAAATTCGGAGGCGAGGGCGATGCCATGGACACCCGGCGTTCCGGGGATCGTGCCGACAAGCGCAAATGAATCGGCATCCAGCACATCCACCTGTGTGGCGTGAGAAATGTACACGCGGCGCCCGGTTTCATCCACGGCAAGGTAGTCCCAGCCGCCCGTGCCGGGAACGCCGACTTTCTTTGCGAGTGTGTAGTTGACTGCAGCGCCCAGCGCCGTGACGGCCAGCAGACCAAGGAGACCACCAAACCGGGCGAATTTCGATCTCATGTTTCCTCCGGGAAGTATGCCCTATGGCACGAACGGCACTGTAGCAGGGTGTCTCCAAACGTGGCCTAAATGCTCCTCTGAATGACCTTCATGAAGATCGTTCGGGGAAAGGGCCGGGGACTTGGTCCGCACGCCAAATCCCCCGGCCCGTGCGAGTAGTCAAGGTACCCATCGATCCTCCGGCGAAACCTTACGGTGGCCCCACCGGGATTGATTAGCGAATCGCTATTCTCCATGGGTCGGCGACCAGCGCATGCCCAGCGCATACGTCGGCTTGTAGTATTCGCGCTGGATCAGGTACTGACTGCTGCCGTTGTAGAAGCCAAAGACCTCGTTGTTGGCGTTGAGAATATAGGCGACAAAAGTGAAGCCCTTCTGAAACCGCACGCTTCCCTGCATATCAATCTGCAGGTGGGCATACAGGTAGGTATCGCCATTAGGACCTTTCAATCCGCCGGGTGTTGGTCCGGGAATGCCATCGTTCGGGTTCGCTGGATCTACAGCCGAGCCATCAACATATTGATAGCCGAAGATATTGGCAGCATTGTAAGAGAGCCCAAGGCGGTACGAGAAACGGCCACGGTCATACGTCGGGCTGAAATTCCAGGTGTGCGGCGCTTGCCTGAGCAGATGAGGATGATCAAGACGATCAAACAGGCCTCCAACGCCAGAGTCCGTGTAGCTGTAATTCGCTGAAAGACCAAATCCATTGAGGAATCCCGGGAGCGAGCTAAAGCGTTGCAAGTAGGCGATTTCGAAGCCATACAGATGCGCGCTGCCGGCGTTCACAGGCTGGGTGAATACATAGCGGCCCGTGGTGTAAGTGGGCCCCGGATTATAGTTATTGATGGCATACATAGAATCCACGATCGGTTCGTAGAGACTCTTGTAGAACAGGCCGGCCTGAATCGCCCCGAACGGGTTCATGTAGTGCTCGAACAAGATATCATAGTTGTTGGCGCTTTCAGGTTTCAGGTTCTTGTTGCCGAGACTTATACTTCCCACTCCGCCCTGGGCGTTGGTCACCGAGAACGACTGGGCAACATCCGTAGGATTTGGACGGGAAAGCGCCCGGCTGTAGACCAATCGAAAATCCGTGCTGCTGGTCAAAGCGTATCGAAGGGAAGCGCTTGGCAGCACTTTTGTGTAATCGCCACCGGCTTTGTAAGTAAACGTATTGGCATTGCTGTCCCAACTCAGGGTATCCAGGTTCGTGCCTTCCACGCGAACACCCGCGATGAGGCGGAATTTCCTGAAATCGAGCGTGTTCATCACGTACCCGGCGGAAACCTGCTCGATATAGTTGTAAAAATTGGGAGCTCCCGCCGCGCCGGTCGTAAAAACGAACTGGCTCGCATGCGCGAGGACATAAGCCTGGGTCTTGTAGTAGTCCGCAAACGGTCCCTGCGGGTACGTTCCATCATAGTAGTTGGAGTTGTGAAACGTGCTGGGGAAATTGCTGAACGGGATAATCGCAGCCCCGGGAGCAAAGTCGTTTTTGTCCGATCCATCACCTCCCACAAGTGGTATGGCGTAATCGTCCGAGTAGCTGTGATCGTATTTGTGGGCGTTGCGGAACTTTCCCCCAATCTCGATCGTCGCCAGGTGCGAACCGATGTGGTAGCGCTTGCCCATTGCCGCCGCGCCCTGCAAGTTTGTCTGAGCAGTCTTACCGCGGCTGATGTTCAGGTCGTTCAGGTCGAAAAGGGAGGTGTTGTAGGCCTCCGTGAAACACGCGGGCGACCATCGCGGGCGAAGGGAGTTCCCCGTGGCGACAGGATCGTACGTGCACGGGCTTGTATAAGTTGAAGCATACGGTACGCCAAAGGAACCGCCGCCATAACCGTTATCATTCTCGCTCGCAAACGAACCGGAAACGTCCCAAGAAAACCACGTACTGGCGAGTACATGCTTCCCGCCCAACACCAGGTTTTCGATGATATAACGAGGCCGGCGAATGGAGTTATTGAACGACGGTGCGCCGCCGCTGCCGTTCAGGAGATTAGCGCCACTGTTGTCGTTTATGGTGTAAACCCAACGGTCACCAAAATTGTGGAAGTCGGAGAACAGACCGCGCAGGTATATGTTGGATCCTTGGCCCAGTTGGTAATCGGTGCTTCCCGCCAGTCCATACCGCGTCCGGTAATACTTGTATTCTCGAATGTCCATCGAGTCGAAATAACGCTGGACTGAATTGTCCGGCAGGATCAGTTGGTCCGGCACAGGTTCGACGTCGTCGATGCCGCGGCCTTCATAGTCATAGGAAACACCGAAAAGCGCACCGAGTTTCTTGCTGGACCCGAAGCGCTCACCTACTGTGGCTGTTGTCTGGTAGTTGTTGCGCCCGCCGAGAATGGGCGAGATACCTCCAAGTCCGAAGAGGGCCACCGTGGGGCGTTCTGTGGCCGTTTTTGTGACCATGTTTACGGAGCCGCCGATTCCGTCGGCATCCTGATTGGCTTGCAGGGTCTTGTTGATTTCGACGGACTCCACGATGTCCGAGGGAATCGCATCAAATTTGATCTGCCGTACCCCAGACTCGGGAGAAGGAACGTTTACGCCATCGATAGTGGCGTTGGTCAACCGCGGTTCGGTCCCGCGCACCTGTACGTACTTGCCCTCGCCTTCGTCGCGCTCCAGCGTGACGCTGGGCAGCCGGCCCACGGCGTCAGCGATGTTGGCATTGGGCAGGCTTGTGATTACCTCATTCGAGAGTACCTGCAGAATATTGTCGGCGGTCCTCTGCCGGTTCACCTCTTCCACCTCGCCAGAGGGGCGTTCGGCAGTCACAAAAACCTGGTCCCGCTGGGAATTCACCTCCATCTTCACGTCAACCGTGATGGCTTGCCCCGCCGTTACGTTGATGACCTTTGTAAAGAGAGAGAACCCCACATAAGTGACGGTGACGGTGTACGTCCCCGGAGCAAGATTGTTGACGTAGTAGGCGCCTTGCTGATTGGATACGACGGTGATGCCGGTGGGCTGCAATTCCACTTCCGCGCCCTGCAGGACACTGCCGGACGAGTCCGTAACGTGGCCGGTCAGGGAACCTTTGTCAGTTTGCGCGTCCGCTCCTGGCGCGAAGAAGACGATCGCAAGCGAAAGAAATATCGGGAACAGGCGGCTAAATCTCTTCATTTCCATCTCTCCTCATGAAAGCAATCTCTTTGGACCTTCCAAATAAGCAGTTGGCCAATCGCCCGGGCGGGCTAGAAATGAGACTTTCGGAGGTCGCGGCACGCGTGGTTAAGCAAGCTGGGGAGGCTGAAGAAGTGCGCGCATTGCTCCGATATGGTTTGCGAAGCGACACCTGACTTGGCTTCCCTTCCTCTTGGACCTGGCTCAGGAGCGAGTGAGTCAGCCAAAGAAACCCCGGACGCTGCTTCTGGACTACATTCCCTCACGGGCCTGATTAGGCTGCGATGAACGGACTATTGGGATAGGTTTAAAATGGGGTGAATGAGCTTTCGTGTGAACGTTCGTTCATACTGCTGAATCCGTGGTCATCTTCTGCGTCGCCTGCACGCCAGCCACGTAAACTAGCCAAGCCTTTTTTGCTGTACAATTTGGGTGCTTTATCTGCGGGTGCTGCATCTAACCCCTGAACCCACATTGCGGTCATCCCCTGATCCGCAAGGGAGACACTGTGAGCCAGCAAAACATCGATCAACTGTGCATCAATACGATCCGGACACTCTCCATTGATGCCGTGCAACAGGCCAACTCCGGCCATCCCGGCGCGCCCATGGGCCTGGCCCCGGTCGTCTATTCGCTGTGGCAGAGTTTTTTGAGGTATGACCCCACGGACCCGCTGTGGCCCAACCGCGACCGCTTCGTGCTCTCCGCGGGACACGCTTCCATGCTTCTCTACTCCACCCTGCACCTTGCCGGTGTCCGCGCGGTGAACGCCAAAGGCGAAGTCCAGAAAGAGCTTTCCGTATCGCTGGACGAGATCAAGCGCTTTCGCCAACTGGGCAGCAGGACACCCGGCCACCCGGAATCGCACCTCACCACAGGCGTGGAGACAACCACCGGGCCGCTGGGGCAAGGCGTGGGCAACAGCGTGGGCATGGCCATTGCCGGAAAATGGCTGGCGGCAAATTTTAACCGGCCGGGATTTGAGCTGTTCAATTTCCGCGTGTACGCCGTGTGCGGCGACGGCGACATCATGGAGGGCGTGGCCGGCGAAGCGGCTTCGCTTGCGGGCCACCTCAAGCTATCGAATCTTTGCTGGATTTACGATCACAATCGCGTGACGCTGGATGGCCCGGCAAGCTGGTCGTTCAGCGAAGACGTGATGACACGGTTCGTCGGGTATGGCTGGAACGTCACGCGCGTGGCCGATGCGAACGATTTGTTGGAGCTGGCGCGGGGCTACGAAACATTTTTGAAGACCAGCGATCGCCCGACGCTGCTGGTGGTGGATTCGCACATCGGCTACGGCTCGCCGCACAAGCAGGATTCCTATGAAGCGCACGGCGAACCGCTGGGCGAAGCGGAAATCAAGCTGGTAAAGCAGAATTACGGCTGGCCGGAAGACGCGAAGTTCCTTGTGCCCGACGGAGTGTACAAACATTTCCAGGAGCATCTCGGCGCGCGCGGTGCAAATGCACACGAGAAGTGGGCGAAGCTCTTTGCCGACTACTCAAAACAATTCCCTGACCTGGCCGCGCACCTAAATAAGATGCAGCGCCGCGAGCTGCCCGCCGGTTGGGATAAGAATTTGCCAGTGTTTCCCGCGGACGCCAAAGGCATGGCCACGCGCGAAAGCTCTGGCAAAGTGCTCAACGTCCTGGCTCAGAACATTCCCTGGCTGGTGGGCGGCTCCGCTGATCTAGCGAAATCGAACAAGACCAACCTGCTCTTTGAGGGCGCGGGCGAGTTTTTCCCGGACGAGTTCGCGGGGCGCAACGTCCACTTCGGCGTGCGCGAGCACGGCATGGGCGCGGCGGTCAACGGCATGACGCTCAGCGGCCTGCGCGCGTTTGCGGCGACCTTTTTCAACTTCAGCGACTACATGCGCGCCAGCATGCGCCTGGCCGCGCTGATGGAAATTCCGGCGCTCTTTATCTTCACGCACGATTCCATCGGCGTGGGGGAAGACGGGCCCACGCACCAGCCCGTCGAGCAACTGGCTTCCTTGCGCGCCATGCCGAACATGCTGGTGCTGCGCCCGGGCGACGCGAACGAGGTGACCGAGGCGTACAAGGCCGCCCTCCAGCATACGCATGGGTCATCAACACTCGTGTTCAGCCGCCAGGCCATGCCGACGTTGGATCGCACAAAATATGCATCTGCTTCCGGCGTGGCGAAAGGCGGCTATGTCCTTGCGGATGCCGAAGGCGGCAAGCCGGAAGTCATCCTGATTGGCACCGGCACGGAATTGCAGTGGTGCGTGGGCGCGTACGAAAAATTGCAGGCTGAGGGCATCAAGGCTCGCGTGGTGAGCCTGCCATCGTGGGAGCTGTTCGAGAAGCAGGATGCCGCGTACAAAGAAAGCGTGCTGCCGTCGAGCGTGACCGCGCGCGTTTCCGTGGAAATGGCCTCGGTGTTTGGCTGGGAGCGGTACACCGGACCCAAGGGCAAGATCATCGGCATGCGCAGCTTTGGGGCATCCGCACCGCTGAGGGACCTGCTGAAGCACTTTGGATTCGACGTTGATACGGTCGTGGCGGCGGCGAAACAACTCCTGGACAGGTGAGGCGGCCATGAAAATCGTCGTCGGATCAGACCACGCGGGCTTTCAACTGAAAAACGAGATGGCCAGCCTTTTGAAGTCGCTCGGCCACGACGTACTCGACGTGGGCGCGTATGATGAACGACCGTCCGATTACCCGGACTTTGCCGAAGCGGTGGGCCGCGCCGTGCTCGATGGACGCGCCGAACGCGGCGTGTTGATCTGCGGCAGCGGCGTGGGCGCCAGTGTCGCGGCCAATAAACTCGTGGGCATCCGCGCGGGAATGTGCCACGACACCTATTCGGCGCATCAAGGTGTAGAGCACGACAGTATCAATGTCCTGGTGCTGGGTTCGCGCGTAGTCGGCGTCAAGCTGGCGGAAGACCTGGTGAAAGCCTTTCTGGGCGCGCAATTCACACAAGAGGAGCGCCACGTGCGGCGCCTCGCGAAGGTTAAAGCGTTGGAAGAAAAGATGTTAAAAATCTGAAATCCAGCGCGTGCCGCGCCCGCTGCCCGTCGTACAATTTAAGCTCAAGGCCCTCGAATAAAGGAGAAGCGTAATGACTACCTCAGCAACGATTCCTAATGTCGGAGGCAAGTCCGGTACTAACCCCCTGAAGGGTTTGTTGGACTATGGGCAATCGCCCTGGATGGATTACATCCGCCGCGACCTGCTCACCAGCGGCGAGCTGAAGAAGATGATTGAGAATGATGGGCTGCGGGGTATGACCTCCAACCCCGCAATTTTTGAAAAGTCCATCACCGGCAGCACGCTTTACTCCGACATCCTCAATGCGCCGGACACCAAATCTCTTGACGCCAAGGGCCTCTACGAAAGAATCGCCATTCGCGATGTACAGGACGCCTGCGACATTTTCAAGCCGGTGTACCAGCAGTCCAAGCGCCGCGACGGCTACGTCAGCCTGGAAGTTTCTCCGTACCTTGCGAATGACACCAAGGGCACGCTGGAAGAGGCGCGGCGGCTGTGGAAAGCGGTGGGCCGCGAAAACCTGATGATTAAGGTGCCCGCCACGCCCGAAGGCATTCCCGCCGTCCGCCAGCTCCTGGAAGAGGGGCTGAACATTAATATCACTCTGCTGTTCGCGCAATCGGCTTACGAAAAAGTTGCGGAAGCGTTTATCGCCGCTCTCGAAGCGCGCGCCAGCAAGGGGCTGGACGTCAGCCACAGCGCCAGCGTAGCGAGCTTCTTCGTGAGCCGCATTGATACACTCGTGGACTCCAAAGTGGACGATCTGGAAAAAACGGCTAGCGGCGCGGCGAAGGCTCTGCTGGAAAGCGTGCGCGGAAAGATCGCCATCGCCAACGCCAAGCTTACCTATCGGAAGTACGAGGAACTTTTTGGCGGACCGCGCTGGAAGGCGTTGTCGGGCAAAGGCGCGCAGACGCAGCGGCTGCTTTGGGCCAGCACGAGCACCAAGAACCCGAAATATTGCGACGTCATCTACGTGGAAGAACTCATTGGCGCGGATACCGTGAACACCATACCGCCAGCCACCTTCGATGCCTTTCGCGATCACGGCAAATTGCGTAAAAGCCTGACCGAGGATGTCCCCGGCGCCGCAAAAACCATGGAGAACCTGGGTAAGGCCGGCATTTCCATGAAGGAAGTTACGGACAAACTGCTTGTCGACGGCGTGATGCTTTTCGCGGATGCGTTCAAGCAACTGCTGGACGCGACAGGAAAGAGCGCCGGGGTGCGCACGTGAGCCTGAACAAAATTACATACAAATTGCCGCCAGCCTTGTCAGCCGCAATTGATGCTTCTTTTGCGGACTGGAAAAACAACAACAAGGTCGCGCGGCTCTGGAAGAAGGACGCTTCCCTCTGGAGCGGCACGGACGAGAGCAATTGGCTCGGTTGGCTTGACATCACGCAAGAACAAATCGCGAATCTCGCCATCTTCCGGAAGCTGGCGCAGGAAGTGAGGAAGGCCAAGTTCCGGCATGTGTTGCTGCTAGGCATGGGCGGCTCCAGCCTGTGCCCCGAAGTGCTGCGGCTAACCTTTGGAAAAATCCCCGGCTTCCCGGAATTGCAGGTGCTGGATTCCACCGACCCCGGCCAGATCAAAGCGCTGGAGAGAAAGCTGGATCTGCGCAAGACGCTATGCATTGTGTCCAGCAAATCCGGCAGCACGCTCGAGCCCAACATTTTCAAGCAATACTTTTTTGAACGAATTAACGCCAAGGTCGGCCCCGAAAAAGTGGGCAGCCACTTCATCGCTGTCACCGATCCCGGCTCCAAGATGCAGCAGGTTGCTGAAGCTGATCATTTCCGCCACATTTTCGCGGGCGTTCCCAGCATCGGCGGGCGCTACTCCGCACTCTCGAATTTCGGCATTGTGCCCGGCGCCAGCATGGGCCTGGACCTCGCCAAATTCCTGAAATCCACGCAAGAAATGGTGAAAGCATGTGGGCCGGGAAGCGCTGCGGATGTAAACCCCGGCGCGGTTCTCGGAATGATCCTGGGCGTGGCGGCGAATCACGGCCGCGACAAACTCACCATTCTGACTTCCCCGGGAATTCTCGATCTTGGCGCCTGGCTGGAACAATTGATCGCCGAATCTACCGGAAAAATCGGCAAGGGCATTATTCCCGTGGACCGCGAAAAGCTCGCCAAACCCGCGGCCTACGGCAACGACCGCGTCTTTGCCTATCTGCGCCTCAGCAACGAAACGAACAAGGCACAAGATGCGGCGGTGAACGCACTCGAGAGGGCCGGCCATCCCGTCGTGCGCATTGTTTTGGCGAACAAATACGACCTGGGCCAGGAATTCTTTCGTTGGGAAATCGCCACGGCCGTGGCGGGCTCCGTTCTGGGCATCAACCCGTTCAATCAGCCCGACGTGGAAGCCAGCAAAATCGAAACGCGTAAGCTGACCACGGAGTACGAAGCCAACGGCAAACTGCCTGCGGAAGCGCCATTTTTTGAAGCGGGCAGCATCAAACTGTTTGCGGACGAAAAGAATACCGCCGCGCTGAAAAATGGCGGGAAGCTCGCGGACGTCTTGCGGGCGCATTTGTCGCGCGTCGGGCCGGGCGACTATTTTGCCGTGCTCGGCTACATCACCATGAACTCGCAGAATGAGCGCGCGCTGCAGGGTATTCGTCAACAGGTGCGTGACGCCAAGAAAGTGGCCACCTGCCTCGGCTTTGGCCCGCGTTTCCTGCACTCCACGGGACAAGCCTACAAGGGCGGCCCCAACAGCGGCGTGTTCCTGCAAATTACCTGCGACGATGCCGTGGATCTCCCGGTGCCCGGACAGAAGTACACGTTTGGCGTGGTCAAGGCGGCGCAAGCCCGCGGCGATTTCGCGGTGCTGGCGGAACGCGGCCGGCGCGCATTGCGAGTACACCTCGGCAAGAATGTGAAGGGTGATCTCGCCAAACTCGCCAAGGCGGTGCAGCAAGCGCTATCCTGAATCACCGGCCCTTCAGACAAAACTTCGCGGAGGATTCCTCACGATGCAACTCGGAATGATCGGACTGGGAAGAATGGGTGCGAACATGGTGCGCCGCCTGCAAAAGGGCGGGCACCAGTGCGTCGTCTACGATCGCAGCGCCGATTCCGTAAAACAACTTTCCGGCGAGGGCGCCACGGGTGCCGCTTCCCTCAACGAGTTTGTGGCCAAGTTGCAGAGGCCGCGCGCCATCTGGCTGATGGTGCCGGCCGCGGTTGTGGATGCCACGATTGCCGACCTGCTTCCCAAACTGAGCAAGGACGACATCCTGATTGATGGCGGGAACTCCTATTACATTGACGACATTCGCCGCGACAAGGAACTTTCCGTCAAGGGCATTCACTATGTGGATGTGGGCACCAGCGGCGGCGTCTGGGGCCTGGAGCGCGGCTACTGCCAGATGATTGGCGGCGAAACCCAAGTGGTGAAGTATCTCGATCCCATTTTCAAGACGCTGGCGCCCGGCCGCGGAAATATTGAGCGCACTCCCGGCCGCGAAAAAGCATCGGGCACTGCGGAAGAGGGCTATCTCCACTGCGGTCCCTCGGGCGCGGGTCACTTCGTGAAAATGGTGCACAACGGCATCGAGTATGGGCTGATGGCCGCCTACGCGGAAGGCCTGAACATTCTGAAACATGCCAGCGCCGGAAAATCCCATCGCGAAGCGGATGCGGAAACCACGCCGCTGCGCCATCCCGAACATTACCAGTACGATTTCAATCTGGCGGACATCACCGAGGTGTGGCGGCGCGGCAGTGTTGTGGCCTCCTGGCTGCTCGACCTAACGGCCATTTCCCTGCTCGATCAGCCCACGCTGGAGCGCTTCTCCGGCCGGGTCTCCGATTCCGGCGAGGGCCGCTGGACGGTGCTTGCGGCGATCGAATCGACGGCGCCGGCGCCGGTGCTGACGGCATCGTTGTACCAGCGTTTTGCTTCGCGCGGCGAAGACGATTTCGCGGCAAAGGTACTCTCCGCCATGAGGTTCCAGTTCGGCGGACACGTCGAAAAGAAATCCGGGCACTGAGCGGCGCCGCCGAAGGCCGCGGGCCTGCAGACAGGATGACCATCGATGAGCACGAATCAAGTGGACACCACCACCGAGGCCGCGCCATGCGTCATGGTCATCTTCGGCGCTACCGGAGACCTGACCAAGCGCAAACTCATTCCCGCGCTGATCAACCTCGCGCAGGAGAATCTGCTTTCCAAGCAATTCGCGATCGTGGGATTCGCGATGAACGACTACACCACGGAATCTTTCCGCAAGGTTCTTGGTGAGGAAATTCCGAAATTCGCGCCGGAGGCCATCGACTTGAAAATGTGGGAATGGCTCGCCGAGCGCATCTACTACATCAAGGGCGAGTTTCAGGATGCGGGGGCGTTCCAAAGGCTGAAGCAGCAGATTGTGGACGCGGAAAAGCAGCACAATATCGCCGGGAACCGCTTCTTTTACCTCGCTGTCGCGCCGAGATTCTTTTCGCCCGTCGTTCAACAACTCGGCGCTGCGGGCTTGACGCAAGAGGAAAACGGCAACTGGGCGCGGGTTATCGTCGAAAAGCCCTTTGGCCATGACCTGGACTCCGCGCGCCAGTTGAACGCGGAGCTCAAGAAGGTTCTCAGCGAGAAGCAGATCTACCGCATCGATCATTATCTCGGCAAGGAGACCGTGCAAAACGTCATGGTCTTCCGTTTTTCCAACAACATCATCGAGCCCCTGTGGAACCGCAATTACGTGGACCACGTGCAGATCACCGCCGCCGAAACCGTCGGCGTGGAGCATCGCGGCGCCTTTTACGAAACGGCAGGCGCGTTGCGCGACATGGTGCCCAATCACCTGTTCCAACTCCTGACCATGACCGCGATGGAGCCGCCCATTTCCTTTGAGGCGGACGAAGTGCGCAACAAGCAAGCGGAAGTCCTGCACGCCGTCCAGCCGCTCAGCCCCGAGGATGTACTGACCTGCATGGTGCGCGGCCAATATGCCGACGGCAACGCGGAAGGGCAAAAAGTGATTGCCTACCGCAACGAGCCGGACGTGGCGCACGATTCGAATACGGAAACATTCGTCGCCCTGAAGCTGCTGATTGACAACTGGCGTTGGGCCGGTGTGCCCTTCTATCTGCGCACGGGGAAGCGCCTGGCGATGCGCGCTACGGAAATCGTGATCCAGTTCCGGCGCACGCCGTTCGTGTTGTTCCGCAATACCGCCGTGCGCAATCTGGAAACCAACCGTCTGGTCATTCACATTCAGCCGGACGAAGGCATCTCGCTCAGCTTCGGCGCGAAGGTGCCGGGTTCCGTGATGCGGCTCGGTCTGGTCAATATGGATTTCGACTACGCCACTTACTTTGGCGCGGAGCACGGCACGGGCTACGAGCGCCTGCTCCGCGATTGCATGGCGGGAGACGCCACGCTGTTTCAGCGCTCGGACATGGTCGAGGCCGGCTGGAATGTGATCCAGCCCATCATCGATGTGTGGCGCGCGCTTCCGGCCCGCGGCTTTCCAAACTACGCCGCTGGGTCCTGGGGGCCGGTTGAGGCGGAAGAACTTCTCGAACGCGATGGCCGCTCGTGGCACCGCATTGGCGAAGAAGATGTTGACCTGCACGGCCCGCGCGCATCGCACGACAAGGACAAAGTAGGTACGCCCTGATGACCGGCCCCGCCGAAAGCGAAGTGCGGATTCTGCCGGATGCTGCGGCGATCACGCGCCGCGCCGCGGAGCTTTTCGTCCAAGCGGCTAAGGAAGCGGTCGCTGAATCCGATTCCTTCACGGTTGCGCTTTCGGGCGGCTCCACGCCAAAGAGTCTGTACTCCCTGCTTGCGGATGACCCCACCCTGCGCGCGCAATTCCCCTGGGAAAAGACTCATTTCTTTTTCGGCGACGAACGCCACGTGCCGCCCGATCATGCCGACAGCAACTTCCGCATGGCCAACGAAGCCCTCTTTTCCAAGGCGCTGGTGAAGCCCTCGCGCATCACCCGCATCAAGGGCGAGTATGCGGACGCCGAAAAAGCAGCACTGGAATATGAGCAGGCTCTTCGCGCATACTTTATAATAGAGAAAGGCGAGCTTCCTCGCTTCGATCTGGTCCTGCTCGGCATGGGTGATGAAGGCCACACCCTTTCGCTCTTCCCGGGTACGAAAGCTCTACACGCTCCGGCCGATCGCATTGTGGTTCGCAACTGGGTAGGAAAACTCTATACGGAGCGCATCACGCTCACCGCTCCCGCCGTCAACCAGGCGAACCGGGTCATTTTTCTGGTCACTCGCGCAGCCAAGGCTCTGGCCTTGAAAGCGGTTTTGGAAGGACCCTACGAGCCGGAGCAGCTCCCGGCGCAATTGATTCAGCCGGCGCACGGCAAGCTGCTTTGGCTGGTGGACCAGGCCGCAGGAGCACTGCTCGCAACCGGAATTCGCGACTAAATTGAGGAGAGAA